>JBFMFH010000001.1:0-44900 GCA_040752275.1 Acidobacteriota bacterium
CTGGCAAGGCGCGACGACTGAGCATACTCCCGGTATGTGAGGGAGGAGCAACGCCGCCAGGCGGGATGCCCCGCCCGGGAATTGTGTGAGGCATCACGGTTCCAGGGCACTAGACGTCTTGAAGGCCAAGATCCGTTGCAGATGAGTCAAGTAGCGAGGCGGAGCCGCCTCCACATGCCTCGGTGGTCTGAGGCGCAGCCTCGCTAGTTCGCATCGCGGACGGCCGTGCCTCGAAGCGGGATTGTCCGATTGGCGTGGCCGGCGATCGCCTACCGGCGGTCGCGTGCGAGGAGTTCACGCAGGCGGGACTGCGTCGGGTCGAGTGCGAGCGACCGCTCGAAGGCCTGGCGCGCCTCGGTGCTCCGGCCCAGACACATCAGGGCCGATCCAGCAAGCCCGTGCGCCTGGGCCAGTCCCGGCGCCGATTGCCGTGCCCGGTCGAAGTCCTCCAGTGCGCCCAGACAGTCACCGCGCTCGATGCGCATCCGCCCGCGGGCGATGCGCAGCTCTGCACTCTCTGGCCTGTGCGTGAGAGCGCCGTCCAGCAGCCGCCGGGCTCGCATGGCGTCGCCCTGCTGGAGCGCCCCGCGGACGATCTCCTCGACCCGCGCAGGGCCGTCGCCCAGCCCGTCGGCGAGGGCCCCGAGCAGAAGCGCGTCCGCGACCCCCGACTCGCCTGCGGCTTCGGCGAGGGCGGCGAGGTTGTACTTGGCTGGCGCCAGGTGCGGGTCGACGCGGAGCGCCTGTTCGAAGGCGGCCTTCGCCTCGACCGTTCTCTTCTCCTGGAGCAGCAGCGATCCCTCGTTGTTGTACGAGCCGGCCGTGCGCGTGCTCGCGCCAGCCGATTCCGGGCGCGTGGCGGGTTCACCCGCGCCGACGTACCCGAGGGCCTTCAGGCGCTCCACCGAGTCGCCAGCCGGCGCGCTCGTGGCTGTACGCTGCCTGTGTGTCCGGCCGCCGTAGTCCCGGGCAGGCTGGATCTCCGGGACGCCTGCGAGCGCCGGGCTCTCGGTGCCGGCTGCGCGCGGCAGCCCCAGCAGCGCCATGATCGTCGCGGCGACCTGGCCGACGCGGCCGTCTCCGCGTACGGGGTCTGGTTCGATGCCCGGTCCCCAGACCAGGTAGATGCCCTCCTCGCGGTGCCACAGCGCTGCGGTGGCCCCGGCGAGGCTGTCACTGTGCGTCGGCCGCCCTTCGCGCCACAGGAACCCGTGATCCGACACGACGAGGAGGGTTGATCCACTCTCATCCGCCAGTGCCCTGTACTCGCCGAGCAGACCGTCGATCTCGGCGAAGTAGGCCTCCGCGACGTGACGATAGCGTTCGAAGTCGTCGGGGGTGACCTCCGGCTGCCGCGGTGGAGCATACGCGGCGAACACGTGGCCGATCGAGTCCGTCCCCTGGAAGTACACGAACGACAACGCCGGCTGCCGGCGCCGGACCCAGTCGACGGCAAGTCGATGATAGAGCCTGGTTTCGATCAGGATGCGCCGCAGCATCGTCACCGGGTGGGCGTACGGATTCCCGCCCGCTTCGAGCCGTTCGTAGTCGTCTGCCGTCAGCCACGGCAGGTAGGCTTGCAGCGCCGCGAGCGAGACCTCGCGGTCGATCCGCGCCCGCTCGTCGAGCAGTCGGGTCCACTCCTCTGGAGGATGGACGACGAGAGGCGGGACGTCCTCACGGCGCAGGAAGGCGAACAGGCGATCCGACACGATCAGTCCGCGTACGGGTTCGGCGGGGTGGGTGGCCCATAGGCCCAGAACGGCGACGTCGCGCCCGGCGTCGTTTGCCATCTCCCAGACAGCCTTTTCCATGCGTTCGTCCGACGTGATCGGTTCACGCTCCCCGGTCTCCGGATTGAAGCGCAGGAAGTCGAGGATTCGGTGTCGGAGAGGACTGGTGCCGGTGACCATCGTGGTCCACACGAGCGGCGAGAGTGGCGGTTTGATCGAGCGAAGCACGCCGGACCGCCCCTCCCGGACGAGTCGCGCCAGGTTGGGCATCCGGCCGGCGGCGATGTAGGGGTCGAGCAGCTGCCAGTCCGCGGCATCGAGGCCGACGACGATCACGCGCCGGGGGGTCGGCCGAAGCAACCCCGTGGTCAGCACGAGTGCGAGCAGGGTGCCGGCCGCGGCGAGCGCAATCAGGGCGACAGTCCAGGTCTTTCGCGTTCCAGGCATGGTGGCGCCGGCTCCTACGGCGACGGCGCCGGCCGTGCCATGATCTCGTTGATCTGCCGCAGGTCGAGCCACCACTGCTGTCTGGGCCGGCGGTGCTCGGCGTCGATCATGCGGGTGTAGTCCTCGAACGGGTGAAACTGGACTTTGCCGGCGGCCAAGCCGATGAAGGCCGCGCCAGCGGAGCCGCGCGCGCCCTCGTCGGTCAGGTACCGCACGCAGTCGGTGGCCAGCTTCGTCGCCTGGATGCGATCGAACGGCGACGGGTTCCCTCCCTGCTGCAGGTGGCCGAGGATGCTCTGCCGGACGTCGAACAGCTGGCCGCCTTCCTCTTCGAACAGCTTGCACATGAACGCGGTGTCGTAGACCGCGTTTGCGTGCTCGTTCCGGATCACGAGCCCGAGGCGCTTGCCGGATCGAAACCCGTCCACGAGCCGCTGGAGGTCGCTTTCGAGTCTGTGCAGGGTGACGCCCTCTTCGTGCGTGTAGATGCGCTCGGCGCCGGTCGCCAGGCCGCTCATCATGGCCAGATACCCGCACCGCCGTCCCATCACCTCGACCACGTAGCAGCGCCGTTCGGCGACGGCCGACTGCTTGATCTTGTCGACGACGTTGACGATGTTGTTGAGGGCGGTGTCGGCGCCGATGCTGAGTTCGGTCCCGGGCAGATTGTTGTCGATCGTGGCCGGGAGGCAGACCATTGGGATGCCGAAGGCCGGGAAGTTGCGGCGCTCTTCGAAGAGCCGATGGACACCCTGGTAGCCCTCCCATCCCCCGATGACCATGAGCGCCGACAGTCCCCGCTGCTCGATCGTCTTGGCGATCCGGTACAGATCGGGACCGCCGGGCACATCGCGACTCGTGCCCAACTCCGACCCGCCCATGGGCGCCCAGCCGTTCACGCTCATCCACTTCATCTCCTCCACGTCGTCGTGGATGAGGCCCTGGAAGCCGCGGCGCACACCGAAGACCGCGTGGCCGTGATCGATGGCCAGCCGAACGCCGGCGCGGATCGCGGTGTTCATACCCGGTGCCGGCGCCCCGGCGGTGAGGATGCCGATGCGGAGGCGCGACTGTTGTTCGCCAGGCGGGTGGGGCAGGGCCTTCAACAGCGTGGCGAAGGTCCCGAGCGCGGTGTTGAAGCCGGCGCCGCGCATCTCGAGCGCTCTGGCGTAGTGGCCTGCCGCCATCAGGGCGTTGATCTCCTGCGTCTGCCTGACGCACTCGGTCATCGGGATACGCACCACGCGGTTCCCTCGCATGCCGACGACCTGCGATTCGTGCTCGGCTGCACCCGAGAGGAGGGTGTCGACGGCGGCGTAGCCCATCTGGGTACCGAGGTTCCGGTCGAACGCACTCGGCGCGCCGCCACGCTGGACGTGGCCGAGGACCGTCACGCGGGCGGATTCCCCGAGGCCCCTCGACAGGATTTCCCGGAGCTTGTCCCGGGTGATCGGGACACCGTTCCGGTCGGTCGCCCCCTCGGCCAGCACGACGATGGCGTCGCGGCGGCCGGCAGAGCGCCCGGCCTTGAGCGCGTCGACCATCTCGGCCGCCCAGTCGCCGGACGGAGAAGGGGCCTCGGGAATCAGGATCCAGTCTGCGCCGGTGGCCAACGCGCCCATGAGCGCGAGGTAGCCGCACTGGCGACCCATGACCTCGACGACAAAGGTGCGCCGGTGGCTCGACGCGGTGCTGCTGATGGCATCAACGGCCTCGGTGATTCGGTGCAGCGCCGTGTCGGCGCCGATGGTCATATCCGTGCCGAACGCGTCGTTGTCGATCGAGCCCACCAGGCCGACGACGGTGAGCCGCGGATGCAGAGCGGCGAGCTCGGGCCGCGCCTCGCCGGCGGCCACGAGGTCTCCCAGTAGTCCAGGCCACTCCTCACGAAACACGTCGGCGCCGGCAAGCGACCCCTCGCCGCCGATGACGATGAGGTTGTCGATGTCGTGGGCCAGGAGGTTGCGGGCGGCCATCCTCCGCCCGTCGCGCGTCCGGAACCGCTGGGACCGCGTCGATCCGATGAGGGTGCCCCCTCGATGGATGATGCCACCGACATCGGCCCAGGCGAGCGGGCGGATCTTCTCGCCGCCTTCGATGAGGCCCCGGAAGCCCTCGTAGATCCCGAACACGTCGACGCCTCGGACGAGACCGGTCCGCACGATGGCCCGCAAGGCGGCGTTCATGCCCGACGCGTCGCCGCCGCTCGTCAGGACTCCAATCCGACATCCAGCCTGGTTCGTGCTCATAGGCCTCCGACACGAATGACCATCACCGAACGATACCACGGCGATCCCACGCCCGAGACGCGATGCGCGGCGCCCGCGGAGTCAGTGCATCGGAGGTGGTGCCGGGGCGCTTCCGATCCGCAGCGCCAGCATCGTGGCGTCGTCGGACGGCTCCGCCACCCCGCGGAAGGCGCGAATCGTCGATTCGACCTCCGACAGCACGCCGGCGACGTCAGCCGCGGCGGTCGCGGACAGGGCCTGCTGCAGGCGTGCCGACCCGAACGTATCGCCGGCTTCGTTCTCGACCTCGACCGCGCCGTCGGTGTAGAGGAAGAGAAGGTCCCCGGGTTCTACGCCGACCGTCCGTTCCTCGTACCCACGTCCCGGCAGGAGTCCGACCGGGAGTCCCGTGGCGGCGAGCGACTCGAGCGTGCCGCCGGCGCGCAGCACGAACTGCGGGTTGTGCCCGCCGTTGACGTAGCGCAGTTCGCGCCGTTCCGCGTCGAGCACGCCGACGAAGAGGGTCAAGTAGACCTCGGGAGGTGTGTTCGCCGCCACGTCCTCGTCCACGGCGTCGACCAGCGACGGCAGATCCGGCTCCAGCGGGAGCCGCGCCCGGAGCGTCGCCTGGATGTTGGCCATCAGCAGAGCGGCGCCCACACCCTTGCCCGACACGTCACCAACGAGGAGCGCGATACGCCCGTCGGCAAGGGCGAAGTAGTTGAAGAAGTCGCCGCCCACTTCACGAGCCGGGATCGACACGCCCGTGACCTCGGCTAGCCCGAGCCGGAGCGGGCCGTGCGGCAGCATGTCCACCTGGATTTGGCGGCAGAGCTCGAGCTCGCGGCGCAGCCGCTCCCGCTCGACCAGTGCCCGCTCGTGCGCCTCGAGTTCTCCGGCCATACGGTTGAACGCCGCCGCAAGTTCCCCGATCTCGTCGTTCGACTGGACGCGGACCCGTGCGCCCCGCTCGCCCGTGCCGAGCCGCCGCACGCCGTCGGTCAGGGACGTCACATGCCGGGTCAGGCGGGAGGCGAGCGGCGCGATGACGCCGAACAGCCCGACGATGAGCAGCGTGCCCAGGCCGAGGCTGCGCACAGCCGCCAAGCGCATGTCCCGCAGCGAATCGGCAAGAGGGCGGGCGATACCGAACACGATGCCCGACTCGTCATGCCGCGTCACCACGACCCAGTCGCCGATGGTCCTCGATGCCTGACCAGGCAGCGCGGCGAGCGCCCGGCGGTCGAGCTTCAGCAGCTCGATGCTCGCGGCATCGTCGGGGCCCACGGTGTGGATTTCGTCGTCGATATCCAGGACGAACGGCACCTCGCCGCGATCGCGCCGAGCGAGGCCCAGCACGGTCTCGATCATCCGGTGCCGGTTCACGGTTGCGTCGACCTCACCGACGACGGCCCCGTCGAGGAAGACCGGGAACTTCACGGCCTCGCCGGCTGCCAGGGCCTTGAGGCGTTCGCGCGCTTCCGCACGCCGGCGTTCGTTTGGGCTCTGGCGGGCGAGGTCGCGGGCCTGGGCGGCCTGCTGAAGGTCGCCGATTCTCGCCATGGCCGCACCGTTGGCCCGCACCTGCTGCTCGAGGTCGGCCTGCTGCTGGATGGCGCGACGCCATGAGTCGAGGGCCTCGCGGCTCGGCGGCTCGAATGGCACAACTGCCCCGCGAGCGCGCGGCCGGCGCGGCTTGGTGGGCACGGTCACGTCGACCACGACTCTCGACGGCGGCGTCTCAGGTGCGGGCATGCCGCCAGGCCTCCGAGGAGGCCGCAGAGGTTGTGGCCCAGGGGCCTGGGCGTCTGGTGGCGGCGCGGATGGCTCCGGCTGTCCTGGCCCCGCCATGAACACCAGGCGCTCGACCATCGGCGCCGCTTCGGCCAGTGCCGCCTGCACCCTGGCCTGCAGGTCAGCCGGAAACCGGCTCGTCTGGACGGTCGCCGTCTCACGGCCGGCTCTCGTGCCGGGTGTTGCGGTGCCGATGGTGTCGGAACGGCCGGGCGCGGGCGGGGATCCGGGCTGCGCGCGCCAGACCTGCTGGACCCTGTGGCCGAGGTCGGCCAGCACCCAGGTCATGCGCTGGCCCATGTCAGCCGCCATCTGGTCAGCCTGGGCCGCGGCCGCCCGGCGCAGCGCGGCCGCCGATGAGTAGTACGAGTATCCGGTGACCGCGGCCAGCGGAACAACCGAGAGCACGAAGAACGCGAGCGTGAGGCGGTGTCGGATTCGCATGGTACCTGGATGATCCTACGATGGAGTTCTCCCCGGTGTTTCCTGGCAGCACCTCAGAGTCATCCAGCCGTGGAGGCGAAGGCGGACCGCGCTCGACTCCTCATTGCTTGCGCTTTGCGGCGGTGCGTGGCGCGCGCGTCCGCATCGTGCTCGGGCCGGCCCCTGCCTCCCCAAGCCGGGGCTGTGCACTGGACCGTGCGCCAGAGGCGGCGTTCCCGGTCCGGCGCCTCCTGACGCCGTGCAGCGGAGCAGCGGCCGGCGCCCCACGCGTCTCGCGCTGTAGGCGCCCAGCCTTCATCTGTACGGCACGCTCGACGACGCGCGTGAACATGGCGCCGGCCTCGCCTCCCCGTGCCGGGCGGCTCGACAACCAGATGGCCGGATTCCCGTCGGCGAGGATATCCTCGAAATCACCGCCGCTCTTCACGCTGAACGGGGCGAACTCGGCGATGTCGACGGGGCCACCCCACTCGTCGCGATGCTTGAGGAGCAGCCAGTTCTCACGAGGGCCACCCCCCCTGGTCCGCACCAGCGCCCACGAGCCCTTCAGTTTGTACCCGTTCAGGGTGAACTTCAGGTCGCCCTTCTTCAGGGCCGCGTGGACGTCAGCCACCTGCGGTTCCCACGTGCCGCGGTCCCACAGCATGACAATCCCCGCCCCGTATCCTTCCGGAATGACGCCCTCGAAGTCGCCGTACTCGACCGGGTGATCCTCGACATGCACGGCGAAGCGCTTGACCGTCGGGTCGATCGACGGTCCCTTGGGCACAGCCCAGGAGAGCAGGACGCCGTCGAGTTCGAGGCGCAGGTCGTAGTGCAGGTGGCTGGCCAGGTGCTTCTGGACGCAGAACAACCCCGCCGCCGTCCGGGAGGCCGCGGCGGCCGCGCCGTCCGGCTCGGGGCTCTTGGATAAGTCGCGTCTGCGGCGGTACTCGTCGAGGGGCATTCAAGAAGAATACAGAAGACAGAAGACAGAAGACAGAAGACAGAAGGCGACAGGCGACGGGCGATAGGCGACAGGCGACCCCTCGACGGCGCTCGGGGCAAGCTACGCCCGCGAACATCGACGCGGCCCGTCGCTGCGAGCTGCTTCGATGTCTGGATGACCTGCGCCTCGGACTCGGCACTGCACGGCCCAGCGATGATCATCGGCCGGTCGATGGCGTGAATGGGTGCCAGCCGAAGGTCAGAGGTCATGGCGTTTCGCCGATCCGCTCCGTCTACCATCTCCTGTCTTCTGTCTCCTGTTCCTTCCCTTTCGGCGGGCGCGCCCGGCTCAGGCTGAGCGTCACGCCACCCTGGAACGCATCCTGCTTGCGCTCGACCTCGTGATCGCCCTCGACGAGGTAGTCGAGCAGCGCCGTATCCCAGGCCAGCCCTGCCGAAGCCACCAGCCTGAGCCAGTCGCCGTAAGCCGGTTCGTCGGGCGCCTCCGTCACACCGCTCCAGATGGTGATGTTCGGCTGGCGACCCATGGGATCGTTCCCGCGCGGATTGGCCTTCCCTCCCTTGACGGCCGTGTAGATCAGCACGCCGTCGGTGAGCTGGAACTTGAAGTCCTCCTGGTTGAACGCGAAGCCGTAGCGCCGGTAGCGATCGTAGGCGCGGGCATTCAGCGCCCTGACCTCGGGCACGCCGTTGATGGCCGCTGTGATGCGGCGCTGGATCTCGAAGGCCGCCTCCTTGTGCCTCGGGTACTTCGCCTCGTCGATGTAGGAGAACCCTGGCATGAACCACCCTCGCATGCCCCACCAGTCGCGGCTCTCCGTCACGCGGTTGCGGACCCAGGCGGCATACTCGGAGAAGGGCTGGACCCACTCGTGCGAGGGGTAGCCGTGGGGGTTCAGGAAGAGATCGGGCAGCCACGCCCGCCACAGAGCGGCCCGGACCTTCGACTCCGGGTAGATGGGATCGGTCTCCCATTGCGCGCTCGTCACATCGACACCGAGCGATCCCAGGTAGCCTGCGTGCATCATGAAGGCGGGAGAGATCTTCCAGAGCGCGTGCGCGAGGTCCGCCCCGTCGGGATTGGTGATCGGGTGGACGACCACGTTGACCCGGTCGAGCTTCTTGCGGAACGCGGGCTCCGTCAACAGCTTCTCCGCCAGCCTGAGGATGTGGCTCGTCGACGACACCTCGTTGGCGTGCTGCCGGCCCGAGTAGATGACCGACGGCTTCAGGGTCGTGGCCTTTGCCTGCGACCAGTGCGATGAGAGGATGGGGCTCGTCAGGTCCATCGCCCAGACCTCGCGGCCGAGGTAGCTGTCGCCGGCCTTGTAGACCCGTGCTTCGGGGAGACGCGCCATCCTGGCCAGGGCCTGGTAGCTCTCGTCGACCGATATCGGCGTGTCCCACTGAATGGACACCTGAGGTTCGGTCGACGCGGTGTCGCCGGCGGGCAGATATGCCGTGATGCCCGGGAGGGGAGGCGCTGAGCCATTCGCCGCGACAATGGCGACCGCCTGCGCACCAGTCGAGACCTCGTGCGTCCATCCGGCCGCGACGTGCAGCTCTCCAAGCCCGGGATACGCCAGCGCTTCCCTGTAGACGCCCGCAGCCCGCATGCGGCCCAGGGACACGAGCGTCGAGGCCACCTGCTCGGCCGACAGCACCTGCTCGTCCACGCGCTCTGCTCGCGCGCGCGCGACCAGGGTGTCCCGCTCGTCGCGCTCGCTGTCGACCTTCACGCGCAGGTCGAGCCGGACCAGGCCTTCCGAGCCGTCTCGGACGGTTGCGGCCACAGCCGACGGCCGCTCGGCGGCGATCTTGGGAATGTCGAGGGTCATCCGTCCTTCACGCCCATCTTGTCGCCAGTAGCGGACCTCGACCATCGGGCGGGGAGCCGTGAAACCGGTGAAGCGGACACTCGCCCGCCCGGGTGTGCCATCCGGCGCGTGTCGCATGATCGGGACGATGTGGCCCGGATAATCGAGCGCCGTTCCCCGGGCAAGACGCCCCATGACGTCGAAGAAATGCAATGTCGCGAAGTACACGTCCTCATGGAGCGCCTCCATCGGCGAGATGTGCTCTTCGTCCACGCCCAGGCGCTCGAACGGCTCGCTCAAAGCCACGTCCACAATGAGTTCGCCGAAATGCGGCGCATCGCCAGGTCTCGGCTTCCCGTCGGTCCGCAGCATGACGTAGTCGTAGATCGCAGGCAGCGTCTTCACCTGGAAGATGTCCCAGAAACGCTCGCTGTCGGTCTGGATGCGCTGGTTCACGACGGAGCGTCCGCCCACGGTGGCTTCCATCCACCCCGTTGCCACGCGCACGCGCTCGTAATCGGGGAACCGTTCGAAGTACGGACGTACGACGAATCGCGGGTCGAAGGTCTGCCGCCACAGCACCTCACCGGCGGCGCCTGTGGCGGTGACCTCGTAGGTGGGCACACCGACAGGACCCTTCTCGAAGGCGATCTGGGCCAGGTCCAGACGCAGTTCACGGGCGAGCACTTCGTCGATCGGGAAGATCTCGTGCAGCCAGCGTGTCGGGATGTACATGGCCTGCTGCCTCCAGTCCGGCGGCGGCCCGGCCTCGGCGAACCTGATCCGGACTTCCTTGATGGGCTTCCCGGCCAGGGCTGGCCGCACGACGTCGAACAGCCAACTGTACCCTTGCTTGTACGCGCTCAGGACGATCACGCGGGAATCAGGCGACGCGCCCTTCTCGAGCAGCTGCCGGGTGGCCTGCCGTTCGATGCTGGCGCGCAGCTCCCGCGACTCGCTCAGCCGCGCCTCGATCACGACCGGCGCCCGTCGGCGAACCGCCGGAAGCACCTTCGTGCGGAACAGATGCCAGAACTCCTCTACCTCCGACGGGATGTCGAAGACGCCGCCGACCGGCTGGCCGTTGATGTCGACGATCCCGGCCTGCTTGACGTCGAGCGCCTCGACCATCACGTCGACGGCTTCAGATCCGAGGAGGCGTGTCGCCTCGGCCCTGAGGAACGCGGCGAACCCGGGATCCGGCTTCTCGAGCGAGAGACGTACCGACGCACGCTCGATCGGCGCGTCGGACAGCGCAGCCCCAATCCGGCCGAGCTTGTAGAGACCGATGGCCGCCTGGCCCGCCGGAGACCGCCCACCCAGGAACCGCCGCACGTCGTCTTCGACCGTGTCGAGGGTGGGCCGATCCTTGCCACGGGGCCAGAGGTGCGGCACGCGCTCTGCGAGTTGCACCAGAGCCCGCCGGACGCCAGCCAGATCCCCTCCCGTGACGACGATGGCGGGCTTCTCACCCCAGGCCTTGCGCACGATGCCGATGTACCCGTCGCCTGGCTGCAGGTCCGGTCGGACGAACTTCCCGGCCTTGATGAGCTCGTCCACCAGGGCGTGCGTGACGCCGACCAGCACGAGCGTCGGGTGCGAGGCTGGCTTGTCGAGGGCAGACGCCGGCACGGCGATGGGCAGACTGACGCCGGCGGATTCGAGCGACACTCGGGCCGCGACGTCGACCACGCCATCGAGGCCTTCGCCGTCGGGCACGAGCAGAACGTCGGTACGGTCGGGGATCAGATTGCTGTCGGAGTCGCCGAGCAGCCCGTCGTTGGTGAAGAGGTTCGAGAGGTCCAGACCTTCCTTGGCCCCGGCGGGACGGCGGCCGGGCGAGGCCGCTTCGGGTTCGGTCACTCGAGGGATGTCGACCTCGCGAAGGGCTGCACCCGGAGCCTGGAGGCGAACGCGGACAGCCCGGACACCCGGGTAGTCCAGAGCACGCGGAGTGCCGGCCTCACCGCCGGCGGCGCGTGGCTGCACGACGGTCCGCAGTCCGCGTAGCGCGGCGGCCGCGCGTCTCAGGGCGGCAGGCGTGTCGACCGAGACGTCGATGGTCACTCGTTCGAGCCCGTCGGTCCCATGCCTGACATGAACCACGACCGCGTCGCTGACGGTGGCGGCGATTCCGGCGTTCGCGAGGACGGCCCGAAGATCCGTCGCGACCTGACCGAGCCTGGGCCCCTTCGCGTCCCAGAGGAACGGAAGCCGGCCGGCCACGTAGTCCGCCGCAGCCTGCGTGTCCTCGACGCTGTTGCCGGCGACGACGAGCACGGGGCGATCCGGCGGGCCGGCCAGTCTGACGATGCCCTCGCCCGGAGGCAGACTCGCCACTCCTGCCTGCGCATCGGTCAGTCCGGCGCGCCGGATGCCGACCACGCCGATGGCAATGGTCAAGCGTGCGCCGTCGCGGGGTAGCGGGAGGTTCAATTCCGCCGACTCGAAGGCCAGCCGTGCCGCGATGTTCGCCGCCGCCGCGACGTCACACGCCGAAGCCGGCTCCCCGAGCGCGAATGTGGCGTCGACGAAGTCGGTCAGTCCGTCGCCGTTCCGGTCCTTGAGGATCGGTCCGCCCGGGGTGAAGATCTCCCCGAGCACGAGGGAGGCATGGTCCTGCCGCGCCGTCAGGGTTGTTGATGGCTGGGCGGCAAGCGCCAGACAGGCTGCCGTGGCAGCCACGAACCGGAGGAGCGCGTCGGTTGCTGACATGATAGACCCTGTGGCTGCGAGTGGCTGGGCGTGATGCGGCAGTTGTACAAGGTCGGCCCGGGAGCGTCAACCGCAGGCGAGCGGCGATCGGACAGGAGGCCCGGGACGCCCGACTCCCGCCCGCCTCGACGAAGCCTCGCGGATGCGAGCTTGGCGAAGTCGGGAATCCCGAATCCCGAACCCCGAATCCCGGAAGAGATCGAGATTCTTGACAGCCCGGCGAACCCCCAATAGCCTGTGCCGGCATGGGCGCTTCGAGGGGAGGCTGCGGTGGCCGGGCGCATTGACCTCAACTGCGACATGGGCGAGAGCTTTGGCGCGTACACGCTGGGCCTTGACAGCGACATCATCCGGCACATCACCTCGGCGAACATCGCCTGCGGCTTCCACGCGGGCGACCCTGGCTGGATGCGCAAGACCGTCGCCCTGGCCGAATCGTGCCGAGTCGGGGTCGGTGCCCACCCGGGCTTTCCGGATCTCCGCGGATTCGGCCGGCGCATCCTGGCGGCCACGCCGCAGGAGGTTCACGACGACCTCACGTATCAGATTGGTGCACTGACGGCATTCACGTCGGCGAAGCGGCTGCAGCACGTCAAGCCGCACGGCGCGCTCTACAACATGGCCGCCGGGCGGGAAGACCTGGCGGCGGCGATCGCAGATGCAGTCGTTGCGGCGGATTCGCGGCTGATCCTCGTCGTGCTGGCCGGATCGCCCTGGGTGGAGATCGCGAGGCGTGGCGGGACCCGAGTGGCGCGCGAGGTGTTTGCCGACCGTGCGCTCCAGGCTGACGGAACGCTGGTTCCGCGGTCGAAGCCGGGTGCCGTCCTGCGCGACGCGACGGAGGTCGTCGAACGCAGTCTCCGTCTCGTGACCGAGGGCACGGCGGTGGCCGTGACGGGCGAGATCGTCGACGTGCCGGCAGACACGATATGCCTCCACGGCGACACACCCGGCGCCGTAGCGCTGGCCGCGGCGCTTCGTGATGCATTCGGGCGCGCGGGCGTCACGCTCGTGTCGATGGGCGAGATCGTCGGGGACTGATGGCCGCGTACGACGAGCCGCGCTTCCTTCTTGCCGGCGACCGCTGTCTCGTGGTCGAGTTCGGCGATGACATCGACGAAGCCGTCAACGCCAGGGTACGCACGCTGGCGGCGCTCCTGTCCGCGGCCGCCCACCCGGCGATCGTCGAGGCGGTTCCGACCTACCGCTCGCTGATGGTGCATCTTGATCCGCGCCGCGGCGCCGTCCGGGACCTGGAAGGCGCAATCCGGGCCCTGGATGCGAAACGAAGCCACGTCGTACTGCCACCGGCGAGCGTCGTCTCGATTCCCTGTACCTACGGCGGCGAATTCGGTCCGGATCTACCCGACGTGGCCGCGTACGGGGGCGTCACCGAACAGGAGGTCGTCGCCATCCACTCGGAGGGCGAATATCTCGTGCATATGATGGGTTTCACGCCGGGATTCCCCTACCTCGGCGGACTCTCGCCGCGGATCGCCACGCCGAGACTGGCCACGCCGCGCACACGGGTACCGGCTGGGTCAGTGGGGATTGCCGCCCGACAGACAGGCATCTACCCGACCGACAGCCCGGGGGGCTGGCGGATCATCGGCCGCACGCCGGTCCGGTTGTTCGATGCCACCCGCGACCCGCCAGTCTGGTGCGACGCCGGAGACTACGTCCGGTTCGTCCCCATCGATCCGGTTGAGTACGACAGGATCCGGCGCAGGGTGGAGGCCGGCTCGTTCGTGCCGGACATCCGGAGGCGCATGTGACCCCCCGGCGCACCTGTCTCATCGTCGAAGGTGGGCTCTTCACGACGGTTCAGGATCTGGGCCGGATTGGCTTCCAGCGGTTCGGCGTTCCCGTTTCCGGCGCCATGGACCCCTTTGCGCTCCGCGCCGCCAACCGCCTCGTCGGCAACGACGACCACACGGCGTGTCTGGAGATCACACTTGTCGGCCCCGAGATCGCCTTCACGACCGCTGCCAGGATCGCGATCACGGGTGGTGATCTCGGACCGTCGATCGACGCGAGACCGATTCGCCTGTGGCACGCCGTCGAGGTGCCGGCTGGCGCACGCCTTGGCTTCTCGGGACGTTGCCAGGGCATGCGTGCGTACCTCGCCTGTGCGGGCGGCTTCGACGTGCCGGTCGTGCTCGGCAGCCGTTCGACCTTCACGCGCTCGGCACTCGGCGGCTTCCAGGGGCGTGCGCTGAAGGCCGGCGACGAGCTGCCTCTGGGGAAGGCCGACGCAGGGGAGCGGGGGCGACGCTTCGACCGCCGCCTGGTGCCGAGGTACGGTGACCCGCAGGTGGTGCGCGTCGTGCTCGGGCCGCAACACGATGCGTTCACCGCCGAAGGGCTCGCGGCGTTTCTCGAGTCCGAGTTCGTCGTGTCCGCACACTCCGACCGCATCGGCTGCCGGCTGCAGGGCCCGGTCATCACGCATCGCACCACCGCTGACATCGTGTCCGACGGCACGGCCTTCGGTTCGGTTCAGGTGAGCGGCGACGGTCAGCCCATCGTGCTGATGGCCGACCGGGGGACCACAGGCGGGTACACGAAGATCGCGACGGTCATCAGTGCGGACCTGATGTGGATTGCCCAGGCCGCGCCGGGAGACCGAGTTCGGTTTCGTGCCATAGCGCGCGACGAGGCACTCGAGGCACTGCGCGAGCAGGAGGCGCGGCTCGAGACGATGATTGCCGTGCAGGAGCGACCCGCTTTCGAGAAGCCGGACGGGCCGGTGTTCGACGAGGACGGGGCGGATGCCTACCTGGCGGAGGCGAGCGCGGAATTCGGCGAGGCGCTGCGAGAGACAGGCGGTAGGGAAGGCGACAGGCGACAGGCGATGGGCGACAGGGAAGGGATCAGGCGGCAGGCGACGGGCGACGGGGAAGGGATCAGGCGACAGGCGATGGGCGACGGGCGACAGGGGGCGTGAGTATGGTGCAGCAGGCGGGTGGTGGGATGTTCGGGTGGTGGCGGGAAGGGACGCCCGAGGCGCGGCGAGCGCTGGCTGCGGGGTTCCTCGGATGGATGCTCGACAGCTTCGACGTCATGTTGTACGCACTCGTGCTGGCGGCCCTGATGCGCGACCTCGGCATGGACAAGCCCACGGCGGGCCTGCTGGGGTCGGTGACGCTCGTGGCCTCGGCTGCCGGCGGCCTGTTCTTCGGCGTGGTGGCCGATCGGCTCGGCCGCACGCGTGCGCTCATCGCGAGCATTCTGATCTACTCCGCGTTCACGGCTGCGTGCGGCTTCGCACAAACGGTCGTGCAGCTCGCCGTCTTCCGTGTCTTCCTCGGCCTCGGGATGGGCGGCGAATGGGCGAGCGGAGCGGCGCTGGTCTCCGAGTGGTGGCCGGCAGAGCATCGAGGGAAGGCGCTGGGGTTCATGCAGAGCGCGTGGGCCGTGGGCTACGGCGCGGCGGCTCTGGTGACGGCGGTTGTCATGCCGGCCTGGGGCTGGCGTGCGGTGTTCTTCGTGGGGGTGCTGCCCGCGCTGTTCACGATCTGGGTGCAGAAACGCGTCGAGGAGCCGGCCATCTGGAGAGAACGGCGAGCGGCGACTGTGGCTAGGCGCGCCTCGATCGCCGACGTGTTCAGGGGTTCGCTGCTGAAGCTGACGATCGCCGTGACGCTGATGAATGCGTGCACGATGTTCGCGTGGTGGGGATTCAACCAGTGGATACCGGCGTACCTCTCCCTCCCGCAGGCCCAGGGAGGCATCGGCCTCGGCACCGCGACGATGTCGGGCTTCGTCATCGTCATGCAGGTCGGGATGTGGTTTGGGTACGTGACGTTCGGCTTCATCAGCGATGTGCTCGGGCGGAAACGCACCTATGTCGTCTACCTCCTGGCCGCCGCGGTCCTGCTGCTCGGCTACCGCCTCACCCAATCCAGCCTGGCACTGCTGCTGCTCGGCCCCGTTGTGGCCTTCTTCGCGACGGGCCACTTCAGCGGGTTCGGGGCGGTGACGGCGGAGATTTACCCCACCGAGATTCGTGCCACGGCCCAGGGGTTCACCTACAACATCGGTCGCCTCGCCAGCGCCGTTGCGCCGTTCGCGGTCGGCTCGCTCGCCGCGTCCGGGGGATTCGGCGTGGCGTTCTCGATCGCTGCTGCCGCCTTCGTCCTGGCCGCGGCGATGTGGGCGTGGATTCCCGAGACGCGCGGCCGCGCGCTGGCGTAGGGGGATGCCGTCCCCGGCGCACGGCCAATCCACGCGAGCACCGGGCCCCGCAGGTGCTCGGCGGTCTGAGGCGGGGCCTCGTTAGCTCTCCTTGGGAAACAGCCTCTCCAACGTCTCCGCCTTCGGTGGCGGCGTCAGCAGGCTCACGATCACGAGGAGCCCGATCGAGATGAGAGCCGAAGGGTAGATGCTCGGGATACCCCAGGGGTCCGCACCGAACACCGCGGCACCCGTTGCGCCTGGAGCCGCCTTCATGACGGCGGGCGCGAGGCGCGGCAGCAGAATCTCGAAGAAGATGGCCGAGGCCGCGCCGCCCACAATCGACGCCACGCCACCCTGCCACGTGGCGCGCTTCCAGGTCAGCGCCGCGAAGAGCGCGGGCGTCACCGCCACACCGTACATCGTGTAGGCGAAATACGCGTACTGCAGCACCGAGATCTCCCACTGGAAGTAGGTCGGGACGAAGATCATCGCGAAGGCCACGATGCCCATGGCGATGATGAAGACCTTCTGGAGGCCCACCATCTTCTCGGGATCCGCTTTCGGGTTGATCATGCCCTGGTAGATGTCGCGCATCACGTTCGAGCTGGACGAGAGCAGGTAGTTCATGCCCGTCGAGATCACGACGGCGCAGGCCGCGCCCAACAGGAGAACGCCGACCGGCCCGGGCACCATGTAGCGAGCGGCGTTCAGCACCAGGGCCCGGCCATCCCACCCCATGGCGTGTTCGGTGTTGTACACCGACGCGTAGACCGCAATGGCGATCACGATGGTCTCGACCACGATCGTGCCGACGATCCAGATGGCCACGGCCTTCTTGGCCTCCGCAGGCGACCGCGCGGCGTAGAACTTCTGGTACATCGACTGCACGCCCATCAACAGCAGCAGCGTCGAGAGGAAGTACGCGCCAGCCTTGAGGGGCGGGTACTTGCCGAAGTCCGCGGCGAATATCTCGAACCGGGCGGCGGGCAGCACGTCGTGGGCGTGGGACCATCCACCGGCGAAAGCGATGACGAAGGGCACCGAGAGCAGACACGCGGAAACGATGATGATGCCGTTGGGCAAGTCCGTGTGCGCGACGGCCACCATGCCGCCCAGCGCTACGAACAGAATGACGAAGATCGCGGCGATGGTCTGGCCTGCTTCCAGGGAGATCTGGCCGTCCGAGAGCACGTTCAGAATGTAGCCGCCGGCCCGGAACTGATACGACACGATGGTCGTGAAGGCGATGATGAGCGCGATGGCGCCGAACAGCCGCGCGAACCTGCCGTAGCGCACCTCCAGGATGTCGCCCACGGTGTACTGCCCGAAGGTCCGGATCTTGGCCGCGACGAAGTAGATGATCGCGATGCCCAGAAAGGCGCCAGCTGGCTGCCAGACGGCGCTCCACCCGGCATAGGAGGCGTACTCGGCACCGGCGATGAACGTGCCGGAGCCAATCCACGTGCACACCAGGGTGAAGACCATCTTGGTGAGCGACAGACTGCGGCCGGCGACCATGAAGTCGTCCTGCGACGTGATCCGCCGGGAGCGGTAGAAGTTGAATCCGGTCAGGACGAGCAGGTACGCGAGGATGACCCACAGGTAGATGCTCACGGAAGTCCTCCTAGTGCTGGGGGGAGTCCGAACCGCGGCAGCATAGCACAGCAGTGGTATGTCACAATGGTCCCCGTGAGGGCCCTCCTCCTCTCCACCTACGAGCTCGGCCGCCAGCCCTTCGGCCTGGCTTCGCCGGCCGCTTGGCTCCGCCGGGCCGGGGTGGAGGTCCGCGTCTGTGACCTGGCGCGGCAGCAGCTCGATGAGCCCGCGGTGCGGGAAGCGGACGTCATCGCGTTCCATCTCCCCATGCATACAGCGACGCGACTCGCCCTGCCCGTGCTCGATCGCGTACGGGCAGCGAATCCCAGCGCACGCCTCGCGGCCTACGGCCTCTATGCGCCGGTCAACGGAACCCTGTTGCGGGCGCGTGGCGTGGAAGGCGTGTTCGGGGCCGAGTTCGAAGGCGATCTCGTCCGGTTCGTGACCGGCGCGGCGGACGCGACTCGGCACGAGTCGCCGGGACCCGTGCGTTCGTCGCCGGCGACGTCGGGCCGACCGCCCCAGCCGCGCGCGGACGCTATTCCCCGCCTCGCCTTCATCGTTCCCGATAGAGACGGACTGCCGTCGCTCGATCGCTACGCGGCTCTTCAGGAAGGCTCGACGCGCCGGGTGGCCGGCTACACGGAGGCCAGCCGGGGCTGCAAGCACCTCTGCCGGCATTGCCCGGTCGTGCCCGTCTATCGGGGACAGTTCCGGATCGTGCCGCCGGACGTCGTCCTGGCTGACATTCGCGCCCAAGTCGAGCGCGGCGCGACGCACGTGACGTTCGGCGACCCGGACTTCCTGAACGGCCCGGCACATGCGCTGCGCGTCGCGGACGCCGTGCACCGGGAGTTCCCGGCGCTCACGTATGACGTCACCATCAAAGTCGAACACCTCGTGCGGCACTCGGCGATGCTGCCGCGGCTGCGAGAGACCGGGTGCCTGTTCGTGACCTCCGCCGTCGAGGACGTGAATGACCGAATACTGGCGCTGCTCGAGAAGAGACACACCCGCGCAGACCTCGAGCGGGCCGTCGAGGCGTGCCGCTCGGCCGGCCTCGCCCTGACGCCCACCCTCGTGCCCTTCACCCCGTGGACCACATTCAACGGGTACTGCGGCCTGCTCCAGACGATGGCCGGGCTCGATCTCGTCGAGAGCATCGCACCCGTTCAGTGGAGCATCCGCCTGCTGATTCCTGAGGGATCGCGCCTGCTGGAGGTTCCGGAGGTTCGCGCCCGGGTGCGGCCGTTCGATCCGACGGCGCTGGCGTATCCGTGGACCCATGCCGATCCGCGGATCGACCAGTTCCAGCGTGAGATCACCGCACTGGTCGGGCGCAGCCTGATCGCCCCACCTAGCGAGGTGTTCGCACAGGTGTCTGCCCTGGCGCACGAGCGTGCGGGCCTTGCAACCCGACCCCGGATCCCCGATCGCGGACGAGGCGCGCGGGGGGCGAGCGTGCCCTACCTGAACGAGCCCTGGTACTGTTGAGCGGAACCCACCGAGGGGCAGGTGGCCCTTCTCTGAACAGGGACCGGGGACCTGGGGCCGGGGACCGGTTGTGGATATTCCCGGTCCCCCGGGCTCGCCGTGGTTCGCATGAAACGCGTACTGATTCTCTCGACGACGACCGGGTACCAGACCCGCTCCTTTGATGCGGCGGCGCTGGCCCTTGGTGTCGAGCTCGTCTACGGTCTCGACCAGTGCCGCGGCCTGGAGAACCCGTGGGTCGGCCATTCGGTGCCCGTGCGGTTCTACGACGATCCTCGTTCGCTCCATGCGCTGGCGCGTGCGAATGCCGAGTCGCCGCTTCATGGCGTACTGGCACTCGGCGATCGGCCGACCGTATTGGCCTCCGAGGTCGCGGAAGCGTTCGGTTTGAGCTTCCATCCGCCGGACGCCGCCCGCGTCAGCCGGAACAAGCTCCTGACCAGACAGCGCCTGCAGCACGCTCACCTGCCGGTCCCTGCGTTTGCGGCCGTTCCGGTAGATGCCGATCCGCAGGCATTGTTGCGGGAGGCATTCCCCGAATCCCGAATCCGGCTCGCCCCGACGAAGCCGCGCGCCAGCGCGGTCGGCGAAGTCGGGAACCCCGAATCCCGGCTCGTGTCCTTCCCGGTGGTGGTGAAACCTCTCGTGCTCTCCGGCAGCCGCGGTGTCATCCGCGCCAATACGCCTGACCAGTTCGTCGAATCCGTCCACCGCCTGCGCCACATCCTCGACGCGCCCGACGTGCGCCTGATGAAGGACCCCGACTCACGGACGATCCTGATCGAGTCGTTCATCGAGGGGCGTGAGTACGCGGTTGAGGGGCTGATGACCGAAGGGCGGCTCCGCTGGTTGGCGATCTTCGACAAGCCCGACCCGCTGGACGGCCCGTTCTTCGAGGAGACGATCTACGTGACCCCGTCGCGAGCACCGGCCGCGCATCAGTCCCGGATCGTCGAGGCGGTTGCGGCCGCGGCCCGAGCGCTCGGCCTTCGCCACGGCCCGGTTCACGCGGAGTGCCGGGTGAACGCTGGCGGCGTCTTCGTGCTCGAGGCCGCCGCGCGTCCCATCGGCGGGCTGTGCGCACGGGCCTTGCGGTTCGCGGCGGCGGGCGGCGCCACGGTCTCGTTCGAAGAGCTGCTTCTGAGACATGCCCTCGGCGAGGCGGTTGACACCGTCTCGCGCGAGGACGGTGCATCGGGTGTGATGATGATCCCGATTCCCACGACAGGAGTCTATCGGGGCGTCGACGGGATCGAGGCGGCGCGCGGCGTGCCGCGGATTGATGACCTGCTGATCACGGCCGTTCCCGGCCAGCACCTCGTCACGCTGCCTGACGGCGCCAGCTACCTCGGCTTCATCTTCGCACGCGGTGCGACGAGCGCGGACGTCGTGGCGGCGCTGCGCGCCGCCCACGCACGCGTGCGGTTTCGCATCGACCGCGAGCTGCTACTGGCTGGATCCGGCGTTGCCCCTGCAGCGCGTCACGTCCGGGACTATTGACGGGCGGCCGAACCGTCAGGTGTCGAGGTTCGTGAGCCCGGCCTGGCGCGCCCAGGCGAGGGCCTGCTCCCACTCGTGGAGCGAGATGCGGCGGGCGAGCTCCGGATAGTCGGACGCCCGGTGCTCGGGCCTGTATTGCCGCATGATGTTGACGTAGGTGTCCTTCGTCAGTTCACCGGCGACCCAGCGGACGAACCGATCCGTACCAGCGATGTTGTGGGGCATGACGAGATGCCGGATGATGAGGCCCCGCTCCGCGATGCCGCGCCCGTCGATCGCGAGCACCCCGACCTGCCGGTGCATTTCCCGGATGGCGGCCGCCGCGACGTCGGGATAGTCCGCCGCTCCGCTCGAGTATCTCGCCGCCAGTGTCCCATCCTGGTACTTGAAATCGGGCAGGTAGATGTCGACGAGGCCATCGAGCGCCTTGATGACGTCGAGATTGTCATAGCCGCCGGTGTTGTAGACGAGCGGCAGCGTGAAGCCGCGATCGACGGCGAGGCCGAGCGCTTTCACGATGTGGGGGACGACGTGGGTGGGCGTCACGAGGTTGATGTTGTGGCACCCGCGGCGCTGGAGGTCCAGCATCATGTCCGCCAGTTCGGCGTGGGTCGCGTACTGGCCGTCGCCGCGGTGGTTGATCTCCCAGTTCTGGCAGAAGCAGCAGAGCAGGTTACAGTTCGAGAAGAAGATCGTGCCGGAGCCGCCTCGGCCCACGAGCGGCCGCTCCTCGCCGAAGTGAGGGCCGTAGGAGGCGATCTTCAGGCGCGCGGTCGAACTGCACACACCGCGCTCGCCGCCAATGCGGTTCGCGGCGCACGCACGCGGACAGAGACGGCACTCGCCGAGAATCGCCCAGAGCTCCTTCTCGATCTGCGGCAGGCGGCCCTCGCGGGCCAGGCGCAGATAGGCCGGCTCGCGAGCGCGCCGAGCCGGCCCGGCTCCCGGCTGCTTCGGTGCCGCTGGTTCTTCGCGGGCGCCGGCGCACCCGAGCGTCGGAAGGGCCAGCGCACCCATCGCTGCGGCCGAATCGTGGAGGAACCGTCGTCTCGAGGTGCCCACCGGACCCTCCGAACCCCGAACCCCGAGTGCGGCCTACTTCCGCTTGGGCGGCGTGTACTCCGGCGGCAGGGCCGAGCTCTGGCCGAAGAAGAAATCCTCCATCGCTTTGCCCACCAGCTCCTGCGCTTCCTTCTGAAATGGCAGCAGGCGGTACTCGTTGAGGATCATCTTCATCCGCTCTTCCCAGAGCCTCCAAGCCTCGAGCGACACGTTCTCGTACACACGCTGGCCGAGTTCGCCCGGCCAAGGTGGGGCGTCGAGGCCGGGCATTTCCTTGCCGAACTTCACGCACTGCACCATACGGGACATTCAGGACTCCTTCGATTCCTGGGACTCACTCTTCTCCACCTGCACCCGCGCGTCGTTGAAGCACGCGCCGGCGCCGAGATCGGTCAGCGTGTCAGGGGCGAGGGCGTTGGCGGTGGAGCCGTTCGACGTGCTCCGCATCCACAGGCCCTTGGGCAGGGACACGGTGCCTGGCCGGACGATGGGCGACACCTCGGCGGCGCACCGAACCTCGCCAAGACCGTTGTAGACCCTGATCTCGTCATCCTGGGCAATCCCGCGGTCACGGGCATCGACCGGGTTGATGGTCAGGACGGCCGGCCTCGCCAGCAGTTCCCCCAACGACGAGCTGATGGTCTTCTCGGTCGACGGCGAGATCAGCGCGAGCGGCCACTGGTCGGTCGCCGGGTCCGGCTGGTAGGTGTACAGTCCGAGCGGAGCCTCGCGATCGAGCGCGTCCGGGAACAGATCGACCTTGCCGTCAGGCGTCCGCGGGAAGACATCCACGAACTGGATGGGCGACGTGCCGCAATCGGGCTCCGGCCGGTACTCGTTGCGCAGGGCCTCGCCGATGGGAGCCGGCAGGTCGCCCATCACCTTCAGCATCATCTCGAGGTCGTCTCTCGCCTCGCCTTCGCGGGCCAGGCCGAGCCGCGCTTCGATCCCGGCGAACACGTCGACGTTGGACCTGGCCTGCCCGATGGCATCGATGACGGGCCTCACCATCTGCAGGCTCAGGGGTCCGTAGGCGCGCGCGAAGTCGTAGTGCTCGAGGAAGGTCGTGGCCGGCAGGACGAGATCGGCGTGGCGGGCCGTGTCCGTCATGACCTGGTCGAACACGATCGTGTAGAGGTCCTCGCGGGCGAAGCCTGCGAGAACCAGATTCTGGTGGGGAACCGTCACCGCCGGGTTGCAATTGTAAACGAAGAGGACACGAACGGCCGGATCGAGATCGCCGGTGAGCGCGCGCCCGAGGTGATTCATGTTGATGATGCGCGTCGCGGGTTCGTCCTCGCCAATCCACGTCTTCTGGATGCCCCACGAGGCCGAGTTGCTCATCGAGAAGCCCCCGCCGCGGACGCCGAACTTGCCTGCAACGGCCGGGAGCGCGAGGATGGCTGAGGTGGCATTCCCGCCGTTCCGGTTCCTCTCCTGACCCCACCCACAGCGGACAACGGCTGGTGACAGCGACGCATAGAGGTCGGCGAACCGCTCGAGAAGCGGGGAGGGGACCCCGGCAGTCTGGGACGCTCGTTCGAATGTCCACTCAGAGGCGCGGGCGCGGAGCCGGTCCGCACCGCGCGCGTGGGCCTCGAGAAACGCCGCATCGGCGAGACCGCGCTCGAACAGATGCCGGTGAATGGCCAGCGCGACGGCGATGTCGGTGCCCGGCCGCACAGGCAGGTGCAGATCCGCCAGACGTGCCAGCGGAGTCGCGCGGGGGTCGACCACGACCAGACACGCGCCCTGCTTCTGAGCGGTCCGGATGTAGGGAACCAGGTGAATGCCGGACGACGACGGGTTGGCGCCCCACACGACGATCAGTCTCGCGTGAACGTAGTCTTCGTAGGTGACCGACGGCATCTTGCCGTAGAGCGCCTGGTTTGCGGCACCGGTCGTCGACGCGCACAGCGTGCGCGCGATCCGCGTCGCGCCGAGGCGCCTGAACACGCGTGCGTCGACGGTGTCCTGCGTCAGCAGGCCGTTCGATCCACCGTAGTAGTAGGGCAGAATCGACTCGCCGCCCCAGGCCCGCCGTGCGGCGCTCAGCGCCTCCGCAGCCCTGTCCAGCGCATCGTCCCACGCGATCCACCGGAACTCCCCCGAACCCTTCGGACCCACGCGCACGCCGGGCTGGAGGAGGCGGTCAGGGCCGTACACCCGGCTGGCGAAACGCCGCACCTTCCCGCAGATGAAGCCAGCGGTCGCCGGATTGTCGTACCCACCGTCGAGCGCCACCACCTGGCCCTCGTGCAGGTCGACGCGCAGCGTGCACGAGTCGGGGCAATCGAGCGGACAGGCGGTCGTGACGTGGTGATCGCGGTGTATGCTCACTGGCGTCCCCGGAGGCGCACCGCGTGCCCGTCGCCGGGTTCGCGCGGCGCCTGGAAGGGCCCGAGGTGGCCCATTCGGGCCCCAGGGCGACGAGTCGTCCTCACAGCGTGGTCATCCGGCCGACCTTCCGATCCCAGTACTCGATCCGCGTCACGTCGACGCGGATGAGCGAGAGGTCCGGGTCCGATGCTCCGCCGGGGAACCACTGCTGGTACGACGAACTCCACATCTGCGCCGCCCGCGCGTCGTCTCGCACGATGGTCGCCTGTCCGGACACCGAGACGAACCGGTCCTCCGGAGCCGAGACGTAGGTGACGTTCACGCGCCCATCGACTCCGAGCTCCGCCGTGATCGAGGAACCCGTCCTGGTGAAGAACCAGAGCGACCCGTCGAAGGCGTTCGACATGGCGACCATCGGCCGGCTGCGGAGGCCGCCCTCGGCGGTGACGGTGGTGAACATGGCGAAGGGAATGTCCTTGACCAAGTCGCAAAACTTCCCGGCGTCGTACGGCATGCCTCATCCTCCCAGGGGCGCCTCACGCGTTCGTCTCGTGTTCCGCCCGCGCCCCTCAGTCAATCTTGTAGAGCGAGGTCAGCACCCAGCGTTGCCCGTCCCTGTTCCGGAACAACGCCATCGATGTCCGCACCGGAGCTCCGTCACCCGTTGGCGGCGAGTCGCGCCAGGTGAACTCGACCTCGGTCGAAGACTGGCCGATCCTCCGTACCGCAACGATGTCGACCACCTCGCGCCGGACCGGCGAGCCGGCGCGCATCGTGAACGTCGCCGACGCGCGAAGGGCCGAGGCGGCCTCGGCCGGTGTCAGTTCGCCGGTTGCGGGAGACTGGCGAACGGCCAGGCCGAGGATCAGACCGACGACGACGGCGGCGACGGCAAGAACAATGGCGAGCGCGGCACGCATGGATGAGTCGGAGAATCCGTCGTACGCATCATACCCCGTGCACGGCGAGGCCGGCACTATAATGCCCGCGACACGAGCCCGGAGGCGCGAGATGCGGATCGAGACCGGATGGTGTGACCCGGCGGCCGGGGCGGCGCTGGTGCTGCTCGGGATCGGCCTGCTCGGGATGTCGGCGTGCCGGCCCGGAGCCCAGCACCCCCGCGGTACGCTCGTCGTGACGAATGCCAGGGTGTGGACCGGCGACGAGGCGAGGCCGTCGGCCGAGGCCCTGGCCATCGCGGGTGGCCGGATTGCCGCCGTCGGGACGGCCGCCGAGGTTGACCCATGGACAGGGCCGGAGACCCGGGTCATCGATGCCGGGGGCGCGCTGGTCGTGCCAGGGTTCAACGACTCGCACGTCCACTTCGTCGGAGGGAGCCTCCAACTCGACAACGTCGACCTTCGAGACGCCGCGACGCCGGAAGAATTCGCCAGGCGCCTCGGCGAGCGCGCGGGTTCGACCGCCGAAGGCGAGTGGATCCTCGGAGGCGATTGGGACGATCAGCGATGGATGCCTGCGAGGTTGCCCACGCGAGACCTAATCGACGGCGGCACGCCGGACACTCCCGTATTCGTCAGCCGGTACGACGGGCACATGGCGCTGGCCAATTCCCTGGCGCTGCGTCTGGCCGGCGTGACGGCGTCGACACCCGACCCGCCTGGCGGGACCATCGTCAAGGACGCGGCCGGCCGCCCCACCGGTGTACTGAAGGACGCCGCCATGAACCTGGTCACCCGCATCATCCCGCCGCTCACCCCAGAGAAGCGGATGCGGGCCATCCACCGGGGCCTGCAGCACGCTGCGGCGCTCGGGGTGACCAGCGTTCGCGACATGGGGCCGGATGCCGGCGATCTGGCGGCCTACGGTGAGCTGGCCGAACGCGGTGACCTCACGCTGCGGCTGTCGGCTGCGCCGTCGGAACTCCAGTGGCAGAGACAGGCCCAGCTCGGCATCCGGCGCGGGTTCGGCATCCCGTTCTTCACCATGGGTGCGGTCAAGGGCTTTGCCGACGGGTCGCTCGGCTCGACCACCGCCTATTTCTTCGAGCCCTACGCCGACGCGCCCGGTACGCAGGGGCTGCTGGCTGACGAGATGATTCCGGTCGAGGGGATGCGCGAGCGTCTGGGCGCGGCCGACGCTGCCGGCCTGCAGCTGTGCATCCACGCCATTGGAGACCGGGCCATCTCGATGATGCTCGACATCTTCGCCGACATCGCCCGCGCCAACGGCGCCCGAGACCGGCGCTTCCGCATCGAGCACGCGCAGCATGTGGCCCGCAAAGACTTCGCGCGCTTCGCCAGTCTGGGTGTCATCGCCGCCGTGCAGCCGTACCACGCCATCGACGACGGGAGGTGGGCGGAACGGCGGATCGGCGCGGAGCGGATCAGGACGACCTACGCATTCCGCTCGTTTCTCGACGCCGGCGCGCGCCTGGCGCTGGGATCCGACTGGCCCGTGGCGCCGCTCAGCCCGATGCTCGCCATCTACGCGGCCGCGACGAGAGCAACCCTGGACGGGGAAAACCCAAGCGGGTGGGTGCCCGAGCAGAAGATCACCGTCGAGGAGGCTCTGCGCGCGTACACCGCAGGTTCGGCGTACGCGGAATTCCAGGAGGGCCAGAAGGGCACGCTGGCGCCTGGCATGCTGGCGGATCTGGTGATCCTCAGCGAGGACATCCTGACGATTGCGCCGGAGCGCATCAAAGACGTGACGGTCCGGACGACGATCGTCGGCGGCCGCATCGTCCACGAGTGAAAGCCTGGTCGCTACGTGCGGTCACCGGTCCCGGACGATTCCGCCATCGGCGGAGCGACTACGGTATCCATCGCATCGCGGAACGCCCGGCCCATCAGACGGTAGGGCAGGATCAGGCAGGCGAAGAACGAGGCGACCGTCATCGCCATCCAGGCGTACTGGGCCATCTGCCGGTCCGCGGTCGGAAGCGCCACGAGAACGGGAACCGCCGCAATCAGCCCCCCGAGGAGTCCCCCCCAGGCACAGCGCCCGGTCACCCGTCTCCGCTGCGTTCCAGGCAGCGGCAGCGAAAGTGACCCGACCAGGCCGGCCAGGGCGAATCCGAGCATGAACCCCGCGACCGGAACCAACAGGATCAGCATGATAGGCTCGCGGCCGGTCAGTCCGTGCAGGCTCCGGTACGCCACGCCAATCAGCGAGCCGCCGAGGAGCAGCGCGCCGCCGAACGTCCACGTGACGCGATGCCCGCGCCCGAACGCCGCCCCGGCCATCAACCCGCTCACCGTGAAGCCGATGGCGGGCACGATGACGAACAACCACGTGACGCCTCCCCGGAGCGGCGTCCCGAGCGTCGAGGCGAGAGCGAGGATCGCCGGTGGAAAGACGAGGCCGACCAGCGCCGCTCGCGCCGCCTTTGCGAAGCGCGCCGGCACCGCGCCGAGCCTGTCAACGGCTTGGAAGAGTTGACCCGCAGTCACCGCTCGCACCATGATAGCCGGTCCCGCAAGGACACCTGGCACTCGAGCAGAAGCAATCCCACCGTGTAGCGGACCGGCGTCTCAGGCGGAGTATACGCCAGGCGGAGCCCGGACAGTCGATGCAGCGGAGACTTGCCTGTGCCCGGAGGCGCGTCGAGCCGATACCTCTACGGATGAGACGGGGTCACTCCATGTGTGTGTCGAACCTGCGCGTCCTGATCGCCGTGTCGGTTCTGGCATCCGCCCTGGCGATCGCCAGACCGGTGCTGGCTCAGGACGACGTGCTGGCGAAAGGACGGGACCTCGCGACGTCCGGCAGACGGGACGAAGCCATCGCGATCATGGTGGCTCACCTGGCCGGCCACCCGGACGATGTCGACGTGAGGACGCTGCTGGGCCTCGTCTATACGTGGGAGGGACGCTACGCCGACGCGCGGACGGAATTGCGGCGGGTCCTGGGCCAGAAGCCCGGGTACTACGATGCGACGGCCGCGCTCGTCTACACGGAACTCTGGTCCGGCCACAATGCGCTCTCCCTGTCGCTTGCCGACGACGTGCTCGGTCGAAACCCGCGGGACACCAGCATGCTGCTGGCGAAGGCCCGGGCGCTCAGTGCCCTGAACCGCGTACGGGAGGCGGTCGACGCTCTCGACCGGCTCCTCGAGGTCGATCCGCGCCACGAACAGGGCGGCCAGATGCGCGAGCGGCTGCTCGACAGCCAGCGCCACTGGGGAGCCACGGTGGGCTACGCGTACGACTGGTTCGATGACGGCCGGGATCCCTGGCAGGAGTACTGGGTAGCCGTCCGCCGGAAGGCGGGGTTCGGATCCTTCAGCCTGACGGCCTCGCAGGCGGACCGTTACACCCTCACGGACCGCCAGTTCGAGCTGGAGTTCTACCCGCGCCTGCGCCGCGGCACCTACATGTACCTTGACGCCGGCTTTGCCGATGCCAAGACGCTCTACCCGGACTACCGGGCAGGCGCGCACCTCTACCAGAGTCTGGGCAAGGGGTTCGAGGTGTCGGCCGGCATGAGCCGGTTGGGCTTCGGCGACGGGATCAACATCTACATCGGATCGCTCAGCAAGTACCTGGGCAGCTGGCTCCTCATCAGCCAGGTGTTCGTGACCCCGAAGGACATTGGGACCAACGTGTCCTGGCATGGCGCCTTCCGGTACTACTTCGGCGATGCCCAGTGGTTCGGGCTGCGATATCGGCACGGTGCGGCCAAGGAACAGATCCGCACGATCGACGACATCCTGATCCTCAGCTCCGACGGGGTCTCGGGAGAACTGATCGCCCTGTTCGGCCGGCGCGTCGAGGCGACGCTTCGCGGGGCCTGGAGCCGAGAAGAACGGTTCGAGCGATCAAACCTCCACCAGCATTCGGGCAGCGGTCAACTGACGTTCCGGTTCTGAGCCCATGCTTCGCTGGCTGGTTCGGACGATGGCGCCTGCTCTGGTGCTGGCCATCTACTATTGGAGCTTCGTCCTGAGTCCCGTCCCGTTGGCGTCGGACCGGCCGATCGGTTCCGCCGCCCGGGTTGGGCAGCGTGCCATGGAGGATCCGCCGCGGGGCCGCGGGACCGCCGGCCAGGTGGCGGATCTTGGCCTGGACACGGAGCTGGCTGCCCGTGCCACCGATCTCTACCAGCGTGGCCGATACGGGGAAGCCGTGGAAGCGCTTCGCGACCTGCTGCAGCGCAGCCCGAACGACCATCTGGCGATTGGCCGGCTGGCCCGTGCCTACGGGCATCTCGGCCGCCATCGCGACGAAGCCGTGCAGTGGGAACGCTACCTCCTCCTCGCGCCGCGCACCGAGGAGGCGTGCCCGGCGCTGCCGCGCGCCTATGAGGCGATCGGCGAAACGGCCAAGGCTTTCGAGGCGTTCGAGCGGTGCCGCTCTCTCGACTCGACCGACAGCGACATCGTGTTCTATTACGCGCGGGCCCGCGAACGGGCAGGCGACGCGAAGCGGGCGATTCAGCTCTACGAAGAAGGCATCTCGCTCGCGCCGGACTATGCAGACATGTACCTTGGGCTCGCCCGGCTTCGGCTGCGCGGCGGCGATGTCGACGGGGCGTCAGAAGCGGTCGGTCGGGCCATGCGGCACGATTCGCGGAGCGCGGATGTCCTACTGGCGGCGGGGCAGATTGCGGCGCGCCAGGGACGCCGCAAAGACGCCCGCGACTACCTCCTGCGGGCCCTCGCGGTCGGCGAGACGTACGTTGACGTGCATCTCACGTTGGCGCGAGTCGAGCTGGAGGACGGAAGGCGCGACCAGGCCGTCACGCACTGTGACCGTGCACTCCAACTCGCACCCGGGTCTGCCGAGGCTCTGGCTCTCAAGCGCAGGCTCGACGAGGCACGCCGATGACCGGCGGCTCGATGCCCTTCCTGCTCCTGCGTGCGATCTTCGGAGGGATCTTCGCGCTGTCGTCGGTCTACTGCCTGCTGGCCTACGTGCCGTTCACCTACCAACAGGTGATCGTGAACGAACTCATCGGGTGGGTCAGCGCCTTCCCGTTGCTCCACCACTGGCTGTACTGGATCGCGCTGGTCTGCGGGGCGTGGACGGTGGTCGACGACATCCGGCCCGGTCGCCTGCGCTGGCTCATCCTCGGTTTCATGGCGATCTGGTCGGCGATCGGCGTGTGGGTGGTCCTGGCCCGGCCGATGATGAGCCTGCGCAACGACTGGAGTGCCCTGATCTGGGCGGCTCTGTGGCTCGCGCCGCCGTGCTGGCTGGCGCTTGTCGACCTCGCCGCCCGCGTGCCACGCCTGGACTGGCGGTTCGCCGCACCGGAGAACTCGAGGCTGTTCTGGGCGACGTTCCTGGCGGGGGCCTTCACGGCAGGGCTCTATGCAGCGATCTTCGCCATCCGCTTCGGAGCCGACCCTCACGTGAGGCTCACGTCCTCGGACCGCCTGGTGGCCGGTGTCTGGAGTCTCCTGCTCCACCTGGTGGCCTACATGGGGGCCTTCGCGGCGCTGAGCCTCGTGCGTGCCTTGGCATCCCGGCTCCCACGGCCGAGCCTCGCGGAGTTCGTGCTCGTGTGCGCCGGAGGCGGGATCGTTTTGGCCGGCGTCGGCCAGGCGCTGTTGCTGTCGGCCCTGTCACTCTCCGGGCGTCCGGCCTGGGTGATCGCATCGGCAGCAGGCGGCGCGGCGGCCGTCTGCCTGGCCGGCATCGCCGTCCGGATGTGGCCGGACCATGAAGCGGTGCGGTCAGGACTCGATCTCGCCCTCCGCCCCCTGTCGCCCGTGTCCCGAGGCGGGCGGACTGGCGTCGCGTGGCTCGTCGCCCTTGCGGCGTTGGCCTACGGCCTCGCGTGGGCGACGGCGGTCGTGGACTGGAACTACCTGCTGCAGAAGGCAGGTGTCCTTGCCGTCTGGACGCTGGTGTTCGCATCCGTCCACGGAACGATCCGATCGGGCCGGGAACGCCTCGCCACGGTGCTCTTCATGGTCGTACCCGTCGCGCTGGTGCTCTCCTATCGGTCACTGTCGGCGGCGCCGAAGCGGCTCGCGGTCGCAGGCCTGACCCCGTCGGCCGATCTCGCCCTCGTGCTCGACACCTATGGGGGCTACGATGTGTCGTTCAAGGTGCTGCACGACCTGGTTCGCGTCGAACGGACACGGGTGGCGCCAGACACAAGGGCCTTCTACGAGCTGCTGCAGCGCCAGACGAACATCCCCCGGACGACGGCGATCGTGCCGCACGAGATGCCGATCGCGAAGGACCTCACGCCGAGCACGGAGCGCAAGCCGCACATCTTCATCATCGGCGTCGACAGCCTGCGGCAGGATTACGTCTCACCCTACAATCCTGGCGTCGACTTCACACCCTCGCTCGGGCAGCTCGCACGCGACAGCACGGTGTTCCGCCAGGCGTTCACGAGGTACGGGGCCACAGGCCTTGCCGAGCCGACGTGGTTCACCGGAGCGTTGCTGCCGCACCAGCAGTACCCGAACCCGTTCGGGCCCATGAACAACCTGCAGCAGTTGGTGATGTCCGAGCGCTACCGGCCCTTCGTCACGGTGGACTCTGTGCTGCGGGCGACGCTGGCACGCTGGCCGGACCTGGTGGAACTCGACCGGGGCGTGCCTGGCAACCGGTACGACCTCTGCCGGACGCTGGAAGAGCTGACCGGTCACCTGACCTCGCCGCCGGCCGGAGACGATCGGCCGGTCTTCGCCTTCACGCTCGCCCAGAACGTGCATGTGTCGTCGATCGCTCGTGAGCGCGCGTCAGTCCCCGCAGGAGAGGTCTATCCAGGCTTCTATGCGCCCTACGCGTCTCGCGTCAGGCGGATCGACGGGTGCATCGGTTCGTTCATCGGGATGCTCAAAGCCCGGGGTCTCTACGAGAACAGCGTCCTCATCTTCACGTCCGATCACGGCGACTCGCTCGGCGAGGACGGCCGCTGGGGACACGCGTACACGATCTTCCCGGAGATCATCCGCATTCCGCTCGTCATTCATCTGCCGCGCCGGTGGCAGCGCCTCGCGGTCGACCCGGACGCACTCGCGTTCTCGACAGACGTGGCTCCGACGCTTTTCTACCTGCTCGGCCACCGGCCGACCGTCAACCACCCGCTGTTCGGCCGGCCGCTGTTCACCGAGCGCCCCGGCGAGCGGCGCGCATACCTCAGGGACGATTACGTCGTGGCGTCGAGCTACGGCCCGGTCTACGGCCTTCTGCGTGACGGCGGCCGGTCGCTGTATGTTGTAGATGCCGCCAGCTTTCGCGACTACGATTTCGACATGACGACGGGTCCGGCCGGGACCCCGAGGCGGGTGAGCGACACGGTCCGGTCCGAGGCGCAGGCCCGCATTCGGAAGACCGTGGAGGAGATCGCGAGCTACTACCGCATCCCGTTGAACAGGTAGGCCCGTCCCCGGGCCCAGGGCAGCCGCGGTGGGTCGCCAGCCTCCCCCGCCACCAGGTTGCGGTAGCTCTCGAAGTGATGGATGGCGATGCCGGCGTAGGTGGAGTATCCGGCAAACACTCCTTCTGCCTCGGCGACCTCGCGGCGCATGACATCCAGGGGAAGGCCGGCGAACGTCAGCTTCGGGAGCATCACGTTGGTGGCGATGATGCCAGGGAATCTCTCGCCTGTCCCCGCGACCTCGAGTGGGACCGCGGTGGGGTCCTCCCACTCGCGGTTGGCGCGAAGCGCACGCAGCGCCCGATCGAGCGCCTCGTCGCCGCGCGGCGCTCCAGGCGCCGACAGCACACTGAAACGACGGGCGAGGGACACCAACGCCTCACGCACCTCGCCGGGCACCGCGGCCGGATCGCTGCCGGGCAATGCGAGCCCAACGTGCGTGTGCGCGACATCGTCGATGATCCGTAGGCGGTGGCCCCGGAAGCGTCCGTCTGGTGACAGGCCCGCCGCGTCGGATGCGAGCAGACGATCCACGTCGCCCGAAGGCTGGCCGACGACGAACCACACCGGCGTTGGAGTCGAGCGGGACGTCTCGACACCCATCCAGATCTTTGCGTGTCTGGCCTGCTCGGCATAGACGAGCAGATCCTGACCGAAGTTGATCATGCCGTCCTGGCCGGCAGCCTTGTTCCGGTAGTTCATGATCCCCACGTTGTCGAGGCGATCGATGAGGTGATAACTCGCCGCCTTGCTGGTGCCCAGGAAGCGCACCTCACCGATGGCGCGGCCGGTCTTCCCGTCGACCGATTGCCACCAGAACGGGATGTCGACGCCGAAGGCCATGGTCGGGAACTCGTGGACGTGGCTCTGGCAGTGGGTGATGACGTCGAGGTACTCGCGGAGGAGCGCTTCACGGCTCCGGGGAAACCGCCAGGCGACGAGCAGGTAGGGCTCGATGTCGAGGTGGACGCCATCGAAACGTTCAGCGGGCGACACCTGCTGGTTGTACGCGAGGACGGCATCGACTACGCCGAGCGCAAGGTGATGATTGGCGGCGAGGGCCCAGGCCGGGTCTCCGTCGAGGGCCTCGATCCGGATCCCCCGCTCGTGAGCCGCCGCGATCAGGGCCTTCCAGCCCTCGCGCTCATCCAGTGATCGCGGCGACGCGTGGACGTGGTCGCGCCTCGCGGCCGGCGGATATGGCGGCCCGGCAGCCGCGACCGTGTTGACCTGCGCCCAGATCGTGCCGATCCGCTCACGCCGGGCGAAATCGAGCAGGGCCGCACGGGCCGCCGGATCGGCACGCGCGGCCGAGGGATTCCACAGCCACATGGCGCGCAGCGGCCTCCTGGCCTGGGCCTGAGGAATGCCGCCGGCGCCGGCCAGGCTGGCGAGGAGCAGGGTCACGAGCACACGGACGGGCATCGGGGCATTGTAACAAGGCGGCGGACCAGGGACCGGGGACCGGCTCAGCAGTACCGACCAGCACTCAAGACTCAAGGCTCAAGACTCAAGACTCTGAGGCTACGGTTCTGCGTCGAACGGTAGGTCGGCCGATGCTGGCTGTGCTGCGGGCACGTGCGGCGCATTCGTCAGCCCATGCAGGCTGACACCCAGCAGGCGCACGGGCCGCCGCCCCGCTTCGGTCCGCGACAGTAGTGCGACGGCACCGGCCGTGATCGCGTCAACATCCCGGACTGCCGGCTCGCGCGTCTCGCTCCTGGTGATCGTGATGAAGCCGGCGTACCGGACCTTCAGCGTCACCGTCCGGGCGTACGCGTCCGTGCGCTCGAGCCAGCCGGCCACTTCTCGTGCCATGCCCGCCACGCGCGCCCGGATATCCTCGATGTCGGTCAGGTCGGTCGCGAACGTGCGTTCCGTGCCTACCGACTTTCTGGGACGTGACGGTTCGACGGGCCGGTCGTCGATGCCGGAGGAAAGCTGCACGAGCCACTCGGCCGCGCTTCCCACGGCCTGTCGAAGCGCGGCCCGGTCGGCCGTGCGTACATCGACGAGCTTCTCGAGTCCAAGGCTCCTGAGCCTACGCGCCGTGACTGGGCCGACCCCCCACAGCGCATCCAGCGGCAGTCTCTCGAGGAAGCGTTCGACGCGCTCAGGGGCGATCACCGTCAGGCCGTCCGGCTTCTTCCAGCCCGACGCGATCTTGGCGAGGAACTTGTTGGGTGCGGCGCCGGCCGACGCCGTCAGCCCGGTCGCCTCCCTGATGGCGGCCTTGATCCGCTTCGCTACATTGACGGCCAGCGGCTCACCCCACGAGTTCGCGGTCACGTCGAGATACGCCTCGTCGAGGGAGAGCGGCTCCACGAGGGGTGTCACCGAGCGGAAGATCTCGAACACCTGTGCCGAGACCGCTCGGTACTTGGCGAAGTCGGGCCTGACAATGACCAGTTGCGGGCAGGCGCGAATGGCGCCGGCCATGGACATCGCCGACCGCACCCCGAACGCCCGCGCCTCGTAGCTGGCGGCCGCCACCACGCCGCGCTGGTCGGGACGGCCGCCCACCACCACGGGCTGCCCGCGCAACTCCGGGCGATCGCGCTGCTCAACCGACGCGTAGAAGGCGTCCATGTCGACGTGGAGGATGCGGCGCATCGCTGATTCCTGTCAGAATACAGAAGACAGGAGACAGAAGACAGAAGACAGGGATCGGGGACCAGGGACCAGGGATCGGGGACCAGGGACCAGGGACCGGGGATCGGCTCGGCACGGCACAGCACGGCACGGCACGCGTCGAACGGTTTGCGGAGGGTCCTCGGCGAAGCGACGGCCAGACAGGTCGGTACGAGGTCCCGAAGCAAACCCTGTGAGCACGGCGATGGCGTCAGTTCGCAAGACGCGCCGGAGAACGAGGGGGCCAGCCGGCGCAGTGGTCCGCGGAGCAGCCGCAGGGGCCGACGCGCGGCCGCGACGCGGCCCTGGCCCGGCGAAGCCCCCACAGCGCCAGCCCGGCGAAGGCGGCCCCCTTTCCGTAGTACGCTGTCACGACGGGTCAATATGGACAAACCCAAGAAGAAGATCCAGTGGTCGGACGTGTGGGAAGAAGCGCGCGTGCTGGTGTGGCGGCACCGCTGGCGTCTCGCGCTCGGCCTCACGCTCATGCTGGTGAACCGGGTGGTCGGCCTGGTGCTGCCCGGCACGTCCAAGTTCCTGATCGACGAAGTCATCGGCAACGCACGCGCGGACCTGCTTCCCTGGATCGCGGGGGCGGCCGCCGTGGCCACGCTCATCCAGGCGGTGACATCGTATGCGCTGTCGCAGTTGCTGAGCGTTGCCGCGCAGCGCGCGATTGCCGACATGCGGCGCAGCGTCAACGAGCACGTGATGCGCCTGCCGATCGGCTACTTCGACAAGACGCAGACGGGCCAACTCATTTCGCGCATCATGAACGACGCCGAAGGCATCCGGAACCTGATCGGGACTGGACTCGTACAGTTGACCGGCGGATTCGTCACGGCCGCCATGGCGCTGACGGTGCTCTTCTGGCTGAACTGGGTGCTCACCTCCGTCACGCTGGTCGTCCTCCTGGCCTTCGCTGGCGGCATGGGCTGGGCGTTCACGAAGCTCCGGCCTCTCTTCCGCGAGCGGGGCCAGATCACGGCCGACGTGACGGGCCGGCTGAACCAGGCCCTTGGCGGCGTTCGCGTCGTCAAGGCCTACGTGGCAGAGCGCCGCGAGCAGTCGGTCTTCTCGGCCGGGGTCGAGCGGCTGTTCCAGAACATCGCGAGGTCCATCACGGGCGTGTCCTCGGTGACGGCCGGATCGACGGTGATCGTCGGCGTCATTGGCGTGCTGATGATCGTCATCGGCGGCCGGTCGATTCTCGCCGGCGAGATGACGCTGGGCGACTTCGTCATGTACCTGTTCTTCACGGGCCTGACAGTGGCACCCCTCGTCCAGATGGCGTCCATCGGCACGCAGCTGACGGAGGCGTTCGCCGGCCTCGATCGCATCCGCGAGGTCAAACGCATGGCCACGGAGGACGATGAAGACGAGAGCCGACAGCCGATGCCCGATCTGATTGGCGACGTGCGGTTTGAAGACGTGTCGTTCGAATACAACGCCGGCATGCCCGTGCTGACCGACGTCTCGTTCCTCGCGCCGGCCGGCACCACGACCGCGCTGGTGGGGTCGAGCGGGTCGGGCAAGAGCACACTCATCTCGCTCATCATGACGTTCAACCGGCCGAAGAGCGGGCGGGTACTCGTCGACGGCCTCGACCTGACGTCGGTCCGGCTGCGCGACTACCGGTCTCACCTCGGCATCGTGCTGCAGGACAACTTCCTGTTCGATGGCACCGTGTCCGAGAATATCGCCTACGCGAGGCCGGATGCGGGGCGCGAACAGATCGAGGCGGTGAGCCACCTGGCGCACTGCGACGAGTTCATCCAGGGCTTTCCCGAGAAATACGACACCGTGGTCGGTGAGCGCGGCGTGCGCCTGTCGGGCGGGCAGCGCCAGCGGGTCGCCATCGCCCGGGCGCTTCTCGCGGATCCGAAAGTGCTGATCCTGGACGAGGCGACATCAAGCCTCGACAGCGAAAGCGAGGCCTACATCCAGGACGGTCTCCGTTCGCTGCGGACCGGGCGCACCACGTTCGTCATCGCGCACCGGCTCTCCACCATTCAGAGCGCGGATCAGATCCTCGTCCTTGAGCAGGGGAGCATCGTCGAGCGCGGCACTCATGCCGAACTCATGGCGCTCGATGGGCGGTACCGCCAGCTGCACGACAAACAGTACCGCCTCGAGCGCGACCGCTTCGTGAATCCCGGCGAGGATTTCACGCCGGAGCCCCCGAAGCCGGAGCCGTCGAAGACGCCGGCGGTGTCATTCAGACCGGGATCCCTGTGACGAGAGGACGCCTGTCGCCCGGCGTTCGGGTCGCCGTGCGCGTCGCGGCCTGGGCCCTGGCGGCAACGATGCTGGTGTCCGCGTGGCTGGCCGTTGCGCCCGCAACCTCGTACCGGCACTTCCAGGCCAGAGTCGTCGCCAGCGAGGGCAGCGCGTGGGTGGCGCTGGCCGGCGTCCTGCTGGTGGTTGGCACTCGCGCAACCCGGCTCGGTACGGGCATTGCCGCGATCGGCCTGCTGTCGGCCGCGACGGCCTCGGTCCCCCTCGCGCGGGCGCTGCCCGTGGCCGCGTCGGTGCCGGCCCAGTTCGACAGGGTGTTCGGGCCGCCCGGGCCGTTGCCCGCCGCCGGGGGCGTGCCGCGGTCCGCCCCGCTGGTTCTCGTGGATCTCTGGCGAGGCCTCGACTTGCCGGACGTCACGCCTACTACGTTTGCGTATCGGGAGGTCGACGGCGCTGAGCTCGCGATGGACGTCCTGAGGCCCTCGGGGTCGGGTCCCTGGCCGGGCATCGTTGTCGTCCATGGGGGAAGTTGGAGCGGCGGGGCGAGAACCGAGTTCTCCGGCTTGAGCCGTTACCTCGTCGACCGCGGGTTCATTGTCGCGTCCATGGACTACCGGCTGGCGCCGCGCTGGTCCTACCCGGCGGCGGCCGAGGATGTCATGACCGCCATCGAGGCCCTCAAGGAGAATGCTCGAGACATCGGGCTGGATGCAACCCGGCTGGTGCTGCTGGGACGGTCGGCCGGCGGCCAGCTCGCGCTCCTGGCGGCCTACACGGCGAACGATCCGGCGATCCGAGGCGTCGTGTCCTTCTACGCGCCGAGCGACCTGGTGTACGGCTACGAACACCCGGCGGATCCCAGGGTCTTCGACTCGACGCGCGTGCTCACCACCTACATCGGTGGACATCTGATCGCAAAGCGGGACCAGTACCGAGCGGCCTCGCCCGTCGCCTACGTCGACCAGTCGACACCGCCGACCCTCCTGATCCACGGGACGCCCGACGAACTGGTCGACAAGGAACAGAGCCGCCGGCTCGATCGGCGCCTGGCCGACGCGGGCGTGCCGCACCTGCTGGTCGAGCTGCCGTGGGCCAGCCACGGCTGCGACTACTTCCTGCGAGGCCCGTGCGGCCAGATCAGCACCTACGCGGTCGAACGGTTCCTGCGGAGTGTGTTGCGCGCCCACACGGCCTTCACCCCGTCACACCAGTAGCGAGACTCCGCCCCGGACCGCAGAGGAGCTAGCGCTTCCTTAGCCCCGCAGCACCGCCCCGAACTCGTCGCCAAGGGCGCGGGCGATGCGCTCCCGCGTCTTCTTCGCATCGCCATCGGTGAGCGTGCGATCCGGCGCCTGGTAGGTGACCTGGAAGGCGAGACTCCGCCTGCCCTCGCCAATCTGCTCACCGATGTAGTCGTCGAAGAGCAGCGCCTCGGTGACGAGCGGCGAGCCCGCTCGGAGGATCGCGTCGCGCACGCGGACAGCGGCGACCGCCTGATCCAGGACGAAGGCGAGGTCCTCCTTGATCGGGGGATAGGCGGGCACGGCCCTGATCGGATGGCGGTCAACGGCCTGTGCCAGAATCGGGTCCAGTTCGAGTTCTGCGACCACCACGCGCAAGTCCTTCAGGTCGAAACGCTCGGCGACGACTGGATGCAGCTCGCCCATCCAGCCGCACGGCCGACCGCCGGCGGAAACTCGGGCCGTCCGACCGGGCCGAAGCGCGTCGTGCTCGCTGGGCTCGAATGAGATATCTCGTGCCACAAGGCCGTCGGCGAGATCCTCGACGACGCCCTTGACGTCGAAGTAGTCGACCGCCGAGCGGTCACCGCCCTGCCAGTTGAGCGGCGTCCTCGGACCGGCCATCAGGATGCTGAGACGCAGCTGTTCTTCCGGCAGCGGCTCGCCATCGCGAACCAGGTAGGCGTGGCCGATCTCGAAAAGGGCCAGCCGCTCGGTATTGCGGGCGTTCGAGGCGGCCACCTCGAGCACACCGGGCAGCAGCGTCCGGCGCATCACCACGCGGTCCACGACGATGGGATTGGCGAGCCGTAGGTACGGTGGCGGTTCTGCAGACGACGTCACGTGCAGCCGGCTCTCGCGTTCCGGCGACGTGAGGCTGTAGGTGATGATCTCCTGCAGGCCCAGACCCGCCAGGACGTCCCTCGCGCGCTCCTCGAGCATCATGGCCCGGCTGGGATGGGGCGGCGGAATCACCTCGGCCAGCATCGTGTTCGGGATGCGCTCGTAGCCATAGATGCGGGCGATTTCTTCGAGCAGATCGGCACGTCCGATCGTGCCAGTGCCAATGTCCAGGCGATGTTCCGGAGCGATGACGCGGATCGTCTCGAGGTCGGTCTCGCTGCCAGACGATTCGCACTCGAACTCGAGGGACTCCAGAATGCGGACGATCTCGTCTCGCCCCATCCTCACCCCGAGCTGACGTTCGACGTCGGCCGCCGTGATCTCGACGACCACAGCAGCCGGCCGGCCCGGGTAGCTGTCGACGAGACCGGCCGCGATGGTGCCGCCTCCCCAGCGGCGCATCAGTGCAAGCCCGCGGCGGACGCCCTGGTCCGCCAGCGCGGGATGGACGCCGCGCGAGAACCGGTACGACGCTTCCGACGGGAGGTTTTGCGCCTTCGCCGTCTTGCGGATGTTGATGAAATCCCACGCCGCCCCCTCGAGCAGGACGTTGGTCGTCTGGTCCGACACCTCGGACTCGGCGCCGCCCATGACGCCGGCCATCGACAGCGCCCCCTGCTCGTCGCAGACCAGCACGGCGTCCACATCCAGCTCGCGCTCCACCCCATCGAGCGTCGTCAGCGTCTCGCCACGCTCCGGCAGGCGCGTGATGATGGTGGGTCTCCGCGCTCCCGCCCGTCGTGCAATCACGTCCCAGTCGAAGGCATGGAGCGGCTCACCCAGCTCGAACATCGCGTAGTTCGTCGCATCGACGATGTTGCTGATCGGGCGAGTACCCACGAGCCGCAGGCGCCGCTGCACCCAGTACGGGCTCGGCCTGATGGTGACGCCCTCGATGAGGCCCAGCACGAAGCGCGGGTTCAGCCGCGCGTCGCGGATGTCGATGCCGATACGGCCGTCGATGGGCGTGCCCTCGGCGACGACGGTGAGGTCCGGCGCCTTGAGCGGAACTCCTGTGATCGCGGCGACCTCGCGGGCAATGCCGTAGATGTTGGCGTTGCGCGCCATGTTGGGGTTGATCTTCACGGTGAAGACCACATCTCCCATGTAGTCGGCCGCCGGCACGCCGACGGGCGCGTCGGCGTCGAGGACGATGATGCCTTCGTGGTCGTCGGAGATGCCCAGCTCCTTTTCCGAGCAGACCATGGACTTCGACTCGACGCCGCGGATCTTCGCGCGCCTCAGCGTCATCACCTCGCGGCCCGGCCTGTGGCCGTCGTAGAGGATGGCGCCCTCGCGGGCGAAGACGACCTTCATCGGCGCGACCAGCGGTCCGGTACCCTTCAGCAGCAGCAGGTTGGGCGCCCCGGTCAGCACGATGTGCTCCACGCCGGTCCCGTCGTCGACTCTCAGCAGCGTCAGGCGGTCGGCGTTGGGATGCGGCATCACCTCAAGGATCCGAGCGATGACAATCGTGGCCGGGTCCCAGGCGAGGCCCTTGGCGGGCGGGCCCGGGCGGCCGGCGGCCGGGAGTCCGGCAATCGCACGGGTCGAGGGCGCCAGGCCCACGTACTCGATCTCTTCGACCTCGAGGCCGGCGAAGGTCAGCCGGTCGGCCAGCGCCTCGGGGCCATCGGCGATCGCGACGAAGTCGCGAAGCCAGCTCAGTGGGACCTGCATGAGACACGCTCGCTTGCTAGACGTGACGAAGGCCGACACGCATCGGCCGCCGCCCGCTAAAACTGCTCCAGGAACCGAAGGTCGTTAGCCGCGAAATAGCGGATGTCCTCGATCTTGTGCATGAGCATCGTGATGCGCTGCGGACCCATGCCGAACGCGAATCCCGAGAACTCGTTCGGGTCGTACCCGCCGTTTTGGAGGACGACCGGGTGCACCATGCCGCAGCCGAGGATCTCGAGCCAGCCGCTCTGCTTGCAGACCGGGCAGCCGCGCCCATCGCATACGAAACACTCGACGTCCATCTCGGCCGAGGGCTCGGTGAACGGGAAGTGATCCGCGCGGAAGCGCGTCCGGACCGTAGAACCGAAGAGCGCGTGCGCGAACGCCGTGAGCGTGCCCTTCAGGTCCGCCATCGTGATATGGCGTCCGATGGCCAGGCCCTCCACCTGGTAGAACTGGATCTCGCTGCGCGCCGTGATCTGCTCGTAGCGGTAGCACATGCCAGGCAGGATGACGCGGATCGGCTCGGGGCAGTACTCACACATCACGTGGATCTGTCCGGGCGAGGTGTGCGTCCGCAGGATCACGTTCGGCGTCGTCGTGTAGAACGTGTCCCACATGTCCCGCGCCGGGTGATGGGGCGGGATGTTCAGGTAGCCGAAGTTGAACTCGTCGGTTTCGACCTCGCGCGAGCGGTAGATCTGGAAGCCCATCTCTGCGAAGATCGCGTAGATGCGGCGCAGGGTCTGCGTCGAGGGGTGCAGCCGCCCGCGGCCGCGCCGGCGCCCCGGAGCGGTGACGTCGATTGCGCCCCTCGTCAGTTCTTGCGCCAGTTCCTCCTGCCGGATGCGTTCGGACGCCTGTTCGAAGGCGCGTTCGATGGCCTGCTTGGCGAGATTCCCCGCCTTGCCGGCCTCGCGGCGCTCCTCTCTCGAGAGCGCGCCCAGGCCGCCGAGCGCCGCGACGAGCGGCGAACCTCGCCCGAGGTGGGCAATCCTCCACCGCTCGAGCCCCGCCGATTCCGTCACGGCCTCGAGGGCCGCCAGCGCGTCCCGTTCGATCTGTTCGAAGTTCATGGACATACGTGTGACTGACGAGAGACGGTCTCACAACCTCCGCGGGTCCTGTCGCCGGACAGCCCACCGCTGCTCAGGCCCACAAACGAGACCACGGCTGAGGGCCTTCCGCCCCGGCGGGCGCCCGTCCGGCGCCACCCGCTCGGTTGTAACAGCGGTTCTAGAGTACTCCAGAACCCCCGGGTTCGGCCTTGGGTCCCTGTCGAGCGTACCCGTTGCGGGCGTCAGGGTCGCCGCTCGGCCCCGGCGGTCCAACGCCGATGTGCAGGTCACCGGCTCCGAGGCTCGATCGAGGCCCGCTCGCTGTTCCACATCAGGCCGTCGAGGGCGTACGCGCGCGGGTCGATGACCCGGGAGGGCGCGAAGAACGGAAAGTCGAACCGCACGGGATCGCCTTCCCGCGCGCCGGGAATTGGCATCAGCCGGGCCGTCAGCGGCTTGTCGAGGCGCAGCGCGAGGGCGGCCATGTCCATGAGGATTGCCGCGATGGCGCCCTCGTCTATGCGGCCCGGCAGCGGGACCGTGTCGAGGCCGGTGCCGCACACGGTCGAGTAGAGCAACAGGTCCTGGACCGTCAGGAGGTCTTGATCCGCGCGTCCGGCCAGCACGGCATCCTCGAAGACCGGGAAGAAGAGCCCCGAGAAGCCGGCGCGGGAAAACCGGGCGCGATCGAGGGTGCTGGCGAGCCAGGCGGCCGCCGCGACGGTGCCGGCATCGCCCGTACGGCCGCCCATCAGGCGTTCGACGGCAGCGCAGGTCGACCGGGCCTGGTCGGGAAACGGCGCGAGCGAGAAGTCGATGCCTCCGAAGCGGGCGTCGCCGCCTGCGAGTGCGCGTTCGACCACGGACGCCATTCGGCTCGCGTCGTGCTCGACCAGCTCGACCATCCTGTCGCCAGCGGCCTCGAGGGACGGCGACTCCTGGCACGCCAGCACCGCGGCCGGCGCGCCTTCGACGCCGAGGGCGGCCACGGGCTGACCCCCGTCGTGGTACGACGCTGGCAGAAACGGGATGCCCGGTGGCACATTGGCCAGCGCCGCGAACCGCAGGTTGGCGAAGCCGTCCGATCCGATGCGGGCATTTCGATGGATGATCGACGCGGCGGCGCGCACGGCGCTCAGGTCGATGCCCCGCTCGTGCGTGGCGATGACGGCCGACGCGAACGCCGCCGTCGTCACTTCGAGGGCGTCCGGGATGGCCGCGAAGGCTCCAGGCGGATCGCCTGGCCGCGCCGGGCCGATTGTGACGTACTCGAACCCGTGTGCCAGACAGCGGGCCTGCAGCTCGCGCGCGAAGTCGACCACCTCGTCCGGGCGCGCCAGGCCGGGGAACGGCGCCGACGCGAAGCGGGTCGTCTGAACGGTGAAGCCCGCCTCCTGGAGCGCGGCGCGCAGATCGGCCGCGATCCGCCCGGCGCGCGTGATGACGTCGCAGTCGATCGGGAAGCCGGGATTGGCGAAGACGGTGACGGTTCGAATGTCGACCATGCGGACTCGCCAAGGAAAGAGCAGATTGTACAATGAGGGCCCGCGGGAGGAGCGATGATGACGTCGACCGGTCGAGCTCGCGTGTCCGGAGGGAGTCCGTCACCGAGCAGGCCCTTGAGCCGAGCCGACGGCGGCAGTCTGCAAAACGCCTCGGAGGACGAGGGGACCAGCCGGCGTAGTTGTCCGAGGAGCAGCCGCGAGCGGCACAGGCGGCCGCGACGAGGCAGCCGGCGGCCAGCGGCCCGCAACGGGACGGAGATGCGTTTTGCCGGCGAGCGCGAGCGGGCCGGCGAGCGTGATGGACTCCCTCCTGCCACCGGCTCCGGCCTGGCCGCAGTTGCACTGCTGCTGCTCGCCTGCTGGGCCTGCGGCGGGTCCGTGCCGGGGCCGCAGCCCATCGCGCTCGGCAAGGACACCTGCGCGAAGTGCAGGAGCGTCATCACCACGCTCGACGCGGCGGCTCAGATCGTGCACGAGGACGGTCGCGTCGTGTTCTATGACGATCTCGGCTGTCTTGCCACCGACCAGACCGCGCTCGCGGGCAGCGGCCGGTTCTACGTCCAGTTCGCCGGCGGCAAGGGCTGGATGCGCGTCGAGGACGTTCACTTTGCATCCCCAACGGACCGCACGTCGCCACAGGGCTACAACTTCTTTGCCTACACCGAAGACGAGGCGCGGCAGATCGATCCGGACGGTTGGGCCAGGGGGTGGGGGGATCTGGTCGAAGAACTTGGACGGAAGAAGTAGGTAGTAGGCAGTCGGCGTTCTCTGCCGCCGCGCGCGAGGGCCTCGCGAGGCGCGGGCACACCGTCATCCAGGGCCGGGGCGCGTTCGGCGGCTTCCAGGGGATTCTGATCGACCCGGCGATCCGGCCGCGGCAGGGCTCGTCTGTGATCCTTCCCGCAGGCGCTACGCGGCGCTCGTCTGTGATCCTTCCCTCGCGGGTCCTGTCGCCGGACAGCCCACCGCTGCTCAGACCCACAAACATGACCACGGCTGAGGGTCTTCCGCCGCGGCGGGCGCCCGTCCGGCGCCACCCGCTC
>JBFMFH010000002.1:0-138808 GCA_040752275.1 Acidobacteriota bacterium
CGTGATGCCTCACACAATTCCCGGGCGGGGCATCCCGCCTGGCGGCGTTGCTCCTCCCTCACATACCGGGAGTATGCTCAGTCGTCGCGCCTGGCCAGCCGGGCGCCGCGCTCCGGGACTTCTGCAAAGCACCACGGTTCCAGGGCACTAGCACCCCGTGGTGCGGGTCGGTCTGCGTTCGACCAGCGCCGCATCTCGCCTCGCGGTGCTGGCCAATGCTCAAGTGTGGGCCAGTATTCTCGCGTCTCCCGCCTGGCGATCCTGGCGCATCACCGGTCTCGTCCCTCGATTGGCTCGGGACGGGCCAAGACGCTGGCCGGGCGCTACGGGTGATCACGACCAGATGATCTCGTCCGGACCCGCGCGGGTGCTCTTCCTGAGCAACGGACATGGCGAAGACACGATTGCCGCCGCGGTGATCGACCGCCTCCGCCTCCGCGAACCGGCCTGCCCGATTGCGTCTTGGCCCATGGTCGGCGCCGGAGAGGCGTACGCCGAGCGCGGAATCACGCGTGTCGGCCCGCCGAACTTCGCCCCGAGCGAGGGGTTCGGCACGCTCAGCATGAAGTGGCTATGGCGAGATGTCCGAGCCGGCCTGATTGGCGACTACCGGAGGCAATGGGTCGCGGCGCGGCGGCTCAGGGGGCGGTTCGACCTGGCGGTCGCCGTCGGAGACATCGTCCCGGCCCTCGTGGCTCACAGCGCGGACCTGCCCTACCTGTTCGTGGGATGCGCCAAGTGCTCCTCCTACCCGTGGAGGGGGCGGTACCACCGAGTTGAGCTCGTCCTGATTCGGCGTCGCTGCCTCGGTGCGTTCGCCCGTGATGTCGAGACGGCCGACAGGATGGCACGTGCTGGAGTGCCTGCCTGGCATGTCGGCAACCCGATGATGGATGACTTGAGACCGTCGACACCGCTTGACATTCCCGCGGATCGCCCGGTCGTCGCGATGCTGCCGGGCAGTCGTGCTGACGCCGTGGCGAATGCGTGCAGGCTGGTCTGTCTCGCGCGGGCCACGGCCGCCAGTCTCTCGCCCCCGGAGCGGCCGCACTGGGTAGTGGCGCCGGCTCGAACGTTCGACCTGGCAGCCTTCATCCGCACCATCGCCGGCCCCGCTGACGGGGTCGTGCTGACATCGACTCCCTCATCTGCTGCGGGCGGGGGGGTTCGCCTCACGGACTCGGCTGGAACCATCGTTGAGGTTCTGCCGGGGCATTTCGTCAGCGCCGTCAGGAGGGCATTGGTCGTTGTCGGGATGGCGGGAACGGCCAATGAACAGAGTGTGGGGCTCGGCCGCCCGCTCGTCGCGTTGCCGGCCACTGGACCGTGCGGCGTGGGTTACCTCCGCATGAAGGCCCATCTCTTCGGCGACGCCGCCGTGACCGTTGAATCCGGCGATGGCGACGCGGTTGCCGCCGTGATCGCACTGCTTCGGGATCCAGCCCGACGGGCCCGCATGGAGCAGGCGGGCCGCCGACTGATGGGACCGCCGGGTGCCAGTGATGCCATTGCCGATGCCATCTGCGCGGCCGCCAGGAGGCTGACGCCGTGATGGCGCCCAGCTCGTATCTCGTCGAACTGCATGATATCCATCCCACCAGCCTGCCGGCCGTCGCCCTGATCCTCGAGTCGCTGCCCGAGTCGGCCCGGCGCGCAGCGGCGTGGCTGGTCGTGCCGAACTGGGGGGCGAACGAACTGGTCCAGCCCGACTCCGCGCTCGCCGGTCGCCTCAGGCAACAGGAGAGCGACATTGTGCCAGATCCGATCTCGAGGCGATCGGGCGGGACCTGCGCGCCGCGATGGGACCGCCGGGTGCCGCGGCGCGCGTTGCGAGCGGTGTCAGGGCAGCGATGGCAAGACGGGATTCTGCGCCAGGCATGGGGCTTGCCGGCCGCGACATGCCGGACACGAGGCGCCCGAGGCCATGAGCCCGCTCCGCATCGCCGTTGTCTACCCGCACCTGCTCAATCGCGGGGGGTGCGAGACGGTCCTGAGGACCGTCGTTCGACTCCTGGCAACGAGGTTCGAGTTCCACGCGGTCACATTGATTGATGCGCAAGCTCACGACGACCCCGAGTACCAGACGCTCACCGAGCATGCGGGAGGCGTCTGGGACACACAGATTGCCGATCCAGCTGCGCTGACCGCACGCCTGCGCGACATCGATCCCGATGTGGTGCGCACGGGCGCTCGCGAGTGGCCTCGATCGTGTCGACCGCGACTGACGTCCTGATCGTGTCAAATGGGTACGCCGAGGATCAGGTGGCCATCGGCCTAGTCCGCGCGCTGCGTTCGCGCGGCATCGACAGGCCTATCGCGTGCCTGCCAATGGGAATGGGACGGCCGGTGGTGACCTGCTGGGGCGCCAGTCACGTGAGGACGCGCCACGTCGTCGAGCTTCACACGAGTGTTGCCCTGGGAGGCCACGCCGTCGTGACTCCGCCGGATCGCAGGGCATTCGGGGACGCCCTCGCGGAGCTGTTGGACAACGAGCCTCACAAACAGAAGCTGAGCGAGCGCGGTCTCGCGTTCATGGGGCCGCACGGCGGCCTCGAGGCGATCGCCGATGCGCTGCAGTCAATCCTCGGTGCCCGAATCGCGGAGGGATCATGAACTGTACCGTGATCGTCCCGACGTTCAATCGATGCGAGGTTCTGCGGCGCTGCCTGACGTGCCTTGCCGAGCAGAACCACCCGCGGGCGCAGCACGAGATCATCGTCGTCGATGATGGTTCGACCGACGGAACCTCGGAGTTCCTCCAGCGGAACCCGGTCGGACCCACCGCGACCGTTCTGGCGAACGCGCGCAGGCTGGGTCCCGGAGCCTCGCGCAACGTCGCGCTGGAACGGGCCAGAGGTGACATCGTCCTCTTCCTGGATGACGACGCCCTGGCGCCACCGTGGCTGGTCGACGAACACGTCCGGACGCACCGGCGACGGCCCGGCGTGATCGTCGATGGTCCTGCCATTACCACCAGAGGATTGCAGGCACCGACATTCGGCAGCCTCCGTGCCCGGGTGCTCGCGAGGGCCGATGTGATCGGCCAACCATTCGTGACCGTCAACGCTTCGGCCCCGCTCGCGGACCTGAGGGCATGCGGAGGATTTGACGAAACGATGCTCCGGTGGGAAGACGCCGACCTCGAGAGGCGTCTCGGCGCGCGGGGTCTCGGACGGGTACGCAACCGCCGTGCATGGGTGTGGCACTGGAAGCCGCGGACCGGCGCTGCCCCTGACCCTCGGCGCGCCGAAGAGGAGAACGGCTATTGGGCGGGTATGTACTCCGAGCGCTGGAGGGATCGGCGGTCGCGTCGGATGGCACGGCTGCGGTATCTCACCTACGATGCCATCCTCCGCCGGCTCGGGGTGCCAGACTACCCTCCGATTGTGCGCGTGCGCGCGTACGCCGCGGGACTCCGGAGAGCGCTCCATGGGTCGACGACCGCCGGCGCGCCGGAGACCGACGGCAGGGACGAGCAGTCACGTCATGGGGATGGAGCGGCGGGATGACGCCCGAGATGGCCTTGATGCTGGCGGCCGCACGGCCGGTGCCCTTGTCGGGGCCCGAGGCGGCGGCGCGCGTCCTTGCGGTGCGGGAGTGGGACGCCGTGGAACGACTGACGGCCCGGCTCTTCAGCCGGGAGGAGGGCGTGCCAGGATCTGCGGGCTGTCAACTCCGCTGACGAGCCGTACGCCGAATCGCACGCGCCAGCACTCGACCAGAAGGCTGACGTCGACGCCGCCGGCTGGACTTTCAGACGCTCGCGGTCCAAGTGACATGGATTCGCTCCGGCCTCGCGTGACGAACGTGGCATCCGATGGTAGCAACTCTGTCCGCGCCACGGCATGCACGAACGAGAGGCACGCCTGTCCGGCAGAAGTGGCCCCGCGCGTGGCTGGACCACCGTCGGCGGGCCAGAGGGCCCGGCTGTGGGGGCGAGACCCGGTGATGCGGACGCGGGTCGCGCAGACCGCCGGACCCAGAGCCACAGCCCGGCACGCACACTGACCGCGTCCCTCGAGTCGCGTCCCTCGGGTGGCGTCCCTCGAGTCTTGTCTTCCCGGCGAGCCTGATGCAGGATGGGCACGCGGAGGAAGACCCATGACTTGCGCCCGCCCCGCCACCATCCTTCCGTTCGCTGCCCTGGTCGCGTCCGTCTTCTGCGTGCAGATGCCGGCGGCTCAGTCATCGAGCATCACGACGCCGAAGGCAGCCTTGGGCTTCGACATCGGCGACGACTATCAGCTGGCGAACTACACGAGACTCTCGACCTACTGGCGGACGCTCGACCGCGAGTCCGACCGCCTGACGGTGGTCGAGTACGGCAGGACCTCGGAAGGCCGGCCGATGCTGATGGGAATCGTGACATCGGCCGCGAATCAGCGTGACCTCGAACGCTACCGGAGCATCTCGCGCCGCCTCTCGTTGGCGGAAGGGCTCGACGACGAGCAGGCTCGCGCGCTCGCGGCCGAGGGCAGGACCGTCGTCTGGATCGACGCCGGCCTGCACGCCACCGAGGTAGCCAACGCACAGGCGCTCACCGAGTTCGTCTACCAGATGGTGAGCCGGGACGATCCGGAGACGCGGAGGATCCTGGACGACGTCATCCTGCTGGCCGCGTTCTCGAACCCCGACGGGCTCGAACTGGTGGCGGACTGGTACATGCGCGACCCCGATCCCGAGGCGCGGTCGACCTCGGGCCTGCCCGTGCTCTACCAGAAGTACATCGGGCACGACAACAACCGCGAGTCGCTGCTGATGAACATGCCCGAATCCGAGGCCATCGGCCGCGTGCTCTACCGGGAGTGGTTTCCTCAGATCGTCTACAACCAGCACCAGTTGGGACCGGCCGGGGCCGTCGTGTACATCGGTCAGATGCGCGATCCGTCCAACCCGTTTCTGGATCCCCTGATGGCACCGAGCATGGAGCTCGTGAGCGCGGCCATTCATTCGAGGTTCGTGGCCGAGGGCAAGCCGGGGGCCGTCAACCGGTCGTTCGCCAGCTACCAGAACTGGTGGAACGGCGGCGTGCGCAGCACGGCGTGTTTCCACAACCAGATCGGAATCCTCTCAGAAATCTCAGGCAACCCGACACCCATCGCCATCGCTTTCGTGCCGAGGAATCTCGTTGCCAACAACGACAACCCGCTGCCCGTGCAGCCCCAGCGCTGGCACTTCCGCCAGACCATCGAGTACCTGCTCACGGCCAACCGTGGGATCCTCGACATCGCGTCGAAGCGCCGCGAGGACTTCCTCTTCAACATCTACCGGATGGGGAAGAACGGCATCGAGAAGGGTAGCCGCGATTCGTGGACGATGACGGCGAAGCGCGTGGCCGAAGTGGAACAGGCCCTGGCACGCGACAAGGTGACAGTCGGGCGCGGCGGGGCGCCGATCAAGTACTACGACCTCTTGCGCGATCCCGCACGGCGCGATGCGCGGGCCTACGTCCTGCCATCGGATCAACCAGACTTCCCGACGGCGACGAAGTTCGTGAATGCGCTGCTCAAGAACGGGGTCACGGTCCACAGGGCCACGGCGGCATTTCAGACCAGCGGCCGCAGCTACCCGGCCAACTCGTACATCGTGAAGACGGCGCAGGCGTTCCGGCCCCACGTCCTCGACAACTTCGAGCCGCAGGACTACCCGGACGACTTTGCGTATCCGGGCGGCCCGCCGGTCCGCCCGTATGACGTGACCGGGTACACGCTGGCTTTCCAGATGGGCGTGCGGTTCGATCGCGTGCTCGAGGCCCTGGATGGACCGTTCGAACGCGTCGAGGGCTTCGCGACGCCGCCCGCCGGCGCGGTGACGGGCCCGGCCAGGCCGGCGGGATTCCTGCTCGGCCCGCAAGCGAATGATGCGTTTGTGGCCATCAACCGCTTGCTCACCCGGGGCGAGACGGTCGGCCGGCTGACCGGGACGTTCCAGAGCGCCGGCCGGACGTGGCCGGCCGGCACGATCTTCGTTGGCGCGCGGCCATCGACGGCCGCCGCTGTGACTGCCATCGCCAGGGATCGCGGCCTCAGTTTCGAAGGCGTCTCGCGCGTGCCGCAATCGCCCATGCGGCGCATCGAGTCCGCCAGGATCGGCATCGTCGACGTCTATGGTGGTTCCATGCCCTCGGGGTGGATACAGTGGCTGCTCACGCAGTTCGAGTTCCCGTTCGAGGTCGTCTACCCGCCGGCTCTCGACGAGGGCGATCTCGGCGCGCGCTTCGATGTCCTGATCTTCGAGAACGGACTCATTGCCGAACCCGGCCGGGGGGGTGGCCGATCGTCCGGGCCGGATCCGGCACGCGTGCCCGCCGGGTACCGCAGCCGGCTTGGCGCCGTCACCGCGGAGAGAACGATTCCGCAACTCCGCCGCTTCGTCGAGGGCGGCGGTTCGATCGTGGCCATCGGATCGTCAACTGCGCTGGCGGCGCACTTCGGCCTTGCCGTCAGCAACGCGCTGGTGGACGAGGCGACTGGCCGCTCGCTGCCGGTGGAGAGATTCTATGTGCCCGGCTCGGTGCTGCGGGTGAAGGTCGACCCAACACAGCCGCTCGCGTACGGCCTTGGCGAGGATGTCGACCTCTTCTACTCGAACAACCCGCTGTTCCGAGTGCCGGACGGATCGGCCGTCCGGAAGGTCGCATGGTTCGCGGCCAGCGATCCGGTGCGCAGCGGCTGGACGTGGGGCGCCTCGAACCTGAAGGACGCCGTCGCCGTTGCTGAGGCGGATCTGGGGAGGGGCAAGGTCTTCCTCATGGGGCCGCTGATCGCGTTCCGCGCCCACCCGCACGGTACGTTCAAGTTCCTGTTCAACGCGCTGTATGGGGAAGGTGCCAGGCGTCGGGTGCCAGGCGTCGGGTGAGAGGCATCGGAGAGGATCCCTTGCGCTGAACGCGCGCGCTAGCGCGCCCTCCTGTCCAGGTGCTCCAGGATCCTCTCCGGTCTGATGGGCAGATTCCTGCAGAAGTAGCCTGTGGCCTCGTGTACGGCGTGAGCGATGGCTGGGGCGGTGGGGCAGGCCAGACCCTCGCCCGCCTCCTTGGCGCCGAAGGGGCCGCCGGGTTCGAACGTCTCGACCGTCTTCGACACGGAGGGCGGCATGTCCAGAGCCACGGGGATCTTGTAGTCGAGCAGGGTGGTGTTCAACGTCCTGCCGCGATGCATGACGAGTTCCTCGGACAGGGCGTACCCCAGACTCATCTGGATCGACCCCTCGAGCTGACCCTCCACCGCCATCGGATTCAGCTCCGTGCCGCAGTCGTGAACCGTGTACATCCCGGCGACCTCGACCACGCCGGTGTCGAGGTCGACGCGGACGTCCGCGACCTGCGCCCCGAAGGAGAAGGCCGGTGAGACGAGGCCGACGTCGCGCGGCGTGTAGTAACCGGTTGCCCTGATGGGTTCACCGCGGTTGGCGAGTTGCGCCATCTGGACGACCTCGGCGAACGGGATGCCCTTGCCCGGCTTGCTCTTGGCGTAGATCGTGCCGTGGCCGCATTCGATTTCGTGGATCACGTTGAGGCCGAGCTTGAGCGATACGACCTTGAAGAGCTCGTCCTTGATCTTCTTTGCCGCGTCGCGGACCGCGTTGCCCGCCATCAGCGTGACGCGACTTCCCCACGTGCCGAGATCCGATTGCGGACAGGCTGCGGTGTCGCCCGTGACGAGGCGGATGTCCTCCACCCTCAGGCCGAGCTCCTCGGCCAGGATCTGCGGCAGGATCAGGTCCGAGCCCTGTCCGATGTCGGCAGCCAGCGTGGTCAGCTGCGCGGTGCCGTCGTCGAAGACCTTCACCTCGGCGCTCGAGAAGGGGTACTTCGTGTTGAACCAGTTGAAGACGCCGCCCGAGATGAAGCTGTAGCAGGCGATGCCGAGACCCTCACCTGGTGCGCTGGCCGCCCTGCGCTCGTTCCAGTTCGACAGGGTGCGCACCTCCTCCAGGCACGTTCGCAGCCCGCAGCTGCTGATGCGGGCGACGCCGGGAATCTCGTCTCCCGTCTCCATAGCGTTCCTGAGCCGGAGCTCGATCGGATCGATGCCAAGTGCCTCGGCGGCGCGGTTCATCTGCATCTCGCCCGCGAACAGCGCCTGCGGCGCGCCAAAGCCTCGCATCGCACCGGCTGGCGGGTTGTTGGTGTAGACGTAGATGCCGCGATACCGGTACGCCGGCACCTTGTAGAGCATCGCGCTGAAGTTGCCGATCAAGAACGTGGCCGTCGGCCCCATGCCGTTGTAGGCGCCGCCGTCGAGCCTGGCCGTGACCTCCTTGCCCGTGATCGTCCCGTCCTTCTTGAACCCGATCTTCGAGGTGATCACGACGGGATGACGACGGCGGCCGGCGGCGAGTTCTTGCTGCCGGTCGATCGTGATCTTGACCGGGCGCCCGGTCTGGCGCGCCATCCAGGCTGCGGCGAACTCCCAGGGGCGCAACTCCATCTTCCCGCCGAACCCGCCGCCGACATGCGGCTTGATCACGCGCACGTCGTTTTCCCTGACTCCCAGGGTGCGCGCCAGCAGGCATTGGATGTAGTACGGCGTCTGCGTGGACGTCCAGACCGTGAGCCGCCCGTCCGTGTCTGTCCGCGCGACAACCGAGCACGGCTCCATGTAGACGTGGCTCACCGGATGCGTCGAGAACGTATCCTCGAGCACGAGATCGGCTTCCGAGAGCGCCCTCTCCACGTTGCCGTAGTCGATGTCGCGGGTCAGGCTGATGTTGTCCTGGTGTTCTTCGTGAACGGCCGGGGCGCCCTCGGCCAGCGCCTCCTCCACGGTGAACACGCCCGGCAGTTCCTCGTACTCGACCTCGATCAACTCGACGGCCCTCTCGGCGGTCTCTCTGTCGATGGCCGCGACGGCCGCGATCTCGTCGCCGATGAAGCGCACGCGGTCCGTCGCGAGAGCGGTCTCGTCCTGCAGGGCCGGCACGAGTCTCCAGTTGCCGTACTTGACGGCCGGCACATCCTGGCCCGTGATGACGCACTTCACACCCGCGAGGGCTCTCGCGCGTGACGTGTCGATCTTCCTGATGAACGCGTGGGCATGCGGACTTCTCAGGAGTGCGCCGTGCAGCATGTTCGGCAGCGAGATGTCGTCGGTGTACTGCGCCGCCCCGGTCACTTTCGCCACGGCGTCAGGTCGGGGCACCGACTTGCCGATGAGCGTGTCCCGCGTGTGGCTCATGCCTGCACCACCAGTCGCTCGAGGGCTCGCCGGACGAGCACGCCGACCATGTGGGTCTTGTACTCCTTCGTCGCGCGATGGTCCGTAATCGGCGCGCACTCCTCGCGCGCCGTGCCGGAGGCCCGCTCGAAGAGCCGCAAGTCAGGCCGTGCTCCGGCCAGCACGGCCTCCGTTCGCGGAGCGCGAACAGGCGTCGGCGCGACCGTCCCGAGGAAGACCCTCGCGCGCTCGATGATTCCGCCGACCAGCCGGATCCCCACGCTCACGTTGACTGCCGCGATATCGACTTTCGATCGGGGCGAGAACTTGAGGAAGACCGCACGCTCGCCCGGCGCCGGCTTGGGAACGAGGATGCGCTCGACGATGTCGCCCAGCTCGAGGGCGGTTCGCCGTGGGCCCCTGAAGAAGTCCTCCAGCGGCACGTCGCGTGTTCCTCGGCGGCTTGAGATCCTGACGCGCGCGCCGTACACGAGCAGCGGCGTCGCGGTGTCGGCGCAGGGGGACGCGTTGCAGATGTTGCCCACCACCGTTCCCTTGGCGCGCGTCTGCGGCGTCGCGAGATCCCTGATGGCATCCGACAGGGCCACATAGTGCTCGCGTGTCGCGGGAAAGACGCGGACATCTTCGAGCAGGGCCGTCGCGCCGATGTTCAAACCCTCCGTGTCGTCGTACGCCAGCCCGTCCAGCCCCGGCACGCGCTTCAGCCAGATGAGATGACTGCAGGTCCTCCGCCCCAGCTTGAGTGAGGGCAGCACATCCGTACCCCCGGCCATGAGCATCGCCGCCCCGGCGTGCTCATCGAGGAGATCGAACACCTCCTCAAGCGATGTCGGTACGTGGAAGTCGAAATCGGGGAGCCTCACGGCCTGCACCTCGAGGTGCAGGACGACACCGCCCCGACGATCTTCGTGTACCCGGTGCAGCGGCACAGGTTGCCGCCGAGTTCATGGCGGATGTCCTCCTCGGTGGCGTCGGGTGCCCGCTCGAGCAGATGGACCGAGGACATGACCATGCCGGGCGTGCAGAAACCGCACTGGATGGCGCCGTGCTCGACGAAGGCCCGCTGCACACGGTGGAGTTCCGTGCCGGATGGCGCAATCCCCTCGATGGTCCGGACCTCTTGGGCGTCCGCCTCGATCGCCAGCGTCAGGCAGGAATTGACCGGCCGGCCGTTCAGCAAGACGGTACAGGCCCCGCAGTCGCCTGTCTCGCAACCGACCTTCGTCCCGGTCAGCCGCAGATCGTCGCGCAGTACCTCGGCCAATGTCCGGTTCGGCTTCACCGCCAAGGAGTGTTCATCGCCGTTGACGACAAGCGTCACGATTCGTGTCTTCATCGTGGCCGCACGTGTGGAATGTCACCCGGCAGACTACGGCCGGACGAGCGGCGCGTCAAGCGCTGGCACACCACTGGCACGCAGGCGCCATCATCGCCGGCGGCAGGGCGCCGCGGCGAGACGATAGCGGCCCTCACGGCCCCACTTGAGCGGAACCACCCCAGGCCCGTGCCCCGGTGCCGTGAACCGCCGGCCGCCTGGCGCCCGACTTGTCCTGCCCCGGTTCGATCCGATAGCATGCCAAGCGTTCGGTAGGTCCCCACGCGCCAGAGCGAAGTGGACGGCGGGCCCCTTCGCGTACTCGGCGTTCACCTTTCCGAGGGCCCGTCACACCCGACATCCCGTGAAAATCCACGAATACCAGGGTAAGGCGATTCTCGCCAGGTACGGCGTCCCGGTGCCGCGCGGTGACGTCGCCTTCAACGCAGACGAGGGCGTCAAGATCGCGCAGCGGCTCGGGCTTCCCGTCGTGGTCAAGGCTCAGATTCACGCCGGCGGCCGCGGCAAAGGCGGCGGCGTGAAGGTGGCCAGGACGATGGAGGAGGTCGAGAAGCAGACGGCCGCGATGCTGGGCATGAAGCTGGTCACGCACCAGACCGGACCCGAGGGAAGGGTCGTCCAACGCGTGCTCGTCGAACAGGGCGTCACAATCGCCCGCGAGCTGTACCTCGGCCTCGTGCTCGACCGCGCCGCCCAGCGCCCCGTGCTGATGGCCAGTCCGGCCGGCGGCATGGAGATCGAGAAGGTCGCCGAGGAGACACCGCACCTCATCTTCAAGGAGTACATCCACCCGACGGCCGGCTTTGAGCCGTTCCAGGCCAAGAAGCTCGCCTTCGCCCTTGGCCTCCAGGGTCCGGCTGTCGGCCAGGCGGTGAAGATGATGACGGCGCTCTACGAGGCCTTCACGGCCAACGATGCCTCGCTCGTCGAGATCAACCCGCTCATCGTTACCGGCGACGGCAACCTGCTCGCCCTCGACGCCAAGATGAACTTCGACGACAACGCGCTCTACCGGCATCCGGGGCTGCGCGAGTTGCGCGACCTGAGCGAAGAGGACCCGCTCGAGGTCGAGGCCTCGAAGTTCTCGCTGAACTACATCCGCCTCGACGGAACCATCGGCTGCATGGTGAACGGCGCCGGCCTCGCCATGGCGACGATGGACATCATCAAGCTGGCGGGCGGCGAACCGGCCAACTTCCTCGATGTCGGCGGAGGCGCGACGGCGGAGCAGATCCGCAACGCGTTCAAGATCCTCATGTCCGACACCAACGTGAAGGCTGTGCTCATCAACATCTTCGGCGGCATTCTGCGCTGCGACGTCCTCTCCGAGGGAGTGATCGCGGCCGTCAAGGAACTCTCGGTCAAGGTGCCCATCGTCATTCGTATGGAGGGGACGAACGTCGAGACGGGCAAGAAGATGCTCATGGAGAGCGGCTTGAACTTCTCCACGGCCGACACGATGGCCGAGGCCGCGACGAAGGTCGTCGCGCTCGCGCGCGGGTGAGGGGGCAACATGGCAGTCCTGATTGACACGTCGACACGCCTGCTGGTGCAGGGCCTCACCGGGCGCGAGGGCACGTTCCACGCCAAGGCCGCCGCGGCCTACGGCACAACCGTCGTCGGGGGCGTGACCCCCGGCAAGGGTGGCACGACCCACGAGGGATGGCCCATCTTCAACACCGTGGCCGAAGGCGTCGAGAAGGCAGGCGCCAACGCGACCGTCATCTTCGTGCCGCCGCCCTTCTCGGCCGATGCGATTCTCGAGGCGGCCGACGCCGGTGTGGGCCTGGCGGTGTGCATCACGGAGGGCATCCCGACGCTCGACATGATGAAGGTCATGGCCGTGCTGAAGGAGAAGAAGACGCGCCTGGTCGGGCCGAACTGCCCGGGCGTGATCTCGGCAGGCCGCGCCAAAGCCGGCATCATTCCTGGTCACATCTGCAAGGAAGGCCGCGTCGGGATTGTCTCGCGCAGCGGCACGCTGACCTACGAGGCGATTCACCAGTTGACGCTGCTGGGGCTCGGGCAGACCACCTGCATCGGCATCGGCGGCGATCCGCTCATCGGTACCAACTTCATCGACGCGCTGGCGCTCTTCAACGCAGACCCCGAGACCGAGGGCATCGTCCTTATTGGCGAGATCGGCGGCAGTGCCGAGGAAGAGGCCGCGGCGTTCATCAAGGACAACATCAAGAAGCCCGTCGTCAGCTTCATCTGTGGGCAGACGGCGCCTCCGGGACGACGGATGGGTCACGCCGGCGCGATCATCGCCGGCGGCAAGGGTACGGCGGCCGAGAAGATGGCGGCGCTCACCGCGGCCGGTGTCCGCGTCGTCAAGAGCCCCGCCGATATCGGGCAGGCGATGGCGGGAGCGCTGAAGAAGTAGAAACGAGCCATGCCCGAGCCTTACCGCAGGATGGCGACGTGGTACGAGATTGAGGGCAGCAACTTCGGCCTCTTCCTGGCGCGGACGGGCGCATGAGCGTTCCCCGCCCGATCGCGACCGAGAAGAAGACCGTCGCCGCGATGGTGCGGATCTACTGTGCCGGGCACCACGACGGCGCGGAGGCCCTCTGCCCGGCGTGCGAGACCCTTCAGCGGTACTCGCACGCCCGCCTGGACGCGTGCCCGTACGGTGCCGACAAGCCCACGTGCAAGGCCTGCCCGATCCACTGCTACAAGCCCGCGGAGCGCGAGGCGATGCGCGAGGTCATGCGTTTCGCGGGACCGCGGATGATGTGGCGGCATCCCTGGCTGTCGGTCGTCCACCTCTGGAAGGAACGGTTCAACAAGACGCCGAGGAAGCGGAAGGGCACGAACAGGGCTGTCGCGCCATGCGCTTCCGGGCGTTCGTCCGGGCATCGCGGCCGGGCTTGATGCGCATGTTGCGCCGGGTGGCGTCCACGATCGCGGTCATCGCGCTCCTGGCGTGCGCCGGGTGCGAACGGCAGGGAACGGCGGGCGCCGCGTCCACTTCTCCCAGCCCGACGCCGACTCCGGTTCCGGCGAGCGGCGCGCCGTGCACGGCACGCCCGAACCCGGCCCCCGGTCCGGTGACCGATCCCAACGGCCCGCTGTTTCATCAGATCGTCGTCGCGCAGACGACCGACGGCCTCACGTTGACTGACGCGCGAATCGTGCAGCCGTCGGCCTCGGTGCCCGACGGCGTCCGGGCCGCCGACGGCCGGACTCTCGTGTATTACGTCAACGGGGCCCAACACGGCATCTGGGTTGGCGATGCGACCGGAGACGGATGGGCGGCGATCAGCCCCATTTCAATCGACGGCGTGCGCGATCCGCTCGGCGTGGTCGACCCCGACGCGTACCGCGTGGGGGATCGGATCCGTCTGGCGTACCTCGCGAATTTCACCAGCCAGGCCGAGCGCGCCATCTGCCTGGCCGAGTCGGACGATGGCGTGTCGTTCCGCACGCTGGGGATGGCCGTCGATCTGCGCGCCGCGGAAACCATGACCGACCCTTCGGTGATTCAGCTTCCGAATGGGTCGTGGCTGATGGCACTGTCGGCCGGTCAGTCGACAGTGCTGGCGCGATCGGGGGACGGGACGACGTTCACCCTCGGGGAGCGGCTGACCTTCGGCGGCGTTCCCGAACTTGCCCGAGAAGCCGACGGCACGATCCGACTCTATGTCTGTGCCGGCGGAATCGTGGCCTACCGATCCGCCGACGCCGCCGCGACATGGCAACGCGAGCAGACCGTCGTATCCAGAGGGCCCAACGGTTCGATGCTCGCCTGCGATCCGAGCCGGGTCGCCGGAACGAATACCTTCGTGTTCAAGACCGGGATGTGAAGCAGGCGCAGGTCCGCCCGCCGCCTGGCCCGGGGCTACTTCGACGTCACGTGCAGGTAGACCGAATGGCGGCCGTAGGTCTCGAAGAACGGCTTGAGCACGGCATCGCCAATACGGAAACGAAGGGCCGCCGGGTCGCCGGCGATCGACTTCCCGATGTCGCTGGCGTCGAGCGTCACGTTCCTCCAGTCCGTGCGCGGTCCTGATTCCTCGGCGGCCAGCAACACCGGACCGTAGAAGAGGCTCGCCACGTTCGGCTGATCGACGACGGGCTCCAGGTAGAAGTGGAACGGCATCCGGAGCTCAATCGTGTCGTGGTCACGCCAGTTCCTCGAGAGCGTCAGGTAGGTGCCCGGTACCGCCTTCACCGGCTCCTCACGGCCGTTGATCTTCACGAAGAAGCCCCGCGTTGCCCAGTGCGGCACGCGGATCGCGACGTCGAAGCGGCCGCCCCCGCTTACTGTGAGCCGCGTCGTGTCCGAGTACGGGTAGTCGGTCGCCTGCCTAATCACGACCTTCCGCTCGCTCCAGTTCAGCGTCGAGGGGACAAAGAGGTTCACGTAGAGCCTGGCGTTGTCGGCGCTCCTGAAGTAGATCGAGTCCTGCAGTTTGGTGTTGCTTTCGAGGGCTGTGCCGTTGCAGCAGGTGAAGCCGGTCATGTCGGGGTTGGTGAACCGCTTCTGCGCACCGGGATTGAGCGGGACGTGGTACGTGTTCCCGGCATCGTGCTCGGCCACCGACGCCAGGATGTGGTTGTAGAGCCCACGCTCGTAGTGATCCATGTAGCTGCCGCCCTGATCGAACATGAAGAGCTGGCGATCGAGCTTCAGCAGATTGTAGGTGGCGCAGGTCTCGTTCTGGCCGCCAGGTGCGAACCCGTTCTCCCACAGCGAGTCCGGCTCGGCGGTGAAGCACTCCGCGTTGTTCGGGGTGCGGGCGCCGGCCACGCCGCCGATGCTGTACATGTAGCGGTCGGTCACCATGCGCCAGAAGTTCGTGGCGATCAGGTAGTAGGGCAGCTCGAGCGTGTTGCGGAACGTCTCGATCGCCCCGGTGATCTGCGGGATGTGCTGGTTGGCGTGCTTGCCGCGGATGGTGTCGACGTTCTTCGCCAGGCCGTGGTCGTGGCCGGCGTTGCCGAAGAAGAAGGCGGTGTTGTCGAAGAGCTTCGCGCAGTCGAGGTACTGCCGGTCGCCCGTCAGCCGGTGAAGGCGTGCCATCACCTCGTTCATGCCGCCGTACTCACCAGCAATGTAGCGGTTCCACATGCTGATGCGCGTCTCGCCCGGCAACGCCTTGAGCCGGGCGTACACCCAGGCGCCCATGCCCTTGGCCACATCCAGTGCCTTCGCGTTGCCGCCGACTTCATAGCAGTCGAGCAGCCCGGCGAGGATCTTGTGCAGCGTGTAGTACGGCGCCCAGATCTGGCTGTCTTGCGTGCCGTAGGTGGCGCCCCGCTCGAGCATGATGAACTGGTCGGGCGGGTAGGCGCTGATGAATCCGACGCCCCAGTTCCAGTAGTCCGTGCGAATGGCGCCGGCGCGGAAGTTCGAGTCGTAGCCCGCGCGGCCGGAGCCAGGAGGGACGGCCGTCGGGTCCGCCACGAACGGACCGCCTGCTTCAGCGGGCCTCCCAGACCTCCGCGACAGATCGTAAATCGTGTCGATCATGTCGTTCATCTTGTGAAGGAAGTCGGCGCGCAGCGCTTCCTCGTACGTCGTGCTCGCGTAGGCCTGGGCAAGGGCACTCAGATAGTGGCCGGTTGCATGGCCCCTCAGCCTTGTCGTCTGGCTGTCCCACCCTTCGAGCGGCTTCACGCCTCCAGGCTGCGGCTGCCCGAACGCGTCCCGGAAGGTGTACAGGAAGCTGTCGGGATTGGTGGCGGCGAGCCCTCGGATGAACTTGTCCCGGTTCCTGATGAACGGCGTGTCTCGGCCTTTCGTGTCCCGCTCGAGCACGACCCGGTCCAAGGGAAACGACTCGACCGTGCGGCTCGGGACGGCGACCCTTGCCGGGACAGGCTTCACAGTAACCACGGCCTTCGGTTCGAACGCCGTTCCGGGCACCCTGCCGGTGACGGTGTAAGTGCCGGGCGCGAGAACCTCGCTGTTGTCCCTGGGGGCCGGCCAGATCACGCGAACCTCCGGGCCGGGGGCGTTGCCGCGGTACACCGCCGGGACCGTGGGCGGCAGATGTGGCAGCGTTCCGAGAATCGTATCGACCGCGACATCGGGCACGCGCTCGATCCGCGACGCCAGCGGCGATTCCTTGGGGATGGCCGCATTGGAGATGACCGGGGCTGCTCCGCGTCCTCCAGCCTGCCGGCTCGACGGCGCGTTCAGGAACTGATCGCCCTCGACGGCCAGGCTTCTCGTGGTGGCAGCCGGGAAGACCGACGATAGGGTGAGGAGCAACGCGAGGAAGATCCGGTTGATCATCGCTGACTGACTCCGCGCGATCGCGTCGCCCCGGGCGTACGACCCAAAGAAACGAACCAACACGACCCGCTCGCCGAACCGGCGGCGCAGTCCAGTCACACTCGCCTGAGGCGGTTCGTGGACCGGTGCCGGAAGCCGTGCACCAGCCACGCTCGTCATGGTGCGGTCATTGTACCACCGCCGACATCGGCCCAGATTCGGATGAGTTGGTGCTACTCTAGTCTGACCGGAGCCGGTTTCGTCACCCACCCTCGCTCGAACTGCAGGGCTGACGCCCTGCACGACGTGGTCATGGAACCGGTTCTTCGGTGCGACCCGGGCGACCTTTCGAGGATCGAGTCCGGATCCGCCCGTGCCGCCCGAAGCGACGTTCACACCAAGGCTCACGCTGGGGGTGTCACATGACGTGGTCTCGTGCCTTCGTCGTCCTCATCGTTCTCCTGATACTTGCCGCACCGGTTGTCGCCCAGAAGGCCCCGCCCGTTGCCGATATCCTCCGCGTCGCCAACGAGTACCTGGCCTCGTATGCCCCGCGCCTCTCGGGCGTGTCGGTCGAGGAGGAGTACACGCTGCTCGACGTCTCGGGGGGCCGGGTGGTGATGACGCGGCGCATCAACTCCGATGTCGTCCTGCTGAACCTCGCCGGCAGGGTCGTCGGCCTGCGCGACCCCTTCTCGGTCGATGACAACCCCCTGCGCGAGCGAACGCCGCGCATCACGTCGCTGCTGGCAAAGCCGAGCGAGGCGGCGTGGGCCCAGGCACAGGCCTACGCCGGGGAGTCGGTTCGGTACTTCGAGGACGAGCTCATCCTCCGCCTCAACGAGCCAACGCTTACCCTTCAGTTCGTCGCGCCGGAGAACCAGGCGCGCGTGACCTACAAGGTCGACGGCCGAAAGAAGATCGACGGCGTCGAGACCATCGTGCTGAAGTTCCAGGAGACCAAGGTCAAGCCGCCGGACTACATTCTCGACACACCCGGCGCGGCCGTCGCATCAGGCAAGCTCTGGGTCGACCCCGCGACGGGACGGATCCACCGAACTGAGCTGTCGATGCAGTCCGACTCGGAGTCCGCGCACATCATCGTGGACTACGCGCGCCACGCCGGGCTCGACCTGTGGCTGCCGTCGTCCATGGTCGGTACTTACGAGGTGACCGAGCGGGTCGGCCCCGGCATGAGCAACCTGGGGGCCGGCACGCCGGGAATCGCACGCCGCGCGTTCGACTGCCGCGCGAACTACTCGAACCCGCGGCTGACGCCGATCGACATGCGCGTGACCAGGTAGCCGACCGTCCGTGATGCAGTCGGACCCGGTGGTTTGGACGAGTCGCTCGGGCGGCCGCACGGCCTGCCGCGCCAGAGCCGGGTGTCGTGTCACCGGCTCCGGCGGGCCGCGGCCTGGCTCTCGTCCCGTCTCCCGGCGCCCGATTTGCTATACTTACCAGTTTAGTGGGCAATTGACTCTCCTAGCCTGTGGAGTGCGCGTTCCGGCGGGTGGTCCGTCGGGCGGACGCTTCGCGCGTCGTCCTCCAGGATTGAAGGATGTCCTCTGAACTCGCCGTGCAGGGCCGGCCGTCGGCTGCGACCCGGGCCGAAGTCGTCAACGACTTCAGTATCCAGGTGGCCACCGTCAACGGATCCGGCAGCCAGACCGCCAACTTGGTCCTGATTCGGTCCATCTTCCAGATGGGCGTGCCCGTGTCGGGGAAGAACCTCTTCCCATCGAACATTGCCGGCCTGCCGACGTGGTACACGATCCGGGCGAGCAGGCATGGGTACATCGGGCGCAAGAAGGAAATCGATCTGCTGATCGCCATGAATCCGGAGACGGCACAGGAGGACGTGCGCGCCCTCGACACCGGTGCGGCCGTCGTGTACGACGCGCCGCTCAAGCTGGACGAGGTCCGCGATGATCTCGTCTTCTACCCGGTGCCGTTCGACAAGCTGGTCGCGCCGGCGTGCCCCGACGCCAAGCTCCGCCGTCTCGTCCGCAACATGATCTACGACGGCATCCTGTCGAAGCTGCTGAGCATCGACATGGCCGAGATGGAGAAGGCGCTGAACCGCCAGCTCGGGAAGAAGGCGAAGGCCGTTGCCCTGAATCGGGCGGCGCTCGACGTGGGGTACCAGTACGCCGAACAACACCTGCCGAAGCGCGATCCGTTCCGGGTGGAGCGGATGGACAGGACCTCCGGCAAGATCCTCATCGAGGCCAACGCAGCCATCGCCATCGGCGCGATGATGGCGGGGGTGACCGTGGTCACCTGGTATCCCATCACGCCGTCATCCACGGTGTGCGAGACGCTCATCGACTACATGAAGAAGTACCGGATGGAGACGTCCACCGGGAAGGCGACCTTCGCTATCGTGCAGGCCGAGGACGAACTGGCCTCGATCGGCATGGCGCTCGGGGCCGGCTGGGCCGGTGCGCGGTCGATGACCTCGACCTCGGGCCCGGGCATCTCGCTGATGTCGGAGTTCACGGGCCTGGGCTACTACACCGAGGTGCCGGCGGTCATCATCGACGTGCAGCGGGTCGGGCCCTCGACCGGGCTGCCGACGCGCACGGCTCAGGGCGACATCCTGTCGACCGCGGTGCTGTCACACGGCGACACCAAGCACATCCTGCTCATCCCCTCGTCGGCCGAGGAGTGCTACGAACTGACGATGACGGCCTTCGATCTGGCCGAACGGTTCCAGACGCCCGTGTTTGTCATGACGGACCTCGACCTCGGCATGAACACGTGGATGGCCGACCGGTTCGCCTACCCGGATCGGCCCCTCGACCGGGGGAAGCGGCTCGATGCCGACACGCTCGCGCGCCTGGGCGGCTGGGGGCGCTACCATGACGTCGATGGCGACGGCATCCCGTACCGGTCGGTCGTCGGCGACGGCATGCCGTCGTACTTCAACCGCGGGTCCGGCCACAACGCCCGCGGGCAGTACAGCGAGCGCGCCGACGATTACACGGCGAATGTCGACCGTCTGGCCAGGAAGTTCGAGACGGCCCGCTCGTGGGTGCCGAGGGAGCACATCGACGTCGACCCGGACGCGGAGGTCGCGCTCGTGGCGTACGGCAGCAGTCATGGGGCTGTCGAGGAAGCGCGCGATCAGCTTCGTCAGGAAGCGGGCATCAGGACCTCCTACATGCGCCTGCGGGCGTATCCCTTCACGACAGAGGTCGAGCGGTTCATCGACCGGCACACCCGCGTGTATGTCGTCGAGCAGAACCGTGACGCGCAGATGTTGAGCCTGCTCAAGCTGGATCTGACCCCCGGTCAGATCGGGAAGCTGCGGAGCGTGCTCTACTACACTGGGCTGCCCATCGATGCCCGGACGATCAGCGACGAGGTCACGGCACAGGAGGCGGACATCCGCACGGCGAGAGGTTGAGGATCCATCATGTCGACGGCAACGCCAGCAGCGCCCACACCGGGCAAGAAGGTCAACCGCATCAACCTCGACGTCCAGGCGTACCGCGGAGGCAAGACCACGCTGTGCGCCGGGTGCGGCCACAACGCCATCTCGGAGCGCATCGTCGAGGCGTTCTTCGAGATGGGTGTCGACCCCACCCGGGTGATCAAGCTTTCGGGGATTGGGTGTTCGTCGAAGAGCCCGGCGTACTTCCTCGGCTCCGCGCACGGTTTCAACGCCGTCCACGGCCGGATGCCCGCGGTGGCGACCGGTGCCGTGCTGGCGAACCGCACCGTGATGCCCGTCGGCGTGAGCGGGGACGGCGATACGGGCGCGATCGGAACGGCGCACTTCGTCCACCTGATGCGCCGCAACATCCCCATCATCTACATCGTCGAGAACAACGGCTGCTACGGCCTGACGAAGGGGCAGCTGTCGCCCACGGCGGACATCGGCTCGAAGCTGAAGAACGGCGTCGTCAGCGATCTGCCGCCGATGGACCTGTGCGCCCTCGCCATCCAACTCGGCGCGTCCTTCGTTGCACGGTCGTTTTCGGGCGACAAGAAGCAGCTCTCGGCGCTGCTCAAGGCGGCCATCGCGCACCGCGGCACGGCGCTCCTCGACGTGATCTCCCCCTGCGTGACCTTCAACGACCATGAGGGGTCGACCAAGAGCTACGCGTACGTCAAGGACCACCAGGATCCGCTCAGCGAGATCAGCTTCGTGCCGTTCTTCGACGATATGAGCGTGGACTACGAGCCGGGCACGACCGAGACGGTGACGATGCCGGATGGGTCACGGATCGTGCTGAAGAAGCTCGACGAGGGGTACGACCCCCACAACAGGGTGGCAGCGCTGACGCTCCTGCACGAGAGTAATCAGAAGGGCGAGTTCGCCACCGGGCTGATCCACATCGAGCCCGACCGCGAGACCTTCATCGATCTGCTGGATCTGGTGGACACGCCCCTGTCGATGCTGGGGGAAGATCAGGTCCGCCCGCCGAAGGCGGTGCTGGACGAGATCATGGATGGGCTTCAGTAGGCGACGGGCGCCAGGAGACAGGAACCTCGCCTACCGCTGTCGCCTGACGCCGCTGTCCCTGTCGCCCGTCGCCTGACGCCTGACGCCTGTTCTTACCCCTGCGTCTCGTCGACCTCCGCCCCGAGCACATCCTCCGCAATCGCAACTTCGTCGTCGGGCAGGCCATTCTCGTCCAGGGCTTCGCCGTGGAGGTTCCATTGCTGCGGATCGGTCGGCCGATCCCCTTCGAGCGTGCCCTTCTTCGCGAACTGATCCCGGTGGGCCGGCGGGTGCATGACGGGCGCTACGATCATGAGGCCCCCATTCGGCGCGATCGCGCCAGATGATGGCCCCAGCTTACGCGGCTTTCGCGCTGAGATCAACGCACGCGACACGCCCGCGCGAGTCCCACACCCGGTCGTGCCGTCGCTGCTTCCCACCCGCCATTCTGAGGACGCGCCGCGCGAACGGAATGCCGTGGTGCGTCGAGGGCGTCGGTTCCAGCGTTCGTGGACACGACGGGAACCGGCCCCTTGCTATAATCGACAGGATATGGAACGTACACTCGCGATCATCAAACCCGACGCAGTCGAGCGGAAGCTCGCTGGCCGCATCCTCCAGCGCATCGAGGAGGCCGGCTTCACGATTCGCGCCCTGCGCCTGGTTCACCTCACCCGGACCGAAGCAGAGGGGTTCTACGCCGTCCACCGCGGCAGAGGGTTCTTCGAGAGCCTGACGGCCTTCATGTCCTCCGGACCGTGCATCGTCATGACGCTTGAAGCCGACGGCGCGATCAGGAAGTGGCGGGACCTGATGGGCGCCACCGACCCGGGCAAGGCGGCTCCGGGCACGATTCGGGCCGAGTTCGGATCGAGCATCGAGCGCAACGCCACGCACGGATCGGACGCGCCCGAGACGGCGGCGTTCGAGACGGGGTACTTCTTCCGGGGTCTGGAACTGGTGTGACGCGCAGAGACGCGACTCGTGTCCCCGGGGCCGAGGCCCCTGGGTGCGGCGAAGCCCTCAGGGAGCGACGGGGGACTCCAGGCATGGAGATGACCACGCTCGGCAGGTTGCTCGTGTTCGCCGGCCTCGTGGTGGCCGTGGCCGGGCTGCTGCTCTGGTGGGGTGTGCCGTTTGGCCGCCTGCCCGGCGACATCGTCGTGCGCCGGGAGAGCTTCAGTTTCCACCTGCCGATCACGTCGTCGATCATCGTGAGCGTCGTGCTCACGCTGCTGCTGGCGCTCTTCAGGCGTTGATATGATCCCAGCCATCCGTGGTACGCGCGACATCCTGCCGGGAGAGGTCGAGCGCTGGCAGCGCGTCGAAGAAACGGCCCGCCGCGTGTTCGAGCGCTACGGCTATGCCGAGGTCCGCACCCCGATCATCGAGCGCGAGGAACTCTTCGCCAAGGGGACCGGCGAGACGACCGACATCGTCCAGAAGGAGATGTACGCGTTCACCGACAAGGGCGGCGAGCGCGTGACGCTCCGCCCCGAGGCCACACCCAGCCTGGTGCGCGCCTTCGTGGAGCACAGCCTCGAGCAGGACATGGCGGTCCCGAAGCTCTACATGATGGGGCCGATGTTCCGCTACGAGCGTCCCCAGAAGGGACGATACCGGCAGTTCCATCAACTCGACGTCGAGGTGTTTGGCGTCAGCGACCCGGCCATCGATGCCGAGGTCGTCGACCTCGCGTGGACGCTGGTGTCCGAGCTGGGGATCCGGGACGTCGCGTTGCACGTCAACTCCGTCGGCTGCGCGGCCTGCCGGCCATCCTTCAGCGCCGCCCTCGTGAGGGCGCTCGGGCAGGACGTCTCGAAGCTGTGCGGAGACTGCCAGCGGCGGGCCGTGACCAACCCGCTGCGGATCTTCGACTGCAAGGTCCCCGCTGACCAGCCGACGATCGACGCGCTGCCGCACTCGATCGACTACCTCTGCGAGGCGTGCCAGGAACACTTCCGGGCCGTCGGGCGCCACCTGAGCGCGTTCGGCATTCCGTTCACGGTGTCGCACCGCCTCGTGCGCGGCCTCGACTACTACACGCGCACGACGTTCGAGATCCTCTCCGGGAGCATCGGCGCGCAGAACGCCATTCTTGGCGGCGGACGCTACGACGGACTCGTGAAGCAGCTCGGCGGGCCGGACCGCGTCGGCATCGGGTTTGCTGCCGGCATCGAACGGCTGGTGCTCGCGATGCCGGTCGGCTGGGGGGCTCCCGAGCGCTGGCGCGTGTTCGTGGCCGCCATGGGGAACGCCGCACGCGAGGCGGCGATCGGCCTTCTGCGCGAACTGCGCCACGTCGGCCTCGAAGCGCACATGGAGTACGAGGGACGGAGCATCCGGTCGCAGATGAAGCGGGCGGACAGGCTTGGGGCACACGTTGCCCTGATCATCGGCGAGGACGAGCTGGCCCGCGGTGATGTGACGGTGAAGGACATGGTGAAGGGGGAACAGACCCGCGTCGCGCGCGCCGAGCTCGTGGCGTACCTGAAGGGGAGCGGCACGGAACTGAAGAGGAGCCATCCCCGTGGTTGACAAGCTCGGAGATTGGGCACGCACGCACACGTGCGGCGAACTGCGTGTGGAGCATGTCGGGCAAGAGGCCCTGTTGCTGGGGTGGGTGCACCGCGTGCGCGACCTCGGCGGCCTGGTCTTTCTCGACCTGCGCGATCGGCACGGACTGACCCAGATCGTGTTCGACCGCCACGGCTTGTGCGAGCGCGCCCGGCAGGTCCGCGCCGAGTTCGTGGTCGGCGTCCGCGGCCTGGTGCGCCATCGGGCCGGAGACGCCGTCAATCCAAGGATGCCCACCGGCGCCGTCGAGGTCGTGGCGGGCGAGTTCAAGATCCTCAGCCACGCCCGCGTCCCGCCCTTCGTGATTGCCGACGAGGTGGCGGCCTCCGAGGAATTGCGGCTGCGATACCGGTACCTCGACCTGCGCCGGCCGGCCCTGCAGGCCAACCTCGGGCTCCGGCACCGCATCACGATGGCCGTGCGCAAGTACTTCGACAGCGTCGGTTTCTGGGAGGTGGAGACGCCCGTCCTGACCAGGTCGACGCCGGAGGGCGCCCGCGACTACCTCGTGCCAAGCCGCGTGCATCCTGGCGAGTTCTACGCCCTGCCGCAGTCGCCGCAGATCTTCAAGCAGATCCTGATGATTGCCGGCACCGACCGCTACTTCCAGATCGTCAAGTGTTTTCGCGACGAGGACCTGCGGGCGGACCGGCAGCCGGAGTTCACCCAGATCGACGTCGAGATGTCGTTTGCGACACGCGAGATGGTGTTTGCGACCATTGAGCCGCTCATCCGGGACGTGTTCCGGGTCATCGGGCGCGATGTCAACATGCCGTTTCCCCGCATGACCTACGCCGACGCGATCGCAAAGTACGGGTCGGACAAGCCGGACCTGCGCGTCGGAATGGCCATCACCGACGTGTCCAGCGTGTTCGTTGGGTCAGGCTTTGGCCCCTTCCGCGACGCTGTGGCTGCCGGCGCTGCAGTGCGTGGGTTCGTCGTGCCAGGCGCCTCGGCCTTCTCGCGCAGGCAGCTCGACGACCTGAACGAGCGGGCGCGCGCGCTGGGTGCAGGCGGCGTGGTCTGGGCCCGGCGTCCGGGAGGAACCGTCCAGAGTTCCGCCCTGAAGGCTGCGGGCGGACCCACGGTGACTGCGGCACTCGACGCGGCGCAGGCGGGGGAGCAGGACCTGCTCCTCATGTGCGCCGGGGCGCCGGACGCCGCCTCGAAGGTGCTCGGCCAGTTGCGCCTCGACATCGCAAGGAGCCAGGGGTGGCTCAAGCCCGACGAGTTTGCCTTCACCTGGGTGACGGAATTCCCCCTGCTCGAGCGGGACGAGGCGGAGGGGCGCTGGGTGGCCATGCACCACCCGTTCACCTCGCCGATCGAGTCCGACATGGATCGTCTCGAAGAGGATCCGGGCGGCGTGAAGGCCCAGGCCTACGACCTCGTGCTGAACGGCGCCGAGATTGGCGGCGGCAGCATCCGCATCCACGACAACGCCTTGCAGAAGAGGATGTTCCGGGCGCTGGGCATCAGCGACGACGAGGCGAGGCTTCGATTCGGGTTCTTCCTCGAGGCCCTCGAATACGGCACGCCGCCTCATGGCGGCATCGCCCTCGGTCTCGACCGCATCGTCGCCATGCTGGCGGGCGAGCCGTCGATCCGTGACGTCATCGCCTTCCCCAAGACAACCCAGGCGGTCGACCTGATGTCGGCCGCGCCCTCCGCCGTTGACGGCCGCCAATTGAAGGACCTCCGGCTGCGGGTCGAACCTTGACGGTTCCTGGATCGTATAGTACCATTCTGCCGCTGTTAAAGTGCTGTAAGGTAAGGAGATAGGTTCACGACCGCACCGCCGCACAAGATCGTGCTCCCCGACGAGGGCCTCGAAGCCCTGTTCGGGTCCTACGACGAGAATCTCCGATACATCGAGTCGCTGGCCAACGTCCGCCTGTCGACGCAGGGGCACGAACTCCTGGTGGCCGGTGACGCGTCCGGTGTCGCGCAAGTCGATCGCCTGGTCGACGGGCTGGTGAGTCTCCAGCGAGACGGGTACCGGGTGACGAATGGCGACGTGAAGACCGCGGCGGACTTGGTCGCCCGCGATCAGTCGGTGGACCTCCGCGACTATTTCCTGAAGGCTCCCCTGCGAACGGCCGGGCGCCGGCAGGTTGCGGCCAAGAGCGTCAATCAGCGCCGCTACCTGGAGGCGATCGACCGCACGGACATCGTCTTCGGCATCGGCCCCGCCGGCACGGGCAAGACCTACCTGGCGATGGCCCAGGCCGTCTCCTACTTGCTGGCGAAGAAGGTGAGCCGGATCGTCCTGGCGAGGCCGGCGGTCGAAGCGGGGGAGCGGCTGGGCTTCCTGCCCGGCGACCTCCAGGAGAAGGTCAATCCCTACCTGCGCCCGTTGTACGACGCCCTGTACGACATGCTTGACGGCGAACGGGTCGAACGGCTCCTCGAGCGAGGCACCATCGAGATCGCGCCGCTGGCGTTCATGCGCGGCCGGACGCTCAACGATGCCTTCGTCATCCTCGACGAGGCGCAGAACACGACGACCGAGCAGATGAAGATGTTCCTGACACGGCTCGGGTTCGGCTCGAAGGCCGTGATCACCGGCGACATCACGCAGATCGACCTGCCCGATGGAAGAACGTCGGGGCTCATCGAGGCGATCCGCGTTGTCGGACACATCGAAGGGATCACCTTCGTGTATTTCGACGAGCGGGACGTCGTGCGGCACCGGCTCGTACAGATGATCATCAAGGCGTACGAGTCGTCCTCCGGGAACGGCTCCGGCAGCCCCTCGCCCGGCTGACCCCGATGTCGCCGCCTGACCGACGTCGCCGCTCGCTCACGGTGAAGGTCGTCAGCCAGACGAGACCTCCCTTGCGGGCACCCGGTCTGCGTGCGTGGGTCGAGAACATGGCGCCGGCCAGGGCCCTGGGTGAGGTGACTGTGGCGTTCGTCACCGACGGGTGGATGCGGCGCCTCAACCGAGAGTGTCGCGGAGTCGATCGGGTCACCGACGTACTCTCGTTTCAGGCCTCCGAGGCCCCTGCCCGGCACGGCGAACCCCTGGGCGACATCGTGATTGCGTCGGGCGTGGCCAGGCGCCAGGCCAGGCGGGCCAAGCACCCGCTGGGTGTCGAGGTGCGCGTGCTCGCGCTGCACGGCCTCCTGCACCTGCTCGGGTACGACCACGAGACCGATGACGGGGCGATGGCCCGATTCGAGGCCCGCCTGCGCCGACAAGGCGGGCTCGGCACCGGCCTTATCGAGCGGGCCGTATCGCCCAAGGCCGAGACCGTGGGCGAACGAACACGGCAGAACCGGCCTCGGGGTGGCAGTCGTAGGCCCAGGGCTTCAGACCCGGGCGACAGGCAGACACCGAGGGCGCGGCCGTGATCCCCCTTGGCCTGTTCCTGCTCGCATGCCTGGCCGTGTATCTGGGCGCGATCGGCGCGGCTTTCGCCGTGCTGATGCGCCTGTCGCTGCGTCTCGTCGCCGAGCGGAGCGGACGGTCGGTGCGCTTGGGCGTCTATCTGGACGACCCGATTCTGCTGTTCCTGCCGGTCCGGGCCTCTCTCGGGGCCGTGCACGTCCTGGTCACGCTCGGTATCGTTCGTCTCGTCGGACTGGGTGGAATCCAACAGGTGCTCGGCGTCATCCTGACGATTGCGGCCTTCGTGCTGCTGTTCGAGCACCTCATTCCGTACCTCATCGTCCGGCGCGACCCCGAGCGCGTGCTGGATCTACTGCTGCCGTCCTTCGACTTTCTCGTGCGCGCCATGTGGCCCTTCGTCTCTCCGCTTCGCCTCGTGCTTGCACCGCGCGTGGAGCGAGAACCCGTACCGGCGGGGATCGACGTCGAAGAACAGCAGGTGGCAACGACCGCGTACCTCCAGGCGGGCGAACAGGAGGGCCTGATCGAGCGGGACGAGCGCCAGCTCCTGCAATCGATCGTGGATTTCGGGGATACGCTCGTCCACGAAGTGATGACGCCGAGGCCGGACATCGTGGCGATCAGGGCGTCGGCGACGCTCGACGACCTGCGCGCGTTCTTCCGCGAGCAGGAGTACTCGCGGATTCCCGTCTACACCGACTCGCTCGACGTCATTGTCGGCTTCGTGTTCATCAAGGACCTCATGCGGCTTCGGGCCGACCAGCCGGGGGACGCGCCGGTCACGACGCTCGTGCGCCCGGCCCACGTCGTGCCTGAGACCAAACGGGTTTCCGAGCTGCTGCGCGAGTTCCAGCAGCAGCAACTGCAGATTGCGATCGTGGTCGACGAGTACGGCGGCACCGCGGGCCTGGTCACCCTCGAAGACCTGCTCGAGGAGATTGTGGGCGAGATCCGCGACGAGTACGACGTCGAAACCGAGTCGATCGTCGAAGAGGACGGCGGCGTCTTCCTGGTGACGGGCAAGGCTGATGTCGACCGCGTGGCCGAGCGGCTGGGGATTCGCATCGAGGTCGAGGGTTTCGAGACCTTCGGTGGCTACATCCTCGCGCGCCTGGGCCGCGTGCCCGGGACCGGCGAGGTGTTCGACATCGACGATCTCAACGTCGAGGTCGTCGATGCGGAGCGCCGCCGCGTCATTCGGCTGCGCGTGCGCCGCCGCCCGGCCGAGGTCTCGGGTGCCGGGGTAGCGGCAGGACCATCCGGGACATGAGATGCGGCCTGGTTGCGCTCGTCGGCCGGCCCAACGCAGGGAAGTCGACCTTGCTGAACAGGTTGGTCGGGACCAAGGTGGCCATCGTCTCGGACAAGCCGCAGACCACCCGTAACCGCATCGTTGGCGTGCGCAACGCGCCCGGTGCGCAACTCGTGTTCGTCGATACCCCCGGCATCCATCGGCCCCTCCACCGGATGAACGTGCGGATGGTGGACCTGGCCGTCCAGAGCATGACCCAGGCCGACGTCGTCTGCGTCGTGGCCGATGCGACCGGCGCGATCGGCGGTGGCGACACCTACCTGGCCGACCTCGTGAGTCGGGTTCCGGCCCCGGTCGTGCTGGCGCTCAACAAGGTCGACCTGGTCGAGAAGCCGGCCCTGCTGCCGCTGATCGACCGGTGGTCGGGAATGGCTCGCTTCGCCGATCTCGTGCCAATGTCGGCTCTGACGGGAGAGCAGGTCGATCGGCTCGAACAGGTGCTCATCGGGCACTTGCCGGAAGGCGAGCCGTTCTACCCGGACGACTACGTAACTGACCAGCCGGAGCACGTATTTCTGGCCGAAATCGTCCGCGAGAAGGTCCTGGCCCACACCCGGGACGAGCTGCCGTTCTCGTCGGCGGTGCTGGTGGACCACATTGATGAAGCGGACGAACGGGGCCTGGTTCGCGTCTACTGCACGATCTTCGTTGAGCGGGACTCCCAGAAGCCCATCGTCATCGGCCGGGGCGGGAGCATGATCCGGCTGATCGGCACGGAGGCCCGGCAGGAGATGGAGCGGGTGCTCGCCGCCCGGGTCTTCCTGGACCTGCGCGTGAAGACCAAGGCCGGCTGGCGAGAGGATTCCCGCCTGCTGGATCAGCTTGGCGTGGTCGAAGAGGACTGACGCGGGATAGAATGGCCCCTGACCCGTTGTTGTCCGCCTGGCGATGCCGCTCTATACGACCGAAGCGCTCATCCTTCGCACCTACAAGCTCGGCGAAGTCGATCGCATCGTCGTGTTCCTCACCGAGGATCGGGGCAAGCGCCGCGGCGTGGCCCAGCGCGCGCACGGGCCGAGGACCCGTTTCGCGGGCGCGCTCGAGCCGATGACCCGGGCCGGCGTGGCGTACTTCGAGAAGGAACGGCGGGAGCTGGTGGCACTGAACTACGCGGAGCCGATTGCATCGCCCTTGAGGGCGCCCCGGGGCGGCGGGATTGAGTACGCCGGGTATTTCGCGGAACTCATTGATGAGTGGGCTCCTGAGGCCGACCCGAACGAGAAGTTGTACCGGCTTGGCTGCGGCGTCGTGGACGCCATGACTCACGGTGTGCCGATCGAGCCGCTGGCGCGGTACTTCGAGTACTGGCTCCTGCGGCTGCAAGGTGTCTACCCGTCGACGACGGCCTGTGCCGGATGCGGTGGTCCCCTCGGACGCGATGCCCGCGGCGGTGCGGTGCTTGGCGCCGGGGACAGGCACTACTCGTGCCCGGCTTGCGTGCGGCCCCGCGGAACCCGGGCGCTGGTGCTCTCGAGCGAGGCGGTCCGGTTCATCGGCGCGCTCGGCGGGCTCGCTCCGGTAGCCGTTGGGCAACTGGGCGCATCGGAGCAGGCGATTCGCGAACTCGAGGCGGCGCACCGGGAGCTGATTGCGACGCACCTCGAGAAGGAACTGAAGTCGGTCCGCGTTCTGAGGGAACTGCGCGGGCACTGACCCGTAACCCTGGCAACGGCCATTGAGCATTCAGACCTTTCAAGACCTCATCTCGACGCTCTCGCAGTTCTGGGCCTCGCGCGAGTGCCTCGTCCAGCAACCGCTGGACCTCGAAGTCGGAGCCGGCACCTCGAGCCCCGAGACGCTGCTGCGGGTCCTGGGCCCGCGACACTGGAACATCGCCTACGTCCAGCCGTCGCGGCGGCCCGACGATGGGCGGTTCGGGGAGAATCCGAACCGCCTCTTCAAACACCATCAGCTCCAGGTCATCCTCAAGCCCTCTCCCGACGAGGTCCAGCGCATCTACCTCGACAGCCTCGAGGCGTGCGGAATCGACCCGCGCGTTCACGACATCCGGTTCGAAGAGGACAACTGGGAGTCACCGACGCTCGGGGCCTGGGGTATCGGTTGGCAGGTGATGCTCGACGGCCAGGAGATCACGCAGTTCACGTACTTCCAGCAGGTCGGAGGCCTCGATCTCAGCCCGGTTCCCGTGGAGATCACGTATGGCCTGGAGCGGATCGCGATGTTCCTCCAGAAGGTGGACAACGTCTACGACCTGCAGTGGGGACACGGCGTGACCTACGGCGACGTCAGGCTCCGGGACGAGATCGAGCAGTCGAAGTACTCCTTCGGGGCCGTGGACATGCCGCGCGACGAGTTCGTGGCCCTGCACCGGAGTCTCTTCGACAGGTACTTCGACTTCTCCCAGGTGCTCGTGCAGTCCGGGCTGGTGCGCCCCGCGCTCGAGCACTGTCTCAAGTGCTCGCACCTGTTCAACGTCCTGGATGCGAGCGGCGGGATTGGCGTCACCGAGCGGACGGCCTATATCCTCCGGGTCAGGCAACTGGCTGTGGCCATCGCTCGGACGTATGTCGAGCAGGAGACCCGCGCCGCGGGGGAATCGCCGCGCGCGTGACGTCGCCGGCCGCGAGGCTCGATCGTGCGGCGTGAACGCCGGCGAGCTCCGGAGGTCATTGGTACGGTATGGATCGCGAACTCGTCATCGAAGTCGGCTGCGAGGAAATCCCCGCCGGCTGGCTGCCGTCGCTGACCGCGCAGATCGGCGAGCGGACCGCCGCTCGGCTCGCCGCGGCCCGCCTGGACAGGCAGTCGCCGGTCGAGACCTTCAGCACGCCCCGGCGGTTGACCGCCCGCGTGGCCCAGCTGGCCGAGCGGCAGGCCGACCTCGAGGAGCTGCTGATGGGGCCCGCCGTCCGGGCGGGCTTCGCGGCTGACGGATCGCCGTCGGCGGCCGCGGCCGGGTTTGCCCGCAAGCAAGGGGTGGACGTCGGGGATCTCGAGCGGGTCGAGACGCCCAAGGGGGAGTACCTGGCCTTCCGGAAGAAGGTCCGCGGAAGGCCCGCCGCCGACGTGCTGCCCGGCGTCCTGGCCGGCGTCCTGCGCGATCTGTCGTTCCCGAAGCAGATGCACTGGGACGCTGAACTGGACGACGGCCGCGGCGAACTCCTGTTCGGCCGGCCCATCCGCTGGATTCTGTTCCTGTACGGCGGGCGTGTCGTTCCGTTCGTCATCGGCCGCTCCGGCGCGGCCCAGTCCCCCCTGGTGCAGGACATCCGTTCGTCGGCGGTCACCTTCGGGCACCGCTTCCTGACGACAAGCGGACGACCGGGCCGTGCCCTCAAGGTGCGCTCGTTCGACGAGTACCGAGCCAGGCTCAGCGAGAACTTCGTCATCCTCGACCGCGGGGAGCGACATGCGAAGATCGCCCGCGAGCTCGACGCGCACGCGAAGCGGCTGGGCGGACGCGTGAGCACCGCCGCCGCCAGGGAATCGCGGCTGCTGCAGGAGGTGCCCGACCTCGTCGAATACCCCTCGGTGCTGGACGGGGCGTTCGCGCCCGAGTTCCTCGAACTGCCCGAAGAAGTGCTGGCGACCACGATGATTCATCACCAGCATTTCTTCCCTGTCGTCGACGAAGGCGGCCGGCTGCTGCCGGCGTTCCTGGCCGTCGTCAACACGGAGCCGCCGGACCGGACGATGATGGCGCGGAACTTCGAGCGCGTCCTGGTTGCGCGACTGCGCGATGCCCGCTTCTTCTGGGATGCCGACCGCCGCGTGCCGCTCCGATCCCGGATGTCGCGGCTGGACACGGTGCTCTTCCACAAGCGGCTGGGATCCTACCGGGCGAAGGCCGAGCGCATCGAGCATCTCGCCGGATGGGTTGCCGGCGAGGTGCTGGGTGTGCCGGAGGCCGTGGACCACGCGAGAGAGGCGGCCCGGCTGGCCAAGGCCGACCTGGCGACCGACATGGTGCGCGAGTTCACCGAGCTGCAGGGCACGATGGGGGGCATCTACGCTCGGGAGGAGGGGCGGCCCGCGGCGGTGTGGCGGGCCGTCTATTTCCACTACCTGCCCGTGGCCGTGGAGCCGGACGCCGCGCCGGCCCGGGCCGACGTGGCCGGTGCCGAGCCCGTGTGGGCGGCCGTGGCCATGGCCGACAAGCTCGACACCATCGTCGGGCTGTTTGCGGCCGGCGAACGTCCGACAGGGACGCGCGATCCCTTCGGATTGCGCCGCCAGGCGCACGGCCTGCTGCGGCTCATGGTCGATCTTCCCGAGCTGACGGGCCTCGACGTGGCCATGCCCGTCGATCGCCTGCTCGACGAGTCGCGGGCCAGGATCGGTGAGTTGCCGGCGGACGACCGGTCGGATCTCGGGAATCTCGTCGAGGATCCACCAGCCTGGAAGCCGGCCGCCACGGCCTTCCTCGTCGAGCGATTGCGCTACCTGTTTGAGCAACGCGGCTACGGCCACGATGAGTTGAACGCCGTGTTCGCCGGCCGGACCGGGGTGCCCGATCCCATCGACGTGCGGCGGCGCCTCGAGGGTCTGAAGGCCGTCCGCGGTTCCGCCGACTTCGAGGCCCTGGCCGTGGCGTTCAAGCGCGTGAAGAACCTGTCGCGCGAGCTGAAGGGGGAGCCGGTCGATCGGCTCGACCGGCTCACCGAGCCAGCCGAACTCGCGCTGATGGCCGAATTCGATTCCCGATCGACGGCGATGAGGCAGGCCATCGCCGCGCGGGCGTACGAACACGCCTGCCGTCTGGCGTCGGGGTTCCGCCCGGTGGTCGATCGATTCTTCACCGACATCTTCGTCATGGTCGACGACGAAGAGCTGCGGACCCAGCGGCTGAGCCTGCTGCGGCGGATGCACGAGCTGCTGCTCGAGCTGGCGGATGTTTCCGAGATTGCCCCCGAGACGGAGTCATAGATCCCATGGCCAAGAAGACCACGAAGAAGCGCGGACAGGCGAGCGTTGTGATCGGGAGGAACACCGTCAGGAAGGCAGCGCCGAAGAAGTACGTGTACTTCTTCGGCCAGGGCAAGGCCGAAGGCGATCGCACGATGAAGGACGTGCTCGGCGGGAAGGGGTCCGGCCTCGCGGAGATGACGAATGCGGGCCTGCCTGTGCCGCCGGGATTCACCATCTCGACGGCGGCCTGCAACCTCTGGTACGCGGAAGGGCGCACGCTGCCACAGGCCATCGAAGACGAGATGATGGCTCACGTGCGCCGGCTCGAGAAGGCGGCGGGCGCGACCTTCGGGTCGACTGCGAACCCGCTGCTGGTATCGGTCCGGTCGGGCGCGAAGTTCTCGATGCCCGGCATGATGGACACGATCCTGAATCTCGGGCTGAACGACGCGTCGGTCGAAGGGCTGAAGGCCCGGACCGGGAATGGCCGTTTCGCGTACGACAGCTATCGCCGGTTCATGCAGATGTTCGGCAACGTCGTGCTCGAGATTCCCAAGGACCGCTTCGAACACGAGTTCGAGGCGGTGAAGGCGGCTCACCGGGCGAAGATCGATACCGAGCTCGGCGAGGATGGACTGCGCGAGGTCGTGGCCCGGTACAAGGCCCTCGTGAAGAAGGAGACGCGCAAGTCGTTCCCGCAGGATCCGCTGCAGCAGTTGCGGATGTCTCGCGACGCCGTCTTCCGCTCGTGGAACAACCCCCGGGCGATCTCCTACCGCCGCATCTATGAGATCCCCGACCACATCGGGACGGCCGTCAACGTGCAGAAGATGGTCTTCGGGAACACGGGAGACCGCTCGGCGACGGGCGTCGGGTTCACCCGCAACCCGGCGACGGGCGCGAAGGAGTTCTTCGGAGAGTTCCTGGTCAACGCCCAGGGTGAGGACGTTGTGGCCGGCATCCGGACCCCACGGCCGATCGAGGAACTGGGAGAAGTGCTGCCCAAGGCCTACAAGGAGCTGCGCCAGTTCACGACGCGCCTCGAGAAGCACTACAAGGACGTGCAGGACTTCGAGTTCACGATCGAGGACGAGAAGCTCTACATGCTGCAGACTCGGAACGGCAAGCGCACGGGCTATGCGGCGGTCGTCATTGCGACCGACTTCGTCACAGAGAAACTGCTGAAGCCAGCCGAGGCGCTGCTGCTCGTCGAACCCGGCTCCCTCTCGCAGTTGCTGGCCCCGGTGTTCGACCCGGCCGAGTGGAAGAAGCTGCCCGTGGCGACCAAGGGCCTGCCCGCGTCGCCGGGTGCCGCGTCGGGCCAGGTCGTCTTCGGCGCCGACCAGGCCGTCGCGTGGGCCGAGGCCGGCAAGAAGGTCGTGCTGGTCCGCAAGGAGACGGTGCCCGACGACATTCACGGGATGGAGGTCGCGCAGGGCGTTCTGACCGCGACCGGTGGCATGACATCGCACGCCGCCGTGGTGGGCCGGCAGATGGGCAAGCCGTCGATCGTCGGCGCCGGGGCGCTGCACATCGACGAGAAGGGCAAGCAATTCACGGTGGCGGGCCGGATCATCCGCGAAGGCGACTACGTGTCGGTCGACGGCCTTTCGGGTGAGGTCAAGATCGGACAGGTCGCCACGAAGCCCAGCGAGATCCTGCAGGTGCTCGACGGCCAGATGGACGCTGCCGAGTCCGACATCTACCAGCGCTTCAGCCGGCTGCTCGGCTGGGCGGACAAGGTACGGACGCTGGGCATCCGGGCGAATGCGGATCTGCCAGACCAGTCCGAGCTGGCGTACGCCTTCGGCGCCCGGGGCATCGGGCTGTGCCGGACCGAGCACATGTTCTTCGGCGAGGGCCGCATCGAGAAGGTGCAGCGCATGATCCTGGCCGACAACGAGCAGGAACGCCGGGCGGCACTGGCCGAACTGCTGCCCCTGCAGCGCGGCGACTTCTACGGCGTGCTCAAGGCCATGCACGGCGAGCCGGTCACCATCCGCACCATCGACCCGCCCCTCCACGAGTTCCTCCCGAAGCGAGAAGACCTGATGGTCGAGATCGCCAAGCTCGAGGTGACGGGGGGCAGTGCCCAGACACTGGCGGAGAAGAGGGCGCTGCTTCGCCGCGTCGAGGAACTGCACGAGTTCAACCCGATGCTCGGCCATCGCGGCGTGCGCCTCGGAATCACCTATCCCGAAATCACCGAGATGCAGGCGCGGGCCATCTTCGAGGCGGCGTGCCAGCTCGCCAGGGAAGGCCTCAAGGTCATGCCCGAGGTGATGATCCCGCTGGTGGGCCACGTGAAGGAGCTGCGCGATCAGCGTCAGATCGTCGAGCGCGTGGCGGCCGAGGTGATGAAGGAGCAGAAAGTCAGGATCAAGTACCTCGTCGGCACGATGATCGAGGTCCCGCGCGGCGCGGTGACCGGCGACGAGATCGCCGAGGAGGCGCAGTTCTTCTCGTTCGGCACCAACGACCTCACCCAGATGACCTTCGGGTTCTCCCGCGACGACATCGGCAAGTTCCTGGGTGCGTATCAGGAGCGGAAGATCCTCGAACGCGATCCGTTCCAGTCGCTCGACACGACCGGCGTCGGCCAGTTGGTGGCCCTCGCGGTAGAGAAGGGGCGCAAGGCGCGGCCGGACATCAAGCTCGGTGTCTGCGGTGAGCACGGGGGCGATCCGTCGTCGATTCACTTCTTCCACTCGGTGGGCCTGCACTACGTCAGCGCATCGCCGTACCGGGTGCCGGTGGCGCGCCTGGCTGCCGCCCAGGCCGCGCTGGCGGTCAAGGTGGGCGATTGAAGTGGCGCCATGGTCGACATCTACGTCCATCGCAACGGTCGCACCACCCGCGAGACGACCCTCGACCCCGCGTGGCTGCGCCCGGATGCTGGCGCAGTCACGTGGGTCGATTTCGTTGACGCCACGGGCGATGAGTTCGGTCTGCTCGCCGACCCGTTCCGCTTCCACGCCCTCTCCATCGAGGACGCGACGGCGGAATCCCACCATCCGAAGATCGAGACCTACGACGGCTACCTCTATGCGATCCTCCACGGGATCGACTCAACTGCCGAGGAGCTCGCGACCCACGACGTCGACTTCTTCCTCGGACCGAACTACCTGGTCACGGTGCGCGACGGACGGTCACGCTCGTTCCCCGAGGTGGCCGGGATCTGCCTCCGGAACGAACGCGTGCTCGCTGAGGGACCGGCGGCGCTCATGCACAGGCTGCTCGACACGATGGTCGACCACTACGGCCCGGAGGTCGATCGAATCGAGGAACGGCTCGACGCGCTGGAGGACGCGATCCTCGAGTCGGTCGACAGCCGCGAGACGACGCGCCAGATCCTGGCGTTGAAGCGGGAGGTGACCGCACTTCGCCGCGTGATCCTGCCGCAGCGCGACGTGATGGGGCGACTGGCCCGCCGCGAGTTCGTCCAGGTCAGCGATGAGGTCGCGTACCGGTTCCGCGACGTACACGACCACGTCGTCCGCGTGGCCGATGAAGCGCTCCTGTTCCAGGACCGCATCACCGCCATGTTCGAGGCGTATCTGTCGAACGTGTCGAACCGCCTCAACGAAGTGATGAAGTTCCTCACGATCCTCTCTACCGTATTCCTTCCGCTGACCGTCCTCACCGGCGTCTACGGGATGAACGTGGTTCTGCCGCACCTGCCTGGCGGCGACGGCGCGCAGTTCTGGTGGGTGCTCGCACTGATGGGTCTGCTTTCAGCCGGGATGCTGGGGATCTTCCGCCGCAACCGGTGGCTGTAGCGACATGGGCCGAATCACGCGCCTGTCCCCGGAACTGGCGAACCAGATCGCGGCCGGCGAGGTCGTCGAGCGTCCCGCCTCCGTCGTCAAAGAGCTGGTTGAAAACAGTATCGATGCCGGTGCCACGCGCACCGTCGTGGCGGTCGAGATGGGCGGCAAACGCCGGATCCGCGTGGAAGACGACGGGTCGGGCATGGAGCCCGGCGACGCCCGCCTCGCACTCGAGCGGCACGCGACGAGCAAGATCGCACGAGCCTCGGATCTCGAAGCCATTGCCACCATGGGGTTCCGCGGCGAGGCGCTGCCGTCGATCGCGTCGGTGTCGCATTTCGTCCTTCGCACGCGCCCGGCGGACATGGTTGCCGGCACGGAGATCACCGTCAACGGCGGCACTCTGGCGTCGGTGACCGAAGTCGGCATGGCGCCCGGGACCATTGTCGAGGTAGACGATCTCTTCTACAATCTCCCGGCTCGGCGCAAGTTTCTGAAGTCAGACGTTGCCGAGACCACCCAGGTCTCGCGCATGGTGACGCTGCTTGCCCTTGGGCATCCCGAAATCGGCTTCACCCTCACCAGCGGCCCGCGGACGCTCGTGCAGTGCCCGCCGGTGGCCAGTGTGGCGGATCGGTTCTACCAGCTCTACGGCGATCGGAAAGACCTCGTGCCGGTCCGCACCGAGGCGGGTGGCCTCCGCGTGTTCGGCTACGTGGCGGCGCTCACCGAGCAAGGACCGGTCCGGGGCGTCCAGCAGTTCTTTGTCAACCGGCGGATCGTCAGGGATCGGACGATTGCCCACGCCGTCAGCGCCGCGTACGCGAGCGCCACCGCCAAGGAGCGCAGTCCGGAGGTGTACCTGTTCCTGGAGCTGGCGCCCGACACCGTGGATGTGAACGTGCATCCCACGAAGGCCGAGGTGCGATTCCGTCACCAGTCGCTCGTGCACGAGGTCGTGCGCAGGGCCGTACAGGAAGCGGTGGGGGAGGGGCCGGCCCCCGAGCTCACCCTGGCGGCGCCCGCCGGCGGGGCCTCACCCGCCGCCAGCCTGTCGCTGCCCAACCTCATGTCGGCCTTCCAACGGACCGAGACCAGTCCGGGGAGGCCGGCGAGCCCGCTCATGCCCCCGCCACCTCCGTCGCTCGGCGGTCCCGCGGTGAGGTTCGAAGACCGGGGCGCCCAGGGAGTCGGCCGCGAGCCGGCGACGGCCGTGCCCCTCAAGCCGCTGGTGCCATTGGGGCAGTTCCGGAACACGTACATCATCGCCGTCGACGAGGAGGGGATTGCCGTCATCGACCAGCACGTGGCCCACGAGCGCGTGCTCTACGAACGCGCCATCGCCAGGCTCTCGTCGGGCGCCCTCGAGAGCCAGCGGTTGCTCACGCCGCTGCTGCTGGACGTGCCGCCCGAAGCGCGTGAGGTCCTGCTCGGCCACACCGGTGAACTGCACCAGTGCGGCTTCGAGGTCGAGGACTTCGGGCCCTCCAGCGTCAAGGTGACGGCTATGCCGGTTCTGCTCGGGCGCGATGAGGGCGCCGAAGCGCTCCGGGCCCTGTCGGCGGATCTCGAGCGGCTCGGCGGCCGCGCTCCCGTCGAAGATCACCTGCGCCAGATCGCCGCGACCATGGCCTGTCATGCCGCCGTCAAGGCACACGACCCGCTGACCCACGAGAAGATGGTGCACATTCTCGAAGAACTCCGCGAGACCGCCTACTCGACCGTCTGCCCGCACGGACGGCCGGTCATGCTGCGGCTGTCCCGCCGCGAAGTCGAGAAGAACTTTCAACGGATCTGAGACCAGGGACCCGGGGGCCAGGGACCGGATCCCGGCTCCCTACGTATCCCTGCCCTTCCGTCGCTCCTCCTTGAGCGCTCTCCACCCGTCCAGCCGCCGCTTCAGCTCCTTCTCGAACCCCCTCGTTGTCGGCTCGTAGTAGGTGCGGCCACGCAGGGCCGGCGGCAGGCATTCCATGCCGGTCACGGCGTCGCGATCGTCGTGGGCGTACTCGTAGCCCCTGCCGTAGGCGAGGTCCTTCATCAGTCGCGTCGGAGCATTGCGCAGGTGCAGCGGCACGGGCTCGGCCTTGTCGTGATGTGCATCGTCGGCCGCGCGGAGGTACGCCGAGTAGACCGCGTTGCTCTTCGGTGCGGTGGCCAGATAGGTCGCAGCCTGGGCGAGGGCCGTGTTGCCCTCCGGCATGCCGATGAAGTGGACGGCGTCCTTGGCGGCGACTGCGACCTGCAATGCCTGCGGATCGGCATTGCCGACATCTTCGGAGGCGAACCGGACAAGCCGCCGGGCGACATACAGTGGATCCTCGCCGGCCTCGAGCATCCGCGCGAGCCAGTAGACCGCGGCGTCTGGATCGCTGTTGCGCAGCGACTTGTGCAGCGCGGAGATGAGGTTGTAGTGCTCCTCGCCCGCGCGATCGTAGAGCAACGCGCGACGCTCGATGGACTGGCGCAGAAACCCCTCGTCCACCACGTGCACGCCGTCGACGATGGGCGCGGAGAGGGCGGCGAACTCGAGCAGGTTCAGCGCCACGCGGGCGTCGCCGTTGGCGTAGTTCGCCATCGCGTCGAGCGCGCCTGGCGTAACCTGCAACGACAGTGCGCCCAGCCCCCGTTCGGGATCCGCGAGCGCCCGCTCGAGCAGCGCCCGCAGGTGCGCCGGCTCGAGCGCCTGCAGCACGAACACCTGCGAGCGCGAGAGCAGGGGAGCGTTCACCTCGAACGACGGGTTCTCGGTGGTGGCGCCCACGAGGATGATGTCGCCCGCCTCGACCCGAGGCAGAAACGCGTCCTGCTGCGCCTTGTTGAACCGGTGGATCTCGTCGACGAAAAGGATCGTGCGGCGGCCCAGCCGCTGCCGGACGCGCTGGGCCTCGGCCATGACGGCCTTGATCTCCTTGATGCCAGACAGCACGGCGCTGAACGCCACGAAGCGCGCCTTCGTCGTCTCGGCAATCAGCAGCGCCAGACTGGTCTTGCCGCTGCCGGGCGGGCCCCAGAGGATGACGGACTGCAGCAGGTCCCGCTCGATGGCCTCCCGCAGCGGGCGCCCGGGCCCCAACAGAACGTCCTGGCCGACGTATTCGTCGAACGCGCGCGGGCGCATCCGCTCGGCCAGGGGCGCCCGCGAAGGGGGGCCGTCCTCGCCAGGCTCGTCGAATAGCCGGAGATCGTTTGTCATGTCCGGCCCCTGCGTTGGCGGCCCGCCTCGAAGAGCGTGATCCCGACGGCCACGGCGACGTTGAGCGACTCGACGGCACTTCGCATGGAAATGGTGATGCACACCTCGAGGTCCGAGGCGACACCCGCAGCCAGGCCCGAACCCTCGGCCCCGGCGACGACCAGCGCCGGGTGCTCGAGGTCCGCGTCGTACAGGCTCACGCCGTCGCGCGGCACGAGCCCGACCAGGCGCAGGCCCAGCGACCGGGCCTGATCCCGCACGACGCTCCAGTCGGTCTCGACGGCCACGGGCAGACGGAATGCCGAGCCCATCGCTCCCCGAAGCGCCTTCCAGCCGAACGGATCCGCGGTGGGCCCGACGGCGACGACGCCGGTTGCCGCCGCCGCATCGGCGGCCCGGACAATCGCACCGACGTTGCCCGGATCCTGCACGCCCGCGATCGCCACCACCAGGGCATTCGGCCCGGCGAGGGCCTTCGCCAGCGGCCAGGTCGGCCGCGCGGCGATCGCGAGAGTCCCGCTCGGGGTCTGCACGGGACTGGCGGCATCCAGGACGCCGTCCGACACGTCGAGGCACGGCGTGCCTGCGTCTTCGAGCCGGGTGCGGAGCTGAAGGGCGGAGGGTCGGCTCAGAGCACGACGGCTGATGGCTGCGAGATGCACGGTGACGCCCGCCGACAGCGCCTCGTCAACAAGGTGTTCGCCATCAAGCAGGATGTCGCCGTCGCCTCGCCCGCGGACGATGTCGCGGCAACGCCGGACGAACGGGTGCTGGCGGCTCGTGATGATGGTCATGATGGCGGGGCGGAGGGCGAGTCGAGCATACCAGATGTGCTAGACTCCGAGTTTAACCCTGCTGTGGCGAACCGGCGAGAGAGGCCCGTCGCGCGGCAGCGCCGGCGTGACGGCGCCGACATCCGGGTCGCCGCGAGGTGGCCGATCAAGGCGAGACGATTGAGACCATGAAGGCACGCATCTTGAAACGGTTCGAAGACGAAATCGCGGAGCTCGACCGCGAGTTGCGCACGGAACTGCCGCAGGAGATCAAGCGCGCGCGCGAGCATGGCGATCTCAGCGAGAACGCCGAGTACCAAGCGGCCAAGGAGCGGCAGTCCTACGTCCAGGCCCGGATCGGCATGCTGCGCAAGCGGATGGCCGAGATTTCCCTGATGAACCTCGATCGGCTGCCGACCGACCGCGTCGCGTTCGGCTCGAGCGTCGTGCTGATCGAGGACGGCAACGGGGCCGAGGTGACTTACCAGCTCGTGATGCCGGAGGACGCCGACGCCACCAAGGGACTCATCTCGACGAGTTCGCCGATCGGCAAGGCCCTCCTGGGGAAGCAGCAGGGCGACGAGGTCGTCGTGCCCACCCCGACCGGCGTCCGGCGCTTCGAGCTGGTCAAGCTGACGACAGTCCACGACGCTAAGTGATGTCGGCGCTCATGTGGTGTTCGCTCCAGTGCCGCGGGCTGACGCCCGCGACCCGCGACAGCACTCCCGGCAACGGTGGCGGTTCATGACCGAGCCCTGGCTGGAAGCGACGCGACCGGGCCAGACCGGCTACTCACCCAAGAGCCGGACTGCGCTGATCCTGACGGGCGCGGGCACGGCGGGCGCCTACCATGCCGGAGTGCTGCGGGCGCTGGGCGAGGCGGGCGTACGGGTCGACCTCGTGGCGGGGCAGGGGATCGGCGTCGTTGGCGCCTATTTCGCGGCCATCGACGGTGCCAGCCGCCTGTGGGGTGCAGACGGGCTGTGGAGGAGCGGCGAGGTCGTCAGCCTCTACCGATGGCGCGCTGCCCTCCGCTGGCTGGCCTGGGGTGCCGGCGCGGCCCTGGCAGTCGTGGCGGTACCGCTCGTCGCGCTGGCGGCTGGTCTCGGCGTCTTCGTGGTGGCGTTCCTCGGGAGTCTCGTGGGGCTGTCGGCCAGCGAGCAGATTTCAGACCGCTACACTGCGATCGTGCACGACCTCTTTCTGCCGGGCCGCCTGCCGGCGTGGGTGGCCCAGGCGGCGGTCTTCCTTCTGGCAGTTGTCTTCATCATCCTGCTCATTGCGGCCATGCGTGGCGCGCCGAAAGGGCGCCATCGCGAGCGCGGCCGCTTCTGGTGGCGCGTGCTCGGCGCACCGCTGTCGGCACGCGGAGCCGTCGGCGCGTCGCGGCGGGCGCTGTGGCGGCTGATCGCCGGCGGGGCCCGCGTGGCCGAGCCGGACGCCCTGGAACTCTCGCACCGTTACGCGGAGTTGCTGGCCGACAACCTGGGCCAGCCCGGTTTCCGTGAGCTCATCGTCCTCGTGCACGACCTCGACACCAGGCGCGATCTCATTGGCGCCGCGCTGGGCGAGGCCTATCGTCAGGGCTTCTTCGGCCGTCGCCACGGGGCTGGGGCCTGGCCCGCCCGTGCGGGAGAAGCCCTCGACCTGGCGGGCATGGATCGGGACCATGTCATGGACGTTCTTGCGGCGGCCCTGTCGGTGCCCGTCGTCAACGAACCCTCGAGCCTGACCTTCTCCCCGGAGGGCTACTGGCGGGGCGAGACCCACCGCGTCTGCGACCGCCCCGGATCGGTGGCGCGGCTCCTCGAGGAAGTGTCCGCCGCCGGAGCGGAACAGGTGATCGTGGTCTCGGCGTCCGCGGCGCTCGAAGAGCCGCACACCTTGGAGGTCCTGCGAATCGACGGGCGGGGCAAGGTGGGCGCATGGCTGGCCGCCCAGGAGATGGCCTCGACGCGCGACGCCGTGCGGGCGCGCGCATCGTCGTTCCGCAATGTCCACTGGATCCGGCCCGCGCACAACCCGGTCGGACCGTTCGGCTTCGGCGGAGTGTTCGACGAACGATCGGACCGGATGTTGTCGATTGGCGAGCTCGTCGACCGCGGGTACGAGGACGCCTTCCGGCAGTTCATCGAACCGGTGGTGGGAGGCACGGATCAGGCCTGACGGCGGGACTCACGCGTCGGCGGGCACGACGGAGCGTCAGCCTCCCTTCTTCCTCTCGGTCCTTTCGCTACCCGCATGATCGTGCAGGAACTGCATCGCGAGATCGCGGATCACGCAGCCCAGCTCATCCTCGGACCCGGCGCCGTACTTCTGCTGGAACGCTTCGAGCGGCACGACCGCCTTGGCCATGGCGCGATGACCCCCGGCGCTGCCGAGGTCGGCGAAGATCCTGCGGACCATCTCGCCCGCGTTCCGCGTATAGCCCAGGTTGCGGACCGAGACGACGAGCGTGGGCCCGACCGTCCCTGCGACAATCGTCCACTTGACGTCTTCGACCTGCAGGAAGAAGTCGGCGACATAGGGGATGAAGTCCTCCCTCGGCAAGCTGCCCAGGTACACCGAGAACACCTGTTCGTCGAGCGTGCCCGTCTGCTGCGCCAGGGTGACGTACTCCAGACGCTCGCTAGTGATTTCGGCGCCCTCCATCTTGCGGATCAGAGCGGGATCGGCGAGGGGGTACAGGTAGGAGAAGGCCTCGATGTCGACACGGCTGGCCTGCCGGTTGAAGAAGAGCGTGTCGGACTTGATGGCGTACAGCATGGCCGTCGCGGTGCGTTCCGAGATGTTCACGTCCACGGCCCGGAGGTGCTCGGTCAGGATCGTGCAGGTCGAACCGTAGTCCGGCCTGATGTCACGGAACACGGCGCTGTATCCCGCTTGCTGCGGGTGGTGATCGATGACGAGATCGACGCGGTCGATGAGGCCGCCGAAGTAGTGCGGCTGGACGTCGACCATGGCCACGGCATCGAACTCCTGCAGGGCGGCCGCCGGGATGGTGTCGACGTGAATGTCGAGGAGGTTCACCATCCGGAGGTTCTCCGGACGCGTCACGCCCTGCAATGCGCCGATGATGGCGGTTGCCTTCGTCCGCCGCAGGAGGTTGCGCAGCGCGAGGCCCGACGCCATCGCGTCCGGGTCAGGGTCGTTGTGCAGCAGGATCAGGACGCGGCTGACATCGTTGAAATACCGCTGGTACTGCTGGACTCGTGCGCGGGTCATCGACCGGCTGATTTCTCCCACCAGCGGGCCGCCGATCAACTCGGGCATCTCGAGGAACCCGATTTCCGGGAAGACGGCGCGCAGCTGCTCCTCCCGCTTCTCGCGGCCCTTGCCGTTTCGCGAACCGGGGGCGGCCAGGACGTACACGAGCAGGCCACCCGCGCCGCGGATGGCTTCGGCGATGCGCTTCAGGCTCGTCCGCCCGTTGTCCTCGATGATGACGCAGGTGTTCGGCGACAGATCGGCCTTGAGAAAGGTATCGGTCCGGCGGATATCGGCCGCAGCAATCGTCAGCCCGGCGTCGTGGAGTCGCCGTGCGAGGGGACGGCTCTCGACCAGGAATTCGACGTCGAATCTGGGCGGCAGCACCTCTTCGAGAAGCCTGACGACCAGCTCGCTATGACAAACGGCCAGACATCTCATCGCGCGCTCGATGACGGCCGCCGGGAGGGGCGCAAAGACATACCGAACTCCTTATTATACGATCTCCGGGCGGGCGAGGAGGGGTTGCTGCGCGGGCGAAGCCGTGAAGCCCCGGGCCTGCCGCCCGCTTGAAGGTAGAATCTCGACGAGCCCACAGGGGGCACGTACTCGTCCCGGAGGCCACCCGCCTTGCGACTGCCTCGCGTGTTCGTCGTAGCCCTGCTCGCCGGCCTGTGCTGGGTCAGGCCCGGAGCTCAGGTCTTCCGGAGCCAGGTCGATCTCGTCAGCTTCGGCGTGACGGTCGTGGACCGGAAGGGTGGCCTGGTGTCCGACCTGACAGCCGAGGACTTCGACCTCGTGGAGGATGGTGCGCGCCAGTCCCTCTCGCTCTTCGCGCGCGGCAATCGGGCCGAGTCGAGACCGGACCTGCACCTGGGCCTGCTGTTCGACACGAGCGGCAGCATGGACGACGACATCCACTTCGCGCGGGGGGCGGCCATCAAGTTCCTCAACGCGCTTCCGGAGGCGGAGGACGTGACCCTGGTCGACTTCGACACGGAGGTCCGTGTCGCCCGCTACGGCCAGAATGACTTTGCCCGCCTCGTCGAGCGCATCCGCCATCGCCGGCCGGATGGCATGACGGCCTTCTACGACGCGATCGGCGTGTATCTGGACGGCGCAGCGTTCCAGGACGGGCGGAAGATCCTGGTCGTCTACACCGACGGGGCCGACACCGAGAGCACGATGGGATTCTCTGAGATGGTCGACCTGCTGAAGGCGTCGGACATCACGCTGTATGCCGTCGGCTTCCTCGAGCATGTGCCACGATCGGTCGTGATGGAGTTGCGCCTGCGTCTGATTCGACTGGCCGAGATGACCGGGGGCCAGGCCTACTTTCCGGTGGTCGCCAAGGACCTGGACAGATCGTACGACGAGGTGCTGGCGGAGATCCGGGCGCAGTACACGCTCGGCTACGTGTCGACGAACCGCAAGCCCGACGGGACGTGGCGCAAGGTCCGGATCACGGTGAAGCGTCCCAGCCTCAAGGTGCGGGCCCGGGAGGGGTACTTCGCTCCCTATCGGGAGCGTCCGTAGCGAACCTGCCGCGCCCCGAGGTGCGGCCATTTGCCATGCCGTCCCGACACGATCGATTCCAGCTCGTCTCCGACTTCGAGCTCCGCGGCGACCAGGCCCGGGCCATCGACGAGCTGGTCGCCGGACTGAACCGGGGAGATCGGCACCAGGTGCTGCTGGGCGTGACCGGGTCTGGCAAGACCTTCACCGTGGCGCAGGTCGTGTCGCGGGTCAACCGGCCGGTCCTCGTGATGGTGCACAACAAGACGCTGGCGGCGCAGCTGTACGGCGAGTTCCGGCGGTTCTTTCCCCGCAATGCCGTCGAGTACTTCGTCAGCTACTACGACTACTACCAGCCCGAGGCATACGTGCCGGCGACCGACACCTACATCGAGAAGGAGGCGACAACCAACGACGACATCGACCGCATGAGGCTCTCGGCGACACGGTCGCTGTTCGAGCGCCGCGACGTCCTGATTGTCGCCAGCGTGTCATGCATCTACGGCCTCGGTTCTCCCGAGGCCTACTACGGACTGCTGCTTCCCCTCGAGCGGGGACAGCGGATCGGCCGCGATCAGATCCTCCGCAAGCTGGTCGAGATCCAGTACGAACGCAACGACGCCGAATTCACCCGCGGCACGTTTCGGGTGCGGGGCGACATCGTCGAGGTGTTCCCCTCCTACGACGAGTCCGGCATCCGCATCGAGCTGTTCGGCGACGAGATCGATGCACTCGTCAGCATCGACCCCCTCACCGGCCGGGCCCTCAGGCGGCACGATCGGCTGGCCGTCTATCCGAAAACGCATTTCGTGACGCCCCGTGAGCGCACGCGGGAGGCCGTCGATGCCATCAAGCAGGAGTTGTCGTCACGCCTCGAGGTGCTGCAATCCGAGGGCAAGCTGCTGGAGGCGCAGCGCCTGCACCAGCGCACGATGTTCGACCTGGAGATGATGCGGGAGATCGGATACTGCCATGGAATCGAGAACTACTCCCGCCACCTCACCGGGCGCGCGGCGGGAGAGCCCCCACCCACGCTGCTCGACTACCTGCCGTCCGATGCCCTCATCATCGTCGACGAGAGCCACCAGACCGTTCCGCAGATTCGGGGGATGTATCACGGCGACCGCTCCCGGAAGGAGGTGCTCGTCGCCTATGGATTCCGCCTGCCTTCGGCGCTCGACAACCGCCCGCTGAGTTTCGCGGAGTGGGAGCGCCGCGTCGGCCAGGCGGTCTTCGTGTCGGCGACGCCGGGACCCTACGAGCTCCAGCAGGCCGGGGGCGTCGTGGTCGAGCAGATCATCCGACCCACCGGTCTCCTGGACCCCGTGATCGAGGTCCGCTCAGTGCGCGGCCAGGTGGACGACCTGCTCGGAGAGGTCCGGGCGCGTGTCGAGGCGGGGGAGCGGGTGCTCGTGACGACGCTGACGAAGAGGATGGCGGAAGACCTGAGCCAGTACTACCAGGAGCTGGCGGTCCGTGTCCGCTACCTGCACTCGGACATCGAAACGCTGGAGCGGATGGACATCCTGCGCAGCCTGCGGCTTGGCGAGTTCGACGTGCTCGTCGGGATCAACCTCCTGCGGGAGGGCCTCGATCTGCCGGAGGTCTCCCTGGTCGCGATTCTCGACGCCGACAAGGAGGGGTTCCTGCGCTCGGCGGGAGCCCTCATCCAGACCGCGGGCCGGGCGGCGCGCAACATACACGGCACCGTCATCATGTACGCCGACCGCGTGACCGACGCCATGCGGATCGCCATCGCCGAGACCGAGCGTCGCCGCGCGCTGCAGGAGGCCTACAACCGGCAGCACGGCATCACGCCGTCGTCGATCGTCAAGGAGATCGACGACGTGCTCGCAAGCATCTACGAGCGGGACTACGTGACGGTCGGGGCCGTCCGGGAGTCCCACGACCCGTACCTGACCCAGGCGCAGATCGATGCCCGGATCGCCACCCTGCAGCGCGACATGCGGCAGGCCGCGGCGGACCTGGAGTTCGAGAAGGCCGCCTCCGCCCGGGACGAGATCAGGCGCCTGAGGGCCAGGAGCATGGGTGTCGCCGATCCTGAGCTGCTCTCGCCGGCCTCCGAGCTCTGAGCCCTGAGCTCGCTCTATTGACGCTCCTCGTCCCGAGGCCAGGATCACGCTTCCCGTGTGCAGGGTTGTACAATGGACGACGAGGGGTTTGTGTTCCGATTCCAAGGAGACAGGACTATGGGCAGTGAACGAGACCATGGAGCGGCCGGCGTCGTCGTGGCCTTTGCCCTTGGCGCACTTGCGGGGGCGGTGGTGGCCCTCCTTTTTGCCCCGGCGAAGGGCGGGGACACCCGCGGATACCTCAGCGACAGGGCCCGAGAGGGGCGCGAGAAGGTGAAGGACGCGGCAGGCAAGACCCGGGAGTACCTGAACAAGCAGAAAGAAACCCTGGCGTCCGCGATCGACCGCGGGCGCGAGGCGTACCAGGCGGCGCGGGAGAAGGAGCAGGCGTGACAGACGTGTTTCTCGGCGTGATTGCCTTCGCCACCGTGACGATGGCCATCGTGCAGGTGCTGATCGTGCTGCATGCTGCCCGGCTGGCCCGGCGAGTCGATGTGCTGTCCACGCGGGTCGAGACCGAGCTGCAGCCTATTGCCGAGCGGCTGCGGGCGGTCTCGGAGAATGCGCAGCAGATCTCCGTCCTGGCCGCGGCGCAGTTCGAACGCGTCGATCACCTGGTCAGCAGCCTGTCGCGGCGGATCGACGAGACGGTCGGTCTCCTCCAGCATTCCCTCGTGGGTCCACTGAGGGAAGGGATGGCGGTCGTCGCCGCCTTCCGCGGCGTCGTCGCGGCGGTCCGATCGTTCCGGGGAGGTGACGGGCTGCGAGAGGAGACCGGGCCGAGGTTCGACGAGGAAGACCCGCTGTTCATCGGGTGACCTATCCGCCGGCCCTCACGGACCGCAGAACGGCGCGCACCTGGGACGGGCGACAGACACGCACGCTCCAGAACGGTCCCCGTCGTGCCGTGCGCCCGTTGACGCCGGGTGGCGCGCGGTGGTAGAACACTGGCGACAGTCCGGCCCTCATCAAGGTGACTCTCATGCACATGAGCCCGCACCGCCTCACGATCCTCCTGACGGTCCTGTTGCTGTTGGTACTGAGCGCGGCTGCGGGCGCTCAGGACCGATCGGCGGCGCTCGTCAAGGAACTCACGGGCCTGATGGAGACGGCCAAGATGACGACCGTAGCCGCGAAGGACCCGGGCGGCACCGACAGGTACACGGCTGCGATGTTCTTCCCCGGAAGCCAATTGCTCGTGGTGACGGCGAAGTACGAGCCTGCGGTGCTCCTCGATGACAAGCTCGCCAAGAAGGAATATCAGGACATCTACATCGACTTGAACAGCGCTGCCGTACCGAACACGCGGGTGTTCTTCGAGGACCTCGGCGCCGACGGCCTCAAACCGGATCGCGAGGAAGGGAAGGCGATGGACTCGGTGGAGATGGGGGGCAAACGCACCATCTTCGACGACGAATGGCGGAAGGACCAGAAGATCTCCGAGGCCGACTGGGCCAAGACGTTCGGCGACGCCGAGAAGGTCTACGTACGGCTGCTCGAAGCGCTCGTGGCCCAGGCCAAGAGGCGGTAGCAGCGCCAGGGGCGAACATCGCGCCCGACGATTCCCAACGACTGCACCATCGCGGACACGTCCGCCGCCTTCGTCTTGCAGGCGGTCAACACCTCCAGCGCACAGGATACGCCCGCCTGCGCCGGTCGCATGCGCCCGCGAGCGGCCCGCGTGCAGGCGCGGCGGAGGGGATCGCCGGGTACAATGACAGCGTGGACTTCCTGGAGCCTTTCCGTCGTTCATCCTGGCGTGGGTCCGTGCCCGCGCTGCTGGCCGGCTCGGCAGTGCTTCTAGTCGGCGCGGCGTCTCCAGGACCCATCCTGCGCCAGACCCAGCGCGCGCAGCAGCCGCAGGACGTCCAGCAGCCCCAACAGCCCGTGTTCCGCGCAGGCGTGAGCCTCGTTCGCGTGGACGTGTCCGTGCGCGATCGCCGCGGTCGACCCATCGACGATTTGCAGGCCGACGACTTCGAAGTCTTCGAGGACGGCGTGCGGCAGACGATCGCGACATTGCAGCTGGTGAGCATCGACGGGCAGCCAGCGCCTGGCGACGACACGTCACTCGAGATTCGGTCCCAGGAGCACGCGCGGGCCGAGGCGGCGCGCGAGGACGTCCGGCTGTTCGCGATCCTCCTCGACGACTACCACATCTCGAAGCTGCCCCTCGGCATCATGCTGCGGCTTCGTCCGGCCCTGCTGGACTTCGTCCGCCAGTTCGCGCCAACGGACCTCGTGGCCGTCCTCGACCCTCTCACGCCGTTGAGCGCAGTCGAGTTCACCCGGAGCCGCTACGAGCTGGAAGAGCGAATCCGGAAGCTCGAGGGGAGGAAAGGGGAGTATTTCCCCATCAAGAGTGCGCTCGAGGAGTTTCACGCGCGGCAGCCGAACGTCGCAGAGCTTCGGGCCGACCTGTCGCTCTCGACGCTCGAGGCTATCGTGACCTACCTCGGAGGGCTTCGCGAAGGCCGGAAGTCGGTCCTGTTCGTCAGCGAGGGGCCGCCCTTCACGCGGCCGGGACAGGCGCTCGACCACAGGGTCCGCGCCGTCATCGAGGCGGCGAACCGGGCGAATGTGACCATTCACGTGCTCGAACCGCGCGAGTTCGGTCCCGGTGACATCTGGGTCCGCGAGGTGCTGTTCCGATTCGCCAGCGAGACGGGTGGGCGACAGATCAGCAATCCCGAGGACGACCGGGTGGGACTCAGCCAGGTGATCACGGACGCGAGCGCCTACTATCTGGTCGGCTACACCCCAACCCGGGAGTTCAACGACGGCAAGTTCCACGAGATCGAGGTCAAGGTGAAGCGGTCGGGGACACAAGTGGCGGCCCGCAAAGGCTACTGGGCGCCGAAGGCCGAAGACATCGAGGCTGCCGCCAGGGCCGCGGCCGCGCGGCCGGATGTCCCGGGTCTAGAGGAGGCGCTATCGGGCCTGTCGGGTCCCCGCAGCGGAAGACCCGTTCGACTGTGGCAGGGTTTCGGGCCCGGGGGCGACTCGCTCACGCGAGTCACGCTGACCTGGGAGCCGGAGGAGGAGGGTGGGCTGCGGGCTGGAACCGCCACCCGCCTCACGATCGAGGTGCCGTCCGAGGAGCCGGGGACCGAGCCGAGGCTGGCTGTCACCACGGTGAGTGTCGGGAAGGAGGCCGATGGACCGACGGCGGCGTCGTTCGTGCACCCGCCAGGCTCGGCGACGCTGAGGCTGACCGCCCTGGGTGATGATGGGCGTGTGATCGACAAGTGGACGGCTCGCGTCGACGTGCCTGACTTCTCGGCGGCTCCGGTCGGCCTGGCGACCCCGCGCTTCTATCGTGCCCGGACGTTCCAGGCGTTCCGCCAACTGCAGGCCGCCGCGAATCCGACGCCGGTGGCCGCGCGGACCTTCCGCCGAACCGATCGCGTGCTCGTTGACCTGGCCGGCAGCGCGAAGACCGAAGAGCCACCGGCCCTGAAGGTGGAGTTGCTCGGGAGCACTGGGCAGATGCTGTCCGAGATGCCGCTGCCGGAACCCTCCGGCGGGCGCGTGCGGTTCGAACTCCCGGTTGGGCGCATCGCACCCGGCACATACGTCCTCCGCATCCAGGCGGTGGCCGGCGACCAGAAGGCCGAGCTGCTGGAGGCGTTCAAGATCGTTCCCTGAAGGAACTGCGGGATCCGGCGCGGAGTCCACTCGACATCCTGTGGGGGCGTGTGGGACGGTGACGGGGCCGGAGGGGCGTGGTGGGCGCTAGTGGATTCGAACCACTGACCCCCGCCGTGTGACGTCGGACTGGTTCGGCTGTCTGTGCGCTGGGGATCCCGCGCAGGCCGAGCAGTCGTTGATCGGGCTGGTGGCGCGCGTGCCCGCCGAGGTCGGCGCGCCGTCTGCGGAACGCCCGGATCCGATCGCGCGGTTGCGGGATGAGCTCGCCACATTGGAGGCGGCCGAAGAGCAGGCCGTTGACAACGCGATTTCGGCCGGCGTGATCGTCGCCCATCGGCCCGCGGTGGTTCAGCGGCGCGAGAACGAGAAGCGCCGGCGCGAGCTCGACGAACAGGCCGTGGCCCGCCGCGCCGAACGCCAGCGCGCCCTCGATGCGCAGTTTGGCAACCAGGCGCCGCGCGCGATGGCGAGTCAGTACATCGCGTCGAATGGGAAGCTCTGACGATGGTCGGCCCCGTAGCGCATCCGCCGCATGCGACCGGCCGCCTGGCCGACGTGCTCCAGCGCGTCAACCAGGTCTGGCTGAACGGCCCACCGACGCCCGAGCTCGTTCCGGCTCCGCCCGTGTCGCGCCGTGAACGCCCCGCGTTGAGGACGATCGGCCGTTGGCAACTGTTCATGGGCCGGCCGGCCACGGGGCGAGACATCGGGCCGGCGTTCCGACACGTGCGGGCGCTTCGAGATCGGGACCTCGTGGAGCGTCGACGGCTGGCGCTCGTGCGTCCGCTGTCCGACCTGTATCGTCAGCGCGTCGACGAGATCGTCCGTCAGGCCACCATCGACCTGCTCGCCGACCAGGAGACATTCTAGCAGGCCGGGAGTCCCCCGGCTCTGCCGGGGTGGCAGCCAAAGTTTGACGTTTCCGGGAGTGTGTCCACCGGTGGATGCCTCCAGCGTGAGCCGCCAAGCGCACGGGTGGAAGCACCGTGGTGGACACGCGATGAGTCTGGTTCACCGGGTCGGGAAGCGCAAGTCACGCGGTGACGCTGGACCTCGGCGCTGGGAGTCCGCACGCGTTGCGCGAGGTGCCATGGGGCGCGCCCCGTCAGCCGGGGAGTCGCGAGTTCGCGGCGTTCTTCGGCCGCTTTGAGCGGCCCCGGAATGACAGCCCCCGACTTTGCCGGGGGATTGTTACCTGATCGAGTCGTGCCGGTCAGGCTCACTCCACCTGATCGGGCGAGCGGACTGCGGCCCTTTTCACCTGAGTGAGTGACACCATGCGCACCGACCCCAAGCCGCAAGTTCGCACTTGCCTCGATTGCGGTCGGCGCTTTGAGATCAGCGTCGACGAGTAACGATTCCTCCGAGAGCGTGAGACGGCCGATGGGCTGCCGTGGGAATTGCCCGCGCGGTGTTTCGAATGCCAGCATGAACGGCGCCGCGCGTTGCAACGCATCAGCGCGGACGCGGAGGCGAAGGACTACCGCTTCAGGTGCGTCAACCTGCTCGGCGGCATTCGTCTTCACGGCGGATGATGTCGAGCACTTTCGTGCGCGCGGTCACTGCTAGCCAAAGCGGTGCCCGGCCTGTCGCGTGGCGCGCCGATCGTCGACACCCGTTTCGACAAGGAGCTCATCGTGAACGTGAATCAGCCGTTTCCCCCAAAGTATCTCCGGCCGGCGGACGTGGGCGACACGTCGCCCGCCGTGACCATCGAGCGCGTCGAGGTCGAGGAAGTCGGGCGAACGAAGGAAGTCAAGCCGGTCGTGTACTTCGCCGGCAGGACGAAGGGGTTGATCCTCAACCGGACGAACGCCCGGAAGATCGAAGAGCTTGTCGGCTCCGCCGAAACCCACGACTGGCCGGGGAATCGCATCCGGCTCTGCGTGTCTGCCGTCGAGTTCGGCGGCGAGACGGTCGACGCGTTGCGCATCAAGCCGGCGGGGCCGTCCGCGGCGATGGCGCCGACACCGCCCGTGCGACGGCCCGCCCCGGCTGACGACGTGACGTGACCGCCGATGACATTCCGTTCTGACCTGACAGGAGGCTGCCAGCTATGGCTCGACGACGACAGACCGCCAACCTGATCCGGGAGAGCCGGGTGCTCGCCCGCGGCGCGGCGCACGTCCTGGACGTGCTGAAGGCGTAGCATCCCGATTGCGACGAGGCCCGCGTGGCGCTCAAGTGCGTGCTGGAGTTCGAGGCCGAGCTCACGGAGGCGGCCGACCGCCTGCCGGCCCCAGCGCCTCGTAGGGACACGGCCGGATCCAGCCACGCTAACAGCCACGCCACCGGACCATCGTAGCGTGGCGCCCGAAGTGGAGTGTCCGGCGAGGTCTCCCGCCGCGGCTGTCGTGGCCGAGCGCGGCGGAGACGGGGGACTTGACGCGCATAAGGAAACCGCTTTATGCTCTGCTGTGATGGCGCGTAAGCTGACGAACTTCTGGATCGATGCGGACCTGGCGGCCGGGCTGCACGACGTGAAGAACCGTGAGGGGATTCCGGTCGGAGAGCAGATCCGGCGGGCCGTGCGCGCGTGGCTGATTGAGAAGCGCGTCATCAAGGCGGAGCGCAAGCGGGCGGGCACCCGCCGGCGCTCCTGAACCGTCAACCTGCGCGAGACAGGCTGGCGATCTGCGGGTGATTCTACCAGCAGCCCGCCGGCCTCCGTCCCGGGAGGCCCGAATGGCAATCCTACGACTGCGTACGACCTGGGCGTCGATCCGACGCCTGCCCGAAGACACCCTCCGCCGTTGCGAAGGCGCAACCCGCTTGCACAATGAGGCGTTGCTCTCCGAGATCGGGCTCGAGCTCGGCGCGGTGCCGGACTGGCTGATCCTCAATCGGGCGCTGCTGGCGCTCCAGTCGGAGATCCGGGAGGCGCGCGTCTTGGGGCTCGAGTGATGGCCGGTTTGGGCCGTCCACTCAACGTGAGAAGGCTCACCCGGCGTCGAGTCTTGATATGATCAGTTCCCGTGTGAGGTCAATTGCGGCGCGCACGTCTTCAACCTCAAACTCGTCCCACTGTGCGTGCGTTGCCTTTGTGCGAACGTCGGCGGCAGCGCGAGCGCGCTTCGCCTTCACAGCCGAGAGATCGCCTCGAGAAGCGAGCTCCGAGATCAGGCCATCAAGCTTCCGGTCCTTCTCGATGAGGCCGGCCTTGCGGCAGGCGCGGCGAAGCACATCCTCAAACACGACACCCGCGATTACACCCGCCTCGTTCTTTCGAGATGCCTCGAGGTAGGCGTCTGCGTGATCCAGGAAGTCATCAAGAGTCTCCGCCCGAGCACGATCGGCAACAGACGCGAGTAGTCCCGCATCGGCGTCGGCTGCCAGCGCCTGCAGCACGGCGGCAAGCTCACCAACCGCGTGGTTGACTTCAAAGGCGTGGTCTGCGGTCGCTATGCGATCGGCTTTCTGTCTATAGGGTGCTTCCGGGCTGGGGCAAACGAAATGAACAGTATTCTGCGCGGCTGTCAGCCAGGCGGAGCACGCTGCCTGCTGGTGTTGGTCAGTGCACTGGCCATACTGGTCACCGACAGCCAGACGTCCACTCTCGGCGAGGAGTTGCGCGATACGCTGGCGGACGACTTCTTCAATCGCCATAGCTGGAAACTCCGATAGGCCAAGCGGCACCCTGCTTCACGTCGTGAAGGAGTGGTCGGGCGCAGCGCGCTGTGATCATGTGGCACCAGGCCGATCTCGGAAGTCGGGCCACTCACGCATGTGGCTCGCGACCCCATCAATGGCGTTGGTCAGGATGCCCGCAAACCCAATTCTCGACGCGATTTCCTTCTCATAGAATGGAAGCTTCTTCGGATCAAAGATCGGGCCGAGATGGTGTGTCCCTCGGCCGATCAGGTCACCCATCGCGATGATGGTCGGATGACTCATCTTGTTGTAGAAACGCTTCGCCTGTGTAGCCACCTCGAGCGCTTCTCGGTTCAGGCCGAGTTCCTCCGAACGCTTGACGAGCAGGTCTATCGACCTATGAACGGGAAACCGACCTAACCACGCCCGCTGCCGGTACGGCCAGTCGTACTTCGCGAAGAGGAAGGCCGAGGCAAGAGCCTCCAACGCCTGCCTCTGCGCTCCTCCCGCCATGGTGATGTGCTCGAGGATCAGGAATCTCATCGACAGGAGCATCCGAGCCACGACCGTGAAGAGCGCCCCGACAACGGTGGCGCTGTCCTGGTCCCTCGCGAACGTGCTCTCGAACGTTCGCCATCGGTCGTAGACTTCCGCCGTGGCGGTCTCGAAGCTACTCACTTGAACCTGAAAGTGCTCCAGGAACAGGCGTTCTGTCTCTTCGTCCTGTCGGCCGCGGAGCGCAGCCTGCACTGCGGCAAGCGCGGACTTGTCCAGCATCGGTTCGTCGTCTGCCATGAACGATCTCGCGCTCGGATGACACCGCTGTGGCTACCGCATCGGCGGTCTACTCAGATCGTCGGCCTCTCCTGTACGCGGCAACCGGCCGGACGATAGCACGGACCGGTAGCGCTCGATCGACTGCGAGAGCGCTTCAGAAGAGAGCGCACACTCCAGAAGCACCTCTTCGGCCCTCGCAAGGCCGGTGACACGATCCGGCTGCTCCAGGGCGGCCGCCAGCCTTCTTTGCATCGCGTCGCGGGCCGCCGTGTCGGTCGGCGCATGCCCCGGAGACGGCTTCCACGCGGCGGTGGCATTCGCGAGAATGCCCTTTCGAAGATCCCAATCGACCGTCACCGTAATCGGGCGCACCAGTTCCTCTCGGCGTGGCTTGGACACCCCGACGTTGTCTAGGAATCTCTCGAGGTCGTCCCGTCGCCGAAGCATCCTCTCTTGATGATCTCCACCAGCCCAACGGTTCTCAGACACGATACTGGCAGCCGAAAAGTCCGCCACCCCGATTGCGATGGTCTGGAGCTCCTCGGCCTTCGCGTAGATGTCTGACTTCGCCTGTTGGATCTCCCGCAACGTCACGCGGAGGTTCTTAAGATCGAGCACCTGCAGCATGTCGATCCTTGAGATAGCCACAGCCAACAGCAGAGTTGAGACGACGAGCGTCGTGTACCAGCCGGATCCGAGAGAGCCTGATTGGAGCAGGTGGGTGAAAAGGGCCACGCCGCACACGCCGAGACAGATAGCGATTACGTTGGACATCTCGCCGCTCTCCCCCTTTCGGTACGACGGCGCCCCCGCAGCCGGGACCGATGCTCAGGCCGGCCTGAAGGGGAGATGATTGCTTGGCACGTGCCGCCCGTCAAGCAGGTCCCTGCGCCGTCCTTTCACGCTGCACCACCATTGCACCACGGCCGGAACCACGGGTCCGTTGTCATTTGGAACGCGTGCCCGTAAGTGCTTCGTGTTCTAGGAGAAGCGTGGTGGGCGCTAGTGGATTCGAACCACTGACCCCCGCCGTGTGAAGGCGATGCTCTACCGCTGAGCCAAGCGCCCACGCCAAGTGAGTAATCCAGTCTAGTAGATTCCTGCGCACCCGGGCAACTGATCGCAGGTTTGCAAGGGAGCCACCTCTCTCACCTACTTGCGCAGCCCCGGAAGGCGGCGCCGGCCGGGCCCGTCGTACCAATGGTCCTTCGGGTCGATCTGCCGCATGGTCTTGTGACGGTCGCGCTCTTCGGCGGCGTGGGCCAGGAGCCCGGGCACCCGAGCAATGATGAACAGGCCGTTGGCGATCTCGGGGGTGAACCCGAGATCGCCGCAGATGGCGGCGACGGCGCCATCGAGATTGAGGGGCAATGGCTGTGAAGCCCGTTCCGGCCTGGAGTTGAGCACGCGATCGACGACGCGCAGCAGCCGGCAGTGTTCGCCCTCGAGATCCAGCTCGTGCGAGAGCTGACAGAGCCGCGCGGCCCGCGGATCGCGCTCGTGAATACGGTGGCCGAAACCTGGCGGCGTCTCGCCCCGATCGAGGCAGTCGCTGACAATCCGGCCGGCCGCCCGATCGTACGTGTCGCCGGCGCGCGTCAGCGCGAGGCCGAACTGCAGGAAGCGGAGGGCCGGCTCGATCCCGCTGCCGTGGTAGGTGCCGAATCCCATGATGCCCGCCGCCACGGCGTCCTTGAGCGGGGCGCCGGTGGTCGCGACGTTGCGGGCCGCAAGCGTTGATGGTGGCGACACGCCGTGGTCCAGCGACGCGACGAGCACCGCGTCAAAGAGCCGGCCGATGGCCGGCGTGGGCAGTTCCCCGCGCAGCAGCAGGTAGATGGCCTCGCTGAAGCCGAGCCGGCCCATGAGTTCGTCGACGGCGAAGCCGCGGATCTCGACTTCGTTTGGCGCGACGCGCGTGATGGCCGTGGGCCACTGCTCGGGCGAGCGGGGCCGGTCGGGTTCGCAACCAGGACGGCGGGCGCGGCGCGAAGTGGGTGCGTCCATGCCGAGCTCCAGCGTTGGCAGGTCAGGTCCCGTACAGCCGGTCTCCGAAATCGCCCAGGCCCGGCACGATGAACTTCCGCTCGTTGAGCCTGTCATCGACAACCGGCGTGTAGATGTCCACGTCGGGATGATGCGCGCCCACGAGCCTGATGCCCTCCGGGGCAGCGACGATGCACACCATCTGAATCCGCGATGCGCCGGCCGCCTTCAGCAGATCGAGCGCCGCGACGGCGCTCCCGCCCGTCGCGAGCATCGGATCGATGATGAGCACGTGGCTGTGCGGCAGGTCCGGGGGCAGCTTCGTGTAGTAGCGCGACGCGACCGCGGTCGACTCGTCCCGCTGGAGCCCGATGTGACCCACCCGCGCGCCAGGCACGAGTTCGAGGACCGCGTCGAGCATACCCAGGCCAGCTCTCAATACCGGCACCACCACGACGCTCACGGCGAGACGGCGCCCCGGGGCGTCCGAGAGCGGCGTCCGGACAGTGTCCGGCCGGACGGGGAGCTCCCGCAGCGCTTCGGCCACCAGCAGCACGCTGATACGGTTGGCCAGCCGGCGGAACGTATCGGGGTCGGTGCGCTCGTCGCGCAGAGAGAGCAGCGTGTCCTGCACGATGGGGTGGGAAACGATGTGGACGGGCACCGGGACACTATACACGAAGGCCGGGATTCGGGATTCGGCCTTTCGCCGGGGCGCTCGCGGTAGAATACAGAGATGCGTAGGCGGATCCCGTCCGTGCCTGCGGTGACGCGTCCGCTGCGGCTGACGTGCTGCCTGCTTGTTGCCGTGGCCACGCTTGCAGCTTGCCGACCGCAGTCACCATCATCTTCGGCGGCCCAGTCACAAACTCGGGTCTCTCTCATCGTCACGGGCGGCACCGTCGTGACCATGGATGCCCAGCGCCGGATCCTCGCGCCTGGCGCCGTCGCGATTGACGGGCCTCGCATCGTGGCGGTGGGCACGCCGGAGGAGATCGTACGACGCTACGTGGCGGCCGACACGATCCCCGCCGATGGACAGGTCGTGATGCCGGGTCTCGTCAACACCCATACCCACGCGCCGATGGTGCTCTTCCGGGGGCTGGCTGACGACCTTGCTCTGATGGATTGGTTGAACCACTACATCTTCCCGGCCGAGGCCAAGGCCGTCACGCCGGAGTTCGTCCGGATCGGCACGCGCCTCGCCGCGCTCGAGATGATCGAGTCCGGCACGACGACCTTCACCGACATGTACTACTTCGAGGAGGAAGTCGCGCGCGCGGCCAGGGAGGCCGGCCTGCGCGGCGTGCTCGGCGAGACGATCATCGGGTTCCCGTCACCCGACGCCAAGACCCCCGCCGAGGGCCTCGCGCGCGCCGAGCGTTTCATTCTCGAATTCAAGGACGACCCCCTGATCACGGCGACCGTCGCTCCCCACGCCATGTACACGCTCGACCCGGCGTCGCTCGAAGCCTGCCGCGATCTGGCGAACAAGTACGAGACGCCACTCATCACGCACCTGGCCGAGACCGGCGACGAGGTGCGAATCGCGCGCGAGCGGTTCGGGCGGAGTCCAGCGTCCTATCTCGAATCGATAGGCCTGCTCAGTCCGTCGACCATCGCGGCCCACGCGGTCCATCTCACCGCCGAGGACATCGGCATCCTCGTTGGCCATGGTGTGGGCGTGTCGCACAATCCCGAGAGCAACATGAAGCTGGCGAGCGGGACCGCACCTGTCTCGAACATGCTCGCGGCCGGCGTGCCGGTCGGACTCGGCACCGATGGCGCGGCCAGCAACAACGACCTGGACATGTTCGATGCGATGCGTGTGACGGTGCTGCTGCACAAGCTTGTCGAGAGGAACCCGAAGGCGATGCCGGCGGCGGCCGTCCTGGAGATGGCGACGCTGGGTGGAGCCCGCGCGATCGGCCAGTCGGACCGAATCGGCTCGCTCGAGCCAGGCCGGCTGGCGGACCTGATCGTCGTGAGCATGGACTCGCCGCGTCAGACGCCGCTCTACAACGTCGTGTCCCATCTGGTATATGTGACGCGCGGAGACGACGTCAGGACCACGATCGTCAACGGCCGCGTGTTGATGCGAGACCGGGCCGTCCTCTCGATGGCCCGTGACGAGGTGCTTGCCGATGCCCGCCGGATTGCGGCAGACGTGCGGGCGGCGGTCAAGTGAGCTGGCAGAAGACAGGAGTCAGGAGTCAGGAGTCAGGGTCTCCGGCGTCTCGTCCAGCACGGCCAGATACGGGAGATTGCGGTACTGCTCCGCGTAGTCGAGACCGTACCCCACCACGAACCGGTCCTCGATCGTGAACCCGATATAGTCGACGGCAACATCCACGAGGCGCCGGGACGGCTTGCTGAGCAGGCAGGCCGTCTTGAGGGTCTTGGGCGAACGGGCGCGCAGGATCTCCTGCAGATACGCCAGGGTAAGACCGGTATCGACAATGTCCTCGACGATGATCACATTGCGACCCTCGAGACCGGAGTCCAGGTCCTTGAGCAGCCGAACCTCTCCCGACGAACTCGTGCTCTTGCCGTAGCTGGACAACGCCATGAAGTCCATCGACACGGGCCGGTCCATGGCCCGAGTCAGGTCGCTCAGGAACATGAAGGCGCCCTTCAGCACGCTCACGAAGTGCAACTGCGGGTCGCCAGCGAAGTCGGCGGAGATCTGAGCCGCCAGCTCCCGCACGCGCGTCTGGATCTGGGCCTCGGTCAACAGCACCGTCGTGGGCGTCAGCGGCACAATCGCTCACACTAACACAAGTGCGGCGGACCCGTCGTCTCCCCGGCCTGCACGTCTGCACGACACGTGACGACCCGGGCTGACCGCAAGAAGGGCGTGTGGCTTTGCCCGTTCTTTGGCTCCTAGTCTCGCCTGTCGCAGCCTGGTGGGGTTGAAGCCGTCTCCCGCCGATACAATGACTATATACTTGGATGGCGCGCGCGGGGGGGCGGACACAGGAGTTCCCCGCTGCCGCTTGCCTTGAGGCCTTCAGAATGCAGCCGAACTCGACGGTGTGGCCATTGCTCTTCTCCTTCAGGGGCCCCGTAATGGGCCAGGGGTTTCTCGCCGTGGTCGAACTTCGCGGGCGTCTCTTGGCCCGTCAGACCGAGGACGGAATCATCTTGGACGGTGTGAATCCAGGGGGCTTCAGTTGTCAGGCACCGACGCTCGATCTGGCCAATCTTGATCTTCGCGGCACGCTGCTGGAGATACTCGCGGACGTTGCGTTCGAGGCGCCGACGTTCGATGCTTTCCGTCAGGAGGTGACACGTTTCTTCGAAGAGACCGACGCCGAGAGTGTGGACGAATGGCAGGCCGCCGTCGATGCCTTGCGCGCGGCCCGCCTCGCCGAGCCTCCAGAGCCGTTGCCCCGTTGGCCTGCCGAGCTGGCCCTCGAGGTCCGTGTCATTGAGAAGGACCTAGCGGGCGTCGCGCCGACCGACAACGCGGGACGACCCACGCTCGCTGCGGCGGCGTAGATGGGCTCTGGTGTCCGACGCCTCGCGGACATCTGGCGCATGCTCGACGTCTGTCTGCCGGGCTATCGCCGGCAATTGAAACTCCACCGCTACTGGGTCACGCACTCCGGCCGGACGTATCGTGGCCTCCCCAAGGGGTCGCACGGATCGACGAATCCCGAGATTCACGTGTCTCATATCCGCCGTCTCGCGGCCTTCTTCAACATCGTAGCGTGCGCGGAGCGTGAACTCGGGCACTGAGCCAGCGTTTCACTCACGTCGCGGTCGTCTGTTCAGGCTCGTCGACCGCGCACGCCGGCGATGTAGCGGCGTATCGTCCGCTCGTCGAGGTGCCCAAGCGGGCTTCGGTCCCCATGTCTTGCCAGGGTGGTAATAGACCACCACCCGTCGACGGGTGGCTGCGTTCCCACCCTTGACGTAACCCAACGTGGCCCCGGATTTCGATTCGAGTATCCAGCCGTCCCGTTCTGATGCCCGCCTGAGCGCGTCTGCGGAGAGGCTTCTTACCTGGCTCCAGACGTGTGAGGGATGGGCCACTGCAGCTCCAAGTTGCGAAGGAGGGCGCCCACGGGGACCTGGAACTGCTCGTGTTGTCTCTCCTGCTCAGTCGTCAGATCCGGGCCGATGGGGAAGGGATCCCCATGCTTGACCAGTGACATCAGATATAGCTCGACGGCTTCTTTGGCGTTCTCCAACGCCTCCGGAACGGAACCGCCGGAAACATGCAGGCCCTTCAGCGCCGGGCAGAATGCGTGAAACTCGTCGCCATCGGGCTCGACGATCACCGCCACCGCCAGCTTGACTTGGCAGTCGGGCTGCGACGGTCTACCAAGCAGATGCAAGAGGTTCATGGTCGAAATCACCCTGTCTATCCTATATATCGTTTGACGCCTGTCAAGGATTAGCGGTTTCAGCGTCCTCATTTCTTGCCCATCTGAACGGGCAGCCGATCACTCACCTTCGCCGCTGCGTCCGCCTCGAGCTCGTCGAGCACGCCGGCGAGGTAGCATAGCATCGTCCGCTCGTCCCGGTGGCCCAGTGGGCGACCGGCCAGGGACACAGATCGGGTGGTTCCGGCGACGAGCTCGGCGAACGAGTGGCGCAGCACGTAGGGCGTCACGTCCTTCGGGATGTGCAGCTTCGGGTGCCGGCGCCGGGCCGCCTTCACCGCCCGGCTGAAGACCAGCTCGAGCGTCGAGTTCGCGCACCCGCCCCAGGCCTCCGCCTCCCTGAACATCTTGAGCGCCGCGGCGCCCTGCTTCGTGACCGCGCGACGCGTCGCCACGACGCCCTGACCCTTCAGCCGTTCCGGGGCCTCGAACCGGCCCTCGTCGAGGCGCGCCAGGTGGTCCGGCCTCAGGAGCCCCTGCTGCGCCGGCGGCAGGCCCGTGTAGGCTTACACGAACAGGCAGGCCTTGGCCTTTGGACCGGGCCTTCGCGCGCGGCTTCACGTCGCGATCGGGGAGCTCGTCGAGGTTGGCGCGGATCGTGTCATAGGAGGCCCTTCGGCCGCCGCTTCGGCTCCCGGCATGCCGATGAGGACGGTCCCGAGTTGGGCGATAACCTCGACTGGTCCTCGCGTTCCTTGACACCGATACCGGTAACTAGATAACCTTGGGGTGTGCACGAAGAAAAACCGAAAGTCGCGTGCGCGATCTCTCCGGACTGGAAGAAACCCCCGGCGAGCCTGGGGCCTCGCGATGCGGCGACGGCGGCTTCCGCCTCTTCCGCCTCGGGGTGTGTTGACAACGTCCGCCGAATCTGTCACGGTCTTGCGTTGGCCGCAGCGACCCACTCATACGACGACACACTCATGGCGATCCTCCTGAATGACGTTGAGCTTAGGAAGCTGCTTGGGACTGTCATCCAGGATGGCGACGCGGAATCGATTCGGCCGAATTCGTACGTGTTGCGTCTGGGGCCAATGGGCGAGTTTCTGAACACGGGCAAGGAATTCGAGCTGGGGGACAAGAAGAAGGGAATCCGGATTGCGCCCGGACACTCGGTCGCGGTCACTGGCCTCGAGACGATCGACTTCCGGCTAGATACGGTCAGGAAGGTATTCCCTGAAAGCGATCTCCATGGCATCGTAAGCCCAACCACCGACCTGTCACGCGAAGGGATCGTGGCTCCGACTACCCAGATTGACGCGGGCTTCTTCGGCACCCTCAATTGGACTCTCACAAATACGTCAAGCGAGGAGCGGCGCTTCGTCCACAAGGAACGGATCTTTCGACTGGCGATCTTCAGACTCGAGAAGGACGAGCGGCCGGAGTCCCTGTACGGTGGGACCTATCAGAGCCGGATCGGGTATGTTCGCTCTCAGCGACGAGGTGCGCCCACTGGCATGAAGGAGGTCGAGTGGGAAGATGGTCAGGCAAAGGGAAGCCCAGAGGATCTGCTCGACAATCTGGTGAAGTCTGGGTATCCGTGGCACGCGCTAGGTCAGCGGCTGATGCTGATCGACCAGCAATTCAAGTCGGTGACGCTTGAGTACGCCGATCTACGCGAGGCTATTGAGCGTCTGACTGCAGACCTTTCTGCCGTACGTGAACGTCAGGCCGGGATCAGCGACACCGTGCGCGCCGTCCTGCGGGAGGAGGCCAACGCCTTACAGAACCGATGGTTGCTCGGTTCAGGCTCCTTACTGTTCGCAGCACTCGGGGCCGGCGTGTCGATCCTCGCGAGTGACGCTGCTCGTGGGTTTGTGACGCAATATGGCGTCATCGTTGGACTGGCGATCGTCCTGCTAAGCCTAGTAAGCCTAGGCTCTCTGTTCCTCCAATCGAGACTGCGACGTTAGTGCCCCGACGGTTTCTTCCACGTTGTGCAAGCGAGGCGGTCGGCAATGTGCGTCATGAACGTAGGCCGACCGTGCGGCAACGGCACTGTGGATTATCGCGGCACTCCTCTACTTGCACCTGTTCAAGTGAGAGGTGAGCTGCCGCTTCGGTTCGTTCTTGGCTTGGCTGCCGAGGGTCCTACCAGAATCGGGCCCGGGTGGGTGAGGTACGGGTTGTCCTGGGTGTCACAGGACGTCACCGGACGTCACACAACCTGTGGAAAACCGACACGGCGCGACGCGCGAAACCGGGCCAGTTCCTGCTGGATTGCGGGGATTGCGGCGCGAAGGTAGGGTGGAGCGGGCTACGGGGATCGAACCCGTGTGGCTGGCTTGGGAAGCCAGAGCATTACCACTATGCTAAGCCCGCAACCGGCATTCAGCCGAAGCCCACACCCTCGGCCAGCGACTTATTCTAGCAGAACGCAAGTTGGTTGTGAGGCGCTCCGCGTCGGCTCTCCGACGCGGCCCTGGCGGTGGCGGACGGGCAGGACACGACCCGCGCCCGCCCCTCACGACCGGATGAAGCCCAGAATCTCGTCGCGGCGCGCCTCCATCTCGGCGCGGGTCGTGGCTTCGAGATTCAGCCGCAGCAGCGGCTCGGTGTTCGACGGGCGCACGTTGCAGTGCCACGTCGCCGCCTCCACCGAGACTCCGTCCATCCGGTAGACGTGGGCGTCCTTGTAGCGCTCGGCCAGCGCGTCCAGCTTGGCCTCGACCGCCTCCATCGAGCGGACCTTCGTATTGATCTCCCCGGAAATGAAGTACTTCGCCCGCAGCGGCTCGAGCAGCTCGTGCAGTGACTGGCCCTTCTGGGACATCAGCTCCAGGATCAGCAGCGCAGGGATGAAGCCGTTGTCCGCGTAGAAGTTGTCTCGGAAGTAGTAGTGGCCGGTCACCTCGCCGCCGAAGACGGCGTTTTCCGCGCGCATCCGCTTCTTGAAGAAGGCGTGCCCCACGCGGTTCATGAGTGCGCGCCCGCCGTACTGCACGATGGTGTCCTTCACCGCATAGCTGGCTCGCACGTCGTAGACAATGGCAGACTGTGCATCCCGGCGGAGGAACGCTTCGGCCAGCAGCGCCGTCACGAAGTCCCCAGGGATGAACTCTCCATGCCGGTCGATGAAGAAGCAGCGGTCGGCATCGCCGTCCCACGCAATCCCGATGTCGGCGCCCAGTTCGACGACCTTGCCGACGATGTCCCGGCGGTTCTCCTCGATGAGGGGGTTGGCCTCGTGGTTCGGGAAGGTGCCGTCAATCTTGAAACACAGCCGAGTCGTCCTGCACGGCAGGCGGTCGAAGAGCGGCGGCGCCACGAGCCCGCCCATGCCGCTGCCGGCGTCGAGCACCACGTCGAACGGCCGGACGACGCACGGATCGATGAACGACATGACGTGATCGACATAGTGGCCGAGGAGGGTGGCATCCTCCGTCAGCGTGCCGCGCGCCGCGGCTGCAGGGATGGTGCCCCGGCAGACCATCTCCTGGATCTGCCCGATGCCGGCATCGCCGCTGAGCGGGAACGCCTCGGCCCGGACCATCTTCATGCCGTTGTATTCCTTCGGGTTGTGCGAGGCGGTGATCTCGACGCCCCCGTCGTGGCCGTCTCTGGCCACGCCGAAGTAGAGCATGTCGGTCGCAATCAACCCATAGTCGACCACATCGGCGCCCTGCGCACGGGCGCCATCGATGAAGGCGGCCGCGATGCCGGGCGACGATAGCCGCATGTCGCGGCCGACCGCGATTCGTCTCGCGCCCAGGTAGGCGATGAAGGCCCGGCCGATGTCGCGGGCGATCCCTTCGTTGACCTCAGCCGGGTACACGCCACGAACGTCGTACGCCTTGAAGATCCCCGGACTTGCCGTCATGACCGTCGTCTCCGCACCTGCTCAGGTCCTCAGACGCGAGTAGTCCGTCACGGCCGACTTGTCGCCCAGCACGACGGGGCCGTCGAGCACGGCGCTCCGCCCGACATGACAGTGGCGGCCCAGGATGGCATGCCGCACCTTCGCATCGCGGGCGACATGCCCGTTCGGCCAGATGATCGAGGCCTCCACCTCGGCTCCGTTCTCGATGGTGCAGTGGCGGCCAACCACGGTGTACGGCCCGATGCGCGATCCGGCCTTGACGACCGCATCCTCGTCGACGAACGCGGGGCCGACGACCTCGGCACCGTCCTCCACCCGGGCCCCGGGGGCAGTCCAGACCAGGTCGCGGGGTTGGCCCTGGAAGGGCGGCGCCACGAACCGCTGGTCCATGATGTCGCGGTGAACCTGCATGTACTTGTCGGGTGTGCCGATGTCGATCCAGTACCCGCGGTAGACGTAGGCCACGAACGTCTCGCCGCGCTCGACCAAGGAGGGGAAGAAACTGCGCTCGACCGACCAGGCGGTGTCCTTCGGGATGCGGTCGAAGGTCTCGGGCTCGAGCACGTAGATCCCGGCGTTGATCGTGTCGCAGGTGATCTCCTCGGGCTTGGGCTTCTCGAGAAAGCGCTGGACGTTGCCCTCCGGATCGGTCTCGACAAGCCCGTACGCCGTCGGGTTCTCGACCGGCGTCAGCACGATGGTGGCCTTGGCCCGGCGCTCGCGGTGCAGGCGGATCACCTCCGCGAGCGGAACCTGGGTCATCACATCGCCGTTGAACACCACGATGGTGCCGTCGTACGCACCGGTCGCGAACTTGATGGCGCCGCCGGTGCCGAGCGGATTGGGCTCGACGACGTAGCTGATCCTGACGCCGAGGCCGGACCCATCGCCGAAGACTTCGCTGATGCGGCGTGGCTGATAGTTCAGACTGAGCACGACTTCATCGATCTCGGGTACCTGGCGCACGAGGTCGATCTGGTAGTGCAAGAACGCCCGGCCGAAGATGGGGACGATGGGTTTGGGGGTGTGGAGGGTGAGTGGTCGCAGCCGCGTGCCCTTGCCCCCGGCAAGAAGGATCGTCTTCATGACAACCCTCCTATTCTAGCCGATTCCCCGGTGATGGCCGCCGGCGAGAGGGTTCAACTGGCCTCGGCGGTCGGGATAGAATACCCCCCTCCGTCCGGAGCCGTGGCCCGAGCGCATGAACCTGCCCAACAGCCTTACGCTCGTCAGGATCTTCCTGGTCCCGCTGCTGGTCGTCGTGTTGTTGACCAAGCCGGAAGGCCGCATTGTCCCCATCGTCGTCAACCAGGTGCTGGCGGCGGCCATCTTCGGCGTGGCGGCGATGACCGACTGGCTCGACGGGTACCTCGCCCGCCGGCGGCAGCAGGTGACGGTTATCGGACAGATCCTCGACCCGATTGCCGACAAACTGCTGACGACAGCCGCCTTCATTTCCCTCGTGCAGGTCGACATGGTCCCCGCCTGGATGGTGGCGGTCATCATCGGCCGTGAGTTTGCGGTAACGGCCTTGCGCAGCCTGGCCTACACTCGCGGGGCCGTGATCCCCTCGTCGCCGCTGGGCAAGCTCAAGATGGCCAGTCAGGTCGTGGCCATCCTGCTCCTCATCCTCGGACACGCGGGCATCTGGCTGTTCGTGCTGCTGGGGCGGGTGGCGATGTGGGTGGTCGTCGTCACCGCGGTGGCCTCAGGGGTGGACTACTTCCGGCGCTACGGCCAGTCGGCGCCGGAAGGCTGAAGACCGAGAGCGTCGGCTCCGGAGGCCGAGGGCTCAACCCTGTCCTTCTTGCTCTCCCCCATCGCCGCCTTGATCGCCGCGATCTGTTTCTTGGCGTCTTCCAGATGCTCGCTCTCGGCGAACTCCTTCACCAAGCGGTCGTAGTACGCCAGGGCCTCGGCCGGGATGCCCACCTTCATCAGGGACTCCGCCAGGTAGAAGTAGACCGCGTCCCGCCGCGAGTACTCCGGGTCGCGTGACAAAACTTCCTTGAAGCGGTCGATCGCCCCCGGGTACCACTTCGCCCGGTAGTAGAAGTACCCGACGCGGTAATCGGACTCGCTCAGCCTGTCCTTCGCTTCCCGCAGCTTCTGTGCGACCTCTTCACGGAGCGCGCTGTTCGGGTAGCGCTCCATGAAGATCGTCCACTCCGCGATGGCTTCCTTGGTCTCGGTCTGGTCCCGGTCGGCCCCGAGCATCTGCTTGTAGTGGGTGAAGCCAAGACGGTACTGCGCATAGTCCGCCCGCGCGTGCGTCGGGTAGAAGGTCAGGAACTCCCTGAACTGGTTCTGCGCCACGAGGAGCGATTCGATGGAGCCCTCGCCGATGTAGCTGTCGCCGAGGCCAATCTTTGCGTCCGGACGATGGGCGCTTTGCGGGTAGTTGTCCAGCAACTCCTCGAAGTACTGCCTGGCCTGGGTCCATTTCCGGTTCTCGAGCAGCTCGATCCCGCGTTCGTAGAGAAACCGGTCCGCCTCGAGGATGCCGGTCGGCACCACGTCCTTCTTGCCCGCGCAGCCGCTCGCCACGGCGGCGAGCACGATCAGCGCTGCCGATGCCGAACGAAGTGTGCGCCTGTCGTCAGCCATACGTTCTTTCCTGCTGCACCTAGTCACGCGAGGAGCTCCGGACGGGACACCAGCCACGCGTACTCGGCCTCGAGGCCCTTGTCCAGCGCGACCGACGGAACGAATCCGAGGTCGGCGCGGGCCTGTGTCGTGTCGGCGAAGGTGTCGCGCATGTCGCCCTTCTGTGGCGGCTCGCGACGAAGGTCCAGCTCCCGGCCGGCCAGGCCGGCCACCTTGTCGAGCACGCGATTGACCGAGACGCGGGAACCTCCACCGATATTGTATACGGCCCCTGGAACGCCCCGGCTGCCGGCCACGATGGTGGCCGAGACGGCGTCTTCGACGAAGGTGAAGTCCCGCGTCTGCTCTCCATCACCGTACACGACGATCGGCTCGGCGCGCAGCGCCGCCCTGAAGAAGCGGTGAAACCCCATGTCCGGCCGCTGGCGCGGACCATAGACGGTGAAGTACCGGAGCGACACGGTCGGCACGCCGAAGTTGACGTGGTAGAGATAGGCGAGCTGCTCGGCGGCCAGCTTGGTGACACCGTACGGCGACACCGGCCGGGGCACGGCGTCTTCGCGCATCGGGATCGGCACGAGGTCCCCGTAGACGGACGAACTCGAGGCATAGACGAACCGCTCGAGCGGCCGGGCAGCGCTGGCCTCGAGGAGCACCTGCGTCGCCTCGACGTTGTTCACGGTGTAGACTTCGAAGTCCCGACCCCAGCTCTTGCGGACTCCCGCCTGCGCCGCGAGGTGGAAGACGTGGCTGATGCCGTCGAGGAGCCGGCCGAGATCGGCCGCCTGGATGCTGGATTCGATGAAGGTGAAGGCGGGATGCTCCCGGAGATTCCGCAGGTTGTGCTCCTTGATCGACCGGGAGTAGTAGTCCGTGAAACAGTCTATCCCGGTGACCGTTGCCCCGTGGTCGAGCAGCCGCTCGGCCAGCGTCGACCCGATGAATCCGGCCACCCCAGTGACGAGTGCGTTCATGCAAACAGTGTCCTCACCCGCTCGGGCAGGCGTCGCAATCGGCCGGTCGCGTCCATGGCGGCGTGGATCGTGTGGCCGACGGCGGCCACGACGCCGTCCGCCTGGCGGACCACCTCGTAGTCGAACTTCACCCGGACGGGGCTCATCAGTGTGCCCCTTGTCCGAATGAGCATCACATCATCGTAGCGCGAAGGCTGCCGGTACTCACAGTGAGCCTCGATGACCGGGAGCAAGGTGCCGTCCTCTTCCATCTCCCGGTACGACCAGCCGAGCGAACGGAGCCACTCGCAGCGGCCCACCTCGAACCACGCCAGGTAGTTCGCGTAGTACACGACCCCCATCTTGTCCGTCTCGGCGTAGCGGACCCGTACGACCGCCGCTGATACAGAGCTGCTCACGATGGGGCAGGAGCCGCCGCGGGCCCGCGCACGGCGTCTCCTCCGGCGCGGCGGAGGGCCCGGACGGCGTCGGCGGGATCGGAGCTGCGGAAGATCGCAGAGCCAGCCACGATGATCTCGGCGCCGGCCGCGACGATCGCTCCGATGGTCTGCGCATCGATTCCCCCGTCGACCTCAATCGGGGCGGAGCTGCCGGCTCGGTCGAGCAGCTCCCGCACCGCCCGTACTTTGGACGTGCTGCGCGGGATGAAGGTCTGGCCCCCGAAGCCGGGGTTGACCGTCATGACGAGGACGAAGTCGACGTCGCCGGCCACCTCGTCCAGGGCCGAGACGGGGGTCGACGGGTTGAGGGCAACGCCGGCGCGGGCACCGAGTTCCTTGATGAACCCGAGCGTCCGGTGCAGATGGCGCAGGACCTCCACGTGCACTGAGATCATCGCGGCGCCGGCCTTCACGAACGCCGGGATGTGCACATCCGGGTTCTCGATCATGAGGTGCACGTCGAGCGGCACCCGCGTCACGCGCTTGAGCGACGCCACGACGGGCGGCCCAACCGTCAGATTGGGGACGAAGTGGCCGTCCATCACGTCGATGTGGATGAAATCGGCACCGCCCTCCTCGGCTCGCGCCACCGCCGGGCCGAGCGACGCGAAATCCGCCGCCAGAATCGAAGGGGCGATTCGCAGACTCATCGACTGACCTCGATCGAGATCGGCTGGTCGGGCGTGATCTGGAACCCGGCGGGCGGGTGCTGCCGAATCACGAAGCCGCCCGGCACGCCCGGGTACGGTTGCTGGCCGACGACCGTGACCCTCAGGCCCCCGGTCCTCAACAGCTCAAGAGCCGCTTCCGCCGGCACGCCGATAAGGTCCGGCATGACGAATCCGCTTGCGAGTTCGCCCCGGTTGACGAGCAACGATACGCGCGAACTGCGGGCACCGGGCGGCGGATCCTGTGCGATGACGATGTCGGCGGGGTGGTCGGACGACCGAACATCGGCGATACGCGCGACATCAAGACCGTCCTGGCGCAGGCGGGCCTCGGCCGTCCGGTCGTTCGACCCGATGAGGCTGGGCACCAGCATGTCACGCGCCCCTTCGCTCAGCCAGACCTTGACGCTGCGGCCGTGCCGGACGGCGGAGCCCGCCGGCGGATCCTGTTGGGCGATGCGCCCCGGCGGGATTGTGGCGTCGAAGCGGCGATCCTGCTCCACGTTGAGCGAGAGGCCGAGACCCTCGGAGGTCTCGGTGGCTGCAGACAGCTCGAGGCCGACGAACGAGGGCACGCTGACGTCGCGGGCACGGATGAGCACGCGCATGGTCGCGAAGGCGAAGAGCGCGTAGGTGCCGGCCAGCGCACAGGCGAGCACGAATACGCGGCTCACGGACCAGAATCGGGCTTTCAGTGCCACCGCTCGGCACTGTACTACATCACTGCCGTGGCCGTCCCCCGCCTCCTGAGCCGGGCGGCGAAGAACGGTTCAACCGCATGCCGGTCCGGTTCGGTCTGCAGGCACCCCCTCTCGTCGAGACACGCATGGACCGATGCAGGCACCCCGAATCGGGTCCGGCGGGGGTCATCGAGATCGAACGCTGGCGACACTCCAAGGAACATGTCGACGATGGCGCCGTTCTCCTCGGGTTCGCTCGAACACGTACTGTAGACGAGCACGCCACCTGGCCTGACGGCCCCGGCCGCGACCCTCAGCATGCGAAGCTGCCGCTCGGCGTAGGAGGGGAGATCGCCTTCTCGGCGGCGCCAGCGAACATCCGGATCGCGGCGGATGGTGCCCAGACTCGAGCACGGCGCATCGACGACGACCGAGTCGAACACGGGGCCGAAGGGCACACCCGCCTCGAGATCGAGGCGGACCACCGATGTCAGGGCACCCGCCCGGTGGAGCGCCGTGCGCAGGGTCCGCACGCGGCGCGGGCGCAGATCGGCGGCCACGAGCAACCCGGCATTCCCCATGTCCGCCGCGAACTGCGTCGCCTTGCTCCCGGGCGCCGCACACGCGTCCAGCACGCGAGTGCCAGGCGCCGCGGCGACATACGCCGCGACGATCTGCGAGCCCTCGTCCTGGACGACGAACGCGCCGGGAGCGAGCGCCGCCGCGAGGCCGGCGAGACCGGAGCGGACGACCAGGCCATCGGGCGCGTACCTGGTCGGTTCAGTGTGGATGCCCGCCGCAGCCAGGGCATCGGCCAGGCGTTCGCGCGTCGTGCACAGGCGGTTGGCGCGCAGGGTGACGGGCGGCGTGCTGTTGTTGAACGTCGCCCACGCGAGCGTGCGGTCGAATCCCATCCGCCGAACCCAGCGCTCGACGAGCCAGCGGGGATGCGAGAGCGTGACGGCCAGGTACTCCAGCCCGTCACCGGGCCCGGGAAGCGGAAGACGATGGCGGTTGCGGGCGAGGGTCCGCAGCACGGCATTCACCGCTCCCGCCGCCGATCGCCGGCCGATAGCCTTTGTGAGACTCACCGCATCGTTGACCACGGCGGCATCAGGGACCCGATGCAGATGAAGCAGCTGGTAGGCGCCCGCGCGCAGGACGTCGAGCACGTCGGAGTCGAACCGGTCGACGGTGCGGTGCCCGGCCCACGCGATCAGATGATCCAGCGCCGCCTGCCACCGCAACGTTCCGAGCACGATCTCTGTGGCCAACGCGCGGTCGCGTTCGTCGAGGAGGCGGCCTCGCTCACGCTCGAGCGCCGTCGCCACGTCCAACGGCCGGGAGTGGATGGCTCTCAGAATCGCATGTGCCGCTTGCCGCGCTGGGCCGATCATGGGTAGACGCCGCCAGGATTCGGGGTCCCCACCTCGCCACCCGCGCTGTCGCGAGGCGTCGTCGTGGCAAGCGGATTCGTGGGCTTCCTCAAGGCAAGCGGGGGTCGGTTGCTTCCCACGCCACTCACACGGATGCCGTGAAGGCCGCACCCGGCTGGACCGCACGCCCTGCCAAGTAGTCGCGCACGGCCATCGCTCGGCGTCCCTCGCTCTGCACGCGGAGAAGCGCGACGACGCCCAGCCCCGCCTGCACGAGCATCCGTCCGCCCCTGGCCTCCAGGATGGTGCCGGGTGGTGAACCCGACGCAAGAACCGGATCGTGCACGCTCGTCTGCACGAGGATGAGTCGCCGCCCCGAGAGCCAGGACGAGGCCATCGGCCACGGCTGAAGCCCACGGACCCGGTTGTGAATCGACGTGGCGCTCTCGCTCCAGTCGATGGCCCCCTCGTGCTTCTGCAGGCGAGGGGCGTAGGTCGCCTGCGCCTCGTCCTGGGCCACGCACGTCGCGGCGCCGGTCGCGATGGCGTCGATGGTCGGGAGCAGGATCGTTGCGCCCAGGCGGGCCAGATCGGCCTCGACCTCGGTGCTGGTTTCGTCAGGACGGATGAGGCGGCGCGCGGTGGCGAACACGCCGCCGGCGTCCAGTGCCTGAACGACCTGCATGATGCTCACACCGGTCTCCGCCTCGCCGTCCATGACGGCCCGGTGCACCGGCGCCGCGCCCCGGTAGCGGGGCAACAGGGACGCGTGCACGTTGACCAGGCCGAGCGGCGGCGTGTCGAGGACCACGCCCGGCAGGATCTTCCCGTACGCCGCCACGACGCCCAGATCCGCGCGCCAGGCGCGGAACGCATGGAGGAACCCGTCGTCCTTCAGACGGTCCGGCTGAAGAACCGGGAGCCCCGCCTCCGCAGCCACGTGTTTGACCGGGCTCTCGGCGACACGCTGCCCGCGCCCGCGAGGACGATCCGGCTGAGTGATCACCCCGACAACCGGGTGCGCCGACGCGAGCAGGGCCCGGAGTGCCGGCACCGCGAAGTCCGGCGTGCCGAAGAACACGAGGCGCAGGCGCGTCACGGCCTCACCACTTGCCCTGGCGTGCGAGTCTGCGGATACGGCGCACAATCAACTCGCGCTGAATACCGCGCAGCCGATCGACGAACACGCGCCCGTCCAGGTGATCCATCTCATGCTGGAACGCGCGCGCCAGCAATTGGGTCCCCTCGACGACATGCTCCCGGCCGTCGAGGTCCACACCCTTGACCACCGCCCGCTCCGGTCGGGCCACGGTGGCATTGAATCCCGGCAGGCTCAGACACCCCTCCTCCTCCATCTGCATCCCGTCACGTTCGACGATCTCGGGATTGACGAACGTGAGCAGACGGCCGGATGCCCGGCCCACGGACAGATCGACGACGAAGATCCGGAGCGGTACCCCGATCTGCGGAGCGGCCAGGCCGATCCCGGGAGCCGCATACATGGTCTCGACCATGTCCCGAACCAGATCGCCGATCTCGCCCGTGATCTCCGCAACCGGCGACGCCGGCTCGTGGAGCACGCTCTCCCCGTACTTCGTAATCGTCCGGATCACGCGTCGGCCGCTCCGGTGCGGTCGCGCAGCCGCTTCCAGGCCGCGGCGACCGAGACTGCGTGGGTATCGGCGACCTCGGCAATGTGGTCGCCCCCGTACTTCTCGAGCATGGCGTCGGCCAGCACGAGAGCGACCATCGCTTCGCCGACCACCGCGGCCGCCGGAACCGCGCAAACATCACTGCGTTCGATGGCCGCCTCGGCGGCGGTCAGCGTGGCGAGGTCGACCGAGCCAAGCGGCTTCATGAGTGTGGCGATCGGCTTCATGTACCCACTGACGCGCAGGTCCTCGCCGTTTGTCGTGCCACCTTCGAGTCCTCCGGCGTTGTTGGTGGGGCGAACCACCAATCTGGTCCCCGGTGATTCGGCGTCGTCCGCCGCCACCTCGATGGGATCGTGCACCCGGGAGCCCGGCAATCCGGCGACATCAGGCCCGAGGCCGATGCCCACCGCCTTGATGGCGGGAATCGACATCAGCGCCTGGGCAAGGCGTCCGTCCAAACGCCGGTCCCACTGGGCGTAGCTGCCGAGGCCCGGCGGCACCCCGGTGGCGACGACCTCGAACGCTCCGCCCAGTGTGTCTCCGGCTGTCTGCGCCCGGTCGATCGCGGCAATCATCGCCGACTCGACGCCGGCGTCGACACAACGCGTCGGAGACTCCGGGGGAAGCGCGGCGATGCGGTCGAAGGACACCGTGTGCGGCGCGCCGAGGGCCACGCCGCCAATATCGAACACGTGGCTCGCGAGGCGAACCGAGAGGCAGCCCAACAACTGCCGCGCCACCGCGCCGGCCGCCACACGCGCGGCCGTCTCGCGGGCGCTGGCTCGCTCGAGGACGTTACGGAGATCCCCGTGGCCGTACTTCAGGGCGCCGGCGAGATCGGCATGGCCCGGACGAGGCCGTGTCACCGGTGCTCGCCGGGCGCCTCCGGCGCCTTCCGGAGGCTCACGGTCCGGATGCATCGTGAAGGACCAGTTGACCCAGTCCCGATTGGGAATCAACAGTGACAAGGGGGAGCCCAGGGTCGTGCCGTGCCTGACCCCCGCCAGCACGACCGGGGCGTCGGCTTCAATCGACATGCGTCGGCCGCGGCCGTATCCGCCCTGGCGGCGCCGGAGATCCCTGGTGATGGCGTCGACGTCGATCTCGAGTCCGGCCGGAAGGCCGTCGAGGATGACGACCAACGCCTGGCCATGCGACTCGCCGGCTGTGAGAAAACGCAGCATCCCGGCGGCCATTGTATACGAACTATTTGCACCATCGGCACCGCCTCTGGCTGCGCCATCGTCGATCGCGGCCAAATGGCGCGCCTCTCGAGCCGGAGCCGTTCTTGCACGGGCACAACGCATGAGGCCGACACACGTCACCGGCGGCCGGGGGGTGCCCGCGATGGTCATGAACCGGTTCCTCCTCCGGCCGCAACGTGCCGCGTTGGACCTCGCGACCGGATCTCGGGTCTGGATCACGCGCCGCAGCATTGACCAAGGGGAGGGGCCGACGGCGGCGTGCCTCGCGGGCCGGATCGCCGCGCTCGTTCATCCTGCCCTGGCCAGGCTGGTGGACTTTGGCGCCGATGGCTGCGGCGGCTGGATCGAGGCGTGGGATCTGGACGGTTCGGACCCGCGCTGGGCCGGAGCCGCGCAGCGGACCGAGGAGGCCGTGGCGTGCGCCCGGCGCGCCCTCGGAGTCGTCGGGTGCCACCTGGTTCCCGGGGCCCGCATCCACGTGCGCACGATCGCCGGGAGGCCTGTCGTCGTGCCGACCTCGGGCACCACAACCCTCGAAGAGGGGCCCGAGCCCGACAGCGGCCGGGTGGAGCGCACAATCGCCGCCGGCATTGCCGTCACGCGGCGCGTCCCTGCTGAGTACGAGGGTCTCGTCGACCTGCTCGACAGCTCGGACGCCTCGGGACCGCAGACGCTGAAGGTGGCGGCAAGCGCCGGAAGCGGCGTCACGACGCTGTTCGAGATGATCGCGGCGGCGGCACGCTGCCGCGGATGGGTACCGGTGTCGGGTCGTCTCATCGACGCTCTGGATGGTGTCGAGATGGGCGCCGACCTGGCGGTGTTGCTCCGCACACGCCACGTCCTCGTCCTGCAGGACCTGAGAGCCGCCGGATCGGCTGAACGCCGGCGGCGAGGTAATGCCCTCGCACGGTTCCTGGGTGGGCTGGATGCCGGCGGGGGCCGGCCGCACTTGACGCTTGTGGCGTCGGAGTGGCCCGCCGGACCCGGTCTGCGGCTCTCGCCATGGTCCGAGGCGGCACTGGCCAGGCTCGCGCACAACCTGGACCTGCCTGGGCCGGAGTGGACCAGGCGGCTCGACGCCGCCCTGCGCCGGGCAGGCGGCCGGCCCGGCGCCTTCGTACGCGCGCTCGGGCTTGGGACTGCCCGCCATCCGGAGGTGCCGTACGCCCGGCGTTCCGGTATCCCGACCGTGGTCCGGGAAGACCAGCCGGGGGCGGGGCCATATGCCCGCGGACGGGCGGACCCTGGAATGGTGCGGGCGCGCGAACAGGCCCGGACGGGCCTGTCGCTTGCCGGCCGAGGACGACATGCGGACGGCGCCCGGGTCCTTCAAGGGGCGCTCGGTGCCATGGAACGCCGCGGCGCCGACCTCGATGCCGGCTGGACCGCCCTGGCGCTCGCCCGGATCCTCTGGCGGCGAGGGTGGCTCGACCAGTCGCGCGCCGCCCTGCGCCGGACGCACGAGCACTTCACCCGTGCTCACGAGACCCGCGGGATGATCGCCGGGCTCGTGCTCCAGGCTTGGGTGGCTATGCACGACGACCGGCTGGCCGAAGCCGAGTCCCTGCTCCTGACCGCCCGGGCCGCCGCCGATCACGCCGCTTGTGACGCCCACCGGGCGGCGGCGGCCGTCTCGCTCGCCCTGTGCCACCGGTGGCAGGACCGGTGGGCGGAGGCCGCGGCGGCGCTGGACGGCCTTCCGGGAGCCTCGGGCGCGGCCGGGGTGGTCGCCGACGGCCCGGCGTCGGAGATGGTCTACGCGCCGGTGTCTCCGGAAGGGGAGAAGAGTCCACTGCCGGTCGGCTGCCCGTTTGCCGTTGCGCAGGTGCTTCGGGCGCTCGTGGCGTGCGGTTGCGGCGATGTCGGGAGGGCCGCCAGGGACCTGCATGCGCTGCGGGACTCGATTCCAGCGGGAGCCCTCTCGTCCCAGGGCTGGTTCGTCGATTCGGTGGCGCTGCGGGTCCACGGTGCGCTCGGTGACAGGGAGGCCATCACACGAGCGCTCGGCCGCGGTATCGCGCTGGCTCGCTCGTCACGCGAGCCGCTGGGCGCGTTGGAGCTGCGCGTGGCCCATGCCGAGGCGTTGCTCGACGCCGGCGACTCCAGAGCGTTTGGCGCCGCGCTGGCCCGGCTCGGCCGCTGGCGGCGCGCCCGAATCCCGGCCCTGCACCGCCGGAGGATCGACGCGCTCGAGCAGGGAAGGCTGGAGCCCAGGACCGTCGGGCCGCCTGGACCCTCTCCGTTTGCCCACCCCCAGGCGCTCTCGGTGCTGGCGGCATGCCGGGAGGGTGCCGACGAGCGGGAGCTCATCAACCGGGTGTCCGATGGCGTCCGCAAGACGCTCGGTGCGCACGCGGTCACGGTCTTTGGGGCGGCGGAGGGCGTTCCCGACGTGCTCGGGCGCGCGGGCGCAGCGGCATCAGCGCCGCGTGCGTCGATGGTGACCCGCGTTCTCGCCTGCGATCTGGCCATCGCTCCTGAGCGCACCGCCCTGGGCGTCGAAGCCGCAGTCCCGATTCGGTACGGCGGCCTCACCGTCGGCGTCGTTCACGTCCGGTGGACCGCGCTGGGACGGCCCGAGCCGTCCGCGGTGCGGGCAGCGCTGACGGCGGCGGCCCTCGCGCTCGCGCCCGCGGTTCGGGTCCGGCTGGATGTCCGCCGGGAAGCCGACCGTGCCGCCGAGCCGCAGGACGAACTCCTCGGACACAGTGAGGCCATCGAGAAGGTCCGGGCCCACGTGCGCTCCGCGGCCGCCACCCCGTTTCCGGTGCTCGTGCAGGGGGAGAGCGGGACCGGCAAGGAACTGGTGGCCCGAGCCCTGCACCGCGCCAGCCCCAGACGCGGCCGGCGGTTCTGTGCGGTCAACTGCGCCGCGCTCGGCGACGAGCTGTTCGAGGCCGAGCTGTTTGGACACGCGCGCGGGGCGTTCACCGGAGCCGTCGCCGAACGAGCCGGGCTGTTCGAGGAGGCCGACGGAGGCACGCTGCTCCTCGACGAGGTCGGCGAACTCTCACCGCGGGCGCAGGCCAAGCTGCTGAGGGCGATTCAGGAAGGCGAGATCCGGCGGATCGGAGAGAACGTCGACCGCCGTGTCGACGTTCGGATTGTCGCCGCCACGAACCGGCGGCTGGAGGACGACGCGCGTGAGGGACGCTTCCGCCAGGATCTCCTCTTCAGACTGGACGTCGTCCGCATTACGATCCCCCCGCTTCGGGACCGCCCCGAGGATCTTGCCGACCTGGCGGTGCGCTTCTGGCGTCAGGCCACCGGACGGGTTGGGAGCCATGCCATGCTGGCCCCTGCGGCGATCCGCGCGCTGACGCGGTACAGCTGGCCGGGAAACGCGCGCGAGCTGCAGAACGTGCTCAGCGCGGTGGCGGTACGAGCTCCACGGAGCGGGGCCGTGGGGCCGTCGTGGCTCCCGGCGACGCTGACCGGCGGCCGGCTCCCCGAGCCGGCGTGCCGCGGCACGCTGGCGGAGGCGCGCCGGCAATTCGACGAGCGGTACATTCGAACGGCCCTGGCCCGGCACGGCGGCCAGCGGGCCCGAACGGCCCTGGCGCTGGGTCTGACGCGCCAGGGCCTGGCGAAGCTGATCGACCGCCTGGGAATCGGAATTGACGCTGGGCAGTCGGACACTCCCGCCACCATTCGGGATAGTCCTCCTCGCTGTCCCTGACCACTACCTGGGGACAACCGGCTCCTTCGTGCGTCGCTGCAGGGCCAGCAGCGCACCGTTGCCGGGGTCGCGCTCAAGGCCGCGTCCGATCGTCCTGCGGGCTGCCTCGCCCTGTCCGGCGGCGATCTCGGCGGCGGCCAGTTTCGCGAGCAGCGCAACCGAGACGTCGGCCGTGGCGGCGGCCTGCTGCCACGCGCGGAGTGCCCGATCGGCGTCACCCAGCCGCTGCCGCGCGTCTCCCAGCCGCTCGAGCACGGATGCACGCCGTGACTGGGTCTCGGGGGCGAGCGCGACCCACCGTGCGAGTGCGTCGGCGGCCGACTCCCAGTGTCGGAGGCGCTCGGAAGCCACCGAGAGCCAGAGGAGCGCGTCGAGATCGATGGGCAGGGTGCGGGACGATTGCAGCAGCGCCGCCTCGGCCGCGGCGATGTCGCCGCCGGCCAGCAGGGCGCGTCCGTACAGGCCGAGCGTCTCGCTCGACGCACCCGGCTGTCGTGAGAGCGGCTCGAGTGCCTCGACGGCCTTGCGCAGGGCCACCCGATCGCGCCGCGGCTCGGCGGCGTCGAGCCAGACGCGGCCGAGGGCCTGGTAGATGCCGACGCTGTTCGGATACTGCTCGGCTGCCCGGCCCAGCAGCGTCACGGCGATGTCCGTGCGGCCGGCCCTGGCGTAGGCCAGCCCGACGGCGACCTGTCGATCGACCCGGTCAGGCTCAAGGGCGGCCACCGCCTCGAGCTGGGCAATGGCCTCCCGTGTGCGGCCGGCCAGCCGGTACCCGGCTGCCAGCTCCTCTCGCGCCGCCACGAGGGCCGGCGCGAGCCGGACGGCCTCCTCAAAGGCCTCCGTGGCCTCGCGCGTCTGCCCCCTGGCGTGCAGGCAGAGCCCGAGCACATAGTGCGCCTCGCCGAATCTGTCGTCCAGGTTGATGGCCTTACGGAGGGGCAGCAGAGCACCCGTTGCGTCGCCGGCGCGGTAGAGGGCGATCCCGAGCTTGCACAGGATGCGAGGGTTCCGGTCGTCCAGCTCCGCACAGGCCCGATAGCTCTCGGCAGCCCGATCGTAGCGTTCGAGGGCGTGGTTGACGTCCCCGAGCAGCTCGGCCGGGCGCGTGGCCTGGGGATCGAGGCGGGCGGCCGCCCGCAGGTCCCGGAGCGCTGCGTCCAGCTCGCCCCGGCGGCGGTATGTTTCCCCACGCTTGAGGTACGCGATCATGGCGTCGTTCTTGAGCGCGATCGCGCCGCTGTAGGCCTCGATGGCGACGTAGGTTTGCTCGTCAGCAAGGGCTGCGTCGCCTTCTGCCATCAGCCGCTGGTACTCACGTTCGCGGCTCAGCGTGGTCAGCACGAGGATGCTGGCGACGACGAAGACCACCAGCGCCGACGCCGCCATCCACAGTCGGGTCATCGTCGCGACCATGGTAGCAGGACTTGGAACCTTTGCCCCACCTTCGTGTCTAACCTCAGTAGGCAGGCAGCCCGGTTGGCGCCCGGAAAGAGCACCTGACAAGGGGTTCGGCGGGCTGCTATAGTGCAGGGAGATGAAAGGGTGACCGAGGGAGCATCGGTGAAACCAGCACCCGCCCTGAGCTGGCCGGATGTCGCCGACCAGGAGGCCGTGATCGTCAGCCGCTGTGTCGAGGGCGACGAGGAGGCGTGCTCGGCCCTTGTGGCCCAGCACCAGCGACTGGTCCTGCAACTGGCCTTCCACCTGCTTGGCGACTACGAGGACGCCCGCGATCTGTCGCAGGACGTCTTCCTGCAGGTCTTCCGCACCATCGGCCGTTTCCGCCGGCAGTCGGCGATGCGGACCTGGATCTACCGCATCGTCATCAATCAGGCGCGCAACCGGCAGCGCTGGTGGCGCCGCCGGCGGCGTGCGGATCAGATCTCCCTCGACCAGCACATCGAGGAGAACGGCGACCGCTTGACGGCGGATGGGTCGCTGGACCCCCATCGGATGCTGAACCAGAAGCATCTGGCATCGCAGGTCTGGCAGGCGCTCGACGGGCTGCCCTTCGAGCAGCGGACCGCCATCATCCTGCGCGAGATCGACGGGTTGAGCTACGACGAGATCGCCTTCTCGCTGGGCATCGCCATCGGAACGGTGAAATCGCGACTGACCCGCGCGCGCGAGGCGCTGCGAGCCCGGTTGCGGGATGTGAGGGTGGCATGAAGGCGCTGGCGTGTTCCGCCGTGCGGGCGCGGCTGTCCGCGTTCCATGACGGCGAGCTTCCGGTCGGCGAGCAGGTTCTGGTGGAGTCGCACCTGCGGATCTGCCGTAGCTGCGCGAGCGAGGCCGCAGAATTCGTGAGTCTGGGCGAAGCGATCCGGGCTGCCGCGGTCCTGCCGATCGGCACGGACGAGTTGAGCGCGTTCCAGGAGGACGTGGTGAGCCGGCTGGCCGCCGAGTACGAAGCGTCGGTACCGGTTCAGGTCGGGCACTGGTTCGACGACATGCGGCTGGGGGTGGCTGCGCTCGGGTCCACCGCCGCGTCGTTCGTGTCGGTGATGCTGGTCGCCGGAATCTTCTACTTCGGCCCTCAGAGCCAGCGATCCGATTCGCTGGCAGGGGTCATGGAAGTGATGAGCGCGGCGCGCGCGACGACGACCGTGGGCACGCAGTTGCCGAGCCTGCCTTCGGCGGCCGTGATCTCGCGGGAGGTCTTCGAAGACGAGGACGCGGTCTTCGCGCTGGCTGCCGTGGTGACGCGCAACGGCCGGGTGAAGAACCTCGAGATCGTGCTGTCGGAACAGCGGACCACCGCCGAGCAGGAACGCGTGCTGCGACTTCTGGACCAGGTCTCCCGGGCCAGGCTTGAGCCGGCGATGATGGGAGGCTCCCCCGTCGCGGCGCGCACCGTCTGGCTCCTCGCCCACACGACGGTTCGCGCGAAACTGCCGCCCAAGCAGAGCTCCGTGCCGCGGGCGGCTGGCCGGACGGCCCTCATCTGATCGACCGGGCTGCGCGGGCCGGCCCCGAAGGGAGTTCGACCCGCGCGGTGGCCAGGTTGTTCATCACATCACCCGCCCGCAGGACGATGCCGCCCCCGCCATTGGCGGGGAGCGCAACCGTATAGCGCTCGGCCTTGGCGTCCGCCATCCCGTCGACCGGGTAGACAGGGACCCACGGCCCGGAATCGACCGAGTACTCCACCCGGTCGATCGACGAGTACGAGTCGGCGACGTCGAAACTCACCACAATCTTGCCGTCCTCACGTGCCACGCGCGAGATGCTGATCCGCGGAGCCGAGTTGTCGACATCGAAGGCCGCGCTCTCGAGTTCACCAATCAGGCCGGCGCCGGGGCTGTTGGCCGCGGCATCGGAGGCGGCGATCTTCACGACGTAGGACCCGTCGGGCACCGACGAAGTGTCCCAGACCAGGATGGCGTCGGTGATGCGGTCACGCAGGGGGTACCACGTCGTGGCATCCGCGCGCCGGTAGAAGGCAGAGTACTCAAGACGATCATCGTTGGCGTCTTCGGCCCGCCAGAAGAAGGCCTGGAGGCCCTTCTGGTACAGCCGGCGGCTATAGGCCGGGCCCACCGACGGGCCCGGCTGGATGGCGCCGAGCGGCATCGAGAACACCGGGAAGCGGGACTCCTGCGGACCCTCGCCGATTCCCGCGATTTCGGGCTCACCCGTCGGGTACGGCTTCTGGAAGACCAGCCCTGGCGGATGCACCGTGATCGCCGTGACGCGGGGACGGACGTTCTTCTGGAGGTACGCGATAGCGAGAGAGGTCAGAATCGGCGGCGCTGTCGCCGGGCGTGACGCATTGCCTGCGCGCAGGACGGCCTTCCACTGCAGGTAGCGCGCCGACGGGCTCTTGATTGGCTCCCCGTCCGGTGACGTGTAGGGCCCGGCCCAGTCGCTCCACATCCCGCCCGGCGTCGGGGTGTTGCCGGAACGCGTGAAGAGCTGTACCGTTCCGGAGCCTGACTCCGCCTGCCAGGACAACGTGCCCCAGGATGCAACGATCCCGGCATCCTTCACGTCGGATAGGTAGCTGCCCTCGCGCGCGGCGCCCTCCTGGAGCAGGAAGATCTTCCCTGGGTTCGAGGTTCCCAGGAACCGCTGCGGGCCCGCTGTTGCGATGGCCGTCACCTGTTGCACCGGCAGCTGGGTGACGAGCGTGGCGCTTGCGGGCGCTCCCGCCAGGCGGTAGACCCTGCCGCCGTTGCCGGTTGCCACCAGGATGCTGCCTCCTTCCTCGACGTGAAGGTCGAAGGGCAGATCCTCGCGCGATTCCCAGATCGCCTCCCATCCCCCCTCAGGATCGATTCGGTACACCGCGCCTTTGGGGGCGCCGGTGTCCGCAGGCTTGGCGGCGGGCGTCTGGCCACCGATGAGCGTGGGGACGTCCAGCACGGCGACGGCGGTGATCTCGGTGGAGACAGACGGCATGGGAGCGGCGCGTGCCGGCTCCGGCGAGGGTGCGGCTGGGCCGGACTCGTCCGGCGCCTTGCCGTTGATCGCGGCAGCGTACACGAGGCCGGCGCCGTCGACCCTCAACCCTCGAATCTCCCGGAACGGTGTATCGAGGATCACGAAGCCGCGCCCGGAGTCGTCGACGCGGAGGACCCGGCCCGGCGAGTCGCTCGCGACGAGAACGCGGCCGGCGCGATCGAGCGCCACCGACGTCGCGTGCTTGGCCTCGGTCCGGTAGAAGACGTCTCCGCGACCCTCGGCATCGACGCGGTAGACGACGCCCTTCTCACCGGTTCCGACCAGCAGCCGGCCTCGCGCATCGAAGGCCAGAGACCAGATGTACTTCTCATTCGGATCGAAGAAGACCTCCGACTGCCCGGAGGCGTCGACCTTGTACACCTTGCCGTCCGGCGAGGTCCCGACGAAGAGCGAGCCATCGGCAGAGGCGGCCATGGCGTGTACCTCGAGCTCGCTCGCGTCGAACCAGGTCGTGGCCCGGCCTCGAGGGTCGATCTTGAAAACCCGCCCGTCGTTGCCGCTGCCGGCGTACACGGAGCCGTCCGGGCCGACGGCCAGGCACCAGATGAACGGCTCGGTGGTCGCGTGGATCGGTGACAGCGCCGGCCCGAGCACGAGCCGGCCGTTGGGATCGATCGACAGGTTCTCGACATCGCCCTTCGCCAGATCGGCCATGGTGGCGACCTTCCAGAACCGGGGCGACGAGGCATGCGTGGTGGCGACACAGGCCGCGATCACGCCCAGGACGACGAGCCAGACCGTTCGGGACGTCATGGTGGTGTCTGCTTTCCTCTGGGTCACGGACGTCGCCCGCTCCTGACGTTTGGGACAGGGAGGGTCCGCATGCCGCTGACCGCCTGACCCATCGGAATGTCCCACGAGCCCAGGACGACCGACTGCATGGCGACCCCGCCACCGGCGCGGTCCCCCTGCAGGACGGTGAGGACCGACGACGGCAGCGCGGGCATCGGCTTGCCGTCGACCACGGCACCGGCGCCGAGGGTGTACAAACGCACGTACAGGGTGTTGTTACGGCGCAGGTGCTTCAACTGGTCCAGGAGTTGCTCGATCGAGATGGCGGGGGCAACCGGGCGGATGTCGCGCTGCTCCCACTGGGTGAGCCGCTGAGCGTCGGCGACGAGGAGCGTCAGAGGGCCGGCCGCGCCGGTCGGGATGTCAATCGGGACGGTCTGCAACATGTCCTCACCCCGCCAGGTGCGCAGGTGGACCTTGAGCGGCACCGGCCGTCCAGGGCGCACGTCGGTTGAATCGAGCCAGGCCCGCCGGATGGTCGCAACGTTCGGTCGCTCGAGGGTGGCGACATCGAGGTCGACCCGCTCGACCCGTACGGGCTCGATGTCGTTCGTCATCAACCCTGCGACCGGGACTGCCACCGTCGCCGCGGCTGACGTCGAGGCCGACTCGCCGGTCAGTACGTCGTCGTACTCGACGACTCCGCGGTTCCGGATGGTCAGTCGGGTCCGGATGGCATAGGTGGCCGCACCCATCTGGCGTTCGTACGAGCCGAAGGCACTCAGCAGCGCCGCGTAGGTGAAGAGCGGAGTCAGCAGCGGGTCGTCGGCCAGCGCGAACTCGAGCGTGCGCGACGCCCCGCGCGGCGTCCGGATCGTGAGCGAGACCGGAACGGTCTCAGGTGTGATCCCGAGTGTGCCGGCGACGGCCGTCACACGATCCTGGACGATCGTGCCGATAATGTCGCCGGTTGACGTGACCTTGGTCGACGACATCAGACTCGGGAGGACCGTGTGCACGTATGCGCGCGTCATCGGCAGTCTCGCCGTGCCCAGATTGAAGAACGCGTGCCCGAACGCGTAGACGCGTGAGCCCTCGACATCCGTCACCGTCCCGGTGGCCGCCACGCTGAGATCGCCGCCCACGATCTCGACGCCGAGCGGGTCGCCCGGCCGAAGCTCGCCGTCGCCGCGTCCTGGCGGCAGGCCCGACTGGGCGACTCGCGGGACTGGAATGAACCCGGCCGGCCCCAGCGCGCCGAGCAACTGGTCCACGGCGGCGTCTCCGAGCGCTCCAAACGACACGGGGGTGGCGATCGGCGTGAGCGATGCGATCAGCCGCGGGTCGATGGGGCCGGTCGGTCCGAGGGTGCCGGCGCCCGGGGCGGCGAAGCCGAGGGGACGCCGAATCGCGGACTGAAGCGTGGCCAGGAATGCGGCCGGTGTCGCGTCCATCGGGACGGGCGGCACGCGTGTCGGGCCCGGGCTGCCCGCTTCGGTCGCCTCGATCATCTCCCCAATCGGGGTAATCCCGGCGATGGGCTCGGTGGGGAAGGCGCCGAGCGAATACGAGATTGCCCCGATCAACCTGCCGTCGATATACACCGGGCTGCCGCTCATGCCGGCGATGACGCCGGCCTTGGCCAACGGCCCGCCCTCGAGACGGGCCAGGATGAGATCGCGCTGAGGCCCGACGCTGTTGCGCAGCACGCCAAGGATGTGGACGGTGAAGTCCTCGAGGGCGGTGCCCTGGAACACCGTCCGGCCAATCCCGACCATACCCGGGCGGACCTCGTCGACGGACATGTGCCGCTGGAGGGCAACGCCCCCGGCCACCCACAGGGCGCACGCGCCTGCGGAAAGGACGAGGACGAGACGGGGTCGCATGCGCGCCGGTGATATGCTTGCCAACGGATCCTCGTCCTCGATTATGTCATGACTTCCCACTCGCCCAGGCTGTGCGCCACCATCACCGCCGACAGCACGGCCGAACTCCGCGCCCGCGCTGCTGCGTGCGACGCCGACCTCGTGGAGCTTCGCCTCGACGGCGTGGCGCGCCCCGACGTCAAGGAGGCGATTAGCGGGTTGACGCTGCCGGTCATCGTGACCTGCCGGCCACCCTCCGAGGGCGGCCAGTTCGCCGGCAGCGAGTCCGATCGCCATCGGTTGCTCGAGCAGGCCGTCCGATCGGAGGCGGCGTTTGTCGACATCGAATGGACGTCCGGGTTCGACGACCTGGTGGCCATCCGGCAGGGTCGCGGCATCGTCCTCTCGTATCATGACTTCACGGGCGTACCCGCCGACCTCGAGTCGCGTGTCGCCGCGATGGCCGGCGGACCGGCCGAAGTGATCAAGGTGGCGGTCACCGTGCGCCGCCTGGCCGAGTGCGTGGCCCTGCGCGACCTCGCGAGGCGGTTCGGTGACCGACACCTCCTGGTCATCGGGATGGGAGAGGCCGGGCTGATCACGCGGGTGTGCGCGGCGTGGTTCGGCGCGCCCTGGGCCTACGCGGGCGACCTGGCCGGACCGGGACAGCTGAGCCTGTCGCGGATGCGACAGGAGTTCAGGTTCGGGTCGATAGGCGCCGAGACCACTCTCTACGGACTGTTCGGGCGTCCGGTGTCCCACTCGCTCTCACCCGCCATGCACAACGCGGCGCTGGGCGAATTGGGCCTCGATGCCGTCTACCTGCCGCTGGCAGGTGCGGACGCCGACGACTGCCTGCAGTTCGCCGATGCGTTCCAGATGGCCGGCGCCAGCGTGACGTCGCCGTTCAAGGCCGCCATCATGGAACGCCTCGCGTCGTGGGACGATGACGCCGAGCAGGCTGGAGCGGTGAACACGATCCGGCGCGAGGGGAGGGGGTGGACGGGAACCAACACCGACGGGGCGGGCTTCCTCGCTGCCCTTCGAGGTACCGCACTGGCCGGGATGCGGGTGGCGATCCTCGGCGCCGGAGGAGCCGCCAGAGCGGCCGCGCGGGCTTTGGCGGCCGAAGGGGCCCGGGTCACGCTGTACGGGCGGAACCTCCGTCGGACCCGTGAGGCGGCGGCTCGGGTCGGAGTCGGCGCGGCCGAGCGCCCGGTCCCCCGGGGCTCGTGGGACCTGCTCGTCAATGCCACGCCGGTTGGCACCCATCCGGATGCCGGGGTGTCGGCGTTCCCCGAAGGGGCATTCGACGGGGCGGTGGTATACGATCTGGTGTACAACCCGGCGCGCACCAGGTTGTTGCGGGATGCCGAGACACAGGGATGCCACGGCATCGGCGGCATCGAGATGCTGGTCGAGCAGGCCAGGCTGCAGCTGAGCTGGTGGACCGGCCGAACCGCGTCGGCCGGACGGATGCGGGACGCGGCCGAGCGGCGGCTCTCGGCCCAGATGTCTTGAGGGCCCCCACGGTGGGTGCATGTGGGTCAAGTGGCGAGGTGGAGCCTCGCCAGGCGTAGAGCGGAACGATGGACCTGACGACGTTCGAACAGTTCGTGGAACTCGCGCAGCGCGGAACGTTCGTGCCGGTGTGCAAGGAACTGGTGGCGGACCTGCTGACGCCGGTCTCCGCGTTCCTCAAGATCGCCGAGCACTCGGATTATGCCTTCCTCCTGGAGAGCGTCGAGGGCGGGGAGCAGGTCGCGCGCTACTCGTTCCTGGGCAAGGACCCCTTTCTCATTCTCCGTGCCCGCGATGGGCGCACCGTCATCGACCGCAGCGGCGTCATCGCCGAAAGTGACGAGCCGTTCATGCCGACGCTACGCACGCTGATGGCGAGCGTGCGGTCGCCCTACGTCCCCGGCCTGCCTCGCTTCACCGGTGGTGCCGTCGGGTACCTGGGCTACGACGCCGCAGACTGGTTCGAGCCGATCTCCCTCCAGCCGGCGGGCCCCGCCGATGTCGCGGCGGACCGCGCGGGCTTCATGCTGTTCGACACCGTGCTGGCGTTCGACCACGTCCAACACCGGATTCTGCTGATCGCCAACGCGCGAATCGGCGCGGATGACGATCTGCACGCGCTGTACCAGTTCGCCTGCGCGAAGATCGAATTCCTCGAGGGCGAACTCGACCGCGCCCTGTCCCATCCGGAGCGGGCCGAACGGCGGCCGGTCGACGTTTCCTCGAATCTCACGCAGGACGCGTTCGAATCGCAGGTTCGCACGGCGAAGGAGCACATCGCCGCCGGCGACATCTACCAAGTCGTGCTGTCGCAGCGGTTCGAAACCGAACTCTCGGCCGATCCGTTCACGGTCTACCGCGCGCTGCGCCACGTCAACCCGTCTCCCTACATGTTCTTCCTGCGCATGGGTGGCGTGTCGATTGTCGGGGCGTCTCCCGAGATGCTGGTGCGGGTGGAGGGTCGCAAGGCGCAGACGCACCCGATTGCCGGCACGCGGCCGCGTGGTCGGTCCGACGAGGAGGACCTGCGCCTCGCCGAAGAGCTCAAGGCCAACGAGAAGGAACGGGCCGAGCACGTCATGCTCGTCGATCTGGGGCGCAACGACCTCGGGCGCGTCTGCGAGTACGGATCGGTGCGGGTGCCGCAGTTCATGGCCCTGGAGCGCTACTCCCACGTCATGCACCTGGTGTCGAAGGTCGAAGGCGAACTGGCGGCCGGTGTCGACCGGCTCGACGCGCTGGTGGCGTGCTTCCCGGCCGGCACGGTGTCTGGCGCGCCGAAGGTCCGGGCCATGGAGATCATCGCGGATCTCGAACCCGCGCGGCGCGGGATCTACGCAGGGGCCGTGGGCTACCTGGACTTCGCCGGGAACCTGGACTTCTGCATCGCGATCCGCACGATCGTGATGGTCGGCCGCCGGACCTACGTACAGGCAGGCGCAGGGATCGTGGCCGATTCCAACCCGACCGCCGAATACGAGGAAACCCGCGACAAGGCGCGGGCGCTCATCACGGCACTTGAGCTGGCCCAGCGCGGGCTGTGACCGCGCCGGGAAACGGGAATGGTCCTGGTCATCGACAACTTCGATTCGTTCACCTACAACCTGGTCCAGTACCTGGGCGAGCTCGGCGCGGCGGTGCAAGTCCGGCGCAACAACGCCATCGATGTGCCGGGCATCGAGGCGCTGCATCCGGATCGCCTCGTGATCTCCCCCGGTCCGGGGCGCCCCGAACACGCAGGCGTGACGCTCGACGCGGTGCGCGCCTTTGCCGGCCGGCTGCCGATCCTCGGCGTGTGCCTGGGTCACCAGGCGATCGGTCAGGCGTTCGGCGGGAGGGTCGTGAGAGCTCCGCGACCGGTTCACGGAAAGACGTCGATGGTGGAACACGACGGGCGGGGACTCTTCCAGGGACTGCGCGGACCCATCCCGGCGGGGCGGTATCATTCGCTGGTCGTCGCCGAGGATGACTGGCCCGAGGCCCTCGAGATCGCGGGCCGGTCAGCGGACGATCGCTGCGTCATGGCGCTTCGCCACCGTGAGTGGCCGGTCCACGGTGTGCAGTTTCACCCCGAGTCGGTGCTGACGCGCGACGGACGCCAGCTGTTGCGTAACTTCCTCGCCACCCGGTGAGCCCGTCGATGGTCGAGGCACACCGCCGCCTTCGTGGCGTGTGGGGGGGCCGAGCAGGTTCATGCCGATGTTTGTCGAACTGCTGCACAAGGTGATGCGACATCAGGACCTGAGCGCCGACGAGGCCTTCGCCGCGATGGAGGGCATCGTCGACGGCTCCGCCCATCAAGCCCAGGTGGCCGGCCTGCTCGTGGGACTGGCGATGAAAGGGGAGCGGCCGGCCGAGATCGTCGGGTTCGCCCGCAGCATGCGCAGCAGGGCCGTTCCGCTGGCGGTGCCTCCGGGCGGGTGCGTCGATCTGTGTGGAACCGGCGGCGACGGATCCGGGACCTTCAACATCTCATCGGCTGCGTCGGTGGTCGTGGCCGCGGCCGGCGAACGGGTCGCCAAGCACGGCAACCGATCGGTGTCGAGCCGGTGTGGCAGTGCAGATGTCTTCGAACAGCTTGGCGTGCGCATCGACGCGCCTGCGGGGGTCGTGGAGCGCTGCCTGCGTGAGGCTGGCCTGGCGTTCCTCTTCGCGCCGACGTTTCACCCGTCGATGCGCAACGCGGGCGCGGTTCGGCGGGAGCTCGCGGTGCGTTCGGCCTTCAACCTGCTCGGTCCGCTCACCAATCCGGCACGGCCGTCCCGCCAGCTCGTCGGCGTCTCGCGGCCGGAGCAGACCGAGCTGATCGCGCGGGCCCTTGGGCTGCTCGGGTCTGGGCGTGCGTGGGTCGTCCACGGTGCCGATGGCCTCGACGAGGTCTCGACGACCGGATACACGAAGGTGTCGGAGTGCCGGGATGGCCGCGTCAACACGTTCTACCTGCACCCGGCCGACCTCGGCCTGCGAAAAGCCGCGCTGAACGACCTCGTCGGGGGCGACGCGGTTGTGAACGCCGCGGTGTTGACCGGTGTGCTCGAGGGCCGGCCGGGCGCGGCCCGCGACATCGTGCTCGCGAACGCCGGAGCCGTCTTGCTCCTGGCGGGCCGGGCGACGACCATCCGCGAGGGGCTCGCAGTGGCTGCTCACGCCATCGACTCCGGCGCGGCCCGCGAGACGCTTCGGCGCCTCATCGCCTGCTCCCAGGAGGAGGCCTGATGATCCGGGTCCCTGGCCGCCGCCCTCCCAGGTCGCGGAATCTGCGACGCAGGTTCCGTCCCGTGTTCGGGAGATGAACAGGTGGACCTGATGGCAGCCATCGTGGCTGGAGCTCGGGCCACGGTGGATGCTCGCCGGGCGCGGGAGTCGCTCACGGCCCTGGAGCGACGCGCGGACGCAGCGAAGCCCCGTGGGCACCTGTTCCGCGATGCTCTGGTGCGCCCGGGGCACACGAACGTCGTCGCGGAGTGCAAGCGCCGGTCTCCGGCTCGCGGGGTGCTGACGCAGGCCTACGATCCGGTCGCGCTGGCCTCGGCCTATGAACGGGGCGGGGCCGCCGCGGTGTCGGTGCTCACCGAACCGTCGTTCTTCGACGGAGACCTGGCTCACCTCCGCGCGGTGCGAGACCAGGTGAGCCTGCCACTGCTGCGAAAGGACTTCATCATCGACGAGTACCAGCTCGTCGAGGCGCGGGCGGCTGGTGCGGATGCGGTACTGCTCATCGTTGCTGCGCTGGATCGCGGGCGCCTGTCGATGTTGCAGGCGCGGGCGGACAGACTCGGGCTCGCCACGCTCGTCGAGGTCCACACGGCCGAGGAACTCGTGCGCGCTGTGGACGCCGGCGCGTCGATCATCGGCGTGAACAGCCGGAACCTGAAGACGCTCGAGGTCGATCTTGCGGTGTGCGAATCGCTGGCGGCCCGAATCCCACCAGCGTGCGCGGCCGTGGCCGAGAGCGGACTGCACTCCCGCAACGACCTCCGGCGTTTGCAGGGAATGGGGTACCAGGCCTTCCTCATCGGCGAATGGCTGGCCAGCGCGGCCGACCCCGCGGCGCTCCTGCAATCGCTCGTGGAGCCGGACCCGGTGCACGAGGCGACGGGGCCTGACGAGCCGTGAGACGGACGCGAATCAAGGTCTGCGGGATTACACGCCAGGCCGACGCCGAGACGGCGTGTGCGGCCGGCGCCGATGCGCTGGGATTCGTCTTCTGGCCGGCGAGCCCTCGCGCCATCGGCCCCGATTGTGCCAGCGCCATCGTGCGCGAACTCCCGCCGTTCGTGACGCCGGTTGGGGTCTTTGTCAATCAGCCCGTCGACGAGATCAACGCGATTGTGGCCCGCGTCGGCCTGCACGCAGTCCAGTTGCACGGCGACGAGTCCATCGGCGTCTGGACGCAGGTGTCGGTGCCGGTCATCAAAGCCGTGGGCGTGTCCTGTGACATGGCGCCGAATCTCCTCGCGGCGTGGCCCCGGGCCGTGCTGCCCCTGCTCGACGCCGCGGACTTCGAACGGCGCGGGGGGACCGGGCGGACGATCGACTGGCGTCTCGCGGCCGCCATCTCCCGTGGGCGAGCTGTCGTGCTGGCGGGTGGGCTGTGCCCTGAGAACGTGGAGGAGGCCGTGCGCCTGGTGCGCCCGTTCGCGGTCGACGTATCGTCGGGCGTCGAAGAGTCGCCAGGCGTGAAGGACGCGGCGCGGATCCGGGCGTTCGCGGTGGGGGTCCTTCGGGCCGACACTTACCAGGAGTCGTGATGGCAGACCGAGAGGCAATCGGGCCGCGATTCGGGGCGAGGGACCCCGACGCTCGCGGCTACTTCGGCCGGTTCGGGGGGCGCTTCGTCCCCGAGACGCTGATGACCCCGATCGAGGATCTCGCACACGCCTATCTCACGGCCCGCCAGGACCAGGAGTTCCGTCGTGAACTGGACCGGCTGCTCGCGACGTATGCGGGGCGGCCGACGCCGATGTACGACGCACGGCGGCTCGCCGCAGCCTGTGGGGGAGCCCGTGTGCTGCTCAAACGCGAGGACCTGACGCACACCGGCGCGCACAAGATCAACAACGCGCTCGGCCAGGCGCTGCTGGCGCGGCGGATGGGCAAGCACCGCGTCGTCGCCGAAACAGGCGCCGGACAGCACGGAGTGGCCACGGCCACGGCCTGCGCGTTGCTCGGACTCTCGTGCGAGGTCTACATGGGTGCCGACGACATGGAGCGTCAGGCGCTCAATGTCGTGCGGATGCGGCTGCTGGGCGCGAAGGTGACCAGGGTGGACGGCGGAAACCGCACGTTGAAGGACGCGATCAACGAGGCCATGCGTGACTGGGTGACGAACGCCGACACGACCTTCTACCTGCTCGGCTCGGTGCTCGGGCCCCATCCGTACCCGTTGATGGTGCGCGAATTCCAGTCGGTGATCGGGGCAGAGGCACGGGCGCAGTGCCTGACAGGCGAGGGCGCGCTGCCCGACGCCATCGTGGCCTGCGTCGGCGGCGGCAGCAACGCGATCGGGATCTTCGATGCGTTCCTCGGAGACAGCCACGTGCGTCTGATTGGGGTCGAGGCCGGGGGCGTCGGCATCGAGCCCGGCCGCCACGCCGCCCGCTTTTCAGGAGGAGCCGAAGGGATCTTCCAAGGGACTCGCACCATCGTCTTGCAGCACGACGATGGGAACATCGCCGGAACACACTCGGTGTCTGCCGGCCTGGACTACGCGGCGGTCGGTCCCGAGCACGCCTGGCTCAGAGAGCAGGGGCGCACCGAATACGTCCACGTGTCAGACGCGGAGGCGCTCGATGCGTTTCGGATGCTGGGGAACCTCGAAGGCATCCTGCCGGCCCTCGAGTCGGCTCACGCCGTTGCCTACGCCTGCCGGCTCGCTTGCGAACTCGGTGCTGACCGAACCGTCGTCGTCAATCTGTCCGGGCGCGGTGACAAGGACGTGCAGACGGCGGCGTCCCACTTTTCGATCGAGGCCGAGTAGACAATGACGCGCATCTCGGTGGCATTCGAACGCCTTATGTCGGAGAACCGGACGGGACTCGTGCCTTTCGTCACGGCGGGCGACCCGGACCTGCGCCGGACAGTGGCGATCCTGCAGGCGCTCGCCGAGGCGGGTGCGGACATTGTCGAGATCGGCGTGCCGTTCTCGGATCCGCTGGCCGACGGACCCGTCATCCAGCGCGCGAGCGAGCGAGCCCTCCGGTCCGGCACGACACTCCGGGGCACGCTTGACATGGTGGCGACCGCCCGCCGCCTGCTGGACGTGCCGATTGTGCTGTTCTCGTACGCGAATCCCATCTGGCGCATGGGCGTGCCGGAATTCGTCGACAGGGCCGCCGAGGCCGGTGTCGACGGCGTGCTCGTCCTCGACGTGCCGGTCGAGGAGGCGGAGGAGCTCAGGGTCCCGATCAGGAACGCCGGGCTCGACATGATTTTCCTCGTGAGTCCGACCTCCACCCGGGAGAGGATCCGCCGTGCGCAGCAGCGGGGCTCCGGATTCCTCTACGCGATTTCGAGACTGGGCGTCACTGGGGCCAGACGCTCCCTGGCCGAGGGCGTCGAAGAGCTCGTCGGACGAATCAGGCTTGAGGGCGACCTGCCGATCGCGGTCGGCTTCGGCATCTCGATTCCCGACCACGTCCGGGAGGTCGGCCGCTACGCGGATGCGGCGGTGATAGGCAGTGCCCTCGTGAACGTCATCGCCGGGGCCGCCGAGTTGCCGGACATGGTCGCGAGGGTCGCCCGGTTCGTCAGCGCCCTGAAAGACGGGACAAACAGGTCCTAGGCCCCGGCGTCTCGCCGCTTGCCGGCGCGCAGCGGGCGGGAGTAGCCTTGAGCGGGGGACCATCCGAAAGGACAACGGCTGTGGTCGTGGTGATGCAGGAAGGCGCGACCGCTGAGCAGGTCGGCTCTGTCGTGGCCGAGCTCGAGCGGATGGGGTACACCGTCCACCGGACCGAGAGCGCGAACCGCACGCTGCTCGGACTGGTTGGCACGAGCGTACGAGGCGATCCCGAGCTCGTGCAGGTGCTCAGCGGCGTGCAGGAGATCGTCCGGATTGCCGAACCCTACAAACTGGCGAGCCGGGCCTTCAAGCCCCACGGCACTGTCATCCAGGCCGGCGACGTCCGGATCGGCGGCGATGAGGTCATTGTGATGGCCGGTCCATGCTCGGCTGAGAGCGAGGAGCAGGTGCACGCGAGCGCCGCCGCGGTGAAGCGGGCGGGCGCGAAGATCCTCCGGGGCGGAGCCTTCAAGCCTCGCAGCTCCCCCTACAGCTTCCAGGGACTTGGCGAAGACGGGCTGCGCCTGCTCCGGGACGCGGCGTCGGCCCACAATCTGAAGCTCGTCTCGGAAGTGATGGACGTGTCGCAGATCGAGGTCGTGCACCGCTATGCGGACATCCTGCAGGTGGGCGCGCGCAACATGCAGAACTTCACGCTCCTCAGGGAGCTGGGCCGGACCGAGAAGCCCGTGCTGCTCAAGCGCGGGATCTCGGCCACCATCGAGGAGTGGCTGCTGTCTGCCGAGTACGTCCTCGGCGGCGGCAACGGCAGCGTGATGCTCTGCGAGCGCGGCATTCGCACCTTCGAAACCTACACGCGCAATACGCTGGATATCTCGGCCATCCCCATCGTGAAGTCGCTCAGCCACCTGCCCGTGGTGGTCGACCCGAGCCACGGCACCGGCCGGCGCGACAAGGTGGCCCCCATGGCGCGGGCGGCCGTTGCGGCTGGCGCCGACGGCCTGCTCATCGAAGTGCACCACGACCCGGACCATGCGTTGAGCGACGGTGCGCAGTCGCTGTTCCCGAACCAGTTCGATCGGCTGATGGCCGAGTTGCGGATCATTGCACCAGCCATCGGCCGCACGATCTGCGTCGAGCCGGTGGTGCGCCGGGGTTGGGGAATCGGCTGATGGCGGACGGCCCGGATCCCGTCCGGTTGATTCGTACCGGCGGGCGGCCGGACGCGGCACCGGGATTCGACCGTATCGCCATCATCGGCCTCGGGTTGATGGGCGGTTCCCTGGCCCTGGCGGCCAGGCGCGCCTGGCCGGACGCGCGGGTCAGCGGCGGCGACCGCCACGACGTGCTCGAGGCGGCCATGCGACTCCACGCCGTCGTTGCCGGCGCCGACGACCCGGTGGTGGCGGCCGAGGCCGACCTCCTCGTCCTGGCGGCGCCCGTGGCCGAGAACGCGCGGCTCGTCGGTGAGTTGCCGGCTCTCCTTGCGGGCAACGCGATCGTCACCGATCTGGGAAGCGCCAAGCGCGTCATGGTCGAGGCGGCGATCGGGATGCCTGAACGCCTGACGTTCATCGGCGGCCATCCCCTGGCCGGCGCCCCGCGCAGCGGCATCGAGTTCGCGCGCCCCGACCTATTCGCCGGGCGGCCGTGGATCCTCGTACCCGGGACAGCTCCGCCCGACGCCACCTTGAGGCTCGAGGCATTCGTGGCTGGCGTGGGCGGTGTCCCGCGGATCATGACGGCCGAGCAGCACGATCATCTGCTGGCCTACCTGAGCCATCTTCCGCAGCTGGTCGTGTCAGCGCTCATGCAGGTCATCGGCGAGGAGCTCGGTGAGGACGGACTGGCATTGTCGGGCCGCGGACTCCAGGATGCGACCCGGATGGCATCCAGCCCGGGTTCGACGTGGAAGGACGTGTACGCGGCGAACGCCGATGAGGTGGCGACCGCGCTCGAGACCCTCTGCGAGACACTGAACCGGGTTCGCACGAGACTGGACCGGGGCGACGTCATCGCCGGGTTGTTCGAGTCGGCCAACTACTGGCGCAAGGCGCTCCCGGAGTGACGTGAAAGGCGGCGCCGTCCTGGTCTGCCACGAGCCTGCCCTGCGGCAGCAAGGCTCGTGACCTCGGCGGCATCGGTGAGATGGAGAGTGTCACCCTCTCTGGAGACGCCTGGCGCACCATCGTCCGGCACGCCGTGGAGGCGCTGCCGAACGAGTGCTGCGGGCTCCTCGTGGGACGCGGGATGCGCGTCGTGCTGGCGGTCAGGGCGAGGAACGCACGGGAGGGCCCCACCCGATTCCTCGTCCATCCGGAGGACCACTTCGCGGCGATCCGGCTGGCGAGCAACCTGGGGATGGTGGTCATCGGTGCGTATCACTCGCATCCGGCCTCGGCGCCCGAGCCCTCAGCCACCGATCTGGACGAGTCGGTCGACCCGTCGCTGATTCACGCAATTGTCTCGCTCCAGGCCGGCACCGGGTCGCCCGACATGGCGGCCTACCGCATCTGCGGCGACGGGTTCGAACGCCTCCTCCTCGAGCGGGAGGGATGAGGGCCGGTTTCCGATGCAGCCATCCGATGCCGATCTCGCGGAACGAGCGCGTCGCGGGTCGCAAGAGGCTTGCCGGCTGCTGGTCGAGCGGCATCAGACCAGCGTCTTCAACCTCGTCAACAGGATGGTCCGGGACCAGGGTGCTGCCGAGGAGCTGGCCCAGGACGCGTTCCTCAAGGCGTTCGGGGCGCTCCACACGTTCGATCCGTCCTACCGGTTCGTGACGTGGCTGCTCCGGATTGCGCACAACACGGCCATCGACTACCTTCGGCGCCGGCGCCCCGCCACGGTTCCGCTGGGCGACCCCGAAGACCGGCCCCTTCCGGAGAGCCTCCTCGTCGATCGGGGGCAGCGTACGCCGCTGGAAGTCGCCGAGCAGGCCGATCTGAGGCGGACCCTCGACTGGGCCCTGGCCCAGTTGCGACCGGCATACCGCCGGCTCGTCGTCCTGCGTTACCTGGAGGACTTCTCCTACGAGGAGATTGTCGAGGTCGTGGGCCTGCCGCTGGGTACGGTGAAAAGCCACCTGCATCGGGCGCGAGCGGAGATGGCCAGGCTCCTCAGCGAGGCCGGGCTGGCAGATGTCCTGCGCGGGTGAGACCAGACGATCGGATGCAACCCTGGGCCGCCCGGCGCACGTAGAAGCATATGGAGGCGTATGACACCCCTTCCGCATGAGCACGAGCTGGCTCGGTGGCTGGAAGCCGAGGCGTGTGGCCGGCGCGCGGCGGCCGACCGGCTCTTTGCCGGGATTGCCGCGTCGCACTGGGCCAGGGCGGAACCTCCGCGCGGGTTCGCCCGGCGGGTGTCTGCCGCCCTCGAGGCGAGGCCCCGACCTGTTTGGTGGGAGTCCTGGTGGGTCCGAGCCGCCCTGCTCGCGTCGCTCGGCGCGGTAGGGGCCGCTCTGGCTGTGGCGCCGTCATCCGCCATGGCGTCCTTGGGGGTCTCTGCCGTCGTGAGGATGTCGCAAGGCCTCAGTTGGATTCTAGCCTGTTCGCAGTTCGCCGTGGACGGGGCGTGGGCCCTGTGGTCGGCCGGCGCACGGCTCTCCTCCTGGGTCGAGGTCGTCCTCTCCGCGCCGATCTCGCAACTGCTCATTGCACTCAACCTTGCCATGGCTGCCGCCGCCTCCCTTGCCCTGCGGCGGTTGCTTCGGGCCGAGGAGATGCCGTCATGATCCGCCCACGACCGCACTTGTCCGCCCATGCGTTGCCGACGATCGCCGTGGCCACCATGCTGATGTCCGTTGTTCCCTGTGGTGTCGCTGCGCAGGTCGATGCCGAGGTACGTCTGACGCAGGAGCTGGACCAACTGAAGGCCCGCGTCGAGCAGCGGTACCGCGTGGCTGTCACCCGAGACGGCCTCGTCCTGGTTCCGCGGGCCGAGTCATCGTCGGTTGGCAGCGTCGAGGTCACCGCCGACCTGGTGCTGATCGATGGGACGCCGGTGACTGGCGGCGAACTCAGAGAGCGGCTCCCGCGCGACGCCGCGGCGATCTCGCGTCTGTCGCTGCTGGATGCCCGGGTGCAGCGAGCGTTGTTCGCGCCGGAGCCTCCACGGCCGTCAACGCCTCAGGCGGAGCCAGAACGGCCGGCGGCACCGCCGCTTCCGGAGCGGCCCGACGACTGGGTCGAGCGCGACCGCTACGCTCGTGGCGGTGCCCGCGTGCGGATCGGCGGCGACATCTGGGTCAAGGAGGACGAGTGGATCGGCGACGCTGTTGTCGCGGTGCTCGGCTCGGCCCGAGTCGACGGACGCGTCGACGGGGACGTGGTCGCGGTCGGAGGCGGTGTCCAACTCGGGCCCAAGGCCGTCGTGCGGGGCGAGGTGGTTTCGGTGGGGGGCGGCGTCGAACGGGCTCCGGGCGCCCGAGTCGGAGGCCAGACCAGCGAGGTCAGGATCGGGTTTCCGACCTTCTCGCCTCGTATCAGGCTGCGGCCGTGGCAGGACTGGTCGTGGTTCGGCACGTCGCTGGGAGGCGCGACCGACCTGATTGCCACGCTGTCGAGAATGGGGATTCTGGCGCTGCTGGTCATCGGGCTCGCCACCATCGTCCCGCTCCAGGTGAGACGCATCGGAGACCAGGTGGCGGCCGAGCCCTGGCGGGCAGGGTTCGTGGGCCTGGCCGCGCAACTGCTGTTCGTGCCCGTGCTCGTCATCACGGTGCTGGTCCTGGCGGTCTCCATCATTGGAATTCCGCTGCTCCTCCTGGTCCCGTTCGCGGCCCTCGCGTTCCTGTTTGCGTTCCTGCTGGGCTTTGCCGGAACGGCCAGCGCCGTCGGGCAGGCGGTGTCACGCCGCTTCGGCGGCCGCCCGCTGCCGCTGGTTGTCGGGGCCGCAGTCGGGCTGGCGGTCATCTGGGCCTTGACGGCCATCGCGCGATTCGCCGGCCTTGCGGGCCTTCCGGCTCGCGTGATCCTGAGCGTCGTACTCGTGGCCGGGTTCGTCATCGAATACGTGGCGTGGACCGTGGGTCTGGGTGGCGTGCTCGTGAGCCGGTTCGGGCGCAGAGACGTCGCAGGGATGCCGACGGTCCTTCAGCCCCCGCCGGTGTCGTCAAGCGACGTGATCTAGCGCACCTGCGGAATGCGGATTTGTGGCGTGCGGCGGGTGACGCGCGGATTCGCCTGGCCCGAGTGCCGAATCCCGAATCCCGAATCCCGAATCCCGGTTCGTGCATAATGGTCGGATGCAGACCTATCCGCCCGCCCTTCCCGTGTCTGTCGAGGCCGTCCCTCCCTCCACCCTGGATGTCGATGCACTCGTGATTCTCGTGGTCGGCGGTGTCCTGCCTGACGGGCTGGACCTCGATCGCGCGACCGGCGGACGGTTGTCTCGCGCGATCGCATCGAAGGAGTTCAGCACCAAGCCGAACGCGCTGTTCGTTTCCCCGGTCATCGATGCCGCCTGGTCGCCGTCGCGGGTCATGCTCGCCGGGGTCGGCCCGGCGGACGCACTCGATCTCGACCGCGTGCGGCGTGCCACAGCCACGGCGGGCCGATCGGCGATCGAGCGCCGGTGGCGCCGGCTCGCCGTTGTGCCTCCTGGATCACTCGCGACGGTCGAGGAGGTGCAGGCTGTCGCCGAAGGCCTGACTCTTTCGGCGTTCCAGCCGGGCGTCTACAAGACGGATCGCGATGAGGCGTCGATCCCGGTCGAACCCATCGTCTGCGTCCCGCCAGACACAGGGCGCTACGACCTTGACGCGTGCGAGCAGGCCGCGTCCCGCGGATACGTCCTCGGCGCATGCTGCAATGACGCACGTGCACTGACCAACGAGCCGGGCAATGGACTCACTCCCCGCGCGTTCGCCGAGTACGCCGCCAGGGTCGCTCAACAGTGCGGCCTGCAGGCCGACGTCCTCGACGAGACGCGCATCGCCGGCCTCAACATGGGCCTGCTGCTGGGCGTCGCGAGGGGAAGCGCCGAACCGCCGCGGCTCGTGGTGGTGAGATACGAGCCGCGCGATGCGGATTCCGGTCCGGTGCTCGGCCTCATCGGCAAGGGCGTGACCTTCGACACTGGCGGACTCTCGCTCAAGTCGACGGAAGGCATGTACCGCATGAAGACGGACATGAGCGGCGGGGCCGCGGTGCTGGCAGCCATGAAGGCGATTGGCTCCCTCAAGCCGCCAATCCGAGTCGTGGGCGTGATTCCCCTGACCGAGAACATGCCAGGCAGCCGCGCGTTGAGGCCGGGCGATGTTCTCCGGAGCGCAGAGGGGCGGACAGTGGAGGTCCTCGATACGGATGCGGAGGGGCGCCTCGTGCTTGCTGACGCGCTCTGGTATACGCGATCGCTCGGTGCCACGCACCTGGTGGATGTCGCCACCCTCACCGGTGCCTGTGTCGTCGCGTTGGGGCACCAGACCAGCGGGCTGTTCGGAACCCCGGACTGGTGGGTGCACCTCGTCCGGGAGACGGCCACGCGTTCGGGTGACCGGGTCTGGCCGATGCCGGTGTGGGATGAGTACCGGGAACAGCTGAAGAGCGAAATCGCCGATATCGCCAACATCGGAGGCCGGCCGGCGGGAGCCGTGACGGCCGCCGTGTTCCTCAAGGAGTTCACCGGCAGACTGCCCTGGGCTCACCTGGACATCGCCGGAACGGCCTGGAGCGACGAGACCGAACCGTTCCAGGCCAAGGGCCCGACCGGAACGGCCGTGCGCACCCTCGCGCAGCTTGCGTTTACGTCAGACCGTTGGGAACGTTGAGCGCGTCGCCAGCCGGCCCGCACGTGCGAGGTCGAATCGGGCTATCGAGGTGGGGCGCTGAGGTCGAGGCGGATCGGCTGGTCCTCGTCCTGCCCGAGGCGCCACTTCCACGGCGGCCGGCGGACAGTGATGTAGAGGGCACCCGCGATGAGGCCGCACAGCACCGCCCCGACGGCAATGACGCCGACCAGTCCCAGCGAGCCGGTGAGGACGTCCACCACGGAGACCTCCGGCGTCTTAGGGGGAACCTCCCGGATGATGACGGGGGTCACCGACTCGGGCTGGAGCATGCCGTGATTCTACTCCACCCGTGGTCGGTGACGTTCATTTCGACCGGTTCGCGGCGCTCTGCGACCCGTCGGCGATGATCAGCTTCTTCAGCGACGCCTTGTAGCGGCGGATTCCGTCGAGCAGGGCCTCCGCGATTCGTTGGCGGTAGGCTGGCGTTGCCAGCAGCCTGCCCTCCTGGCGGTTCGAGATGAACGACACCTCGACGAGGATGCTCGGCATCGACGCGCCGACCAGCACGACGAATGGGGCTTGCTTCACGCCAAGATCTCGCAGGCCCTTGTTCGCAGGACGCAGGTGCTTGACGAGGGCAGTCTGGACGTAGCCGGCCAGATCCCGGGACTCCTTGACCTTGTTGGTGAGCGTGATCTTCTTGACCAGGTCATCGACGCGGCTCATGGTCATCGCCGACGACGAGTTCTCGCGAGCCGCCACGGCCGCGGCGTCAGGAGACGTGGCGAAATTGAGCAGGTAGGTCTCGACGCCCGTGGCGCTTCGGCTCCTGCTGGCGTTGGCGTGAATCGACACGAATAGATCCGCAGACTCCCGGTTCGCGACCTCGCCTCGCTCCTGGAGCGGAATAAACACGTCCGTCCGCCGGGTCAGGATCACCTCGAATCCAGGCTCCTTGGCCAGCAGGCGCTCGAGGCGCAGGGCGATGTCGAGCGTGACCTTGGCTTCCGTCGTGCTCGCCCCCAACGCGCCGGTGTCGGTGCCACCGTGGCCGGCGTCGATGACGATCCGGCTGATCCCTAGCCCGAGCTGCCTGGCGATCGAGTAGCCGCCCGACAGATTCGACGAGGGTGTCTGGGGGACGCCGGCCGGTGCCGGCGGCCGGTCCGTTTCACCCTGAGGGACAGCCGATCGATCGGACGCAGTGGATGGCTGCGCCAGCCCCGCGGGCGACAGGGCGGCTTGGGCCGCCTGCCCAGCCGAGAGGGCGGAGGCCTGCCCCGGCACCGCGGGAGGAGCCGGAGCCTTTGCTGTGGCATCGACGCCTGCCACGCGCGCCGCCGGATCCGGGGCGTCGGCCGACCCGGCGGGCGCTGGAGGTGCGGCACGACACACCACGACCAGGCGAGGCGGGCTGCCCTCGAGCCTGGCCTCGTAGGATCTCGCGCCTTCGAGGTCCAGTACGACGCGCGTGACGTGGTTCGGGTGGTGGCCGATGCGCACCTGCCGGACCAGCTGCCCATCGAACCGCAGCACGGCCTCCCGCAGTGCCTCGGTCGTCCGCGTGTTCGCCAGATCGAAGAAGACCCGGGCAGGACCGCTGAGACGCTCCTCGGTATAGGTGATTGGACCATCGAGGGCGATGGCGATCTCCACACCGTCGGCCACCGGCTGGCGCGTGATGTCACTGATGAGAACCAAGTCCGGCACCGGCGGGGCCAGCCGGAGGCGCTCGACGCGGCTGCGCTCGGACCGCGCCCGTGCAATCAGGGAGCTGCTCGGGTACTCGGAGATCAGCGACGCCAGCTGAGCGACGGCCTTCTCTCGATCGCGCTCGTTGCCGAACCTCGTGAACGCCAGCGCCGACAGTTGGGCCCCCTGCCAGAGGGCGTTGTCGCAGTAGCCGCTCCTGGGATACCGCCACACGACCTGGCGATAGGCGTCGACGGCGCTGCGGATGGCGCGCAGCGCGTCTGCGTCGCCAAGGGTCCCGTCAGCGATCCTGGCCCGCGCACCCCGATCCAGCGAGACGGCCCGTTCGTACAGCTCGCGCGGGCTGGCAGCCTCGGCGGCGGCCGCGGAGGACGCGGCGAGGCACACGACAGCCAGTGCCGTCAGCACGAGGCCGGCGGCCGGGCGACTGCGCGCGATCCGTCTCCCTGGCATGCCCTCCACCGTCATCGGAGCTGGTGATCGACCTCGTCGAAGTACCCGCGGTCCACGAGGACCTCACGGGGCTTCCCGGCCATCTGGGCAGAGACGAGACCCTCCGCCTCCATCATGTCCACCAGGCGCGCCGCCCGGCTGAAGCCGATGCGCAGTCGGCGCTGCAGGTACGAGATCGAGGCTTGGCCGCTCGACACGACGATGCGGGCGGCCTCGTCGTACAGATCGTCCTTCTCGAACTCGATGGCATCCGGGCTCTTGTCGTCCGCGGTGATCGATTCGTCGTAGACCGGCTTGCCCTGCTTGCGCAAGAACGCAGCCAAGCGCGCGGTCTCTTGCTCGGAGATGTAGGGGCCGTGCAGGCGGATCAGCCGCGAGGAGGCGGGCGGCAGGAAGAGCATGTCGCCACGCCCCAGCAGCTGTTCGGCGCCATTGCCGTCGAGGATGGTCCGCGAGTCGATCTTCGACGATACGCGGAACGAGATTCGGGCGGGCAAATTCGCCTTGATGAGCCCCGTGATGACGTCGACCGATGGCCGCTGGGTCGCCAGGAGGAGGTGGATCCCCACGGCCCGGGCCATCTGGGCGAGCCGCGCGATCGATTCTTCGACCTCACTGCTCGCAACCATCATGAGGTCGGCCAGCTCGTCGATGACGACGAGGATCAGCGGCAAGGGCCTTGGCGCATCGCCGTTGCCAGCGCCGGTGCTCTGGAGCATCCCGTGCCTGGCGTTGCGATTGTACTGCTCGATGTTCCGGACGCCTTCGGCGGCCAGCGTCTTGTAGCGGTCCTCCATTTCCTTCACCGCCCAACAGAGCGCGTTCGATGCCTGCTTCGGGTCCACGACCACCGGGGTGAGCAGGTGGGGAATGTCCTCGTACATTCCGAGCTCGAGGCGCTTCGGATCGATCAGGATCAGACGCACGTCTTCCGGCGTGGCGCGGTAGAGCACGCTCGTCAGCATCGCATTGAGGGCGACCGACTTGCCCGTGCCCGTCGCCCCGGCGATGAGCAGGTGAGGCATGGCCGCCAGATCGCCCATGAACGGCTCGTTGTGGATGGTCTTTCCCAGCGCCAGGGTGAGCTTCGAGGCACTTCGCGCGTAGGCCTCCGACTCAAGGAGCTCACGCAGCGAGATCTGCTCGCGGTACTGGTTGGGAATCTGGATGCCGACCGTCGACTTGCCGGGAATCCGTTCGATCAAGACCGACTCGGCGCGCATCGCGAGCGACAGGTCGTCGGCGAGGCTGGTGACCTTGCTGTACTTGACGCCGGCGTTCGGCTTGAACTCGAACGTCGTGACGACTGGGCCGGGGTGAATCTGCACGACCGCGCCGGCCACCGAGAACTCCGCGCACTTCTCGGCGAGCACCTGCGCGGATTCCATGAGCTCACGCTCGTCGATCTTGCGCTCGCTGCGCGGCGGGTCGAGCAAAGACGTCGGCGGCGCCGCAAACCCACTCCGCCGGCGCTCGGCCGGGCTGCGCAGCCCGGGAACTGACGCGCCTGCCGGGGGCGTCGGCGGCGCCGTGACGCGGATGGGTGACGTGCGGCCGGGTTGAGCGACCCCGGCGTTCTTGACCGCGGGGCGGGCCTTGCCGTCTGCCGCGACAGACTCCGAGGTGTCAGCACGCCGGGCCGCCGGACTCGAGGCAGACTCGCCCCCCGGGAGCGGGGCGCCCTTTCGGGCACGGCGCTCCAGCACGTCCTGACGCCTCCGGTCCCGGCGCCGCTCCGTCCGCCACTTCCGGAGGCGGGCCGTGGTCCCGCCGCCGAGCGAACGAGCCCGCCGCACCGCCCCCGCGAAGGCCCGTCCGAACGAGAACTGGGTGGCGAGGATCACGCTGAGGAACAGGAGGGCCAGGATGACGATGAGCGCGCCGGTCTGGTTGAACGACGCGGACAGCGCCCCGGCCAGCTGATCGCCGACCCAGCCCCCGGCGTCAAAGGCTCTGCCGGCGGCCCTGGCGGGCGGCAGCGCGAGCCCGAAGAAGGCGCTGGCACATCCGATGAGCAGGGTCACGCCAACGAGCTTCGTATAGACAGCCTCGATCTTCCGGCACCAGAACGCATACCACCCGAGGGCGCCGGCCAGCGCCGGTACGATGTAGGCGGCGTAGCCCACCAACTGGAACGACAGTTCCGCCAGAAAGGCGCCGACCCGGCCGGCCAGATTGACGGCGGGACGGGGGGCTCCGGACTTGAAGAACCACGCCGGGTCGCTGGGCTCGTAGGTCGAGAGCGCAATCAGCCAGATCACCGTCGCCGCAAAGAACAGCACGCCGACCAGCTCACTGACTCTGCGCGAAAGCGCGGAGGTGCCGGACACCGAATCAGATCTCCATGATGACCGGAAGCACGAGGGGCCGCTGGCCCAGTCGCTTCCGGAAGAATCGCCGCAGCTCGACGCTGAGCTTGTCCTTGATGATGCCGTAGTCGGTACGCTCTTCGTGGCTGGCCGACTCGAGTACTTCCGCGATCAGCCGCGCGGCCTCCTGAAGCGGTCCGTCGGTTCCCAGCCCGCCTGCAAGGCCCCGCGTGATCAGGTCGGGAACGCCTTCGATACTGCCCGTCTGCTTGTTGATGGCGAGCACCGGCACGACCAGCCCGTCCTCCGCCAGGTGCCGCCGGTCACGCAGGATCTCGCCGCCCAGCCCGCTCGACGAGGCTCCGTCGATGAAGACACGGCCCGCCGGGACCTTGCCCGCGACCACACCCGCATCCCGATCGAAGTGGAGCACATCGCCGTTCTCCGCAACCAGGACGCTGACGCGGTACGGGAGATGACGTGTCAGCCGCTCGCCCACCCGCGCGTAGCGGGCCCGCTGGCGGAAGGCCCCGTGGATCGGAATGAAGCACCGGGGCCTGATGAGGGAGAGCATCAGCTTCAACTCCTCCTCGCTCCCGTGCCCGGACACGTGGACGTGCTTGATGTCCTCGTTGACGATGTCGGCGCTGCGGCGGCTGATGTGGTTGATCACCCGGTCGATGGAGCGCTCGTTCCCGGGAATCGCCCGCGCCGAGAACACCACCACATCATCCGGCTGCAGCGACACATGCTTGTGCTCGTTGATGGCAATCCGCGAGAGCGCCGAGAGCGGCTCACCCTGGCTGCCCGTGACCAGGCAGAGAACCGACGCTGGCGGCAGGTTCTTCACCTCGGAGTCGCGGATGGCCATTCCCGAGGGAACGGTCAGGTAGCCCAGCCGCTGGGCAATCTGCGAGGTTTCGATCATGCCCCGGCCGACGAACGCCACCCGCCGCTCGAACTGCTCGGCGAGATTGACCAGCAGCTGAAGCCGGTAGATGCTCGTGGCGAACGACGTGACGACGATCTTGCCGCGCGTGCTGGAGAAGACCTCCTCGAACGCCTCGACCACGTCCAGCTCTGACCCGGAAAAGCCGGGCCGCTCGATGTTCGTACTGTCCGAGAAGAGCGCCAGCACGCCCTCGGACCCGAGTTCGGCGAAGCGGTGGAAATCGAAGTGCTCGCCGTCCAGGGGCGTCTGGTCGATCTTGAAATCACCCGTGTGCACGATCGTCCCCACAGGCGTCCGCAACGCAATCGCGATACCGTCCGGCATGCTGTGCGTGACCCGGATGAACTCGGCCGTGAAGTCGCCGATCGGGAGGCGGTCCCGGGGATGCACCGGCTTGAGCCGGTCGCCCACGTCAATGCCGTGCTCGGCGAGCTTGGGCTCGAGCACGGCCAGCGTCAGCGGCGTGCCGAGGATGGGCCCATCGATGCAGTCCAGCACGTGCGGGACGGCCCCGATGTGATCCTCGTGGCCGTGCGTCAAGAGCAGCGCCCGGTGCTTGGCCCGGTGCTGCCTGAGGTAGGTCAGGTCGGGGATGACCAGATCGACACCGAGAAGCTCCGGCTCGGGGAACATCGCGCCGGCGTCCACGACAAGGAGCGTATCGCCCCACGACACGGCCATCATGTTGAGGCCAAACTCCCCCAGACCGCCGAGCGGGACGACTTCGAGGGGGGGCGTTGGCGATGACGGGGCACCCGGCTGACCGGACATCGAGTCTACCTGCCTCCTCCTTGTGAGCGGCCGGTTCGGGAGGCCCTGCCTGCACGGCCTCTCCGCGCGCTCCTGACGATCGGCACTGCACGGTACAAGTGGTATGTCGGCCGGAGGTGCTCGGGAGTGCACACTCCTGCCTCGGATTGCCGCGGGACGGCTACCCGTACACCACCCGACCGCACCCGTCGGGCCGCTGGGAAGGCCGGATGTTCAGGGCGGGATCAGGTCAGTTCTGCCAGCCAGACTATACCACAGACGGTTCCGTCGCCGAAGCCAGGACGTCCGCAACCCTCGCCAGTTCCGGGAGATCCAGCGTCTCGGGCCGCCGCGACCCGTCCACGCCCGCCTCGTCCAGTACCTGCCGGGCATCCAGTCCGCGGGCCCGGGCCAGGGACTTGAGGGCGTTGGCCGTCGTCTTGCGACGCTGGGCGAACAGCGAGCGAACGACCCCGTCGAATTCCGCTCGGCTGATCAGGGGAACCGCCGGCGGCCTGAACACCAGTCGGACCACGCCCGACCAGACCTCTGGGCGCGGCCGGAACGCCCCGGGCGGCAGCTGCATCAGCAGAGCTGCATCGGCGTCCATCCTGGTGTGGATCGACAGCACTCCGTAGGTCCTGGATCCCGGCCCGGCCGCAAGGCGCTCGGCGACCTCACGCTGGAGCATCAGCGTGGCATCACTGAGCCCCCCGACGTCACGAGCCAGGGAGAGCAGGCGGAAGAGAATGGGCGACGAGATGGCATAGGGAAGGTTGCCCACAACGCGGAGCTTGTCATGGGCGGAATCGGCCGGAAGAAACGCCGAGCGCTGAAGCCGCAGGAAGTTGCCTTCGACGACCCGCGCATGCGGCGGCAGCCGGGGGCGCAAGCGGGCCACCAAGTCACGGTCGATCTCGACAGCAATCAGTGTGGACACGAGCGGAGCCAGCGCCAGCGTGAGCGCCCCGCGACCCGGACCGATCTCGAGCATCTGGTCGACGGCCTGCGGGGCGATGACCTCGACGAGCTTGTCGACCCAAGCCCGCTCCAAGAAGTGCTGGCCGAACCGTCTCCGCGCTCTCACGGCGTGTCCTCATCGCCGCCCATCCGGCTGTTCCAATAGCGCTCTTCAATCTCCTGGATCTCATCTTCCGACAGGCCGAAATAGTGCCCGACCTCGTGGATCAACGTCTCCCCGATCGTGACGATGATCTCCTCGTCATCGTCGCAGGCATCTTCGATGGGGCCCTGGTAGAGCACGATCCGGTCTGGCAGGGCGTTGCCGAAGTCCCATGACCGCTCAATCAGCGGAGTGCCCTGGTAGAGTCCGAAAAGCGTATCCGGCCGGTCGATTCCCATGTCCGCGAGCAACTCGTCGCTCGGTTCGTCTTCGACGACGATCGAGAGGTTTCGCATCTCCCTGCGAAACCGATCGGGGATCGTTGTGACGGCCTCGGCGACAAGCCGGTCGAACTGCCTGCGCGTCATCGACGGGGTGCCCGGCGCCGGCCGGACTGAGTCCGACGCGTCCTCTTCGTGGTGCGGCCAGAGGTGGTCCGGGCCACCCTCGGCTGGAGGGTCGAGCGCCGGTGGTCGCAGACCTCCTTGGCGTGACAGTACTCGCACAGCGGCCTCGGACGGCAGACGCGCCTCCCGTGCAGGATGAGCGTGTCCGATGCCCGGGTCCACCAGGCCGGGGCAAGCGCGCCGGTCAGTTGCTGTTCGACGCGCTCGGGATCCTCGGAGGCGGCAATGCCCAGCCGATTGGCCACACGAAGGACGTGGCGGTCGACCGCCAGACCCGGCACACCGAGGGCGTGGCCGAGCACCACGTTGGCGGTCTTGCGCCCGACTCCAGGCAGGCGGATCAGTGACTCCATCGTTCGCGGCACGTCTCCACCGTGACGCTCGACCAGGGCGGTGGCCATCCCGATGAGGGCGCGGGTCTTCTGCCGGAAGAACCCTGTCGACTGCACGACGGCTTCGACGTCCGGCGACGCGGCCTGGGCCAGGGACCTGGCATCCGGATAGCGCGCGAAGAGGGAGGGCGTGACCTGATTGACCCGTGCGTCGGTGGACTGGGCGGACAGAATCGTCGCGACGAGCAGCTCGAATGCGTTCGTATAGCGCAGTTCGGTGTCGGCATCGGGGTGTTGCCGGCCGAGAACTGCGAGCACGGCCTGGACCTCCGCGGCGCTCTTCACGGCGTCACCCGTCAGTGCACCGGACCCTTGTTCCAGCCGATGCCTGGCTGCGGCTCCGAGAACGACCGGTACTGCTCCTGCAGCGCAGAGATCAGGCTCGGCAGGATCTGCACCGGCACGACCACGCGGGCGCGCACGGGTGCGCGCACGATGTGCTCCTGCTGGGCATGCGCGATGTCCCGCTCGGAGAGCGGCATGACCTCACAGAACGTCAGCGTGAAGTCGAACGGTGTATGCGACACCGCGCAGAAGTTCGCGTAGATTCGCTGCTCGTTCTCGGGTTCCGCCGGAACGATGGTGAAGTTGATCTGACGAGTCTCTTCGGGCATCGGATCCCTCTGGCGCGTCCGGAGGCGGCGCGTCAGTACTTCCGCATCACGCCGACGACCACGCCCTGGATCTGAACCAGGTCGGGCGCGATCAGAATCGGCTGGACAGCTGGGTTGGCCGGCTGCAGTCGTACGCGGCCGTCGTCCCGGTAGAACTTCTTGAGCGTGACCTCGCTGCCGCCGAGCAGCGCAATGACCATCTCGCCGTTCTCGGCGGTCTTGCGATCCTCGACGATGACGAAGTCACCGTCCCGGATCTGCTCGTCGATCATCGAATCGCCCCGGACCTTCAGGACGTAGGTGTCCCGCTTGCCCACGAGGCCTTCAGGCACGGCGATGCTCTCGTTCGACGCGATCGCCTCGATCGGCACACCCGCCGCGACAAAACCGAGCAGCGGCAGCTCGACCGCCCGTCCGCCCCCGCGGGTGGGCATCAACTCGACCGAGCGGCTCCGGTTCCACGCGCGCCGGATGAATCCCTTCTCCTGCAAGTTCGTCAGGTGCTTGTGCACGGTGGCCAGCGACGAGAGGCTGAAGCGGCGGCCGATCTCCTCGAGGCTCGGGGCATAACCGTGCTGCTGGATGAACTCGGCGAGATAGTCGAGTATCTCCCGCTGGCGCTTCGTCAGTGGCAGGGCCAAGGTGTCATCCTCCTCCCGGGTCCGACGTTTCCACGCGCAACTACTGTATGCAAAAGAAAGGCGAAGGTCAACCCGGCGGATGTAAGATGCATCCGGGGTGTCACCTCCGCGCCCTGGCCCTGTCTAAACCCTTCAGGGGGCGAGCCCGGGACGCTGGCCGCGCCCGGACGACACGTCCGGGGAGGGGGCGCCGGCCCGGTCGGCCACCGCGCCCGCCCGCGACAGGTGATGCGCATGAACAGCCGCGCCGGAGAGTTGGTGGCGCACGGTCGACTCGGATGGACCATGACGGTTGTCGCACAGGACGCCGGCCTGCGGGCTGACCGCACGGCCTTGGAGGCCCTCGACGATCGGGGCTTGGTCGAGACGTGCCTGGCAGGACGGACCGAAGCCTTCGACCTCATCGTCGAGCGCCACCGGCGCAACGTCTACCGGCTGTGCTACCGGTTCGCCGGGAGGCACGAAGATGCGGCCGATCTCACGCAGGATGTGTTCCTGCGTGCGTTCAAGGGGCTACGTTCCTTCCGGGGAGACGCGAGCCTCTCGACGTGGCTGTACCGCGTCGGCGTCAACGTCTGTCTGAACCGCGTGGCGGCGAAAGCTCCACCTCTCGATCCCCTCGACACGGTTCCCCACCTGCCGGCTCAGGTGGATGACCCGTCGGCGAACCTCTTCAGGGCGGAGCGGGCGGCTCGCGTCAGAGCGGCGATAGGCCGGTTGCCGAGGAAGCAGCGGGCCACGCTGATCCTGCGCGTCTACCAGGAGCTGTCCAACCAGGAGATCGCTGACGTGCTGGGCACCACGGTGGGGGCGGTGAAAGCCAACGTGTTCCACAGTCTCGAGAACCTGAAGAAGATGCTGGCGAAGGAGGACGTGCGATGACGTTGACGTCGCACCTGACAGAGACCGAGCTGGTCGAGTTGCTGGACGACCAGGCCGGCGACAGGGCGCGGGCGCACGCATCCGCGTGTCCGTCGTGTGGCGCGCGCGTCGAGGTACTGCGGCACACGTGGGCGCTCGTCGAGTCCGACGAGGCGGCCGAGCCATCGCCGCTCTTCTGGAGCCACTTGTCGTCTCGTGTGGCCGCAGCGATCCGATCCGAGGAGATCGACGCCCGCCGATGGCACGCCTGGCGGTGGGTGTTGGCAGCGGCTCCGGCGTTGGCCGTCGTGCTCGCGATCGCGGTCCTGTGGCGGCCCGCACGAACCGGGCAGCCCATCCCCCGCGCCGAGGTCACGCCCGCGCCAGCGGCTGCGGAAGCCGACGTTGCGGCGGCCGGCATGCTTGCATTCAGCGACGACGCCGACACGACGTGGGAGCTCGTGGCGACCCTGTCGGATGGCCTTGCCGAGGAGAGCAGCGGCTCGCCGGTGTTCGAGCCGAGGCTCGGAGCCGCGGACCGCGCCCTGGCCCAGCTGAGTGCGGCTGAGCAGGAGGAATTGGCCAGACTGCTTGCGGGGGAGATGGGAGGCGGACCGTCGTGACCATGAACGAGAGAGGCAGGTGCATCGCCGCCGGGGCGGGCATGCTCGTGGCGGCCCTGGTGTGTGCGCTTCCATCTGGCGTGTTGGCCCAGCAGCCGGCGCCGGCGAACCAGGCGCGGCCGATGCCGCCAGGCGAGGTCCAGCGGCTCTTCGATGCTTACACCATCATCCAGGCTCAGCAGACGCTTGGCCTCAGCGACGAGACCTTTGCCGCGTTCCTCCCGCGCCTCCGCGAGCTGCAGCAGGTGAGACGCAAGTACGACCAGGCGAGGCAGCAACTGGTGACCCGCCTCGGCCGGCTGGCGGCCGCCGACCCGATCAATGAAGCGGAGATCCAGGTGGCGCTCAAGGCCCTGGCTGATCTAGACGACCAGCACGCCGCCGACATGAGGCGGTCGTACGGGGCCCTCGATGAAACGCTGGACCTTCGCCAGCGAGCCCGGTTCCGCGCGTTCGAGCAGCAGATAGAACGCCGGAAGTTCGACCTGATGCTGCGCGCCCGGCGCGGCGGGGCCCCGGGAGTGCCGCCCGCCAGCCGCTGAGGCGCAGCCGTCTCGACAGGGCGCGCGGCCAGGGTTAGACTCAGCAGGTGGGTGCCCGCGTGCCTCTCGTCCTGGCTGTTGCGCTGTCTGCCTGGGCTGCAGGGGCCCCGGCGCTGCAGCGGGAGGCGCTGCCCTTCGCCCCCACCGACGCCGATCGTTTCGCGTCCAAGTTGTCGGCCATTGTCAAGCGGAGCGCCGCGACGTCGCACGGCCGCGAAGCGGCGATTCTGCGAACGGTTGTCACCGAGCCCGAACTCAACGCGTATTTGAAGTACCGGGCCCAGTCACAGATGCCGACGGGTGTCGTCGACCCGTACATCTGGGTGCTCGGCAGCGGACGCCTGGCCGGGGCCGCCACGGTCGACCTCGATCGCGTCCGCACCTCGAGGGAGCGCGGGTGGCTGGATCCGATGCAGCTCCTGCACGGTCGACTGCCGGTCGGCGCGACTGGCGTGCTGCAGACGGCGAACGGCGTCGGGCGATTCGAGCTCGAGTCTGCTCGCGTGAGCGGCATTCCCGTACCGCGAGCCCTGCTCCAGGAACTCGTGACGTTCTACACGCGGACGGAGGCCAATCCCGAAGGTGTGAGCCTGGATCGGCCCTTCGCGCTCCCCGCAGGCATCCGGCGCATCGACGTGGAGACGGGCCGGGCGGTCATCGTGCAGTGAGCCTGGACCGTGAACTCCGAGCGCTCCGGGGCGTGGGTCCGCGCCGCGCCGCCGATCTGCAGAAGGCGGGTCTGACCACGGTCGGCGACCTCGTCGCCCGGTTTCCCACCCGCTACGAGGACCGGGCGAGGTTCCGCGACCTGGCGACGCTCCGCGCGGGCGACGAAGCCACGATCGACGGGAGCGTGGTCTCGTGCGGAATACATCTGACCCGCCGCCGGGGATTTCGGATCTTCGACGCACTGGTGCGCACCCGCGACGGCTCAATCCGGGCCGTGTGGCTGAACCAGCCGTTCATGGCCGATGTGATCCGCCGCGGGGCTCGGGTCGTCCTGCATGGGCGGGCCGAGGTGCATGAGCGTGGCGGCCTCCAGCTCACCAATCCCCAGTACGAGATCGTCGCGGATGAGGACGGCACGTCGCTGCACACCGGCCGCACCGTTCCGGTCTACGAGAAGACGGGAACGCTCACGGCCCGGATGCAGCGCACGCTCGTGCACGACGCCCTGGCGCTCGTTGCGTCCGACGTCCCTGCGCTGCTGCCGGCCTGGGTGGAGTCTGAACTGGGCCTGCCGCCCTTCGCCCGGGCTCTCCGGGAGTCGCACTTCCCGGACCCTGCGGCCGATCTCGACACGCTGAACCGGTTCCGAACGCCGGCCCAGGTGCGCGTGATTCTCGAGGAGTTCTTCCACTTCCAGCTCGGTCTGCTGCTCCGGCGCCGGGCGGCGGATGCCGAACGCAAGCCGCGCCCCGTCGTAGTCGATGACCGCGTCCGGGCTGCCGCCCGCGCCGTGCTGCCCTTCAGACTGACGGCCGGCCAGCGCGCGGCGGTCAAGAGCATCGTCGCCGACATGACGCGCCCGCAGCCGATGCACCGGCTGCTGCAGGGGGACGTCGGGTCGGGCAAGACCATCGTGGCCGTGCTGGCCGCGGTCGTGGCGATGGAGAACCGCCTGCAGGTGGCGTTCATGGTGCCGACCGAGGTCCTCGCCGACCAGCACCTGCTCTTGCTGCGGCGACTGCTCGAGCCCGCCGGATACCGGGTCGGCCTGCTGAGCGGATCACTCCCGGCCGCCGAGCGGCGCGAGATCCTCGACGGGTTGCGCACCGGGCGCATCCGGTTCGTCGTCGGCACGCAAGCGTTGGTGCAGGCGGATGTGGAGTTCGCAGACCTTGGCCTGGCCGTGATCGACGAGCAGCACCGCTTTGGCGTAATCCAGCGGGCGGTTCTTCGCGAGAAGGGCTGGCGGCCGGACGTGCTGGTCATGACGGCGACACCAATCCCGCGTACCCTGGCGCTGACGGTGTACGGAGATCTCGACGTCTCGGTCATTGGTGATCGGCCGCCGGGGCGGCAACGCGTGACCACCCGGAGTGTGCCCGAATCCGCCCGAGACGACGTCTACCGGCACATCAGGTCGCAGGTCGACGGGGGACACCAAGCCTACATCGTCTACCCCCTGGTCGAGGAGTCGTGCAAGGTCGATGTACGCGCGGCGAGCCGCATGGCCGATCACCTCGCGCAGGAGGTCTTTCCCGACCTGAGGCTGGCACTCCTGCACGGCCGGCTGACCGGCGAGCAGAAGGACCGCATCATGCAGGCATTCGCCGCCGGTCTGATCGACGTCCTCGTCTCGACCAGTGTCATCGAGGTTGGCATCGACGTGCCGAACGCCACGGCGATCGTCATCGAGCATGCCGAGCGGTTCGGCCTGGCCCAACTGCACCAGCTGCGGGGCCGCGTCGGGCGGGGCCCCGCGCCCTCGTCGTGCGTGCTCGTGTACCAGGAGCCCCTGACCGAAGCGGCCCGGGCGAGGCTCGACGCCCTCGTGCACACCGAGGATGGATTCGTGATCGCGGAGCGTGACCTCGAGCAGCGGGGGCCGGGTGATGTCTTCGGCACGAGACAGTCCGGCGCGCCGGCGCTGCGATCGGGCGATCTGAAACGCGATCACGATCTGATGGAGGATGCTCGCCGGTACGCGCTGGCCGAACTCGACTGCCGGGCTGGCGGCGACGATGATCGCTGGGGACAGATGCGGGCGGCGTGGGCCAGCCGCTTCGGGTTGTCGGCGATTGGGTAGGCGCCCGTCACTTCGGGACCGGCCCTCCGGCACGCCCTGCGATGGGCCGGGCCTGGCCGAGCGGCGACACCACGCGGACCCCGGCCTGGTCCCCCGCGTTCGGGGGTTAGGAAGAACGGCGGGTTGGCGGTGCGAGAGAGGTGAAGCGAGCGCATGAGGGTCATTGCCGGGCGCTACCGGAGCCGTCGCCTGAGGGCGCCGTCTTGGGCCGGGCTGCGCCCCACGTCCGATCGCGTGAAGGAGACGCTCTTCAACGTGGTGGCGGGGAGGATCGGCGGGGCCGTGGTGCTCGACGGGTTTGCCGGGTCGGGTGCCCTCGGCATCGAGGCTCTCAGTCGGGGCGCGACGGAGGTGGTCTTCGTCGATTCGGACAAGCGGGCCGTTGACCTGATTGCCCGCAACCTGGCGGCCATCGGCATCGAAAGCGGCTATGTTATGATGCGCTCCGGCTTGGTGGAGGCGCTTGGCTGCCTCCCCGACCGACAGCGCTTCGAGCTCGCCCTGCTGGACCCCCCGTATGAGCACGCCGACCTCGAGAGCATCCTTTCCATCGTGGCGGGTCGGATGGTCCCAGAGGGAGTGATTGTGCTCGAGCACGCGCGCCGACGCGAGGTTCCCGCCCGCGCGGGACGTGCCGAGCGGGTCAGGCAGATCGTGGTGGGCGACAGCACCCTCTCCCTGTACCGGATGGCGCCGGCGGCAGCCAGAGCCATGGAGGAGACATGACCGTGTCGCCCGAGCGGATCGCCGTGTATCCCGGGTCGTTCGACCCCCTGACCAACGGACACGTGGACATCATCCTGCGCGGGGCGCGTCTGTTTGACCGGATCATCGTTGCCGTGCTCCGCAACGCCGAGAAGGCGCCGCTGTTCACGCCGGAGGAGCGGATGTCGACGATCAGCGAAGTTTTCGCCGGGTACCCCAACGTCGAGGTCGACAGCTTCGAGGGCCTGCTCGTGGACTACGCCCACCGGAAGTCGGCATCCGTGATCGTGCGGGGGTTGCGGGCCGTGTCCGACTTCGAGTACGAGTTGCAGATGGCGCTCATGAACCGCCGGCTGGGGCCGGAGATCGAAACGGTGTTCATGATGCCGGCCGAGCAGTACACCTACGTGAGCTCTCGGCTGATCAAGGAGGTGTTCGCGCTCGGCGGCCCCGTCGCCGGGCTCGTCCCGGAAGTGGTCGAGGTGCACCTGCGGATGAAGCGCGGCGCCAGTCCCGCGTGACTGAGTCCAGTCAGAGGAGTCGTCCATGAGCGTCAGTGAGCTAGCCCAGTCCATCATCGAGTCGCCGACGCTGCGGCTCAATGAGGAGGCCCGTCTGCTGCGGGAGCGCGGAGAACCGGTCATCCACCTGGGGATCGGGGAGCCGAAGAACAAGACGCCGGTGACGGCGATCCTGAGCGCGGCCTCGAAGCTGAATCAGGGGGACGTGAAGTACTGCCCCAGCGACGGCACCCCGTCGCTCAAGAAGGCCATCATCCGGTACACCGAGGAGAACTACGATCGGGTGGTCGCGCCGGAGAACGTGATCGTCTCGTCCGGCGCCAAGCAGTCGCTCTTCAACCTGCTGTACTGCCTGCTCAACCCTCAGGACGAAGCCGTGATCCTGGCGCCGTACTGGGTGAGCTATCCGGAGATGGTCAAGATGGTGTACGGCGTGCCGGTGATCGTCACGCCGGAAGACGGCGGCTTCCATCCGCGGATGGCCGACATCGAGCGGGTCGTCGGTTCCGCGACCAAGGTGCTCATCGTCAATAGCCCGAACAACCCCAGCGGGATCGTCTACCGCGAGGAGTTCATCGCGGAGATCGTGGAGTTCTGCGAGCGCCGGAAGATCTACCTGATCATGGACGACATCTACCACAAGCTCGTCTTCGACGGGAAGCGCGCGGCGCCGGCCTACGCCTTCTCCGACAAGTCGATCGAAGACAGCCGGATCATCACGGTGAACGGCATCGCGAAGCTGTACGGGATGACCGGATTCCGGATCGGGTGGACGGTGGCGCCTCGCCGGCTGGTCGAGGTCATGAACAACGTCCAGGCGCAGACCACGTCGTGCGCGTCGCCGGTCATGCAGGCCGGCGCGGAGGGGGCGCTCCTGGGCCTGCAGAGCTTCGTCGAGGGCCTGCGGCTGTCGATTCAGAACAACCGCGACGTGATCATGCGTGAGCTCTCGTCGTTCAACGGCGTGAAGACCTATCGGCCGGACGGCACCTTCTATTGCTTGCCGGACTTTCGCGCCTACAGCAACAGCTCGGTCGAACTGTCGAAGTTCCTCCTGAAGAAGGCCATGGTCGTCACCGTGCCAGGCAAGGAGTTCGGCATGGAGGGCCACCTGCGGCTGAGCTTCTCGGGGACGGTGAAGGACGTGACCGAAGGCATCACGCGCATCAAGTGGGCCCTCGATCCGGCGTCACCCAACGACATCTACATCGGCGACAGGAAGCTGATCAGGGACTGGCTATGATGAACCTCCTGGACATCAAGACCCCGGCCACCGCCCAGGCGGGGGCACTCAAGAGCGACTACGGGCTCGACAACCACGGGCTGTCGAACCTGGGGACCGTGTTCTGGAACCTGCCGACGGAGGCCCTCTACGAGGAGATCGTCTTCAGGCGGGAGGGCCACATCACCAAGGACGGGCCGGTCGTCATGAACACCGGCAAACACACGGCGCGATCGGCCAACGACAAGTTCGTCGTCCGCGAGCCGACGACCGAGGAGCACGTCTGGTGGGGCCAGTACAATCGGCCATTCGCCCCGGCCAAGTTCAACGAGCTGTACGCCCGGATGCAGGGGTACCTCCAGAATCGTGACCTCTTCGTCCAGGACTGCTACGTCGGGGCGGACCCGGACTACCGCATGCCGGTGCGCATCATCACGGAGCTCGCGTGGCACAGTCTGTTTGCCCGCAACATGTTCATCGTGCCGAAGACGAACGAGGAGCTGCGGCGGCACGTGCCCGACTTCACCGTCATCGCGTGCCCGGGGTTCAAGGGGATCCAGCAGATCGACGGCACGGCGTCGAACACGTTCATCGCCCTCAACTTCGATCAGCGCCTCTGCATCATCGGCAACACCGGCTATGCCGGCGAGATCAAGAAGTCCGTGTTCACCGTCCTGAACTACCTCCTGCCGCTGCAGGGAGTGTTCCCCATGCACGCCTCCGCGAACGTGGGCCCCGACGGCGACGCTGCGGTCTTCTTCGGCCTGTCGGGCACGGGCAAGACCACGCTCTCGGCCGATCCCTCGCGCGGCCTCATCGGCGACGACGAGCACGGATGGAGCGACAACGGCGTGTTCAACTTCGAGGCCGGGTGCTACGCAAAGGTGATCCAGCTCTCGCCGGCCGCCGAGCCCCAGATCTACGCCGCCACCCACCGGTTTGGCACCATTCTGGAGAACGTCGTCTTCGATCCGGTCACCCGTCTGATCGACCTCGACGACCCGGTGCTGACCGAGAACACACGGGCCTCGTACCCGCTCGAGTTCATCGAGAACGCCCTGCCCGAGAAGCGGGCCGGGCACCCGAAGAACGTGATCTTCCTCACGTGTGACGCGTCAGGGGTGATGCCTCCGATCGCCAGGTTGACCGTTGACCAGGCGCGCTACCAGTTCATCTCCGGCTACACGTCGAAGATCGCCGGGACGGAGGTGGGACTCGGCAAGGAGCCGGAGATTACCTTCAGCACCTGCTTCGGCGCGCCATTCATGGTGCATCAACCGGACTTCTACGCGCGCCTGCTCAAGGACAAGGTCCTGCGCTACGGCGTCGATTGCTGGCTGGTGAACACCGGTTGGGTCGGCGGCCCATACGGCGTGGGCAAGCGCATCAGCATCCGCTACACGCGGGCCATGCTGAATGCCGCCCTGAGCGGCAAGCTCCGGGAAGTGGCGTTCACCACCGATCCCGTCTTCGGCTTCCAGGTGCCGAAGACCTGCCCGGACGTGCCCGACCACGTCCTCGATCCGGCCAGTTCGTGGCCGAGCCGGGATCTGTACCGCCAGCGGTACGCGCAGCTGGCCGCGCGGTTCATCGACAACTTCAAGAAGTTCGATACCGCGGAAGCCAGAGAGGTGGAGAAGGCGGGACCCCGGATCTGATCCTTGCCGGGATTCGGGATTCGGGAGTCGGGACTCGGGATTCGGGATTCGGGACTCGGGATTCGGTCGGACGCATGCGCGTGCTTCGGAATCCCGCGTCCTGATTCCAGGTGACCCGCCCGCCGCCTGGGCAAAGGGCTGTCCCGAGTCCCGAAACCCGAGGGTGATCCCGATGAAGACCGTCGCCATCGTCGGCGCGTCGGCGAATCGATCCAAGTTCGGTAACAAGGCCGTGCGTGCCTTCGTCCACCGGGGTTACCACGTCGTGCCGATCAACCCCAGGGAGGCCCAGGTCGAGGGCCTGACGGCCTATCCGTCGGTCCTCGGCGTGCCGGGCCCGGTCGACCTGGTGTCGCTGTATGTGCCACCGGCGGTCGGGCTCCGCGTCCTCGACGAGATCGCGCAGAAAGGAGTTCCCGAGGTCTGGATCAACCCGGGGGCGGAGAGTGCGGACCTGCTCGGCCGGGCACGGGCGCTCGCGCTGAAGACGAAGGTCGCCTGCAGCATTCTCAGCATCGGCGAGAGTCCGTCCGCCTATTGACCCGGACCTGGGAACCTGCCTATAGTTGGGGGAAGCAGTACACCCCCAGTCTTCCCGTGGCTGCGGGGGCCCATCCCCCCCGCGTTCGTTCCGATCACTTCAACTACCCAACCCGCACACCCGAGTCGAGCTATGGCAAACACGCAGAAGCGCCAATCCCAACCACGGGCCTCCAACGGGCAGACCGCGCCCGCCCCCGAACCGGAGGTTGTGACGCCGCCGGCCGACGGGCCGGGCGAAGCCGCGAAGAGTGCGGCACCGAGTGGCGCGCAGCGGAAGTCCGCCGATGGACTCAACATCGGTGAGCTGAAGGACATGAGCATCCAGAAGCTCACGCAGATCGCAAAGGACCTCAATGTTGCGGGTGCGACCGGCATGCGCAAGCAGGAGCTGATCTTCCAGATCCTGAAGGCCCAGACCGAGCAGAGCGGCTACATCTTCTCCGAGGGTGTGCTCGAGGTGCTGCCGGACGGCTTCGGCTTCCTTCGAGCGCCCGACTACAACTACCTGCCGGGACCGGACGACATCTACGTCTCGCCATCCCAGATCCGCAAGTTCGACCTGCAGACAGGAGATACCGTCTCAGGGCAGATTCGACCGCCGAAGGAAGGGGAGCGGTACTTCGCCCTCATCAAGGTCGAGGCGGTCAACTTCGAATCGCCCGAACAGGCGCGCGAGAAGCTGTTTTTCGAGAACCTGACGCCGCTCTATCCCCAGGAGGCCATCCATCTCGAAACCGCAGCCGACAACCTCTCGGCGCGGGTCATGGACCTGATGACGCCTATCGGCAAGGGCCAGCGCGGTCTCATCGTGGCGCCGCCGCGCACGGGCAAGACCATGCTGCTGCAGAACATCGCGCAGTCGGTGGCGCAGAACCACCCCGAGGTGTACCTCATCGTCCTGCTCATCGACGAACGTCCGGAAGAGGTCACCGACATGCAGCGATCGGTGCAGGGCGAGGTCATCTCATCCACCTTCGACGAACCGGCGCAACGCCACGTGCAGGTGGCCGAGATGGTCATCGAGAAGGCCAAGCGCCTCGTCGAGCACAAGAAGGATGTCCTGATCCTGCTCGACTCGATCACCCGGCTGGCCAGGGCCTACAACACGGTCATCCCGCCGTCGGGGAAGGTGCTTTCCGGCGGTCTCGACTCGAATGCCCTGCAGAAGCCGAAGCGGTTCTTCGGGGCCGCCCGCAACATCGAGGAAGGCGGCTCGCTGACGATCATCGCGACCGCGCTCATCGACACGGGATCGCGCATGGACGATGTGATCTTCGAGGAATTCAAGGGCACCGGCAACATGGAGATTCACCTCGACCGCAAGCTGGTGGACAAGCGCGTGTTCCCGGCGATCGACATCCAGAAGAGCGGGACCCGCAAGGAGGAGTTGCTCATCGCGCGCGAGGAACTGAACCGCATCTGGGTACTCCGGAAGGTGCTCAACCCTCTGTCGCCCGTCGAGGCCATGGAACTGCTGCTCGACAAGATGGCCAAGACAAGGGGCAATACCGAGTTCCTGGCGTCGATGCAGAGGGTAGGGTAGGGAGCGGACGGGGACCGGGGGGCGGGGACCACGGACTGTCCGAGTGGAGATCACGATGGCCAAGATCACGGTCAGACAGAACGGGTCGCTGCTGGTGGACGGCGACGACGTGACGGTGGTGGACTGGACTGGCGCGGAGTACCCGGTGCCGAAGCGGCCGTTCTCGCTGTGCCGCTGCGGCGCGTCAGGCCGCAAGCCGTTCTGCGACGGGTCGCACAATCGCATCGGCTTCCAGGCGGCCGAGGCCGCCGCGCCCTCCACGACCGACCAGAAGGCGTAGGCCGGGCGGGATGATCCTCGTTGGGACCGGGGACCAGGGGCCGGGGCTGGATTCCGGGCGCCGCCTCTTCCTCGGCCCCACGAACGGTACCCTGGGACATGCCGAGGGATTCGGCCCCGGAATGACGGTTCTCCGAGGATCCCGGACGAGCCCCGCCGCGGCCTGCGGCCGGAGTAGACGGGCTGGTGATCCCGAGCGGGTGGCGCCGGACGGGCGCCCGCCGCGGCGGAAGGCCCCCAGCCGTGGTCACGTTTTTGGGCCTGAGCAGCGGTGGGCTGTCCGGCGACAGGACCCGCGAGGGGAGGATCACAGACGATGGCCATCCCGATGGGCCGCAGGGAGATCGCACGCTCGCGGCAGCGCCCGTCGCGCCTCGTTACGGCGGCGCTCGGCTTGGCTGGTGTCGCGGCCGCATGCGGAGGCACCCAGCCTCCCGCGTCATCGTCGAAGGTCGAGCCGCACCCGTCGATCCTGCTCGTCACCCTCGACACGACCCGTGCGGATGCCATCGGGCCGGACGCCGCGGGTGTGGAGACCCCTGCGTTCAACGCGCTGGTCGCGCGCGGCCGCCGCTTCATCCAGGCCTACGCCACCGTTCCCGAGACGCTTCCCTCGCACGCGTCGATCCTGACCGGGCTCTACCCGGCGGGCCACCTCGTCCACGAGAATGGCCGGTTCCTCGACCAGGCCGTTCCACTGCTCGCCGAACGGCTGAAGCAGATCGGCTACCGTACGGGGGCATTCGTCTCCTCATTCTCTCTGTCGCGGCGCTTCGGCCTGGCGCGCGGGTTCGATGTGTACGACGATGAGCAGCCTGTCGCCGGTCTCGAACGCACCGCGCGAGACACAACGGACCGCGCCATCGCGTTCCTGGCCCACGGCGGAGATGCACCACTGCTCCTGTGGGTCCACTACTTCGAGCCGCACGCCCCATACGAGCCCCCGGAGCCGTTCCGATCCCGATACGCGGCCATGCCCTACCTGGGCGAGGTGGCCGCGATGGACGAGGAGCTCGGCCGGCTCGTGAAGGCCTTCGAAGGGCGATCGGCGGGGCCGACGGCGATGGCGGTCGTGGGCGATCACGGCGAAGGGTTGGGCGATCACGGCGAGTTGCAGCACGGGGTGCTGCTATATCAGTCGACGATGCATGTGCCGCTGGTACTGGTGGGACCTGGCATGCCGGCGGAAGTGGTCGATGAGCCGGTCAGCACACGCCGCGTATTCCACACACTGGCTGACTGGGCCGGGCTCGGCTCGGATCTCAGTCTGCGCGGGGCAGCAGAGCCGGTGGTGCTGGGCGAGGCCATGAAGCCGTTCCTGGAGTACGGGTGGCAGCCGCAAGTCATGGGTGTAGTGGGAACGAAGAAGGCGATCGTCGCGGGCCGCACCGAAGTCTACGACGTCCTGGCCGACCCTGCGGAGCGCGGAGATCTCGGATCCGCGACGGCGCTTCCAGCCGCCCTGAGGACCGCCCTGGACGACTACCCCGTGCCCTCGCCGGAATCCGCCCGGGCACCCGAGGCGCTAACACCCGAGGCGCGGCAGAAGCTGGCCAGCCTCGGCTACGTCAGCAGCACGGCGGTGCCAGCTGTCCGCCGGGACGCACCGCGCCCCGTGGACATGGCGCATCTCTTCGACGTGATCGAGCAGGCCTCGACTCTGTTCGTACAGGGGCAGTACGCGAGGGCCCTCCCGCTGCTCGAGCGGATCCTGCGCCAGGACCGCTACAACCTCGATGCGGCGCTACGCCTCGCCACCGCGCACTCGATGCTGGGCCGCGATACCGAGGCGCGGGCGGCGTTTCAGCGGGCGGCCGAGATCGCGCCGCGCTCGCCGGACGTGCGGGTCTACCTGGCGCTGCACTACGCCAGAGGGAGGGACTGGCCGCAGGCCGAGCCCATGCTCGAGCAGGTCCTCGCGGAGATGCCCGAGCGGCTGCCGGCCCTCGAGGCCCTCGCCTCGATCCGAGAGCGTCAGGGACGGACTGCCGAGGCGGTCGACCTGTGGCTGCGCGTGTACGCGCTGCGCGCGGCCGGGCCAGCCGATCTCGTGCGAGTGGGCGAATTGGCAATGGAGGCCGGGCGGACCGATGTCGCCATCTCCTCGTTCGAGCGCGCGCGCATCACGCAGGGGTCCTCGTTCCGGCACGACCTCGAGCTGGGCGTACTCTATCTGGCGGCCCGGCGGTTCGTGGACGCGCGCGAGGCACTCGATCGCGTGCCGGCGTCACACCCCGCCTATCCGATGGCCCTGTTCAAACGGGCCCAGGTGAGCGTGCTCCTCAACGAGCCAGACCGCGCCCGGCGGATCGCTCTGGCCCGCGAGCGCGCGGACGCCACGACGCGGGCGCTGATTGCGAGGGAACGGCTGTTCATCGGTGTCAAGTGACCTGAGTCTGTCAGAAGACAGAAGACAGAAGACAGAAGACAGAAGGCAGAAGGCAGAAGACAGAAGACAGAAGGGAAGGAGTCCTGACCTCCGTCGGGAAGCGAACCGGGCCCGGCCGCGCGATACGACCGGGCCCGGGCTCTGCAACCGCTCGGGCCGGGCCTACTGTCCGACCTGTAGGCGGAACGAGACTTGGATACGCCGCGGGCTCAGGTAGCTCCGCGGCTGACCGAACGTCGAGCTGTGCATGGCCGGGTTGTAGTTGTAACCCGTCTGCGTGTTGGTCACGTTGTAGAGATCAACGACGACCTGTGCCCGGTGGCGTTGTGCGAAAGGCAGGTTCTGGGTATAGCTGAGATCCCACTGGAACCAGGCCGGGGTCCTGCGCGATCCCGCAGGCTCCGCGTACCGGTTCGTTTCGCTTGTGCTGGTCGTCAATGCGCGATAGGGCTCGTAGTTCCACGCCTCCCACGGCTGGCCAGACTGGGCCAGGATGAACGTGCCGACGCTCGCGTTCCACCGCAGCAGGTAGTACCCGTAGAGCTTCAGGCTGTGCGGGCGGTCGCCGCGCAGCGTGCCCTCCTTGAAATCCCAGAGTTGGCGGCCGGCGCCATCGGCGATGTTCGATGAGCCGATGAAGATGTTCGCGTCGTTGCCCGTCGTGGAGTTGTCCTGGTCGAAGTTGCCGTAGTAGCGGCTCCAGGTGTACGACCCACGCACGAATGACTTGGAAGTTCGCCACTCGGATTCCATCGTGACTTCGTGGTACCGAGTGAACGCGCCGTCCAGTTCGGCGATGACGTAGGTCGACCCGCTGCCGATCTGCGCGCGCATCGCATCCAGATTGGGGATGTAGAGCTCCTTCGGGATCGGCGTGTTGTCCGGGCCGATCGTGTCCGGCGGCGCGAAGGCGACCCTCGCGTTGTTGTTCGTATCCTCCCAGAAGTGGCTGCCGCGGCGGTACCGGAAGTACACGCGCGCGGTCCAGGTGGGGTTGAACTGCTTGGACGTGCCGAGAAGGAACTCGTCAATCCGACGCGGCGTCATGTCCGGCACGAACAGCTTGCCCGAGGACGAGGCGACGGGCGCATTGCCGTAGAGGATGCCGTTCTGGTCGAAGTACGCATTGATCGTGGTGGCCGAATTGCGTGCCCACGACGCGGCACGGGGCAGGGAGCTCGCTGCCGGGTTGTAGCGGGCGAAGCTCGCGTAAACGGTGTCCTGGCCGTTGTAGGCCCAGGTCGCGCCGACGCGGGGCTGTACCATCTTGCCGAAACCGGTCTGGTACATCTTGTACTTCGTGCCTTTCGACAGCACATAGCCCGACAGGGCGGACGAGTCCTCCTTCAGGTCCTGGCCGTACAGCGTGTCGTTGCTCAACAGCAACCCGAGGTTGAATGACCAATCCTTCCAGGCGATCGTGTCATTGATTTCGATGCTCTTCGACCTGTACTCGGAGTGGATCACGGGCACCAAGCCTATCGTCTGCTGCTGGAACGCGGTGTAGTAGTACGCCGGCTGGCCCGGCAGCCCGATGCTGGCGAATCGGCCCCCGGCGACCGCAATCGTGCCCCAGCCGTTCGAACTGCGCTTGAGGTCCTCCGAGTCGACGTACCACTGGACGCCCGCGTGCAGGTCGTGGCGAACCGTGCTGCCGAGGACGATGTTGTAGGCGAACTGCGCCTGGTCGCGGTAGAAGTCGTCCTTGTCGAACAACGTCGCGTAGCCGACCGTGCCTCCGCCCGTCTTGACGCCGTTCAGACTGTAGCCATAGCGGTCAATGAGTGGCTGGACCAGGGCGTTCCAGGCCGCGTTTCCGGCAATCGGCGTCGGCACCGAGAACTGGCCGATCTTGTCCAGGTTGTTGAGATCCAGCACCGTTCCGGGCGTGAGGTTCACGTCCACGTCCGCGATGTTGTCGGGACGGCCCTGGGTCGGGTTCTCGTAGTGGGTGTACTTGAAGGACGCGAAGCTGCGGCTGCTGATGACCCACGAACCGTCGGCCGTGGCGATGCGCTGCCAGGCCTCGGAGCCGGAACCAGCCGTCGGGGCAGTCGCTTGTCCGAAGCCTGCGCTCTTGTCGAGGCGGTGCGAGTAGCGGTACGTGGCATTGACGAGGATGCCGCTGGTCGGTGTGTACGTCACCTTGCCGAACCCCTCATCGCGTGTGCTACTGTAGTCCGGCAGCTCGCCGTACAGGTTCGACCGGTTGTCACGTGCCCGCGTCGGGCGGTAGTAGGATCCGTAGAAGAACAACTTGTTGGTGAGAAGCGGACCGCCGCCGTTGACGGTCAGCCAGGTCAGGGTCTGCTCGTACTTGGAGGCGCTGCCGCTCTGCACATCCGACGCCATCTTCGGCGACTGGAACTGCCAGTTGACCTGTGCCTTGAACCGGTTCGTGCCCGACTTGCTGACCGAGTCCACCGAGAAACCGCCGGCCCGGTCGAAGTCGATGGCCTTTGCGCCTCCCTTGATGGTCGTCACCTGGTCGATGTCGTGCGAGGACGGCTCGGCCGACAGCGTGCCGAAGAGCGGCAGCGTCACGTTGACCCCGTCAAACTTGTACACGTTGTCCTGCCCGCTGCCGCCGGCACTCGGGCCGCGGGTCCCGTCCTGCGTGAGCTGGACGCCCGGAATCAGCTTGATCAGGTCGCGGTACTCCTGCCCGACCGGGAGCGACTGGATGACCTCGGCCGAGACGCCGCTCTTGATGGCCGTCGAGTCCTTCTCGATGGCCGGCACGAACTCGGCTGTGACGGTCACCGTCTCGGTGACGCCCTGCACGCCCAGGGAGACGTTGATGAACGTATCCTGCGACAGCTGAACCAGGGCCTGCTTCTCGGCCGTGGACATTCCCGACAGGGTGAACGTCACGGTGTAGTTGCCGGGCGGGAGCGCCGGCATCCGGTACGTGCCGATGCCGTCGGTGACCGTCACTCGCGGCGTCGGCAACACGTTCGAGCGCGCTTCGACCGTGACGCCGGGCAGTGCCAGGCCGTCCGTGTCGGTGACCTTCCCTGTGAGCGCACCGGTCTGCTGCGCCATGACAAGAACTGGCATCGACAGCAGACACAGAAGGGCGAGACTACCTGCCTTCCAACGCATGGTTCCTCCCATTCGAACAAGTTCCCCGCGAACACCACGTGTAATTGGGGCCGCTTCCGGTCACTTGCATGTGATATGAGCCAATCATGCTAGCGCGTGCCCGCAAAGGCGTCAACACGCACGCGCCAGGCGCGGTCATGTGGCTGCGCGGCCGAAGGTGAGCCCCGCCTCGCCGGGCTCGACCCGCACGGTGTCGCCCTCGCCGAATTCGCCCTGCAACACCCTGAGCGCCAAGGGGTCCATCATGAGCCGCTGGATCGTGCGTTTCAGCGGCCGCGCGCCGTAGACGGGGTCGTACCCTTCCTCGACCAGACGCTCGCGGGCTCCGTCAGTCAGCTCCAGGTGGATCTTGCGCTCCTGCAGGCGGCCGACGAGCGCCCGAAGCTGGATGTCGACGATCTCCTTCAGATGCTCGCGCCTCAGAGCGTGGAAGAAGATCACGTCGTCGACCCGGTTCAGGAACTCCGGCCGGAAGTGCGCCCGGAGCGCGTCGGTGACGAGCCGGCGCGTGCCCTCATCGAGCGAGTCCCCCGACCGCAGCGTCCCTTCGGCAATGTACTGGCTGCCGAGATTCGACGTCATGATGACGACGGTGTTCTTGAAGTCCACGGTCCGGCCCTTGCCGTCGGTCAGCCGGCCGTCGTCCAAGAGCTGGAGGAGAACGTTCAGCACCTCGGCGTGCGCCTTTTCGACTTCGTCGAACAGCACGACCGCGTACGGGCGCCGTCTGACAGCCTCGGTGAGCTGCCCGGCTTCGTCGTAGCCCACATATCCCGGCGGCGCGCCGATCATCCGCGAGACGGTGTGCTTCTCCTGGTACTCGGACATGTCGATCCGCACCATGGCCTGCTCATCGTCGAACAGGAACTCCGCGAGCGCCCGGGCGAGTTCGGTCTTGCCGACGCCGGTGGGGCCGAGGAACAGGAAGCTGCCCAGGGGGCGGTTGGGATCCTGAAGTCCCGCCCTGGCCCTGCGGATGGCGTTCGACACGGCGGTGACGGCCTCGTCTTGCCCGACGACGCGCTGGTGGAGGCCGGACTCCATGCGGACGAGTTTCTGGACTTCGCCTTCCATCAGGCGGCTCACGGGGATGTGCGTCCACGTGCTGACGACTTCGGCGATGTCCTCCTCGTCGACCTCCTCCTTGAGCATGCGCGTCTCGCGCTGGAGTTCGCCGAGCCGGCTCTGATCCGCGCGGATCTGCCGCTCGAGCTCAGGCAGCCGGCCGTACTGGAGTTCCGAGGCCCTGGCGTAGTCGCCCGACCGCTGCGCCTGCTCGATCTCGTGCCGCAGCCGCTCGAGCTCCTTCTTCTTCGCGCGGGCGTCTTGGATGGCGTCCTTCTCCTGCTGCCAGTGGCTGCGCAATCGTGTGCCTTCCTCCTTGAGGTTCGCCAGGTCGTGCTCGAGGCGCGACAGCCGTTCGGCAGACGCGCTGTCTGTCTCCTTGTGGAGCGCCTGGGCCTCGATCTCCAGCTGCATGATGCGGCGCTCGACCTCGTCGAGCTCCGCGGGCAGCGAGTCGATCTCCATGCGCAGCTTGGAAGCTGCCTCGTCGACCAGATCGATGGCCTTGTCCGGCAGGAACCGATCGGCAATGTAGCGGTGCGAGAGAACCGCCGCCGCCACCAGCGCCGTATCCTTGAGGCGGACGCCGTGGTGGATCTCGTACCGCTCGCGCAGGCCGCGGAGAATGCTGATGGTGTCCTCCACCGTCGGCTGGTCGACCATCACCGGTTGGAAGCGCCGCTCGAGCGCCGCGTCCTTCTCGATGTGCTTCCGGTACTCGTCGAGCGTCGTCGCGCCGATGGTATGCAGCTCGCCTCGGGCGAGCATCGGCTTGAGCATGTTCGACGCGTCGATCGAGCCCTCGGCCGCGCCGGCCCCGACCACTGTGTGCAGCTCGTCGATGAACAGAACGACCTGCCCCTCCGAGTCCGTGATCTCCTTCAGCACGGCCTTCAGCCGTTCTTCGAACTCTCCTCGGTACTTGGCTCCCGCGACGAGGGCACCCATGTCGAGGCCGACGATGCGCTTGGTGCGGAGGCCCTCGGGGACGTCCCCGCGCACGATTCGCTGGGCAAGGCCTTCGACAATCGCCGTCTTGCCGACGCCGGGTTCGCCGATCAGCACCGGGTTGTTCTTGGTGCGGCGAGACAGTACCTGGATCACCCGTCTGACCTCGTCGTCTCGTCCGATGACCGGGTCGAGCTTGCCCTTGCGTGCCAGCTCGATGAGGTTACGGCCGTAGCGCTCGAGCGCCTGGTACTTGCCCTCGGGATTCTGGTCGGTGACGCGCTGGGACCCGCGTATGGACATCAGGGCTCCCAGGATGGCGTCCTTGGTGATGCCCCGGCCCTTGAGGATTCGGGCCGCTTCGGAGCGGCCGCCTTCGGCGGCGACGCCGAGGAGCAGGTGCTCGGTGCTGACATACTCGTCCTTCATCCGATCGGCTTCGGCCTGGGCGGACGTCAGGACGGCGCGCAGGCGTGGCGACGGGCCGACGGAAGTCCCGCCGTGGACCTGCGGGATCTGCGCCAGGTACGACCGGGTGATCGTGGCCACGTCCCGCGCATCGGTGCCGAGCTTCCGAAGAACCTCCGGCGCAATGCCGTCGGACTGCTCGACCAGCGTCGCGAGCAGGTGTTCGGGTTCTATCTGCGGATGGGCCGACTGCTCGGCGAGCTGTTGCGCGCCGATGACGGCCTCCTGGGCCTTTTCGGTGAATCGGTTCAGTGTCATGGCGTGTCCAACTGACTCGGCCCCGGAGCGCGCTCCCGCTGAGGTCGCCGGCTGCGGGTCCACGGCTACCTCAGGGCGCTGTCCTCCATTCGAGCCAGTGCCTCGTAGTGCTGTTGCTGCTCGGGGGTGAGACGGCGGGGGAGCCGGACATCCACCCGGGCAAACAGATCGCCGCGCTCCTCCGGGCGTCCCGGGTTTGGCATGCCGTGGCCCTTGAGGCGGAAGACCTGGCCATTCTGCGTGCCCGGCGGGATCCTGATGCGCAGTGGCGTCCCGGCGAGCGTCCGCAGTTCGGCCTCGCCGCCGAGGACGGCCGTCGTCACGGCCACGGGAATGCTGGCGCGAAGGTCGCGGTCCGTGCGTTCGAACTGCGCGTGGGGTGCGATGTGCACGCGCAGGTAGAGATCCCCTGCACGTCCTCCTCCGCCGCCGTGCTCTCCCTCTCCGGCGACCCGGACCCGCGCGCCGTCGGCGATGCCTGCCGGGATGCGCACGTCGATGCTCCGGGTGTGTCCCTCCTGCTTGACGAGCAGCCGACGCGTGACGCCCGTGTAGGCGTCCTCGAGCGTCAACTCGAGGTGCTGCTCGACATCCCGGCCGCGGCGGGTCCGCTGGCCCCGACCTTGGCGCGTGCCCGCCGGAGCGGTGCGGCCGCCGAAGAACGCGTGGAAGAAGTCCGAGAACGGGTCCTCGTCGCCGAAGATCCGCCGCATCTCGTCTTCGGTCATCGAGCGGAAGCCGCCGCCCGGGCTACCGCCGACGTTGAATCCCCAGGACCCGGTGTCGAACGGGGATGCGCCGCCCTGCTGCTGGGCCTGCTCGTAGTGCCGCCAGTTGGCGCCGAGCTCGTCGTACTTGCGCCGCTTGTCCGGGTCGCCGAGCACCTCGTAGGCCTCATTGATCGCCTTGAAGCGGGCTTCGGCCGACTTGTCGCCCGGGTTGACGTCGGGATGGTACTTGCGTGCGAGCTTGCGATAGGCCTGCTTGATGTCCTTCTCGCTGGCCTCGCGGGTGACGCCGAGCGTCGCGTAGTAGTCCTTGAAGTCCATGACGTCCCCGGGCCATCGCTCGAGCAGTGCCTCAAGCCGGTCCAGCTCGCAAACCAGCCTGCGGCGACGCTCGTCTTCTCGAATTCGCCGTCGCAGACGAGCGGCCGGACCGTTCGACCGCCTCGGCGATGGACATCAGGCGCTGCACGCCGGCGAGGTTGAACCCCAGTATCTATTGCTTGATACAGTGCATGTCAATGTCGGCACCAAGCACCAGCCGCGGCTGGCACCCCTCGACGTCGCCCCGGGCGGGTAGGAGGCGGGGACGGCGTCCTACGCCGGCGCGGGGACCGCCATGACGTGCAACGGGCGCGGCGTCCTCCACCGGCCGCGCGTGAAGTCCGGGAACCCCACCGGCCGGCTGCGGCGGCGCACCGACTCCTCGCTGAGCGGCGTCACAGCACTCCAGGCGGCCGCGTCATACACGTCCATGTCGAGAGGATGGCCGTTCCTGAGGGCCCAGATCAGCCGGAAGTCCTCCAGATAGTCCATCCCGCCGTGCCCGGCGCCCTTCGCACGCTCCCCCTCCGTCTGCCACAGCGGGTGATCGAATTCCTGGTACGCCGAGATGTCCTCCCACTGATGCGCCCGCGGGCTGCGGCCCTCGATGTACACGCGGTTGGGGTACTTCTCGAAGAGGCCCTTCGTCCCCTGCACGATGTGGATGCGGCTGTAGGGACGGGGCAGGTTGGTGTCGTGGTAGAGCGTTATCACCTTGCCGAGCGTCGTCTGGATCAGAGTCACATTGACGTCACCGAGGACGTACTTCTCGCTGGCGCGCGGATCCGGCGGCTGGAAGTTCGCGGCAGCGTAGGCCTGCAGGCCGCGTGAGGGACTGCTGGCGGACACCAGGACGTCGAACCGGTCCCCGCGGTTGATATCGAGGCACTGGGAGACCGGGCCGAGGCCATGGGTGGGGTAGAGGTTCCCGTTCCTCTTCGTCGAATGTGCGCGGCGCCAGAGACCCTCCCCCTCACTGCTGAACTTCACCTCGCGCAGGTCGTGCAGGTAGCCAGCCTCGGCGTGGAGGATCTCGCCGAGCAGACCCTTCTTGACCAGGTTGAGACACAGCATCTCGGGCCGGTCGTAGCAGCAGTTCTCCATCATGATGCAGTGGCGCCGGGTCTTTTCGGCCACCTCGACGAGCTGCCAGCACTCTTCCATCGTCGTCGCGGCGGGAACCTCGGTGGCCGCGTGCTTGCCGTTCTGCATCGCCGCGACGCAAATGGGCACGTGCCACTCCCAGGGCGTGGCGTTGTAGACCAGATCGAGATCGTCGCGTTCACAGAGACGCCGGAAATCGGTCGGACCCTTCGTGTACGCGACCGGCGCGGGATGACCTGCGCCGACCACCCACGTCGATGCCCGCTCGACCTTCTCCGGGACGATGTCGCACAGGGCTCGGATCTCGACGCCGGGAATTCTGAGCAGGTTGCGGACATGGGCCGACCCCATCCCGCCGACCCCAACGTAGCCGATTCGTACCGGGTCGATTGGCGGGACACGCAGGTCGAATCCCTCGCCGGGTCCCGGCAGCGAGAGTTCGGCCGCCATCGCGGAACGCAGCCCGCCGAGCGCCAGCCCCAGTCCGGCGGTGCCCATCCTGATGAAGTCGCGGCGTTCGAAACCGTCACGGCGAGTCGGGCTCATGGACCCTCCAGGAATGAAACAGTCGTTGGCGCGCTACCTTATCGCACGGTCCAGCGGGACGCAACATGAGGTCATGGACCGCGGGTCGGCCGGCACCCGACTTGACCGGCCCGTGCACGCGCGCCATCATTTGACCCATGTCCCTGCTGCCCGGGGGTGCGGGAGCCGTCCTTGTTGCTGCGCTGATCGGGCTCCTTGCGGGCTTCCTGGCGGGGTGGTTCGTCGAACGCCTGCGGGGCCGTCACGCGCGGGTTGTTGCCGTGGCCGAGGCCGAGGCACGGCTCGGCCGCCTGGTCACCGAGACGCGCGAGGCGCTGGCGCGATCCGAGGCCACATTGACGTCTGAGCGGACCCTGGCCGCTGACCTCGCGCGCACCAATGCGGAGCGCGCGACCGAATGGCGGAGCCGGATCGCTGGCCTCGAGGCCACGCTCGACGAGACAGCCTCCGCGGTGTCGGCGCTGCGCGACCGAGAGACCAAGGCGGCGACCGAACTCGCCAAGGAGCGCGAGGCGTTCGCCGAGCGGCTGGCCGTCTACAAGGAGGCTGAAGCGCGACTCGGAGCGCTGTTCGAGGCGCTGTCCTCGAAGGCGCTCAACACGACCACACAGAACTTCCTCAACTTGGCCGCCGGGAAGCTGGCGGAGATGCAGGCCCAGGCGAGCTCGGACCTTGAGCAGCGCCGACAGGGCCTTGACGACCTGCTCGGCCCGCTGAAGGCCGGGATCGACGGCGTGTCGGCTGCCCTCAGCAAGGTGGAGAGCGAGCGCAACCAGGACCACGGCCGTCTGGCGGCCCAAGTCCGGGCGCTCGATGATGGGCGCCTCGCCCTGCAGAAGGAAACCGCGCGGCTCGTCCAGGCGCTGCGCACGCCCCACGTCCGGGGCCGGTGGGGCGAGGTGCAGCTGCGGCGCGTCGTCGAAATGGCCGGCATGCTCGAGCACTGCGACTTCGACCTCCAGCAGACGGTCGCGACCGAAGAGGGAAGCCTGCGCCCGGATCTGCTCGTGCGGCTGCCCGGCGATCGCCTCATCGTCGTCGATGCGAAGGCCCCGGTCATGGCGCACCTCGAGGCTCTCGAGGCGGCAGACGATGATGCCCGCCAGGCTCGACTACGGGAGCACGCGGCGCAGGTGCGCGCGCACGTGGGCCGCCTGGCCGGGAAGCACTACTGGGACCAGTTTCCCGACTCCCCCGAGTTCGTCGTGATGTTCCTCCCCGGAGAGGCGTTCTTCAGCGCGGCAGTCCAGCAGGATCCGGCACTGCTCGAGTTCGGGGCAGAACGCCGGGTGTTTCTCGCAGGACCGCTGACGCTGCTCGCCCTCCTGCGGACGGTGGCACACGGGTGGACGCAAGAACGGCTGGCCGAGCACGCGCGGGAGATCAGTGCCCTCGGCAAGGACCTCTACGAGCGGTTGTGCACCATGGCGGAGCATTTCGGCGATCTGCGCCGGAAGCTCGAGGGGGCGGTCAGCGCCTACAATGCGGGGGCAAACTCGCTCGAGTCCCGCGTCATGGTGTCAGCGCGGCGGTTCAAGGACCTCGGTGTGCGCTCGGCAAAGGAACTCGAGGCGGTCGAGCCGGTCTCCCAGCGTCCGCGCTCACTCCGGGCGTCGGACCTCATCGGCGCCGAGGGCGTGGACGCCGTCGATGCCGTGCTGATTGGAGACGAGCGCCACGATGCCGAGCCGGACGACGGGGACGATTCCGCCTGAACCGGCCCGGTGTTGCCGTGCGCCCTGGATCCGGATGACGAACGATGGATAGCCCAGCGGAGGCGGTGGCGGTCTCGGAGGGCGTGGAGTTCGACGAGCTCATCGACCGGCTGCGAGCCGGCCATGCGGCGTGGCGCGCCTTGCCGCCACAGGGGCGCGCGGCCCTGCTTCGCGCCTGTATGGACGGTGTCATGTCGGTCGCCCCCCGGTGGGTGGAACTCGGGTGTCGGGCGAAGGGCCTCGATCCAGAATCTGCCCAGGCGGGCGAGGAGTGGCTGGCCGGGCCGATGACGACCATCCGCGGGTTCCGCTTGATGGCCGACACTCTGGCCGCCCTGGGGGATCACGAGCCCAACACCGTGCGCGCCGGACCCGACGGCCGGAGCATCGTCGGCGTCTTTCCGTCCAGCTTGTTCGATCGGCTCTTGTACCTCGGCATACACGGCGAGATCTGGCTTGCTCCTGGTGCGCCGCCGACGCGCGCGTCGGCGTACCGGTCCCCTCGGAGTGCACAACGCGATGGTCCGCGTGTGGCGCTCGTGCTCGGCGCAGGCAACGTCGCCTCAATCGCGCCGCTCGACGTGTTGACCACGCTGGTCGTGCACGACGTGACGGTCCTGCTGAAGCTGAACCCCGTGAACGGCTACCTCCAACCGGTGTTCGAAGAGGCGTTTTCCCCGCTCATCGACGCGGGGGTGCTGGCTATTGTCGGCGGGGGAGCCCAGGTCGGTTCCCGCCTTGCGAACCACCCCGGTGTTGACCGCGTGCATCTGACCGGGTCGCGGCGAACCTACGACGCCTTGATGTGGGGAGGGACGGGGGAGGAACAGGTTTGGCGCAAGACACGCGGCGAACCGCTGCTCACCAAACCGGTCACGGCCGAGCTCGGGTGCGTCACGCCCATCCTGGTCGTGCCGGGACGGTGGTCGGCCTCGGACCTCCGGTTCCAGGCCCGGCACGTGGCGGCCATGGTGTCCCACAACGCGAGCTTCAACTGCGTGGCCGGGAAGGTGCTCGTGGTCGCCGGCGGCTGGTCGCAACGCGAGTCGTTCCTCGGGGAAGTGCAATCTGCGCTGGGCCGCACCCCGGCTCGCCTGGCGTACTACCCCGGGGCGGAGGAGCGGTTTGCGGCGTTCCGGACGCGATACCCGCGGGCGCAGGCGGTCGGGCCCGCGATGGCTGGTTCGGTCCCCTGGACGGTGATTCCGGAGGTGCCGCCATCGACGGGCGAGTACGCGCTGGAGCAGGAGGCTTTCTGCGGCATCCTCGCGGAGGTCACCCTCGACGCAGCCGGTCCGGAGGACTTCCTGGGGGCAGCGACGAGCTTCGCCAACAGTTGTGTCGAAGGGACACTCTCATGCGTGCTGCTCGTCGATCCCACGACCCGGAGGCGGAAGCGCGAGGCGGTCGACCGCGCCATCCGCGACCTGCGCTACGGCAGCGTCGCTGTCAACGTATGGAGCGGCGTCGTCTTCGCGATTGGCACGACGACGTGGGGCGCGTACCCGGGCCATGCGCCTGCAGATATCGGCTCCGGCGTGGGCGTGGTCCACAACAGCTTCCTGTACGATCACCCCGAGAAATCGGTGGTTGAAGGCCCATTCCGCCTTCGGCCCACGCCGGTCTGGTTTGCCGACCATCGGACACTCCGAGAGGTCGGCCGGCGGCTCACGGCCTTCGAACACAGGCCGTCATGGTCGAAACTGCCCGCATTGCTGTGGGCCGGGTTGCGAGGATAGTGAGACGCCGGACGAGCGCTCGCGCCTACATTCCCTGCCCCGGCAGGGCCGCCCAGTCCAGTTCAGAGCCCCACGTGCTGTGCGGGATGACGAAGATCACGAGAGTCACCACGGCCGCCGTGATGATCGCGCCCCGAGCCACGCGTCCGCGCCGCATCGCCCACAGCGCGTACGCCCAGGCTATCGCCGCAAACAGGGTCTTGTTGTCCGTCAGGTCCCAACCGAACGGTATTCCCGTCCACCAGGCGCCGAACGCAATCTCCTGCATGAGCGGGCCCAGAATGAACCCACCCACCCCGAGGAATGCCCCGCACGAGCAGGCGTCACGCCGGACCTGAGGAAATCGTCCGAGGGCGCTCAGTCCAGCCAGCGTCGAGAAGAGCATGGCCAGGAACATCGCCGCGACGTGAGGGATGAGCACCCCGGCGGGCACGTCGTTGCGGAAGCGGGTGACGGCCGGACGCTCTGGGAACACCGCCTCCTCGGTCCCTCGGTGGAACCGGGCCTGGTACTCGAGCTTGGCGGCCACCGGCTGATGGGGGAGCGCGGCCTCCAGCCGGTCGAAGTTGCGGCGGAGCGGCACCGTCGTCCACGGATCGGCGGTCGGATACCGGCGCCAGGCGACTTCGCCCGTCACGCGGTGGTCGGGAATGATCAGCACGATCGCCTGGTCACCAGGGCCGCCGTGCGTCCGGGTGAGGCGCAGGGGGAACTCGGCTCCGCCGATCACCAGCGTGCCTCTCGCCGGGTAGGTCGGCCCGGTCATCCGCTGCCAGACCGCCGAGCCCAGGGTGACCGCGACGGCAATGACCCAGATCCACCCACGGCTCTTCATTGGCCTCCTCCCCGGACCGACGGCTGAATCTCTCATCTTAGTCTCTCTTGACAGCCCATCGATCGCCCGGTCATGATTGGTGATTGTCGGCGCGGCGATTTCCCCGACTTGATGGGCCGCGCAGGCCGGAGAGACAACCCGGCCAGACATCTATCTAAGTCGCGGGCGGGCTCGCGACGGACAGTCGGCGAGCCCTTCGTCTTTTCAGGGGGTTCGACGCCCGTACTGGACCCTGGCGTGGGAGCGCGACATTCTATGGAGCAGTTGCCGTACACGGTCTCGTCTGAATCGGTGTCCGAGGGACATCCTGACAAGGTCTGCGACTACATTGCCGATTCGGTGCTCGACGCGTACATCGCGCAGGACCCGGAGAGCCACGTCGCGTGTGAAGTCATGTGCAAGAACAACTTCGTGATCCTCGGCGGAGAGATCACGTCGGCCGGCCGGGTCCACTACGAGGACATCGTCCGGAACGCGATTCGGGAGATCGGCTACGTGGACGATCGGGAGCCGTTCTGTGCCTACACCGTGCATCTGCTGATCGGTATCAGCAAGCAGGCCGCAGAGATCGACCAAGGCGTGACGGCGGCCAAGAACAAGGAGGGTGAGCAGGGCGCCGGCGACCAGGGGATGATGTACGGGTACGCCACCGACGAGACGCCCGAGCTCATGCCGATGCCCGTCTACCTGGCGCACCAGCTCACCCGAGGGCTGGCGGAGGACCGAAAGAACGGCAAGGTCGACTGGCTCAGACCCGACGCCAAGTCCCAGGTCTCGGTGGTCTATGAAGACGGCAAGCCGATCCGCGTGTCACATGTGCTGGTGTCCACCCAACACACGGCGGCTGTCGGCCAAGCGGCGATCAAGGCCTACGTGGCGGGCACGCTGGCGCCGCGCGTCCTGGGCAGGTGGTTCGACCGGGACGTGCAGGTGCTGGTGAATCCGACCGGCAGCTTCATCCAAGGCGGTCCGTCGGCCGACTGCGGCGTCACGGGACGGAAGATCATCGTGGACACCTACGGGGGCGTGGGCCGGCATGGCGGCGGAGCGTTCAGCGGCAAGGACCCGTCGAAGGTCGATCGCACGGGTGCGTATTTCTGCCGGTTCGTCGCGCGCCAGGTTGTCAAGCAGGGGATTGCAAAGAAGGCCGAGATCCAGGTGGCCTACGCCATCGGCATGGCCCAGCCGATCTCCGTCAAGGTTGACACGTTCGGCACGGGCGACGAACGTGCGGCCGTCGAACTGGTCAAGACATACGACTTCCGGCCGCGGGCGATCATCGACCGCCTCGCCCTGCTGAGGCCGATCTACAGGAAGACGACGAACTACGGGCACTTCGGGAAGCCGGAGATGCCCTGGGAAGGGTAAGAACGGGGACCGGGGACCGGGGAACAGGGACCGGGGACCGGGGACGAGCCCCGCCGCGGCCTGCGGCCGGAGTAGTTCCCCACCCGGCTGCGCCGGACCCGCATCGCGATGAAACGAGGTAAAGTGACGGCCGAGGCTGGACCAGAGGTCGGTTGTTCTATGGTGCTGAGAGCCCGCGGAGTAGTTGGACCC
>JBFMFH010000003.1:0-43742 GCA_040752275.1 Acidobacteriota bacterium
GCGGCCTCCACTGCCTGGCTGCGGTTCGCGAAACGCCGGGCCGTCACGAGCGCATCCACTCGTTCAAGTAGCGCGGCGTCAACGGTCACGGCCACTTTCGTCTTTGGCATTGACTCCTCCGGTATGACGTATCATCATACCACAAGGCGGTCCAACACGGCCTGCACCCGACCGGCGCCGGTGGCATACGATGCGCCGGCGGGTGAGGCCTGTCGTTATGCGGACAGTCCCCGGCTCGCAACAGGAGGAAGTGATGCAGGGCATGCTCGTTGCTCCGGTCGCTGCATTGCGGCGGCAGTTGGACCTCCGCAACCGGTTGATCGCGACGTTGCTCCTCCTCGCATTGGCGGGTGTTCTCCTATTCGTGTCGTCCCCACTCGCCTGGCTGGATGTCGCGCGTGATCTGAGTTGCGGCCTTATTGTCCTCGCGGCGGCAGGCGTCTGGGTCTCGTACTTCGCCGAGCGCCAGGCACTGATCTCCCTCAACGACAGAATTGCCTCGCTCACGGCCGGTGTCGACGCTCGCTTCTCTGTTCTTAAGGCCGCCGTCGACGCCGGAATCGAGGAGATCTACTACGATCCGGAGAACACCCGGGGCGCGACCAGGTACCGCCTCGATCTCCTCCGGGAGCTTGAGAAACCACGAGGGACAATCCGCATTCTTGCGATCGCCGCCAGGGAGTTCCTCTTTCGGGACGAGGGGTTTGCCGCCGCGGCGCTGGACAGCGTTCTCAACCCGCACGGCAAGCGGCACGACAACACGGTGCGCACGCTGGTGGCTCTACTGCATCCGCAGTCCGAGCAGGCCGTATCCCGGGCCTTGCGGGAACACCCTGACCGCGACCTCGCGTCGTTCGACGACACGAATCTGTGGCAGGACATCAAGAAGTCATGCGTCACTGTGTGTGACTGGCAGAAGAACGGTTATAGCCTCGAGGCCCGCCTGTATAAGGTCATGCCTTCCTGCTTCCTCGTCTTTGTGAATGACGTCGTGTTCGTCGAGTTCTACCAATTCGGCTCCGGTGGCAGAGCGTCGGGCAAGGTGCCACTGCTCAGAGTGGCCCGCACCAGCCCTCTCTACGACGAACTGCTGGGCCACTGGGAGTACGTCTGGGGAACTGCGTCGCACTTCCCCCTGAACCAGGCGCTCTTCGACAGTATCAAGAACCCGGACGACGCCTGCCACCAACGGTTCCTGGACGCCGTAGGGTTCTGTAGGCCTGACCTTCGTCAACAGGTCAACTTGGCTGGCGAACCGAGGACGTGTCCAACCCATGGCGATGTGATGATGTCAACAACGCCGCATAACACCGCGCTGCACCCGACGGCCGCAGGTGAATCGTGAGCGGCCGCGGGTGAGCGCGATCGTTAAGCGGACAACCCAGAGGAGGAACGAATGTTGAAACTCACACTGGCACTCGCAGTGGCTACGCCCTCCTTGATCGGCATGGCGTCGGCCATAGCTCCCGCCCAGAGTGCGCCGCAGAGTGCGGCGGTCCCACTGGTCGGTAAGATCGGTTCTTCGTCGGAATGGGGATCCGGTTGGATAGACCTTGCCGTTCCCACAGACTTCGCACGAGGCGATCGCCTTGTGCTCAGGACTGCAGGGCCTGCAGCCCGCATCGTTGTACGGCTTCTCTCAAAGGGAGAACCGCCCGATTCGAGCGCCGGTGTAATCGCAGCGTGCATAGCTGTGCCCACCAACCGTATTCTCGAGGTGGTGGTACCTGAGGCACACAGGAGCGTCATCCAGGTGTCCGTCCACGGACTCGAGAATCCCTGGGGCAAGTACGACTGCGGTCGGGGTAACGGCAGGGTCACGCTCGAGTCAGCGAGCCTCGCCCGCGTCAAGTAGCAGATTCTATGGATCTCCAGATTCTCCTGAACATCGCGAGTGTCTCAATCTCTCTCGGCGGCCTGGTTGCGGCCCTGTGGCCTACGCGAGGACGACCTGCGAAGCCATCAGTTCGGCACAGCGCCTTGGTCGTCGTTGCCTGCGCGCTCCTGCTCACGACCAGTGGCGCCCTGTGGAATACGTACAGCCATCGGCGCATGGTGGCTGACGTCGCTCATCGTGTCGAAGAACTACTGCAGCATGGCCTGTGGACGATCGAAGACCTCCGACAGCGGCTGCCGAATGTCGACACAAAGAGCCTGGCCGAGGCGCTAACTGCAGGGGAGACCCGTCGTACTATTCAGTCCCGGCTAATCCAGTACCGTGATCCTGACGGGGGAGATTACCACTCGGTGTGCGTATACGAAATGGCAGGAACGCCAGCCAGGTAAGCTGCCGCCTAACAGCGGCTTGCAGCCGACGGCGGCCAGTGAAATCATGAGCCGCGGCTGAAGCCGCAGTCGTTAGCCAGACGAAGTACCTCATCGACGATCAGGATCACAGACGGAACCACAGCCATGGCCGACCCTCTTCATAGTACCGAGCATCTCTTTGATGAGGCTTGGGCGAGCACAAACAAGGAACTCGCCGGAGACAGCGACCGGGCGGCTGCCATCGTGGGATGCGCGTTACTGGACGATCGTCTCGGCGCTCTCCACACCGAGTTCTTCGTACAGAACCAGGATGGCTGGTCGGAGCTTCTCAATTCAGACGATTCGAATGCACCGCTTGGATCATTCGGTGCCAGAATCGTGGCCGCGTACGCGGTCGGGCTTATCGATCAGACGCAACGTGACGCGTTGCGAAGGCTCAAGAAGGTGCGCAATGCTTTTGCGCACAAGACAGGGCTCAGCTTCGCCGATCAAGCGATCACGGCCCACTGTGAAGCAGCAGCAAAGCTGTGCCCGACAACAAGCATCGCTGGCCAGCAACATGGGACACGCGAGTTGTTTCAACACACTGTTGCCCTCCTTGCGGGCCGAATTGCTGAACACAGATACCTGATTCAGACATTCGGGCTGAAAGGTACCTTCGATGCTGTCTTCAAGGCTGCTGTCGCGAGGGACCGCGAAGGTACAAGTGCTGGCTAACATCGCGCTGGAGCCGGCGCGCCCAGAGTCCTGTGCATTCATGTCGCCGTGGCGCGCGGCGCAGCGCGATCGTTCGGGAGAACGGAAGAGACCAGAAACACGGAAACACGGAGAGCCTGTCCGGGTCGGTGTCGGTGCGAGGGCCTGGCAACTTCGGGCCGTGGCGAATCATGAGGCCCGCTGATCGCCCTCACTGGCGGTGATGGGGACCGGGATCACGAACACGACGACGCTCACGACCACCCGGAGCGCGTCGGTGTCGGGATGGGAGCCGCCGACGTGGCGAACCAGGGGTCGGCGTCCCGGTGTCACGAACGGATCCGGACAGGACACGACGCACCCAACCGGGCGCTCCAGCCGACTCGCGCAGGTACGAATCGTCTGCGCTCACGGCTGAGCGCCGACGTTGGCTGGTTGGGCAGACGAAGAGCACACACACGGATCAATAGGTGTGGTGTTCGACGGGTAGGGACCGGCGAGCCGTGGCGAACTATCAGGCTCGCCGGGGGGTTGTTCAGCGGAAGGGTCGGTGGGAGATTCGCCGAATCACCGGGCGCGACGGAGGCGCCTGGCGGCGCCCTATGAGATCAGCCGCAAGATCTCGAAGCAGTCGCCGTGATGCCGCGCGGTCGATTCGGGCCTACCGGGCCTTCAGCTCGACGCGCGGCCGGGGCGCCATCCGGAATCAGAGACGCGGGCCGGGGGCGGGAGCGGGCCCTGACGTTATCGCGCGGGCGTGATCGTCAGGTTCGCGAAGGCGCCGCCGGACCCGTTGCCGACCCAGAGGCCGACGGGGCCGCCCCGGCGGTCGTTCAGGCTCTCGACGGTCAGCGACGGCGCGGACGCGTCGTCCACGTAGACCCGCACGCGCGAGCCGCTCACGACGATGCGCGCGTGGAACCAGCCGTCTGGATCGGGCACGGGTTCGACGGCGTGCTCGTAGACGCCGGGCGTGTCGGCGCGCAGCTTCTGCCACGTGTGCACGGGATGCGAGACGTACTGCACGCCGTGTGACCGGTTCAGCTCGGCAGGGTTCTTGAAATTGAAGGGCCTGAAGTAGACGGCGTCGTACATCTCCTCATCCACCAGGCGAAAGGCAAGGCCGAGGAAGCTCCGCTGCGGGACGTTCTGGCCCTTGAGATCGACGTCGATGACGCCGTCCCCGAAATCAGCCCCCACGAGCCAGGCCACCCCGGCATTGGGCTGCTCGTCGAAGCGAACGCCCTTCCGGCCGTTTTCCTCCACCGCGGTCGCGGTCCGGCCCACCACCTTCCACCCCTGGCCGGTGGCCACCTTTGCGAGGTCGGGAACCAGGGCCTTGCCCTGGGCGCCGATGAGGAATTCGGTGGAGAACCCGGTTGCGAGAACGAGAGCGAGCACGACGGTTCCGGCACGGCTGCCGCGATAGCACATGGTTCCTCCAGACAGCCCGGTCGAGGGCCTCAGGTTCACTGACGAACCGGACGGCCCGGGGGTTCACGCCTCCGCGCCTTCATCTCGCGGGCAATGGCCGGAGCGGTCTCGCTGCGGCACCGGACCGTCGAACGAGCCGCCAATCGTGTGCCCGACCCGCTCCGTACGCGCAACGTTCCGCCGGACCAGCCCGCGGGGCACGAACGCCGCGCCGACACCCGCTGCACGGCCGGGAGTTGACAGGATTCATGTATAATCGAATAATTAATCGATAGTGAACGACTCCCGAACCGCCTCGACGTACGCCGGGGCGCTGGCCCAGTTGCACCGGCGCCTCGCCGAGCCGGCCCCGGGACGCATCCAGCTCCTCGTCGGGCCGCGACAGGTCGGCAAGACCACGCTGCTCCTCGAGCTGGCCCGTCATGTGGGTGCCCAGGCCCGCTACCACGCCGCCGACGCGCCCGAGGCGGCCCTGCCCGGGTTCTGGGAGCGCCTGTGGAACGAGGCCGAAGCCGTGGCGCGCGATCGCGGCCGCGCCGTCGTGCTGCTCGACGAGGCGCACCTGCTGCCCGAGTGGTCCAGCCGCCTGAAGGGCGAATGGGATCGGATCCGGCGCCGCCGCCTGCCGATTCACATCGTCGCCACAGGGTCGTCGTCGCTTCGGCTGGCCACTGGATCGCGCGAGAGCCTCGCGGGCCGCTTCGAGCGCATCACGCTGACGCATTGGTCCGCGCGATCCCTGGTCGACGCGTTCGCCTGCGATCCTGAGGATGCCGTCAACGCCATCGTGAAACTGGGAGGCTACCCAGGGGCGTTCGCCTTGCGAGGTGACGTCTCTCGCTGGTCGGCCTACGTGAGAGACGCCATTGTCGCGCCCGCCATCGGCCGTGATGTGCTGGCGATCGGGCCAATCCGCAAGCCGGGTCTGCTGAGGCAGGTCTTCGGCGTCGCCGTCTCATATCCCGCGCAGATCGTCGCGCTGGCCAAGATCCAGGGCCAGCTCCAGGACCCCGGCGCACTGGAAACGATTGCGCACTACCTGGCGCTGCTCGAGGACGCGTTCCTGATCGCGACCGTCGACAAGTTCACGTCGCGCGCCGGCCGGCGCCGCGCCGCGCCCCCGAAGCTCGTCGCGCTCAGCAACGCCTGGTTGACCGTCGCCGCTCCCGCCGGCCCGCCCTCCCCCTCGACAGACCCGGCTCGCTTCGGCGCGTGGGTCGAGAACGCCTGCCTGGCACACGCGTGGAACGCCGGCCAGCAGGTGCGCTACTGGCGCGAGGAGCCGCTCGAGGTCGACGCGGTCATCGATGGCGAGTGGGGACGCCTGGCGGTCGAAGTGAAGACCGGCCGAATCGATCCGGTGCGCCTGCGTGGGCTGGCCGAGTTCACCGCGAGACACCCGCAGTACCGCCCGCTCGTCGCGTGCGACCCCGAGCAGATTCCCGCCGTGGAACGGCTGGGCCTCGGCGCCCGAGCGTGGCCGGCCTTTCTGCTTGACGGTCCCGGCTGAGCCCGCGCGCCTGTCGGCCCGTTGCCGCCGATCCTGGCCCTGCTCCGCTGCCCACACCACGTCGACGGCTGCGGCCTCCGGAACGACCTCCAGTTGCCCCATGAGCGAGTCGATCCGTGCCCGCGCGTCACACTACTTGAGCGCGAGGTTTCTTCGAGCCTCGGCGGCGGCGCATCAGACGATGACCTCACTCCTCGCCGGCCAGCAGGGCGCGGCTCATGGCGAGGTGATGGTCGTCGTGCTCGGCCGCGAAGAAACAGAGGTCGACGAGCCGCATCGCCCGATCGAGCCTCGGATGGTGCGCGACGCGCGCCGCGTCATCGAGCGTGAGCGGGTCGAGGCGCGCCAGCGTGCCGGTACGAACTGCCCGGAACCGGGCGACGATCTCCTCGACCGGCGCGCGGTTGTGGTCCGCACCCTCCGTCGCGCGGTTGGTCATGTCGGCCGCGGTGAGGTGCGACGCCCCGGCCAGAAACTCGGAGATCCGCGTCTCCCACAACTGCTCCACCTGGATCAGATGGCCGAGATGCTCCTGCGCCGACCACGGCGATCCGCCGCGCGCCGTGAGCGCGGCGGTGGTCCGCCCGTCCACGATCGCCGCGACGCGATCGGGCGTCCCGCGCAAGCGCTCGAGGATGGGGCGGTACATACCGACTGGGAAGTCGAAGCTCCACCGGTACTCGAGCCACGGCAGCACGTCGATGGCCATGCGCACCTCGTCAGCGCCTGAGGAGGTTGACCACCCGCCACTGGTCCTTCTGCTTCGCGAGGTGCCAGTAGTACACCGTCGCGCCCGTCGTCGTCACGGCCGACGCGATGGTGTCGTAGACGTCGAGCACCCGGCTCTCGGCGCCGATCATGGGCGGCACGGCCTTCGCGGCCGCTGCGGCCATGATGCTGTCGCGGTTCCCTTCCGTGATGAACGTCTGGCCCGACGCCGGGCTTGGCCGAAGCGAGCGCAGCGCCGCCTCCGGGTGCACGAGCGGCTCGATCCGGGCGGCATCGCTGCCGGAGAGCGCCGCCACCAGATCCGTGACCGCCTTCGTGACGGCTGCCGTGTCGGCATCGGCGTTGGCCGCGCCCGTGGGCGACGGCGGCTGCCACAGGACGTGCGCGATCCGCCACGCCCCGTCCTGCTTGACCAGGTGCAGGTAGTCGTTGAAGCCCACGGTGAAGATGCGCGCCGACGCCACATCCGCGCGCAGGTCGAGCAGGGCGAAGAAGAGGCCGCGCGTGTCGGGCGGCGTGGTCTTGCCGCCGCCGTTGCGCGTGGCCTCGACGAGCGTCACGGCGTTCATCGGCACGAGCAGCGACCCGAACCCGGGCCGTGTCACGACGCCGCGCTTGACGAGCGCCGGATGCACGGCGCGCGCCATGCGCTCGGCCGCGCCTTCGTAGTAGCCCTCGGCATAGTCGTAGGCCGCCTGCCGGATCGCCTCGCGATCCTGGTCGGTCGGGGCCGGGCTCTGGGCTCCGGCAGCGAGAGTCATGAGCGCCGCCAATCCAGCAGCGCAGCACGCGATCTTCATGGTCGGACTCCTTCCGTTCGGGGGCTTCTCCGTGCCAGGAACCTGGGCGGGGAGGTCGGTCTGATAGACGTCCGGGCGGGTTCGGGAGTTCCCCCCACCCGGGCCTTCAGTTCGACGACGTGGCCGGGGCGCCAGTCGCCGAAGGCGTTCTGGAACCAGCGGTCGACGAGGGTGCCGTCGGGCCGAAGCTCGAACGTGTTGCGATAGTCGAACGCGCGTTCGGGGAACGCGATGCGGCCCTCGACGGTGATGACGCCGTCGCGTACTGAGACGGTGCCGCGCCGATGGACGCCGCGCGCGTTCAGGATGAGCACCGCGACCTGCTTCGCCTCGCGGTCCCAGTAGTAGTAGCCCTCGGAAGGCGAGCCGACCTCGGCCTTCGTCTGGAACCTGACCACCGAACCGTCCCAGAGCGCCTCGAAGCGCCGCTCGACGGAAAAGGAGCGCCGGCGGTCGGGCGAGGTCATTCGCCCAACCCAGGTCTTGCCCACGAGGGCGCCAGGATCGCCAGTTCCGGCGACAGGGTCTGGGCCGGAGCGGCGGCCGGGAGGGCGAGGAGCAGGGCGAGAATGGAGATGGTCCTATATATAAAGGTCATGGCGGATCCTCGGGGCCCCGGCGCGGAGGCCGGCGAAGGCACCGGCGCGGAGGCCGGGGCAGGCCCGGCGCGGGCCGACACGAGGATAGACGGAAATGCGGCCCGGCCGCCCTTCGGTTCCGGTGAGAATCGGATTCGGATGGCGCGACGGCTACGGGCTCGGCTTCTCCATGCAGGGCGCGGGCGATACGGCCTCCTTCGGTCACGGCGGCTCGAACGCGGGTTTCAAGTGCCAGATGGTCGCCTTCCGCGAGTCGGGCCGCGGCGCCGTCGTGATGACCAACGGCGACCAGGGCTCGCGCCTCGCGCAGGAGGTGCTGCGCGCCATCTCGGCCGAGTACGGCTGGCCGATCTTCAGGCCGCGTACGCGGACGACGGCGACTGTCGCGCCCGAGGCACTGGCCCCGCTGACGGGCCGCTACGAGATGCGCCCCGGGGCGGGTCATCACCATCTCGCTCGAAGGCGGCTCGCTCATCATCACCGACCGCGACCAGCGCATCGAGCTGTATCCCGAGTCGGACACGCGTTTCTTCGAGCTGGTCGAGGAGACGACGGTGGAGTTCGTGAAGGGTGCCGACGGGAAGGTCACGCACCTGCTGATCGACGGGCGCATCAAGGCACCGAGGGTGGGCGAGACACCGCCTTCTTCTTCATCTGTGGCGTTGCCGTAGCCTTGACAGCGGCATCGGCCAGGAACGGCACACCGAGGGCGCCTGCCCACGGTCCAGCGCACGGCAACATCGAGACTCCGCGAGTACACGTAGGTCGCCGCCACGAACGAGAAGGGCCACGGGACCTTGCCGAAGCGAGGCAACACTCGAAGGGTCGTTTGTCTCGACGCGCCAGTCGATTCCGCCTCGATCGCTCGAGTCCGATTGGTCCGGCGGCTGACGGCACTGTGGACAGTCCTGCCTCCTTCGGTGTTGCGGGAACGGTCGGTGCGGTCATGTAGGCCAGTTTCGCCCCCGCATCGCCTACTTCGGGATCTGCAGCCGCACGGTCACCGTCTCTCCAGCGGCCACATCGGCCAACGTCGCCCCGGCCCGCAGCCGTTCGAGCGACGCGCGATCCGTCGCCGGGGGCCGCGACCCGGATGGTCCGCCCGTGAACGGCCCCGCCGCCACAAGGTAGCGGCCCGGCAGGAGCCTTGGCGTCGTGAACGCTCCGGCCTGCCGGCTCAGGGGGGAAGGCGCCGGCGCCGGGCCGGGCGGCGCCTCGCCCTGGCGGGTCGGCGCCGTCGACGCGACCTGCCTGGTAGCGGTCACGTGAACGAACGGCGAGTGCGGAAACCACCGCGACGCATCGTCGGGAAACACGACGACCCAGGCGAAGGCCGGATCCCCGGCCGGCGTCGTGACGATGCCGTCGATGATGCCCACCTCGGCGGTAAGGGTGATGGTCACGCCGTCGATGCGTTCGGTGCCGGCCAGCGTCAATCCCGTTGCCAGGATGTCGCGGCCGCCGTGCGTCACCGACTTCAGCGCCATGCGCGGCGCGGCCGCCCAGGGCACGAGCGGCCCTCGCAGCCCTGTCAGGCTGAACGCAAGGTCGTCGCTCACCTCGACACCCGTTCCGATGCTGAACGCCGGCGAGTAGGTCATGTCGATCGGCCGTGCGGACACGCGCACGCGAGAGGGCGACTTCGGTACCGCTGCGGCCGCTTCGCGCTCCGGCGCCGTGCCCTCCACAACCACCCGCCCGGCAATCGTGGCGCCGGTGTTCGTCCGGATGTCGACGGTCATCTCGTCGCTGCCGGCGGTGATCTCGAGGTATGCCGCCTCCCGTGGCCCGCCGCCCGATTCTGGACCCCGCCCCGTGGCTGCGGTCAGCCGGTAGCGCCCGGGAGGCACGTCCCTGATGACGAACGCCCCGCCGTTCCATCGGGTCGTGGCGCCAGGCGGCGACCGGTACGGTTCGCGCGCCGACACGAGCGTGACCAACGAATCGGGAGGGCCGCTCAGCGGACGGCCGCCCGAATCGGTGGCGCGGCCCGAGATCGTCACGAGCGTTGCGCGCACGAGAGTCACGTCGATGCCGCTCGTCTCGCGCCCCGGTGTGACGGTGATGGCCTGTGCCGCGTCCAGGTCGGGAGTCGACGGGTAGAACGTAGGCACGAAGCCCAGCCGCACCTGGCGTTCGCGCGCCTCTGGGTCCATGCCCGTCGGCGGCGGGGCGTACGAAGCCTGGACGAGGTGCTCGCCGCTCTCGAGGCCGTACAGGCGGAACTGCCCGCGATCGTCAGTGGTGGCAGAGGCGCCGGATGTTGAGGACACGAGACGCAGGGACCCGAGCTGGCTCTCGCGCCGATATACGGCCACCTGGGCCCGGACGATGGGGTCGCCGCCGCGGTCGAGGACGCGCCCGGTGATGACGCCGCCGCGTTCGACCTGGATCGTGAGGGACGCCGAGGCGCCGGCAGCCACGTCGATGGTCTGCGACGCGGGCCTCAGGAGTTCGGGCGTCGGCTGCACGGCCACGCTGTAGCGCCCGGCCGGGAGCGCCGTGATTTCGAAGCGGCCTTCATCGTCGGTCATCACCTCGCGCAGGAGCAGCCACGGCGGCCGCGATCCGCTGCCCCGGCCGCCCGGCGTGATGAGCTGCAGCCGGACCTCCGGACCACGCTCGCTCGGCGGCGGCGGTGTGCCGCCGGTCAGTCGCACCGCGGCGCGTTTGACCGCCGCGCCCGTGCCAGCCACCAGGACCTGGCCAGAAACGGTCGCCCCGGCTTCCTGAGGCTGGCGCGCGACGGCCGACCCGCCGCCCGCCGTGCTCAGGATGAGAATGGCAAGTCCAGCCGCGATCGTCGAGCCGTCAGGACATCGACCGAACATGGCAATCCTCCCTGTGAAGACTACCGCGCCCGTGGCCGCAGGTCCACACCGCCGCATCCATCCAGAGTGCCGCGAGGTCGAGTGCGAGATCAGTGAAGGGCTAGGCCGTGCTAGGCCCAGCCGGGCGAGGAATGGCGTCACCTGCATCCGCAGCATGGCGGCACCAGGTCCTCGTAGGTCGCGGGCCGGTCCAGTGGAGGCACCCTCGGCATCGGCTGCATCATACATCGTCGCCTTGCAGGATCCAGACCGGCTGGCAGCCGCGTCCAATTGCCGGAGTTTCCGCGTCGGCCGCGCGCAGCGTGGCAGATTCTGATCGGATCACCCGTGCGCGGGCGTGAGGATGCTCCCTACTCGGCCCAGCCCGAGTCGTGCTCGGGGCTTGCGGCCGGCAGGAGCGGCAGGCCCTCGTGGGGCTTGGTGCCCATGAGACCCACGCGGTGGTACACGCGGATCTTGTCGCGCGTATCGAGGATGTCGAGGTTGCGCATCGTCAACTGCCCGATGCGGTCTTGGGGCGTGAAGAAGACCTGGTCGCCCTTCTCCATGGTCAGCCGCTCGGGATGGTAGGTGAGATTCGGGCTCGTCGTGTCGACGATGGAATAGTCGTTGCCGCGCCGCAGCTCGAGCGTCACCTCGCCGGTAATCGCGCGGGCGACCCAGCGCTGGGCCGTCTCGCGCAGCATGAGCGCCTGCGGGTCGAACCAGCGGCCGTGATACAGCAGCCGGCCCAGGCGACACCCGTTGACCCGGTACTGATCGATGGTGTCTTCGTTGTGGATGCCGGTGACGAGCCGCTCGTAGGCGATGTAGAGGAGCGCCAGGCCCGGCGCCTCGTAGATGCCCCGGCTCTTCGCCTCGATGATGCGGTTCTCGATCTGATCGGAGAGCCCCAGGCCGTGGCGCCCGCCGACGGCGTTGGCCTCCATGAAGAGCGCCAGCGGGGTCGCGAAGGTTCGGTCATTCAACGCCACCGGCTCGCCCTCGTCGAAGCGGACGCTGACGACTTCGGGCTGCACCACGACATCCTCGCGCCACGACGCCACGCCCATGATCGGGGTGACGATCGACACGCCCCGGTCGAGGAACTCCAGGTCCTTGGCCTCGTGGGTCGCCCCGAGGATGTTCGAGTCGGTGGAGTACGCCTTGTCGGCGCTCATCCGGTATTCGAGACCGGCGCCCTCGAGGTAGGCCGACATCTCGGCGCGGCCGCCGAGATCACCGATGAACTGCGCGTCGAGCCAGGGCTTGTAGATCCGCAACTGCGGGTTGACGAGCAGGCCGTAGCGGTAGAACCGCTCGATGTCGTTGCCCTTGTAGGTGCTGCCGTCGCCCCAGATATGCACGTCGTCTTCCTGCATGGCCGAGACGAGCATCGTGCCCGTGACGGCCCGTCCGAGGGGCGTCGTGTTGAAGTAGAGCTGCCCGGCGGTGGAGATATGAAACGCCCCGCACTGGAGGGCCGCGATGCCCTCGGCGACGAGCTGGGCCCGGCACTCGATGAGGCGGGCGCGCTCGGCCCCGTAGGTCATGGCCTTGCGGGGGATGGCGTCGTAGTCGGCCTCGTCCGGCTGTCCGAGATGCGCCGTATAGGCGAAGGGAACGGCACCATGCTGGCGCATCCAGTGGAGGGCCGCGCAGGTGTCGAGGCCTCCCGAGAAGGCAATGCCGACCCGTTCGCCCACCGGAAGCCGCTGCAGGATGTTCGCCATGGGATAAGTATACAAGAAACTGCATACTTATGCACCGACGGCGCGCACGGCAGGGTCCGACCGGCACGGCCCTGCGTCAGCTCGTTGTCCGGCTGCTGGACGGCGATGGTACCCTCGGAGCCAGGCCCAGGAGCACTCGTTACCGCCGAATCGCCAGGAGCGGCGCCAGTGCCACCGCCCGCCGCGCTGGAATCCACGTGGCCACCAGCGACACGGCGGCCAGAAGCGCCGAGGCCATCGCCAGCGTGATGGGATCGCCGGCCGGCAAGCCGGCCATCAGGCTGCGCAGCGCCGGCACGATCGCCAGCGCCGCCCCGAGTCCGAGCGCGGCGCCGATGGCCACGAGGCCCATCTCCTCGCGCACGAGCATGGCCACGACCTGACCCGCCTGCGCCCCGAGCGCCATCCGGATGCCTACCTCGGGGGCGCGTTGCGCGACGGAGGTCGAGACGGCGCCGTAGAGACCGATTCCCGCCAGCACGAGCGCAATGGCGCCGAAGACGCCGACCGTGGCCGCGGCCGCCCGCTCGAGCGACAGCGACTCGGCCACGTGGCTGGCCATCGTGCCCGCGCGGACGACCGGCACGCCGGGGTACATCTCGCGGAACGCCCGCTGCATGGCCGCCGCAACCGGTTCGGGGAGGCCCGACGAGCGCGCGACGACGACCAGGCGCGGCCAACTGACGGCGGGCAGCGCGCGGTAGAACTGCGGGACGGGCGGCTCGATCGGGGCGTTGACTCTCACGTCCCCGACGACGCCGACGACCTCCACCCACGAGTCAGGACTACCCTGGTGTCGGTACCGGAGGCCGACGGCGTCCGACCGCCCCCAGTAGCGCCGCGCCATCGCCTCGCTCACCACGGCCACGCGGCGGTTCCGGGCCGCGTCTGCCTCCTCGAGCAGCCGGCCGTGGCGCAGCGGGATCCCCAGCGTCTCGAAGTAGCCCGGGACGACCCATGCGAAGTCGACCTCCACCGTCTCCGCGCCGGTCCGCACGCGGTACTCCTCGATGACGAGTGTGCTCGAACCGCCTCGGCTCACCGGCAGGCGTGTCGTCGCGCTGACGCGCTCCACGCCGGGAAGCGCCCGGACGCGGTCGAGATAGCCGCCCATGAGCGCGGCGGTCCTGGCCTCGTCGAGTCCGGCCTGCGCCGGGTCGGCCTGCAGGAAGGCCAGGCGGCCGGCGGCACCGAACCCCAGGGTGGTCTGCTGCGCCTCGCGCACCCCCCGCGCCAGCAGGCCCGCGGCCACGAGCAGCACCATCGACGCGGCGACCTGCACCACGATGAACGCGCCGCGAAGCGTCACGCCGAGGCGCCGGGCGCCCGTCCGCCGCGGGGTCGCCGACACGGTGCTCTCCGGTCCCTTGAGGCCGGCCACCAGGTCGACGCCGGTCACACGCAAGGCCGGCGCAATCCCGAAGGCGACACCGGTCAGCAGCGAGAGCACCACGGTGAAGAGGGCCGCCCGGGCGTCGATCGACACCGACACCTGCAGCGGCAGCGAGAGCCCCGCCGCGCCCGCCGCCAGCGCGCGTGCGCCCCACACCGCGAGCAGGAGTCCGGCCAACCCGCCGGCCAGGCCGAGCAGCAGGCTCTCGACCAGCAACTGGCGCACCAGACGCCACCGGTTCGAGCCGAGCGCGAGGCGGATCGCGAGCTCGTGGCCGCGCTGCCAGCCGCGGGCGAGCAGCAGGCCGGCGAGATTCGTGCACCCGACGAGCAGCACGAGGCCGGCAACGCCCATGAGCATCGCGCCGGCCGGATAGATCTCCGCGTCGAGTCCCGGCTGCACGCGCACGTCCGCCGCGCGGAGGATCTCGAGCGTCCGCCCCTTGTGGTGCTCCGGGAACTCCAACGCCAACCGCGCCGCCGTCAACTCGACCGCCGCCCTCGCCTGCTCCGTCGTGGCGCCAGGCGCCAGGCGCGCCAGGACGTTGAACCAGTGATCGCCGCGGCGCTGCAGCGTGCCGCCGGCATACTCGCCCCAGACGGGTCCGAGTCCCGAGAGCGACAGCCAGAAGTCGACCCGGTGGCCGGCGACGATGCCGTCGAAGTTCGGCGGCGCGACGCCGGCAATCGAGACGGCGGCGCCGGAGAGCCTGATGATCCGGCCGACGACCGCAGGATCGCTCCCGAAGGCCTCGCGCCACAGGCGATGGCTGACGATGGCGGCCGGCGGACCGCCCGTCGCGTCTTCGGCCGCCGTGAAGGTCCGTCCCATCGCAAGCGGCAGTCCCATGACCCCGAAGTACGGCGCACCGATGAAGTCGATGGCGACGCGGCGCATCTCGCCGTCGTCGCGGAGCCAGGTGGCGTCTCGTCCGACGATCGAGCCCGTCACCGACGCGAACACGTGGTCGAGGGCGGCCACGTCGAGCACCGTCGGGTACGAGCACGTCCCCGGCGGGCCATCGCCGCCTCCCTCGAACACGCGGACCACCTCGTGCGGGCGCGGAATCGGCAACGGGCGGAAGAGGAAGGTATCCACGACGGTGAACATGGCCGCCGTCGCGCCGACGCCGAGGGCGACGATCAGGATGGCGACCAGCGTGAAGACGGGGGCGGATCGCAGGCGGCGCAGGCCGACGACGACGTCGAGCGGCAGGCCTCGCCACGCGCAGGCCCATACGCCGGGCGTCTTGCGGCGCGCGTCACGCACCTCGAGCCGCTCGGCGATCTGATCGAGGCGCGGGATGATGGCGGAAGGATCGGCCTGGCGCAGATCCGCGGCCAGCCGTTCCCAGTCCTCGATGTGCGCGGCGGCCGCGGCCTCGGCGGCCTGGGCATCGAGGCCGTTCGCGCGCGCGTCGGCGTACAGGTCTTCGAGACTGGCGGCCAGCTCGCGGACGATGCGCCGTTCCCGTTCGGGGCGGATGCCGGCGAGGGGCAGCCGGTCGCGGACGTAGCGTTCCCAGTCAGGCATGGTCGATCCCCAGCACCTGGTTGACGGCGGCCGTGTAGCCCTGCCAGGCCAGCTTCTGGCGGGCCAGGGCACGCAGTCCGTCCGGCGTGAGGCGGTAGCAGCAGCGGCTGCGCTCGCCCGGCTTTTCGACCCAGCGGCCCTTGATGAGGCCTCGGGCCTCGAGGCGGACGAGGGTCGGGTACACCGAGGCGAGGGCGAAGCGGAGGTGCCCGGCCGAGCGGAGCTCGATCTGCCGGCCGATGTCGTAGCCGTGCATGGGGCGCGTGTCGAGGAGCGAGAGGATGAGCAGCTCCATGCTGCCCTTCTTCATCTCGGCGCTGAAGGCCGTCATTGGCATCAGTCTCCCTATATGTAGGAATACTGACTATACCAGAAGCCGGCGCCCGAGGGTGACCCCACAATCGGAAGGCCCCAGCCCTGGCGACAAGGGACCGTCTGTCGGGCCGCCGAGGTCTCCTCAGGGAAAACCCTCCCGTCCCCTGCTATCATCGGGGCTGGAGGCACTTCATGAAGCTCGCGCCGACGTCCGGTTCTCTCGCCGCTCTCGTGCTGCTCTGCGCGGTCTCTACCCAAGCCCAGACCGCCGACGAGGTGGTCGAGAAACACCTCGCGGCCCTCGGCGGCCGCGCCGCCCTCGAGAAGGTCACCAGCCAGGTCGCCACGGGCGCCATCACCGTGTCGACCCAGATGGGCAACATCTCGGGCACCGTCGAAGTCTCGCGCAAGGCCCCGAACAAGACGCGCTCGCTCACCGTGCTCGACCTCTCGGCCATGGGCGGCACCGACATGGTGATCGACCAGCGGTGCGACGGCACGGCGGCGTGGGTCAGCAACAGCCTTCAGGGCGATCGCGACATCACGGGCGATCAGCTCCAGGGCCTGTTGAATGCCTACTTTCCCTCTCCCCTGATGAACTACAGGGAGACGGGCGGCAGAATCGAGCTGACGGGCAAGGACACGTTCGGCGGCCGTCCGGTGCACGCGCTGCAGTACACGCCGAAGGCGGGCCCGGTGACGAAGTTCCTCATCGATGCCGAGACCTTCCACATCGTCAGGTCGGTGGCCACCATCAACATCCCCGAGGCGGGCGGCCCCCTCGAGCAGACCTCCGAGCCGGGCGACTACCGGGCTGTCGACGGCATTCAGGTTCCCTTCGCCGTCACGGTAGTGAACCCGATGCAGACCGTGTCGATCGCCCTGTCGAAGGTAGAGATCAACAAGGCCCTCGACGACGCCGTCTTCGCGAAGCCCGCGGTCAAGTAGGGCGGCGGCGGGTCGCCAACGCGTCGAACGGATCCCGGTGGCGCAATCCGCAACTACTCGCTGCGGAGCACCGCTGCCGGATCGACCTTCACCGCGCGCAGCGCCGGCACCAAGCAGGCGAGGGTCGCCACGAGCGCCAGCGACAGCGCGGCGCCCGCGTAGGTGACCGGATCGAGCGGCGGAGTCTCGAACAGGAGGCTGCCAACGAGACGCGTCCCCGGAAGAGCTGCGGCCAGGCCGGCGAGCAGCCCGCCCACGGCCAGCGCCCCGCCGCGGCCGAGAACCATGCCGAGGACGCCCGCGCGGATCGCGCCCAACGCCAACCGTACCCCGATCTCGTGCTGCTGCTGGCTCACGTGGTAGGCGAGCACGCCGTAGAGGCCGACGGCCGCCAGCAGCAGCGCCACCCCCGCGAAGAGTGCCAGATACCCGGCCACCCTCCGGAAGTCGGCGAACACCCGCCCCACAACCGCGTCCATCGTCTGAACCCCAGTCACCAGCGCGTTGCGATCGTGGCGCGCGACGATCCGTCGAAGCGGCCCTGCCACTGCCGATGGGTCGCCGGACGTCCGGGCCACGAGACGAAGACTCCTGGGGCTGGCCTGGAAGATTGACAGGTACAGCGCCGGATCGGCCTCGTCGCGGGGATTCGCCAGCCTCGCGCTGCGCACGACACCGACGATCTCATATGGGATTTCCATCGGCGGCAGGCTGAGTGTGTCTTGCAGGAGAACAACGCGTCCAATCGGGTCCTGGCCCGGGTACAGCCTTCCGGCGAGAGATTCACTGACGACGGCGACAGGTGGCGTGCTGTCGCGGTCGGCGGCCGAGAGATCCCTTCCGCCAAGGAGCCCCATGCCCATCGTGGCGAAGTACCCGGGCGATACCCGCCGCAGCCGGGCCGGCTCCATGTCACGGTCCGACCCTGCCGGGCGGTCAGGCGTCCGGATCCTCCATGTGTTGCCGGGGTCGAGGATCGGCAACTGGGTGGTCGCTCCGACAGGCGTGACGCCAGGCAGTGCCGCCACTTCGTCGAGGACCGCAGCATAGAAGGCTTGCCGCCGCGCGCGGTCGGGATACGCCGGCGCCTGGATATCGACGCGCGCCGTGAGCGGCCGATCGGCCGTGAAGCCGAAGTCCACCGCCGTCAGACGGGCCCGCAGGCCCTTGCCCGTGTTGCTGTCCCGATAATCCCGCTCGAGCGTCCGTGAGATGCCGTCGACGTCGCGCTGCGCCTGTGCCAGCGACACGCCCGGCCGCAGGCGGCCGACGAGGTGCATCGCCGGTCGTGGACTCACGCGCACACCGACTGATAGTCACATCGGTTGCTAGTAACATCGAATGTGAGTATCATGCGGTCGTGGCACGGTTCGTCAACAGGGAGCGTGAACTCGCGGCGCTGAGCGCCTGGTACTCCCGCGAGGCGCCCGGTGTCGCCCTCGTCTGGGGCCGAAGGCGGGTCGGCAAGACCATGCTCCTTCAGCGGTTTGCGCACGACAAGGCCGCCGTCTTCCACACCGGGGCCGGCCGGCCGGCCGCCGACGAGCTCCGGTTGCTGTCTGACGCCGCCGCCGCGCTTCGACTGGGCGGGATCCGCGACCTGGCGGCCAGGCCGTTTGCCGACTGGGATGACGCGCTCGACTCGCTCGCGGCCGCCGCCCGCACCTCGCCGCTCCTGCTCGTCCTCGACGAGTTCCCGGAGCTGAAAGCCACCTCCCCGGAGATTGAGGGGATCGTGCGTGCGTTTCTGGACCGAGCCCGGGGCGCCACGCAGTTGCGGCTGCTGCTCTGCGGCTCGGCCGTCCGGACCATGGAGGCGTTGCAGGAGCACCGCGCACCGCTCTACGGACGATTCAGTCTGTCTCTGCCCGTCCACCCGTTCACGCCTCACGAAGCGGCCCGCATGCTCCCGGCTCTGAGCCCCGCGGACCGCGCGGTCGTGTACGGACTCGTCGGAGGCGCTCCCCTGTACCTCTCCTGGTGGGATCAGGAGGCCTCGCTCCGCGACAACCTCATCAGGCTCTTCTGCACGCCCGCAGCTCCCTTGCTGACAGAAGGCCAGCTCGTGCTGGCCACGGAAGGCGATATCAGCGGCCTCGCCGGCATAGCCCTCAAGGGGATCGCCGCTGGGCGCACCCGCCACGGCGAGATTCGCAGCGCCCTGGGCGTCGAGCCGTCTCGCCTGCTGGCCAGGCTCGCCGAACTGCAGATCATCGAGCAGGTCGTGCCCGTCACCGAGAATCCGGCGCGAACGAAGCGCAAGCTCTACCGGGTCGCAGACAACTACCTGGCGTTCTGGCTCGGGCGAGTCGAACGGCACAGGTCGCAGATCGAACGGGGACTGGGTGCCTCGGTCGCGCGGCTGATCGAGTCGGGCCTGGACGATGACCTCGGCGCGCCGTGGGAGGACGCCTTCCGTCGTCACCTCGTCCGCGAAGCGGCGGCCGGCCGCCTGCCTCGGGACGTCGTGGCGTTGGGCTCATGGTGGAACGAGAACAGCTCGGTCCAGATAGATGCCGTCGGGCTGGCCGGCAGGGCTCACACGCCGGTCCTGTTCGGAGAGGCCAAGTGGGCCCGTTCGGCGAATGGAGCCGCGCTGGCGCGAGCGCTCGACCGCAAGGCCGATGGCGTGCCCGGCGCCGGCGAGGATCGCCTCTACGCGCTCTGTGCCCGGGAGCGGCTCCGAGACACGCCTGCCGGCGTGATCACCGTGACGGCAGACGACATCTTCGGCTGATGACAGGACCGGCGTTCGGCGTGCCTGGGCTGTTGGTGGTGCAACCTCGCCATAATAAGACCCGACGGCGTTCAACTGGCTGCTGCGCGCACGCGTCACGCTCGTGGCGCCGACGTAGCCTCGCATGATGGGGCGGCGCTTCCCCACCGGCCGCCTACCTATCTCCCTTGCGACCCGCCAGCGCCTTCTCGACGGCGGGCGCGAGCTTGTCGCCTCGGATCTCCTCGCCCTGCGCGATGATGATTCCGGTATCGCCGTCGACGAGAAACGTCGCCGGAATGCCCTTGATGGCGAGCTGCTGGACCTGCCTGGTTTCGAAGCCCTTGCCGTCGTAGAGATGCGGCCATGCCAGGCCGTGCTTCGCCGCCACCTCCTTCACCTTCGCTTCCTGTCCGGGCTGGTCCAGCGAGACGCCGATGATCTCGAACCCGTTCCCGTGATGGACCGCGAAAGCCTTCACCACATTGGGCGCCTCTTCCAGGCAGGGTCCGCACCAGGTTGCCCAGAAGTCGACCAGCACGATCTTCCCCCGATAGCCGGCCGGGAAGTCGACCTGCTCGCCGCCGACGGCCTTCCCGACAACCGGAGGAAACACACTGCCGTTGGCCGACGCCACCTGGACGGGCGGGGGCGGGATCTCCTCGGCGGTCTGGGCCGACGTCACGACCGACAAACCGGCACCGGTGACACTCCAGCCCGTGAACTCGTACGTCGTCCCGGCGATGTTGAACGGCTTCCTTGCGTCCCTGTATTCCGCCTTGCCCGCCGTGAACTTCCCGTCACCGTTCACGTCGATCAGCAGCGGATAGTCGAGGCCTCCCGGTGACGACAGGCGTGAGAAGTCGGCGCTCGAGTGCCGGTCACGGACCAGCACTTTGTACGCCTTGCCGTTGAGCGTCGCCGTACCCGACAGGCCGTAGTCGAGGTAGTACAACAGGCTGCCGGCGAGGCGCGCGCGATTGGCGTCCTTCGGGTCGAAGCGATACAGCCCAAGCGTCAGCCGGCCCAGGTGCGGCAGTTCCACGGACGTCGTGCCTTCCCACTGAGTCAAGTCGATCGGCTTCTCCTCCGTTCCGCCCTTGTACGGCTTGGACGGCCACGCCACGGGCGGATCGTCGGTGAGGTCACCATTGCGGTTCGCGTCGAAGTACAGCGCGGCGGGCTTTCCCTCTGGTTCCGACAGGACAAGGACGTAGGTGGTCTCCTCGTCCTTCGGCCCGAACCTGAGGACGCCAAAGACCGCGCTGCGATCCAAGTCCGGGAGCTTGACCACGCCTGCCGGAGGGTGGCTTTCCAGCAGCAGCTGCACGGGGTAGTACCCCAGACCGTCCTTTCGAAGTCCGTCGGCTACCGTCACGTTGATGGAAGGCACCTGCTGGGCGGCCGCCACACCCACCATCCGTGCCGCCGTACACAGTAGGCCCATCGCCGTGGCAAGCCGGCGCCATGCTCGTCCGCCACCGATTGTCATCGCGTCACCTCACTCGCCAGATCACTCCGTCGTCACGGGCGTGCGCAGGAAGCGCAGGAACTCCTCCGCGTCCCGGGTCAGCCCAGGGAACGTCGTCACGCGGGACCCGTCCGGTCTGAGAATCGCGTAGAACGGCAACGCCACGGTCCCGAACTCGCGGCGCTGGTAGGACTGATTGTCTTCGTACGTCTGCCCTTCACCGTCCGTGTATAGCTGGACACGAACGAACCGCTGAAGTTCGGCGCGGACCGCCGGCTGGGTGAAGATGTTGGATTCCATCCACCGGCAGTTCGTGCAGGTGTATCCGGTGAAGTCGATGAACAGGGGCCTGTTCTCGGCCTCCGCCTGGTCGAGGCCCCGCGCGAGATCGGTGTGCCAAGTCAGTTCCTGGTCCGCGCCGCTTTCACCGGTCAGCGCCACGGCCCCAGCCGTTCGTGGCGGCAAGAACGCATCCAGTTCACCAAGACCTCCTCCGACCAGACCGGTGAGCAGGTAGAACCCCGTCGCCACGAACACGAGCGCCCACAACATCCGGACCACGCCGACGCTCGGCAGCGCCGTCTCGTGCTGCAGGTGGATCTTGCCAAGGAGGTACAGCGCGGTCAGCACGGCAATCGCCAGCCACACGGCGAGCACGACCTCCCGCGTGAATAGGTGCCAGCCCCAGACCAGATCCACGTTGGACACGAACTTCATCGCGGCCGCGATCTCGAGAAAGCCCATCGTGACTTTCACGGAGGTCAGCCAGTCGCCGCTCTTCGGCAGGGCGGCCATCCACCCCGGCAGCAGCGCTAGCAGGAAGAACGGCGCCGCGAAGACCACGGAGAACCCGAACATGCCGAGTACGGGCCAGAGCCACTCGCCCTGCGACGTGGCGACGAGCACCGTACCCACGAACGGCACCGTGCACGTGAAACTGGTGAGCGTGAAGGTCAGCCCCATCAACAACGCGGAGGCGTAGCTCGGGCCGCGGGCCGATCGGTCGAGCCGCGTCAGCACGCGCGAAGGCACCGCGAGTTCGTAGAGCCCGAAGAGACTGAGGGCAAACCCGATGAAGACCGCGGCAATCAGCAGATTCACCCAAGGGCTGGCCGCGAACTGGTTGATCCCCGTGGCTCCAAGCAGCGCCGCAAGACCGAGGCCGAGTCCCGTGAAGGTAACGACGATGCCGCCGCAATAGACAAACGCCCGGGGAAGGCCAGACCCTGCTTTCGACTCCGCGCTCTTTGTGAAATAGGAAACCGTGATCGGGATCATCGGGAACACGCACGGCGTCGCCAGGGAGAGGAGGCCCATCGTCATGGACAGCCAGAGGAATGGCCAGAAGCCTTTCGCGCGGGCCTGCTCGACTTCGGCCTGCGTCCCGGCGGGTGCGCTCGGTCCGAGTCCCGGTTGAGTCGACGCCGGCGCTCCGGGTTCCGGGAGCACCACCGTTCCGACCGGTCTCGCCGAACGAGCCAACTCGGCCCGCGCGCCCAGAGGAGACGCCTGGACCGCTCCGACCACGCTCGTGCGGCCGCAGAGGACACACGGCGCCGCCAGCGCGGCGAGGGCCAGCCACACGCTCGCGGCCCTCATCACGATGTCGCGCCGCGGCCTGACCCTCATCGGGACGCGAGTTCCACCGTGAACGGCACGTGCACCTTGATCGGTGGCAGGCAGTTGCGATCGTTGCACGCCTGGAAGCGCACGTCGATCGTCCCCTTCGCCGGTCCGGCCTTGGCCTCCTCGCTGACGGACAGCGGCACGTCGAGGATGACCGACCGGCTGTAGTACTCCGTCTTCATGCGGAAGTTCGGATCGAAGGCCGTCTCCGGCACCGGACCCGTGACATCGCCAGTCAGCGTGAACACCTGACCCGGCGGCACGCTGACATCCGTCCGGATGGGGCCGCCAGGCTCCTGCGTGATCGAGTACACGTGCCACCCGGGAGCGATCTTCGCGGCCAGCAGGACCGTCACCTTCTGCCCTGGCGCGGGTGCCCGGGTCGTGGCCGGCCTAGCCGTCCACCGGACGATGTCGTCCGGTTCCTGGGCCAGGGCTGGCATTGACAGGCTCAACACCGCTGAGAGCAACGAGAGGACCCGTCCGACCTTCATCGCGGCACCGACTTCCTTCCGGCGTCCGGTCCGATCAACGCCTTCAGCACGAGTTCGGTCCGGCGCATGCCTTCGAGGCCATCAAAATGGGGCACGTAGACGAGGCGGCCCTCGCCATCCAGAAGGAGGTTGGCCGTGAACCCCGTGACGCCCAGCTTCTTCGAGAGGTCCATCCAGAACTCCACCGACGCCTGGAGCGGCACGAAGGTGTACCGCGTGCGCTCGAAGAAGGTGACGGCATCCACCCGCTCCTCTTCGCTGTTGTTGATGGAGAGCACGACGAACCCGTCGCCGCCGTACGATTCGACCAGTCGCTGTATGTAGGGGAACTCCCTAATGCAGTACCCTCAAGTCGGGTGCCACAGATTGAGCAGGACGAGCTGGCCGCGGAACTCCGACAGCTTCTTCCTGCCGCCAGTCAGGCCCTCGATCTCGAAGTCGTCCGCCTGATGGGCTCGGCCCAGTACCGCGGACAGAATCTCGCGGCGAACCTGCGCTTCTGGCTTGCCGAGCCGCCCGCCGACGTTGATCGCGGCGGCGGTCAGGTCCGGATCCCCGAACGTCACGGGGTCTGCCAGGAGCAGGTCGTATGCCGCCGCCGGCTTGCCCTGAGCCAGGAAGGCGTCGGCCCTGAGCGCGGTCACTGGGAACGTGAGGGGCGCGGCCGACGCCGGCGGGCTTGCCTTCTCGACGGCCGCCACGGCGTCTGCCGGCTTGCCCTCGCCCAGCAGTTTCCGACCACTCGCGATGCTGCCATAGAAGTCCGCTGCCTTTGTCAACTCCCCGACCACATAGTCCGCCCCCGCTCCCTCCTTGGCGTGTCGCGCCGTCTCCAGGAGCTCGGCAGCCAGCCGAGCAGCCTTGCCGGGATCGGTGCGGGCATGGAGGGCGAAGAGCTCGATGGGCACCGCGCCCGGGTTCTTAGCCGCTCGCTCCAGCAATGCCACACGATCGTCCTCGGTCTCGGCGTCAGCGGCTGCGTCGCGGAGGGCAACCGCAGCCATCTCAGACGATGGGAAGCGCGCGACGAAGGCCTCGACCAGACGGCGATGTTCCTTCGGATCGCGCATCTTGTAGGTCGAGAGAAGGTCGTACGCGTACAGGGGATTGTCCGGCGCCGCGGCGGCAGCCCTGGCGTAGCAGTCCCGTTCGGCCTCCACGTCACCCGTGGCCGCCATGTCGTGGGCAAGGTGAGCCCATGCGGGCGCGAACGTCGGGTCGTCGGCAACGATCGTCCGGAGTTCGGCCCGAAGCGCGGCGCCGGCCGCGTGCTCGGCGGTGGCCAGACGGTACCGGTACGCCGTCACGTTCGGGCGCGTCGTCACCAGCCACCGGTAGTACTGAGCCACGGCCGCGTTGGTGGCGGCCGTGACCTGCCGGCCGAGCGCCAGGGCCGCCGGTGAGAGGGGATCGGCGCTGCCGGCGTCGGGTGACTCCGCACGCAGCCGATTGCGTTCGGTGACGTTGGTCGCCACCCACAGACCGATATGGGCACGTTCTTCGTTCGGGCTGGTCTCGATGATCTGCTTGTAGAGGCCGATGGCCTCCGACACCTTGCCGGTCTGCCGCGCCTCTTCCGCGCGCTGCAGCAGGGTTTTCGCGCCTCGCCCGTCTCTGGCCGCCGGCTCCTGCGGTGGCTCGGGTGCCACGTGGGGCGTCGCGCCGGACAGTGCGGCGGCGAGGGTGAGCGACACCAGGATCGTTCGCGTCCTGCTCATCTGCGTCTCCGTGCTTGGTCTCGTTCCGAGGCGCGCGGGCCTGCCGGCCCTGACCACCCTCCCCAAGGCTGCGGCGGTCCGCCGGAGCGTTCCGCGAAGGCGGAAGAGCCGGCCTCGCCGCGGCGGATTCTGTCTACTGCCCGATCGTGTTGTGGACGATGCTGGTGAGCGTGACGGCGTATCGGTATTCCCGGGGCCTGGCGTCAGGCTCCTTCCGGTAGCGAATTTCCCACCGCCGCGGGAGCGTCAGGCCGTCCACAACCTGGAAGTCGTCGAACCGTTCCTCCACGATTTCCTCGACGTCCTGGATGGCCCGCGTCAATACCGTGTAGACGGTGGCCACGTGGTGGAACGTGCCAGGCTCGAAATAGAGCCGGATGCCCATCTCGCCGGTTCCCGACCGCCGGCGGGGGACGTATGTCACCGCATACAGATCACGGTCATCGAAGCGTTCGGTGCCTGCGTCCTCGACCCTCGCGCGGCGCCCCTTGAGATCGAGGAGTGACCAGCCGGTGACGAGCGTGCCGCCCAGCAGCCCGTCGCGAAGCACTTCGGTCTGCCGGTACAGGAACTCCCCGAGGCTCGATCGCGAACCGGGTCCGATCTGCGCAACCAGGACATCGCGACCGTCGAACACGAGTTTCTCGCCCGGGTATGCTGGCTGACCGAACTCGAAGTTGACGCTCGTCTTGGTACCGGCCGCGGCCAACTCGGCGGCCCCAGGCATGCGAATCTGGCCACTGACCGCCTCGGTGAACCAGACCGTGCCGCGAGCCAGGCGTGACCGGATGGCCGATCGCGTCTCGGGCGAGCCAATCGACGCGAGATGGCCCGCGACGATCTCGCCAGCCGAGGGCCTCTCTTGCGCGACGCCGCCGTCGGGGAGTGGCCAGCCGGCCGCCGGCGAAACCATGGCCACCGAGAGCGCCGCGATCAAGGCAGCCATTCGGGTGGTCATGGCATTCGGCCTGTGGACGGACGCGGCCGTGCGGCTGGCGAGCAACCGCGCGGCCGTGCCCGAATAAAGAAGGGGGGCGCTAACCGACCCCATCCGGGAGGGAAGGAAAGGGCCGGCCCCAAACGTCGTGGCGCCCCCACAATCAGAAGCCGATCTTGACGGTCACCTGGGTGGAGCGCGAGCCGCCCATCGCATACTGGGTGCTCATGCCGCCTCCCTGGTTGTTGTAGAAGCTCCCGCCCGCATACATGGCCTGGGAAATGGCGGCCACGCCGAACGCGTACGTCGGCGTCAGCTCGCCGACGTACAGCGAGTAGGGATGGAGCGCGAGATTCGGAATGTTGAAGACGTTGAACGACTCGACGCGCAGGTCGAGCGTCAGCGTTCCAGGCAGGTGGAAGCGACGGCGGACCGCCAGGTCGACCTGGCGCAGCGGGAAGTTCCGGATGCTGTTCCGCTCCAGATTGCCGGGCTGGCCGTTCGGCGCCGCGACGAAGGCTTTGGCGTTCAGTCGCCGGCCCATGGGCACCGTCTGGTCGTCAATCCAGATGGGCTCGCCGGGCACGAGGTCCGGGCGCAGGCGCTGCTGCACGCCGTTGTAGACGACCACCGACACCAGGAAGGGGTCGACGGGTAGTCCGGAGCGCAGCGTCAACAGCCCGTCGATGGCCCAGCCGCCGAGCACGGCCCGCCCGATGCCCGCGTCGGGAGACGGAATCTCGTACGACACCGCCCCGGAGAGATTGTGCCGCACGTCGAAGGTCGAGTATCCCCAGTTGTAGTCGACGTCGATGTCACTCAGTTTCTGCGCCTGCAGCCCGCCGTTCGTGCTGAGGTCACTGGAGGACGTGTCCTTCGACCTGGCCAGCGTGTAGGAGAGCATGGCCTGGAGCCCGCGCGACATCCGGCGGCGATATGACGTCTGCAGCGCGTCGTACCGCGACCGGTCGGCGTTGCGCGTCGTCGTGACCTGCCAGTAGATCCCGTTGAGGTTTGGGTTGGTCATGCTGTCGTAGCGAAGCATGTCCGCGCCCTTCGACCCGACGTACGACACCGACACGGTGTCGTTGGCGCTCAGTTCCCGCTCCACCCCGATGTTCCACTGGTAGGTCACCGGCGTCTTGAGGTTCGGGTCGAAGGCGCTGACGAACGCTGACGATAACGGCGTCGTGGTCAGAGGCGCGGGTTCGAACGGCGCCGGGTCGGCCAGGCTGTAGGTCGCGTTGATGAGGCTGTACCGGCTTCGGCTCATGGGGAAGTTGATGGCGACCATGTTGGCGAGCGCGGAGGGTGACCCGAGGTCGTAGAAGAGGCCCGCGCCGCCGCGGATGACGGTCTTTGGCGTCACCTGGTGCGCCACGCCAATGCGCGGGGCTAGGTTGCCCATGCGCGTCTTCCAGAGCCCGCCGTCCGACGGTGCAACCGACCAGACCCCTTCGTCGAACACCCCGTTCACCCTGTAGATCGGGATGTCCGTCCGGCTGACGGGGGCGGGGTTGATGTCCCAGCGCACGCCGTAGGTCAGCGTCGACGCATTCGAGATACGCCACGTGTCCTGCGCGAACAGCGAGTAGTTGTCCGTTCTCAGCCGATTCGCCCCGAATCCGGAGATGTAGGCTTGACCAATCGTTCCCGCGACGAGGTTGGCCCAACTGATGCGCGAGATCCCGATGCTCTTCGGCGTGAACGCCGGTTCCGGCAGCAGGCGGCGCCAGTCGAAGCCGAACTTCGCCGTGTGCCGCCCCAGCGTCCACGAGAGCGTATCGACGACGTTGATCTGTTGCTGCTTGTTGTCCGAGAACGCCCCCCAGCGACCCGACATGGGTACGTAGTAGGGATCTCCTGGCATGGTGATGCCCATCGTCCAGAGCTGGGTGTCCTTGAGACTGAAGCCCCGCGGCAAGACCTGGCTCTCCTCGGGCACCACAGCGCCATCGATCGCCACCGAGTACTGGGTCTGACCGCTCAGGCTGCGGCTCCAGTTCACGCGAAGGTCGTTCACCTTGTTGGACCCGATCGTGATGGTGGCGCCGGCCGTCAGCGTCTCGTTGTTCGAGAATGTGTCCTTGCGCCCCTCGGGATATGCCCCCGTGGTGGACGTCGAGGGCGCGTGGTTATAGCGGGCGAACACGTTGATCCGCGGCGTGATCGCGGAATCGACCCGGACACTCAGCGCGTCCTGGTTGGCGGGCAGCGATCCGCTGAGCTGGTGACTGGCCGTCAGACCGCTCGGGCCGACCGGCCCGGTCGGAATCGGCGTAGAATTCACGTACGGCTTCCAGACGTCCGCCACCAACGCCCTGGCTTCCTTCGTGAGGTAGTAGGCCGTCGTGATGAAGGGCTGGCTGAGACGGAGTCCCTCGTAGGAGGCGAAGAAGAACGTCCTGTTCTTGAGGATGGGGCCGCCGAACGTACCCCCGAAGTCGTGCTGGCGCAGCTTCGGCTTGGGCTGCGGGGGCGGATTGAAGTAGTCGCGGGCATCGAGCTTGTCGTGGCGGAAGTAGTCGAAGGCGCTCCCATGAAACGCGTTCGTGCCAGACCTCGTGACGATGGAGATCTGGCCGCCGGGTCCGCGGCCGAATTCCGGGGCGTAGTTGGACGTCTGGATCCGGAACTCCTGCATGGCGTCGACCGACACCAGCCCGCTCGTGCCTCCGGTAACCGACCAGGCTGCGGTCGTTCCGCCGAGGGCGGTACCCATGCTGCTCCACGTGCCGGCACCGAAGTTGGCGCCGACGCCGTCCACCATGAAGTAGTTGGCGTTGGTCCGCTGGCCGTTGACGCTGAACTGCCCCTGATCCATCGGAGTGGCCACGCCCATCGTCACGCCGGGAATCATCGTAAGGAGCGCCTGGAAACTGCGCCCGTTGAGCGGCATGTTCTCGACGAACCGGCGATCGACGACCGTGCTCACGGCCGGATCGAGCGTCGTGGCCCGGACAGCCTCGGCCGTGACGGAGACCGACTCGGTCACCGACCCCAGCTCGAGCTCGAAGTTCCGGGCGAGGTTGTCCTGTACGTTCAGCACGATGCCGGTGACGGACACGGCGCGGAAGTGTTCCGCCCGCACGTGCATCAGGTATCTGCCGGGCTTGAGGGACGGAAAGACGTAGTAGCCCTCGCTGTTCGTCTTTGTCGCGGCCGTGATGTTCGTGTCCACGTTCACGATCTCCACGCCGGCGCCCACCAGGATGCCGCCGCTCTGATCGGTGACGCGGCCGGAGACCTTGGCTGTCTCGAACTGGGCAAGCGCCTCGTGCGGCACGGCGGTGAGCACGAGGGCCAGGAGGAAGGTGACCCACACAATCCGGGTCGCCATACGCAGACGCCAATCGTGATTCATCGGACTCCCCTTCGCAGGTCGGAGGTACTCAGGCAGTGTCTAGTGACGTATACCGGCCAGGCGCGCGCCTTGTCCCAACGGGGAGAGACACGCGACGAACCGGGTTGCACGGCGTGTGGCACAAGGGAGCGGCCGGGTGGATGCACGCCTCGCGCGCCGCGCCGCACGAGAGCCGGCGCCGCACGGCGCGGTTCGCGGCTGAAGCCGCCGGCCTACTGGTGGTTCGGCTGGCCGCGCAGGTAGGCGTAGAGCAGTTGGCTGCCGTTTGGCGTCGTCGCCTTGCGGTTCGCCGGCTCGAGCGTGACGAAGACCGAGTCGATCTCGCTCAGCACCTTCTGGTCGTTGCACTTGAAGACCCAGCGGCGCTGCGCCGTGGTGTCGGAGTAGAAGATCCCCAGGTCGTGGACGGTGTCCGGGTCGGATTCTTTCCGCGCCCACACCCGGTACTCGAAGTTGGCCTTCTGGATCCGGGCTTCGTTCAGATCGTACGCATAGAAGATGAGTGACTTGTTCTCAGTGAAGAACACGCGGCCGAACGCCTTGCGATCGCGGCCCTGCGGGTCGGTGTCGACCACGTCAACGATGTGGAGGTTGCGCGCGCCCATCAGGTCCGTCACGTCGCGGCTGAGTGCCATCAGTTGACGATGCCGCTCGAGGGACTCATTGGCCGCCCTCAATTCGCCGGTCAGCTCCTCGACTCTGGCATGGGTGTCGGCGAGCACCGCCTCGGCCGCGCGCGCCCGCTCTCTCGCCGTGCGTGCATCGTCGGCCAGGGGCTGCAGCGCGTCCACCCGCGCCCGGTTCGCCGCCGCCGTCACCTCGGCCGCCACCGCGCGATCCCGGCTGCGGCCCGCGTCCTGCTCGGCTGCGGCCAACGCATCCTTGGCACTCGCCAGGCTTGCCTGAAGCCGCTGGACGCGGCGCTCGAGTTCCTGGTATCGCCTCCCCGATTCGAGGTCGCGTTGGAGTGCGGCTGCGATGGTGCCCGATGCCGTGTCGAGGCGGGCCTGGGATGCACGCAATTCGCTGGTAAGCCGGCGGACTTCCACCTCGGCGCCGGCGATGGCCTCGGCCCCCGCACGCGGCAGATCTCCACGTACCTGCCACCAGGCGACCGCAGCTCCACCAAGGGCAACGCCGGTGAGCAGCGTGGCGGCCAGGCGCATCGCCCGCGGCACCCAGGCCGGGCCGGCGAGCCGCCCCAACGCCCCGCCCCTGACCGCACGCGCGACCGCGCCGGGCGGCGCCACAACGGCCGGCAGGCCCTCGCGCGCAAGGCGATCCAGGAAGCGCGTGGTCAGAGCGTCGGAGTCGACGCCCCCGAGACCCGTGTCGGTGCCGGCCAGTCCCTGCGCGCGCGACACGGCGAACTCGCGTGCCGCGAAGGCGAGCATCTCGGCGTAGCTCCCGCGGCAGCACTCGCACTCGCGCGCGTGGCTGTCGAATTCGGCGAGCTCCTCGGCCGTCGCCTCGCCTCGCGTGGCTGCCGCGCACACACTCTCGAAATGGTCATGCCCGAGCACGTTTGACCTCGTGCAATACGCCGCCGCCCTGGCGGCCCCTCGTTGATCTCGCCTCGCCCGCGAGCACGTCACGCAACCGCGTCAGCCCGCGATAGTAGTGATGCCGCACGGCCGAGAAGCCCTCCTGGCGCCGTTCCGCGATCTCGGTGAACGTCAGGCCCTCGAAGAACACCATCTCGATCGTCGCCCGCTGCGCGTCAGGCAGTTCACGCAGCAGTTCGTGCGACAGACGGGACGCTTCCTGCGTCGGTGCATGCGACGATGACCAGGGGGCAAGCTCGTCGAGTCCCTCATTGCGCGGGCCCTGCGCGTGGAGGCGGCGCACCATCAGGTAGTTCCGCCGGTTGATGCTCCTGCCATACGCGAACTGCAGGAGCCACATCTTGAGTGTGCCTCTCGCAGGGTCGAATTGTCCAAGCTTCTGGAACGCCTCGAAGAACACGGACTGCATCAGGTCTTCGGCCTCGCCCGCGTCACGGAGGAAGCGGAGCGCCGTCGAATACACGAGCTTGTGGTAGCGCGCGAAGACCGCGGCGAACGCGTCCTGGTTGCCAGCCCGCAACTCGGCTACCAGCTCATCGTCAGGGCAATCGGCGATCCGGGCGGGATCCCGACTGTGCGCCGTCCGTGCGGTGCGCGGCCTTCCAAGCATGGACGGGGCCAGGATAGGCCTGGCGAGCGCAGGGGGCAAGGAGATTCCGCCACACGGGTCGCAGCGAAGTTTCTCCGCGGGCGGGTGGCACAAGTCGGGGCGGCGAGCGGAATACTGTTCCCTGCCCCTCCCCGCCCAGGCGATCGTCTCCGGCACCCGGCGCGCTCGTTTGCCCTACCCCCGGATGTCCACGTGCAGGGCGTCGGCGGGTTCGTGGTAGACGATCTCGTGGGTGAAGTTGCGGATGTACAGGGTCGCGACCTGCATCCGGCCCACCGCCTGAAAGCGACGGGCCGACGTGTAGACCCAGCAGCGGTCCGACAAGAGCACGCGGCCGAGGCGTGACAGCCGCCGGCCGAGATTCGTGTCCTCGCCGTGGAACTCGATGGACGTGTCGAATCCGCCGATCGCCAGCAGTGCCTCACGCCTGACGGCGAAGTTCCCGCCGTAGAGAATCGCGCCCCAGCCGAGGAGGTCCTGCACGAGCAGGTGGGTCGCCGGCGCGACGCTCAGGTCGTACAGCCGGGTGCAGGCCCGGCTCAGCCGGTCCCAGTCGTAGTAGCGGAACGTGCCTGTGATGGCCACGGCATCCGGGTGCGCGCCGAGCCTGGCTTCGATGCGTTCCAGCCAGTGCGCGGGAGGGAGGCAGTCCGCGTCGGTATACACGACCACAGAGCCTCGGCTCGCGTCGAATCCGCGCCGGCGGGCCCGGACGAGGCCCTTGCGCGGCTCTTCGACGACCCTCACACCCGTGATGCCGCGGGCAATCTCTCCTGTCCGATCGGCGCTGGCGTTGTCGACGAGGATGATCTCGTCGGGCACCCGCCGCTGCCGCCCGATCGCCTCGAGGCACCTCGCGACGTAGCGCTCCTCGTTGTAGGCGCAAACGATCACGCTGATGGTCATGGCCATCGCCGCTCCACATCGGCAACGAGACGGTCAGCTCGTGCGGGACCGCTCACGAGCGCCCACGCGCCCCGGCCACACGTGACCAGGTCCCGTCGCTCATGGCGTCACCCGGGTGCCGTCTCCGCCTGCCCGGGCGACCCGCCCGACCGCCTGCGCCCCCGACGATGGTCGTCACCAGTCGCGCCAGGCCGGACAGCTCGGTGGCGGCCGCCACTCGCGTCACGCCGGCCGCCGTGGACCGGTAGACCGTCCACACGTCACCGAAGACCCGGTCCCACGACGCCGCCTCCGCACGTGCCCGCGCGGCCGCACGCATGCCCGCGGCGCGGTTGGGATCTCCGATGAGCGCGAGTACCGCATGGCGGAAGCCTGCCAGCGTCGGAGCCACGAATCCGTTCACTCCGGGGTCGACGAGATACTTGGGCCCGCCCTCGTCGGTCACCGCCACCGGCGTCCCGCAGGCCATCGCCTCCTGGACGACGTTGCCATATGTGTCCGTGCGGGACGGGAAGACGAACAGATCCATGTTGGCGTAGGCCCGGGCGAGCTTCTCGCCCGCCAGCACGCCGGCGAACTCGGCGCGCCGCATGTGCCGTTCGAGCCAGGCCCGCTCGCTGCCGTCGCCGACGATGGTGAACGAGAAGGGCCGCGGTGTCGCCGCGGCGAGCATCGCCTCCAGCTCGGCCAGTTGACGCACGCTCTTCTCCGGCGAGAGACGCCCGACGTACCCGATGCGGAACACGTCCGTGCTCGCCGTTCGGCGGTGCGGCGCGAAGAGACGCGTGTCGACGCCGCGCGTCATGGGATGAACCGGGCGCCTGGTCGCCCCACGCAGCAAGGCTTCGAGCTCGCCGTTCGGTGCCAGGATCACCGCCGCCATCTTGTAAAAGTCGAGCGTCAGGCTGAGCGACTGCCGGCGCGCGGCCGCGGTCAGGCCGCCCCGGGCGGAGGCCGGCAACCAGCCGGCGAGCTTCGACAGGCGCCGGGCCGCGAAATCGTGGACGTTCGTGTGCCACGACGCGACCAGCGGCACGCGCAACTGGTGGGCCATGAGCGCCCCGAGCTGCCCAAGATCGCTCGGGCCCGTGATGTGAATCACATCGGGCTCGAAGGCTCTGAGCGCCGCCGCCACCTCGCCGCGGTGGCGCCAGAACCCGAGATCGAATCTCAGGTCCCGTTCGAGGCCGAACGACAGAAGACCGCGTCGCAGCTGCAGCCGGCTGACGGACGAGGCGTTTTCGATGCGGCGCGTCTCGGGTCCGGCGTGGACGCACAGCAGGGGCAGGCCCTGCGACCTGGCGTGCGCCGCCAGCTCGCGGCACGTCCGCGCCACCCCGTTGACCTCGAGGAACGAGTCAGGAAAGAACGCCACACGCGGCGGTGTCACAACGTGACCTCCTGGGGGGAGAACGCCAGACGCCGGGCGGGCCGCGTCGCGGGACCACCCAGCAGGCGCATCGTCCCGATCGAGGCCCGCACCCACCACGGCCCTCCTCGCGTCCAGAACGTCGAGATCGGCATCGCGGCGCCGCTGTCGAGCACGACGAAGACCCGGTCCGTCCAGCGTCGCTGATCCGGCTCCAGACCGTCATCGTCACGCAGGATGTCGGCTGTCGCCTCCAGGATGCGCGTGATTGCGTGTTCGTGGTACTCGGGCATGATCACCACGGTCGACCTCAGGCCGACACGGATCTCCTCGGCGAACTCGGCGAAGCTGCCGGCCTCGGTGAGGTTGATGAACGCGTTGGGCGCGCGGCCGTGCCGGTCTCCTCCGCCCACCACCGGCATCTCCCACGACCGCGCCAGCCGTACGACCGCCTTGTTCTCGGTCCAGCTGCGGTAGCCGTTGACCTCGGTCGCGTGGAGAAACGGGCGGCACCGCTCGACGAGTAGGGCAAGCGCCTGATGGCCCTGGTCGAGGTTCCCGTGGGCGTTCCAGAGCGGGTGGTTCAGCACAATGAGCGTCGCGGGGTCTGCCGCCATCCACGCGAGCAGGTCGGCGAGGCGGCCCGGTGAGGGGTCCTTCGTGAACTCGGCGCACGCGTGGTGCATGGCCCGAGCCTGGTCGCCGGGCAGGTTGTGCAGGCCGATGTGGAAGACCGTGTCCTCGTAGGGAACCGTCCATTCGAACGAGACGGGCGCGTGATCCCAGATGTCGAGGGCGGCCAGCCCCAGCCCGGCGTCGATCGAGTCGTGGTCGGTGATCGACACGAACGAGGGCAACCCGAAGCGCGCGTCCGCCTGCTGCCGCTCCGACTCGAAGACCGCCCGCGGGCCGAGGGGCGGACACCAGTACCCGCGCGAGAAGTCGAGCGGCGCGCCGTTCTCACGCTCGAAGCTCGCCGCCTTCTGACGCACGAGTGCCGACACGAGCGGCACCTTCTCGACAATGCCCGGCAGGAAGTTGAGAACCTCTCGAGAGTGGAACGTGTGGCTGTGCAGTGACACGGCTGAGCGAAACGGTCCGGCGATCGAGGGGTAGTACGACTCGATGCTGGTGTGCACGATAGGACGCTCCTTTCGTGGAGTGCGCAAGGCACGACCAGCACCAACACTAGAGGGCGCGCATGAACCGCCGGTATCGTTCCGGTTAGGTCTTCGTTAACTGTGCCGCCCTGCGCCGGATTCTGTGACGCCGTCGTTGCGTGTGTTAATTCGGCGTGAGATCTGCGCGATGTGTAATCGACAATTAACAGATCTGTCACGAAGGGGAAACGGCGGGCGGACATGCTGTCGAGTATGGATGGCACACGTGTGCTCATCGTCGAGGACGAGCGGGACATCGCCGAACTGGTCCGCCACGCTCTTCTGAGGGACGGACATCGGGCCGTGGACGTGGTCACGACGGGAGACGCCGCGCTCCGGTCGGTGTCGGTTGCCGTGCCCGACCTGGTCATCCTCGACCTCAATCTCCCCACGACCAGCGGCTTCGAGGTGTGCCGCCAACTGCGCGGGAGGCCCGACACCTCACACGTGCCCATCATCGTGCTCACCGCCAGGACGTCCGAGAGCGACCGGGTGCGCGGACTCGACCTCGGTGCCGACGACTACGTGACGAAGCCGTTCAGCCTCCGCGAGCTCAGCGCGCGCGTTCGCGCCGTACTGCGGCGCCGCACGCCGGGCTCCCAGAACGCTTTGCCGCCGCCCGACCCGGTCCACCGCGGCCGGCATCTCATGGTCGACTTCGACGCCATCCTCGTGGAGGTCGACGGCCGCCCCGTGAGGCTGACAAGACGCGAGTACGAGCTGCTGGAGTGCCTGGTCAAGAACCCGAATCGTGTCCTGTCCCGGGACCGGCTGCTCGAGAAGGTGTGGCGAGTCCCACACCATGTGGACACGCGGTCGGTGGACGTGCACATCGGGCGGCTCCGCGGCAAGCTGGGCTCCGCCGGCGCGCAGATCGAGACGCTCGTGGGCCTCGGGTACCGCTTCGTCGAGTAGGCCTCAAGACTCGGCCAGTCCCATCATCGTCACACGCCTGTTACGTTACACAGACTTAACCAATGCGTCACGTGGGGATCACCGCCGGGCGCTAGTCTGACTGGACAACAGTCCGCCTCGTGGTCTCGGTGTCGCGTCGCGGTCGAATACTGACTCACCGAACAGATCCAGGTGAACTCATGAGAATGGCAGTCGTGGCATTGCTCGTTGGTCTTGCGCTGGCGGTCCCGGCGTACGCGTTGCCGACGAGCCCCCAGCAGAACCCCGGCGGCGGCGCATCTGCACCGCCCGCTGGCGGCGCAGTGCGTGTCGTCGGCACGGTCATCGACCAGCAGGCAGCCATTCCGCTGCCCGGCGTCCCCGTGGAAGTGGTCGGAACCGGACACGTGGTCTACACCGACGTGGACGGCCGCTACGTGCTGTCGCTGCCCCGTGGGACGCACCAGTTGAAGGTTCTCCTGGACGGCTACCAGGAGAAGACGATCACGGTCGAGGTCGCCGGCAGCCGGACGATGACCGTCAACGTGCCCATGGCCATGCATGCGTACGCCGAGACCATCACGGTCATCGGACAGTCCGTCGACGCAATCACCTCGAGTGCGGCCGCGCAGCTCACCGAGCGCATGAACGCCAACGTGATCACGGACAACATGGGCGCGAGCGAGATGCGGCAGAACGCCGACAGCGATGCGGCCGGGGCGATGGCCCGGGTCACGGGCATCTCGGTCGTCGACAACTCGTATGTCTACGTGCGCGGCCTGGGCGAGCGCTACAGCAACACGACACTCAACGGCGCGACGCTCCCGACCACTGAGCCGGACAAGAAGGTGGTCCCGCTCGACCTGTTCCCGACGGGTCTCCTCGACAGCGTTCAGGTTGTGAAGAGCTACCAGCCGGATCGCTCCGCCGAGTTCGCGGGCGGACTCGTGCAGATTCAGCCCCTGAAGTTCCCCACCGGCCGATCGTTCTCGGGTGGTTATTCCTACAGCTCGAACAGCCTGACGAGGGGCAAGTCGGGCCTGGACTACGCCGGGGGCGGCCGCGACGGCTGGGGCTACGACGACGGGACGCGGTCCCTGCCGGCGGGCTTCCCGAACCGGCGCGTCATCCGGGGCGGCATCTACACCCCGGACGTCGGTTTCCTGCACAGCGAGCTCGAGACGATGGGCGAGCTGTTCCCCAACGTGTGGGACCTGAGCCCCGCGGACGGCAAGGGCGGCCAGTCCTGGAACCTGACCTTCGGAGACCGCTGGGGCAAGCTGGGCGTCCTCGCCGGCTACAACCAGAACTACAAGGAACAGATCCACGACGAAACGCAGACCTTCTACCGCGCGTCCGGCAACCAGCTCGAGACGTTCAGCGACTACGACTTCCAGTACACGACGCGAAAGGCGAACGTCGGGGCAGTCGGGAACGTCGCGTACCAGTTCACCGGCAACCACCGCGTGGCGTTCGAGAACTTCTACAGCCACTCGGGCAAGGACGAGGCCCGGTACTTCGAGGGCTTCAACAGCGACATCAACACCGACATCAGGAACCAGCGGCTCTTCTGGATCGAAGAGGGCCTGCTGTCGAATCAGCTCTCGGGCAACCACTTCTTCCCGGGCCTGGGCAACAGCATCATCGACTGGCGCTTCACGTATTCGAAGGCCGACCGCGACGAGCCGGACGTGCGTGAGGTCCTCTACGAGCGCAACGGCAGCGTGTTCGTCCTGGCCGACGAGTCGCAGAGCGGCTTCCGGATGTTCAATGCCCTCGATGACAGGACCTACGACGGGGGCGTCAACGGGGCGATTCTGTCGAAGATGGCCGGGCAGCCGGTGCAGTACAAGTTCGGCGGCGGCTATACCGAGCGGGCGCGCGACTTCTCGTCGCGGCGCTTCCGGTTCCAGCCGATCCGCCGGGGCCCGGATCTGACCCAGGCGGCCGGCCAGATCTTCACGGCCGCGAACATCGGGCCGTACTGGGAGATCAAGGAAGAGACACGGACGACGGACACCTACGACGCCAGGCTGACGACGGGGTTTGGCTACGGCATGATCGATTGGGCTCTCGGCACGAGGTCCCGCCTCGTCGGCGGCCTGCGCGTCGAGGCGTTCAATCAGACGGTCAACACCTTCGATCTGTTCGACGTCGACCTCGATGACGAACGCAACACCATCACGGCCGAGAACAAGAACACCGACGTCTTCCCGGCCGTCAACTACATCTACGCGATCACCGGCCGGCAGAACGTCCGGTTCGGCTTCAGCCAGACGACCAACCGGCCCGAGTTCCGGGAGCTGGCGCCCTTCGAGTTCACGGACATCGTCGGCGGGCGCGCGGTGGTCGGCAATCCCGACCTCAAGCGGGCGCTGATCCAGAACGTCGACTTCCGGTGGGAGTTGTTCCCGGGCGCCGAGCAGGTGCTCTCGGCCAGCGTGTTCTTCAAGAACTTCCAGGACCCGATCGAGAAGATCATCGAGCCGACCGCCCAGCTCCGCACGTCGTTCACCAACGCGGAAGGGGCGCGCAACTTCGGGTTCGAGGTCGAAGCGCGCAAGCTGTTCGGCCGGTACTTCCTCGTCGGCGGCAACTACACGTTCGTCGACTCCAAGGTCACCCTGACGCCCCAGGCGGCCCAGGTGCAGACGTCGCTCGAACGTCCGCTGGCCGGCCAGTCGAAGAACGTCTTCAACGGCCTCTTCGAGGTTCGCGGTGACTGGGGCGCGGTCCGTCTGCTCTACAACTACTTCGACAAGCGGATCAGCGACGTCGGATCCCTGGGCCTGCCGGACATCTACGAGGACGGGCGTTCGACGGTGGACCTCGTGTTCGTGGCGAAGTGGAAGCAGCTGAACTTCAAGGTCGCCGCCGAGAACCTGGGCGACGAAGCGTACCTGTTCACGCAGGGCGAGAAGGTGCAGCGCGAGTTCACGTTCGGCCGCACGATCCAGTTCGGCGTTGGTTTCGACGTCTTCTAGCTGGCAAGGGCAGGCAGTAACTTGGGGGCCGGGGTCGAGGCCCCGGCCAAGGAGATCATGATCACCATGAAGCGCTTCACGACACGGACCGCACTCGGGCTGGCGGCGCTCGTTGCTTTCTCCCTGGCCGAGCACGCGACCGTCCACACGCAGATCGTCTCGCAGCCCCGCAATGTCCCCGGCCTCAGCAAGCCCGTCAGGGTCGTGCGCGGCCGGATTACCCGTGATTTCACCATGACCGCCGACACCTACTGGGTGCTGCGCGGCGCGGTGTTCGTCGAGAGTGGTGCCACCCTCAACATCGAGCCGGGCACGCGCGTCGTCGGCGAGCTGGCGACGCTCGGGACGCTGGTGATCGCCCAGGGCGGGCGAATCAACGCCGCCGGCACGGCGACGGCGCCGATCCAGTTCACGAGCGACCAGCCCATCGGCCTGCGGGCGCGCGGCGACTGGGGCGGCCTCATCATCAACGGCCGCGCGCCGATCAACGTTCCTGGCGGCGTCGCTCTCGGTGAGGGCGACACGGGCCAGTACGGCGGCACGGATCCCGACGACAACAGCGGCGTCCTCACGTACGTCCGCGTCGAGTACGCCGGCATCGAGTTCAGCCCCGACAACGAGCTGAACGGAATCGCCTTCCAGGGTGTCGGCCGCGGCACGACCGTCGACCACGTGCAGGTGAAGTACAACAAGGACGACTGCTACGAGTTCTTCGGCGGCACCGTCGACGCCAAGCACATCATCGCCACCAGTTGCGGCGACGACAGCATCGACTGGACCTACGGCTGGACCGGCCGGCTGCAGTTCGGCATCGTGAACCAGATGGCGGACGACGCCGACAACGGCTTCGAGGCCGACAACAACAGCAGCAACAACGACCTGCTGCCGCGCTCGGCTCCGATGATCTACAACCTCACGCTGCTCGGCGACCCGACGCGGAACTCCGGCAACGAGAGTGACGATGGGATGCTCGTTCGCGAGGGCACCGCGGGCACGTTCCGCAACTTCATCGTCTACGGTTTCAAGGAGTGGGGCGTCAACGTCGACCACACCGCGACGATCAACCAGGGGAACCTCGGCACGCTGACCTGGGCGAACGGGATCATCACCGAGAACGGCAACTCGAGCGTTCCCGGGAGAGGCAACCTCGACAGCGCGGCCGCCCCATTCATCCAGAACGTTCCCACGATCCGGGTGGGCAATGGCGCGGCCTTCGATCCCGGCCTGGTCGACCCGTTCAACAACGCGGCGCCGGTCTTCCGACCCGCCGGCCCGACCGCCCTGGCCATGCAGCTTGCGCCGGCCGTGCCGCCGAACGACGGGTTCTTCGAGATTGCCCCGTACATCGGGGCGCTGCACTTCGATCCGCTCCAGGACTGGACAACCGGCTGGACGGACTTCGCGATTCGGTAGCGTGAGTCCGCTTCGGTTCCCCGATCTGCGAAGGCCGAAGGGGGCCGCCCGCTGGGGCGGTCCTCTTCGTCGTCTGCTGGCGCTGGCAGCCGTCGCCTGCCTGGCCGCTGCCGCGTGCGGCGGCTCCGGCCGGCCCGAGTTCTCCCACACCTTCCAGTCGGCCGACGCCCTCGCCGCCGAGGTCCTCGACGCGCTCGCGCGCAAGGATGCCCCCCATCTCCAGGCGCTGGCGCTGGGCGAGCACGAGTTCCGGAAGTGGGTCTGGCCCAGACTCCCCGTTTCCCGCCCCGGGGTGAACGTGTCCTTCGACTACTTCTGGAAGGACTTCGCGTTCAAGAGCCGGGCCTCGCTCGCCTCGACCCTGCACGAATTCGGCGGCGAGCGGTTCGTGCTCCAGCGCGTCGAATTCCTCGGCGAGACGACCGACTACGGGACCTTCTCGGTCTCGAGAGACGCACAACTGACGGTCACCGACGCGCTGGGACGGCAGCGGACGATCTGCGTCTTCGGGTCGGTTGTGCAGACCGGCGGGCGCCACAAGCTGTTCAGTTACGTGGTGGATTGAGGCGGCGTCTGAGCGGCGGCCGGCTCCTGGTCTCGGCGCCCCACTTCCTCCTTGCGCGCCTGCGAGGCCCGACGCCTGTGACCTCGACGCCCTACTCACTGCCCCGCGTCGCCTCGTGCGCGAGGATTCGCAGGCCCGACGCCTCCCACGCCGCCATCTGGTCTCGGCAGATCCGGACGAACAGTCCGGGGTCGACCGGGTTGAAGCGCACGTTCGGCAGCAGGGCACCGGTGCGCACGATCGACACGTGGTCGGTGAAGTCGGCGAGATCGACCTTCAGCGCGAAGAAGTACGCCCACGATCTGGAGCGGAACGCGTCGGCGATGACCACGGGACGGCGGACGTCGATCTCGACCAGGCTCTCGAAGGGGATGACGAGGCGCCCGAGCCAGGTGCCCAGTTCGACCCGGTCCGGGTAGACGCGGTACTCCTGGCCCAGCGTCAGCCAGGTGCGTGGGGCGACGTAGACGGGAAGCTCGAACCGCTCGGACATCGACGCCCTCCGGGGACGGGGCCTGCCTGATCGACATGGCGATTCTAGCGAGGCTACGCCTGAGACGGAACTGTCACGATTTCTTCGTGTTTCGTTCGCACGGGGTCGCCGACGGCGGCGGTGGACCACTCAGACCGCCGAGGCATGTGGGGGCGGCTCTAGCGACGTATGCCTGCCGGGCGCGCGCTTTGTACTATTGGGCCGTCGGGGCAACCGTCCCCGGCACCCGACGCGCCATTCGACAACGAGACGTCGTCTTCGCGAATTGGGGTCCGGCCACCTTCCGCATTCCGCGCCCGGTCTCCGATCCCCGATCCCCGGTCCCCGGTCTTCGGCCCCCGATCCCCGGTCCCTGTTCTCCGGTCCCCGGTCCCTGTTCTCCGGCATGCTTTCCGCACGCTTCCCGGGAGCCGAGCCACTCGGAGTGGCGACAGGTTGTGCAACTCAGTGCACAACTGCGCAAGAACTGAGGAAGACCCGGTGGCCAACCGTTTGGCCGATCGGCCAAGATGTTGGCCGGTCCCCCGGAAACGCCCTCGCGGACGGCCCCGGCAGCATCCCGCCAACTGACTGACCCTCCGCTACTTGTCGACTGTCCCAATACTGGACAACCTGGCACGCATCTCGCTTTACTCGCCGGTGGAGGTGTGCCGTGACGCGACCCATCGAGGATTTCGACCCATTCGCGCCCGACTCGGTTCGCAGCCTATCACTCGAGCGCGCGTGCCGTGTGCTGGGCATCTCGCGGCGCACCGTCTACTACTGGATCAAGGATGGCCGGCTCGCAACCGTCCGCACGCGTCTCGGTTCGCAGCGGGTGTTGACCGAGTCGGTCCGGTCCGTCTGGTACGAGCGGTTCTGATGTCTCATGTCCGGCACGGATCGGGCGAGTCTGGGTGGCAGGCAGGCGTGGACCAGGGCTTCCCTGGCCTGAGCGAAGTCGAAGGCAGCCGTGGGCGACAAGGGTCAGACCCGGCGTGACGCAACAGGTGGTGGCTGGTGACCACCGGCGGAGGCTGAAATGGCAACCGTGGGGAGAAGGCAGGCAGCGTGGATCGGCGTGGTGGTGGCGGTGCTGGCCCTCGTGCTGGCGGCGCCGGCGCTGGCCGGACACCGGGCGAAACTCTCGAAGGACCTGGCCGACGAGCTGGCCAAGCCTTCCGCGCCGACCGTCGAGGTCATCGTCCAGGGCAACGCGCAGGAGATTGCCAGGGTTGCGGCGCAGTACAACCTGCGCCTGAAGACGACGCTGGAGTCCGGGGCGGTGCTGGTGGGCTCCCAGGGCCACATCGAGGCATTCGCTTCGGACTCCGGCGTCGCGCAACTATCCCTCAACTCGAAGGTCTACGGCAACATGGCCGTGACCCGCGAGATGACCGGCGCCAACCAGGTGCTGCAGGGCTTTGCGGGCCTGGCGTCATACAGCGGCGCCGGCATCGGCGTGGCGCTCATCGATTCCGGTGTGGCGGACCATCCAGGCGTGGCGGCGAAGGTCGTCGAGACCCTCGATTTCACCGGCGAGGGCCTCGGCGACGCCTTCGGCCACGGCACGCACCTCGCGAACATCATTGCCGGCGACAACGTGACGCTCGAGGGCGAGGGCTTTGGCGGCCTCGCGCCCGGGGCGAATCTCATCTCGCTCAAGGTTCTCACCGCCGACGGTTCCGGCAACACGAGCGATGTCATCCGCGCTCTCGAGTGGGTCGTCAGGAATCGCCGCCGCTACAACATCCGCATCGTCAATCTGTCGGTGAGCCATCCCGTCTACGAGTCCTACACCGAGGATCCGCTGGCGCGTGCCGTGCAGAAGGTCATCGACAGGGGGATTGTCGTCGTCGTCTCGGCGGGGAACCACGGCAAGGTGAAGATTGACGGTCGGGATGTGCCCGTGTATGGCGGCATCACGTCGCCCGGCAACCTGCCCGATGCCATTACCGTCGGCGCGCTGAACACGCACGGCACCTACACACGCAGCGACGACAACGTGGCGACCTACAGCTCGCGGGGGCCGACCGCCATCGACCACGTGCTGAAGCCCGATCTCGTGGCGCCCGGCAACAAGGTGTTCTCGGCCGTGGCCGATGGCAGTACGCTGGCCCTGATGACCGACCCCGCCCTGCCGCGCGACGGCGCCTACATGGCGCTGAGCGGCGCCAGCGTGTCGACGGCCGTCGTGGCCGGGGCCGCAGCGCTGATGCTCGAGGCGAACCCCACGCTCGGTCCCGCGCACGTGAAGATGGCGCTGCAGATGTCTGCCGAGTTCCTGCCCGAGGGGTACCTGGTGGCTGGCTCCGGCAGCCTGAATGTGGCCGGGGCCGTGTGGATGGCCGTGAACGGTCCCGATCCCTCGGTGCCGGCGGTGAACATTGCCGGCGAGGATGTGACCGCCGACGGGGTGCTCTTCTGGACCGGCGGCAAGAAGCGCGGCCCGTTGGCTCAGATCGTCAAGGGCGACCGGATCATCTGGGGCGACCGGATTATCTGGGGCGATCGGATCATCTGGGGTGACCGGATCATCTGGGGCGACCGCGTCATCTGGGGTGACCGGATCATCTGGGGCGACCGCGTCATCTGGGGCGACCGGATCATCTGGGGCGACCGCATCATCTGGGGCGACCGCATCATCTGGGGCGACCGCATCATCTGGGGTGACCGCATCATCTGGGGCGACCGCATCATCTGGGGTGAC
>JBFMFH010000004.1:0-58202 GCA_040752275.1 Acidobacteriota bacterium
TGCGATCTGGCCATCATCTCACCGAACGACCCGGCGGCCATGATCGGCTACGCGCGCGAATGCCGGCACCTGGGGATCCCCTACATCTACGATCCGAGCCAGCAGGTTGCCCGTCTCGGAGGGGCCGATCTCAAAGAGGGAGTCAGCGGCGCGCACATCGTCATCAGCAACGACTACGAATTCGAGATCATCCGCGAGAAGACCGGCATGGACGAGACCGCGATGCTCGATCATGCGGACGCGGTGGTCGTGACCCGGGGGGAGAAGGGGGCCACCGTCAGGACTCGTAGCCAGGCGATAGGCGTCGCGGCGATTCCGCCGCGCGAGATCGTCGATCCCACAGGGGTCGGCGACGCCTTCAGGGGCGGATTCATGAAGGGACTGGCCGTCGGCGCCGACTACGAGACCTGTGCCCGTCTAGGTAGTGTCGCCGCGGCATTTGCCCTCGAGCACCTCGGCGGCTCGACGCACTCGTACACGTGGCCGTTGTTTGCCGAGCGCTACGAGCGGCACTTCGGTCCCCTGGCCCTCCCGGGGAGGTGACACCTTCCTTGGCTGGTGTGGCTGGTCGTACGATCCTGGCTGGTGCCGTATTCGCTGGCGCTGCCCTGTGGGCCGCCTGGCTGATGGTCATGCCCGCGCTGGCGGCGAATGCCGGCCCCGGCAGCGCGGCCGCGGTCGCCTCGGCCGTGTCCTACCGTCTGGGAAGCCTGGTTTGTCACCAGCGGGCGTCACGCTCGCTGCACCTTGGCGCCGTCCAGTTGCCGGTCTGCGCCCGGTGTGTGGGGCTCTACTCTGGCGCGGCCATCGGAGCGGGCGCGGCGCTCATCGGGCTGGTGGCCGCTGGTGTTCGGAGGCGGTCCGGCCGGGTCCGCCTGGAGAGGGTTCGCCTGGCACTGATCCTGAGCGCGATGCCGACAGCGTTCTTGTGGATCGGCGAGTACGGCCTCGGGATTGGCGTCACCGGTCCGGTCCGGACGCTCGGTGCACTGCCGTTGGGTGCGACGGTGGCTTGGCTCGCGACGGCGCTGGTCGGCGGGCGGCGCGTCACAGGCAGCGCCGGACCTGGAAGCGCTTAGGGTAGACTGACAGCATGGCCTCTCGCACGCCACCCGCTCCGGCGCCACCGCCGCGCCTTCTGTTGTGTGCGCTGGCCTGGTTCGTCCCGGGTGCCGGCCACCTCTGGCTCGGCCGCCGGCGCGCCGGGCTCGTGTTCCTCGTGACGCTGCCGCTGATGTTCGGCGTGGGGCTATGGCTCGAAGGGCGGCTGTTTCCGTTCGAGCTGCTCGACCCGCTCGTCGGGCTGGCTGCCGTGGCGGACCTGCTCGCCGGGCTTCCGTACGTGGCCGCCAGGCTGCTGGGCTGGGGTGATGGCCAGGCTGCCGCCGCCACCTACGAGTATGGCAACGCTTTCCTGATCACGGCGGGGCTGCTGAACACGCTGGCCGTGATGGATGCCCAGGACATTCTCGCAGGCCGGAAGTGAGCACGCGATGAACACGACCAGTCACCTCCTCGTGATGGTCCTGTATGCCTGTCTCGTCGGTGTCGTGGGGGGCACACTCCTGAAGGAGACGCTCGCCGAGCAGGTGCGGGCGGCCGCTTCGATTGCCGGAGGTCTCCTGGGCGGAGCGCTGGTGATTGGATGGGTGCTCTACGCGTTTCCCCTCTGAAGCCCACGCGCGAGCGCGACACCATGGCTAGCGAGGCTCCGCCTCAGACCACCGAGGCGTGTGGGGGCGGCTCCGCCTCGCTAGTTCACAGTGTTGACTTTGCCCCGCCTGCGGCGGGGCGAAGACGTCTTGAAGGCAGGGGACGGAAACTTGACTCATTTGCATGAGATTCGGGCCTTCAAGACGTCTAGGACCTCCGCTGCCCGCGCCGGGACGCGTGACCGCCCGGGTGCCCGCGTGTGGTCCCTCTGGCGGTGGGGGATCGTGATCGCCTACATGGGGCTGATCTTCGTGGTGTCGTCGCGATCGTCGCTGCCTTCGGACGTGCAGGCGATGAACGACAAGCTCCTGCACGGCGCCGAGTACGGTGCGTTGTCGTTCCTGTTGGTCTGGGCGGCCACCCAAGGCCGACTGCGGCCGGTCTCGGGTGCGACGGTCGCGATGGCCACCGTGGTGAGTACTGTCTATGGCCTCTCCGACGAGATCCACCAGTGGCTCGTGCCGCCGCGCGCGTTCGAACTGCGCGACCTGCTGGCGGATGCAACCGGGGCCTTCGTGGCCGCGGGGTCCGTGTGGGTGTGGGGTATAATCTCGCGCGGGCCGCGTCCTGAGACATGGCGTGACGGCTGATGGCGACCCCGGGTCTGGCGGGTGGCGGGGCCGCCTTCGAGAGGCACTCGTGGAACTGAGTGGCAGAGCGGAAGCAACGGGGCTGCGCTTCGCGCTGATTGTGTCCCGGTTCAATGACTTCGTGACCGAGCGGTTGCGCGCGGGCGCCGTCGACGCACTGATAGGGGCCGGCGCCACCGATGCCGACATCGACATTCTCCGCGTGCCGGGCGCGTACGAGATCCCGCAGGCGGCGCGGGCGGCGGCGCAAACCGGCCGCTACGCGGCCATCGTTTGTCTCGGGTGCCTGATCCGCGGTGAGACTCCGCACTTCGACTACATCTCGTCGGCGGTCTCCCACGGCATCATGCAGGCATCGGGCGACACGGGCGTGCCGATGAGCTTCGGAGTGCTGACGTCCAACTCGGCCGAGCAGGCGCTGGAGCGAGCCGTGCCCGGCCCGGCGAACAAGGGCTGGGAGGCCGCGGCGGCTGCCGTCGAGATGGCGACCCTCGTCAGACTGCTGGCCTCGCCCGACTCGTGAGGACCGTGACGCGCCATCGCGCCCGCGAAGCCGCGCTCCAGATGCTCTACGCTTGGGAAGTCGGTCGCTCGGAGCCCGATCAGGCCATCGCCGGCTGGACCCGCCTCGGGGCCGACGACGCCCCGCTCTCCGAGGAGGGGAAGAAGTTCGCCGAGGACCTCGTGCGGGGCACGATCGCCAACCTCGGTGAGATCGACCGGCTTATCGAGCGCCACGCCGAGCACTGGCGCCCGTCGAGGATGGCCGCGATCGATCGGCTCATCCTGCGGCTGGCTGCCTACGAACTCACGTCCGGCTCGGGTGTGCCTGCGGCGGTTGTGATCAACGAGGCCCTCGAACTGGCGCGGTCGTTCAGCGAGCCTGACGCCGTCGGGTTCGTCAACGGGATCCTCGACGCTGTGCACAAGGCGGGCGCGAGCGGGCCTGACCGGGGGCCGGACGCCTGATCGGCCGGAGCAGTCACCTCATCATGTCCGACGACAACGAGCAGTTCCAGCAGCGCGTCAAGAACCTGGCCGGGATTGGCAGCCTCGGCGTCGAGCGCTACCCGCGGACGTTCCGGCGCTCCGATGCGATCGCCGATCTGGTCGCCGCCCAGGGGGGGCGGACCGGTGAGGAACTCGAGGCCCTCCGGCCGGCGGCGACGACGGCCGGGCGGATCGTGGGGATCCGCAGTTTCGGCAAGGCCAACTTCCTCGTGCTGAGCGACGGCCGCGCCCGAATCCAGGCGTACATCCGCAAGGACGCGCTGAGCGAGCGCGAGTTCGCGCTGTTCAAGCTCCTGGATTTCGGCGACTTCGTGGGCGTCGGCGGGCGTGTGTTCCGGACGAAGACCAACGAACTGACGATCTGGGCGACGTCTCTGATGTTCCTGGCGAAGTGCCTGCGGCCGATGCCGGAGAAATGGCACGGCCTGCAGGACGTCGAGATGCGCTACCGGCAGCGCTACCTGGATCTCGCGGCGAATCCGGATTCGCGCCGCGTGTTCGAGGTGCGCAGCCGCGTCCTCGCGTCGGTCCGGCGGTTCTTCGATGCGCGCGGCTATCTCGAAGTCGAGACGCCGATGATGCAGCCGCTGGCGGGCGGTGCGCTGGCGCGGCCGTTCGTGACGCATCACCATGCGCTCGACCTGGATCTGTTCCTGCGCATTGCACCCGAGCTGTACCTCAAGCGCCTGGTGGTCGGTGGCCTCGAGCGCGTGTACGAGATCAACCGGAACTTCCGGAACGAGGGCATCTCGACGCAGCACAACCCCGAGTTCACGATGCTCGAGTTCTACCAGGCCTACAGCGACTACCGCGATCTGATGGACATGACCGAGGAGCTGATCGTGGCGGTGGCCCGGGAGGCGATTGGCGGTGACGCCTGCACCTTCGGCGGCGAGACAATCCCCCTGTCCCCGCCCTTTGCCCGGGTGTCGCTGCGCGGGGCGGCGGCCGCCGCCGCGGCCGCGCGCCTCGGCGAACCGGTGGGCGACGCCGTGCTCCGCGATCAGGGGGCGGCCCTGGCACTGGCCCGCCGCCTGGGGATCGAGGTGTCGCCGTCGGCGGGACCCGGCACGATCGCCATGGAGGTGTTCGAGGCCTTGTGCGAGCAGGATCTCGTGCAGCCGACCTTCGTGTACGACTTCCCGACGGAAGTGTCCCCGCTCTCGAAGCAGCGGCCGGACGACCCGGACACGGTCGAACGTTTCGAGTTGTACATCGGGCGGTTCGAGATCGCCAACGCCTTCAGTGAGCTCAACGACCCCTCCGAACAGCGCCGGCGCTTCGAGCAGCAGCTGGCCCGGCGGCAGCGGGGCGACGATGAGGCGCACCAGATGGACGAGGACTACATCCGCGCCCTCGAGTACGGCATGCCGCCGACGGCCGGTGAGGGGATCGGCATCGACCGACTGGTCATGCTCCTGACCGGAAGCCCGTCGATCCGCGACGTGATCCTCTTCCCGCTGATGCGGCCGCTCGCCGAGGGCGAATGACGCTCCCCGTCGAACTGCAGATCGCCCTGCGCTACCTGCTCGCCCGCCGGAAGCAGGCCTTCATCTCGGTCATCTCCCTCGTCTCGACGCTCGGCGTGACGGTGGGGGTGATGGCCCTCATCCTGGCGCTCGCGCTGATGACGGGGTTGCAGCAGGAACTGCGCAACCGGATTCTGGGCGCGACGGCGCACGTGTTCGTCTGGAAGCAGGGTGGCATCCGGGACTTTCGAGCCGACGCCGACACGCTGCGCGGGATCCCGCACGTCGTGGGCGCCGCCCCGGTCATCCTGGGCAAAGCCCTGGTCAGGTCGGCCTCAGGAACGGCCTTCATCACCATCAAGGGGGTCGACCCCAGGCTGGAACCGACCGTCACGAACATCGGCGCGGCCATGCTGAGCGGTTCGCTCGACGATATCGAAGCGGGCCACGGCGACCTCCGCCCCGGGGTCGTGATTGGGGCGGACTTGGCGGAAACCCTCGGCGTCCTCGACGGCGACGACATCACGGTGCTGACGCCCGAGGGCACGCTCACCCCGATGGGGGTGTGGCCGCGATCGCGCCGCCTGCGGGTTGCGGGCCAGTTCCGCCTCGGCCTCTTCGAGTTCGACTCGGCCTACGGGTTCGTGTCGCTGGATGTCGCCCGGCGGCTGGTCAACCGCGACGACGTCGAACTCATCGAGCTGAAGGCCGACGACATCTACCGCGCGTCAGCGGTCGCCGGCGAGATTGCGGCGCGCTTCGGATCCCGGTACGTCACGCTCACTTGGGCGGAACAGAATCGCGCGCTCTATTCGGCGCTGTGGCTCGAGAAGATGGCGATCTCCATCACGATTGGCCTGATTGTGATGGTGGCGGCGCTGAATATCGTGGCCTCGCTGGTCCTGCTGGTGATGGAGAAGCACGCCGACATCGCGATCTTGAAGACCATGGGGATGCCGAGGCGGAGCATCACCGCGATCTTCATGCTGCAGGGCCTCTTGATCGGCCTGGTGGGGACCGGCGTCGGCGGTGCTGCGGGCTACGGGCTGGCGGCCATCTGCGACCGCTATCAGCTGATTCGCGTCCCGATGGACGTCTATCAGATTGCCTACGTGCCCTTCGTCATCGAGCCCGTGGACCTGATTGTGGTCCTGGCCGGAGCCGTCGCCGTGTGCTTCCTCGCCACCCTCTACCCCTCGCGCCAGGCGGCCACGCTCGACCCGGCCGAGGCGCTGCGGTTCGGATAGCGACCATGGCGTTTGTCGACGTGACAGGCCTGCACAAGAGCTACCCGGTCGGCCGCGACCGGCTGGCGGTGCTGCGCGGCCTCGATCTCGCGGTGGCGGCCGGGCAGATGGTGGCCATCGTTGGGGCGTCGGGCGTCGGGAAGAGCACGCTGCTGCATGTGCTCGGCGGGCTCGATGCCTGGGACGACGGCCGGATCCGCATCGGGGACGTCGATCTGCGGGCGCTCGGCGACGCCGGACGAGTGGCCTTCCGAAACCGATCGGTAGGCTTCGTCTTCCAGTTCCACCACCTCCTGCCGGAATTCAGCGCCCTCGAGAACACGGAGATGCCGCTGCGCATCGGGCGAATCGCTCCGGGTGAGGCCCGGCCTCGCGCCACGGCGTTGCTCGCGCGCGTGGGGCTCGGCGAACGCCTCGCGCACCGTCCCGGCATGCTGTCGGGCGGGGAGCAGCAGCGCGTGGCCATCGCGCGGGCGCTGGTGTCGCGGCCCGCCCTCCTGCTGGCTGACGAACCCACCGGCGATCTCGACGAACAGACGGCCGACGGCCTGCACCACCTGCTTCGGGACATGCATCGCGAGCACGGCCTCACCTCGATCATCGCGACACACAACCCGCGCCTGGCCGGGGTGTGCGACCAGGTGTGGCGGCTGGCGGACGGCCGCCTGGATCCGGCCTGAGCGCCCGATCCGGCCGGCGGCCCCCGCATCCGATCGCTGCGGCCCGCCGCGTCGACGGGGCCGGAAACCGGGTCGCCGCGGGGGTTGTCGTATAATTCGAGTGAGGCTTCATCGACGGGGCCACAGACCCGCGGCGGACCCATGTTCGAACGCTACACGGAAAGGGCTCGACGAGTCCTGTTCTTTGCGCGCTACGAGGCAAGCCAGCTCGGCAGCGTGTCAATCGAGACGGAGCACCTGCTGCTCGGGTTGATCCGGGAAGGCAAGGGCCTGACCAGCCGCATCTTCCAGCGTGCCCAGGTGTCGCTGGACCTCATCCGCAAGGAGGTCGAGGGGCGGAGCATCTTCCGGGAGAAGGTCTCGACGTCGGTGGAGATCCCGTTCAGTGCCGAGACCAAGCGCGTCCTCCAGCATGCGCAGGAAGAGGCCGACCGGCTCGTGCACAACTACATCGGCACCGAGCACCTGCTGCTCGGCCTGCTCTGCGAGGAGCGGTCGCTGGCGGCGGCCATCCTGGTGGAGAAGGGGATGAGGCTCACGACCGTGCGCGACGACATCGTCCACCTGCTCAACGAGAAGACGACAGTCGTCCGCCAGCGCGAGACGCCGCTGCTCGCGGAATTCAGCCGTGACCTGACCGAGGCGGCCTCGAAGGACTTGCTGGATCCCCTGGTGGGGCGCGACGCGGAGGTCGAACGTGTGCAGCAGGTCCTGTGCCGCCGGACGAAGAACAATGCCGTGCTGATCGGCGAGCCGGGCGTCGGCAAGACCGCGATCGTCGAAGGGCTCGCGCAGAAGATCGTGCGCGGCGACGTGCCCCATTTCCTGGCGGACAAGCGGATCCTGGCCCTCGACATCTCGCTCATCGTGGCCGGCACCAAGTACCGCGGGCAGTTCGAGGAGCGCCTGAAGGCCATCATGAAGGAGCTCACCGAGAACCCGAACGTCATCGTGTTCATCGATGAGCTGCACACGCTGGTGGGAGCCGGTTCCGCGGAAGGGTCACTCGATGCGGCCAACATCCTGAAGCCCGCCCTGTCGCGTGGAGAGATCCACTGCATCGGAGCGACGACGCCGGCCGAGTACCGCAAGTACATCGAGAAGGACCGGTCGCTCGAGCGGCGCTTCCAGGCGGTGAAGGTCGATGCCCCCGACGAGCGCCACACGATCGAGATCCTGATGGGGATCAAGGACCGGTACGAGGCCTTTCATCGCGTCGAGTACACACGGGAGGCCATCGAGGCCGCCGTCTACCAGTCCAGCCGGTACATCACGGACCGGTTTCTTCCCGACAAGGCCATCGATCTCATCGATGAGGCTGGCGCCCGCGTCAAGCTGCGCGAGGCCACGCTCGGCGAGGACGACGACGACCAGCCGGTGAAGGTGGCGGTCAATCACGGCGGGACGGCACTGGCCGTACGGGAATCGGCCGCGCCGGTGCACTATCGCGACCAGGGAGCGCACGAGCCGCCGCGAGCCGCCATCCAGGTGGCCGCCGGCGGACGCCGCATCCCGGTGGGCAAGCAGGAGGTCGACGAGGTCGTCGCCAAGTGGACGGGTATCCCGATTACCTCCGTCAACCAGGACGAGAGCGACAAGCTGCTCCGCATGGAGGACGAACTGCACTGCCGCGTCATCAGCCAGGACAAGGCCATCTCGGCCCTGTCGCGGGCGATCCGGCGATCGCGAGCGGGACTGAAGAGCCCCAACCGCCCGGTCGGCAGTTTCGTCTTCCTTGGCCCCACCGGGGTGGGCAAGACCGAATTGGCCCGTGCGCTGGCCGGCTTCCTGTTTGGCAGCGACCAGGCGCTCGTCAGATTCGACATGTCGGAGTACATGGAGAAGCACTCGGTGTCGAAGCTCATCGGCTCGCCTCCGGGTTACGTGGGCCACGATGAAGGCGGACAGCTGACCGAGCGGGTCAAGCGCAACCCGTATTGCGTGGTGCTGCTCGACGAGGTGGAGAAGGCCCACCCGGACCTGTTCAACATCCTGCTGCAGGTCTTCGAGGACGGGCACCTGACCGACGGGCTCGGGAACCGGGTGAACTTCAAGAACACCATCGTGATCATGACCTCGAACATCGGGGCGCGCTTCATCCAGAAGCGCGGGGCGATGGGCTTTCAGGCCGGGGACGCCCAGGAGATCAATCGCAGCATGTCCGAGCTCGTGCTGAGCGAGGTCCGGCGGACCTTCAATCCGGAGTTCATCAACCGAATCGACGAGATCATCGTGTTCGAGCCGCTCGGCGACGACGACCTCCGGCGGATCCTGCTCCTGCTGCTGGAACAGATGAACGCCAATCTCGTGGACCGCCGGTTGACGATTCGCCTGGCGCCCGAGGCCGTCGACTGGATCGTCACCTCGACGTGCCGGGACCGCTCGTACGGCGCGCGTCCCCTCCGCCGGGCCCTCCAGCGCTACGTCGAGGACCCGCTGTCGGAAGAGCTGATTCGGGGGCACCTGCGGGGCGGCGACATCGAGGTCTTCCGCGACGGCGAGACCCTGCGTCACCGGCCGGCGGGGTCGAGCGGCCCCGGCCGGCCGCTGGCCTGAGGCGTCCTAAAGCTTGTAAACTGAGATGATCTCGGATCAGCCGGCCGCCCTGGCCTGAGGCGTGGCGGACTCCCGGGCCGTCGAACGGCCCCGGGCGGGCGTCACCCGGGCCGCGGATGGCCCGGCGAAGGTAGGTGTGGCAGTGACGGGGTGCAGGATGCGACTGGTGATCGTTGGGGTGCTGGCGGTCGTCCTGGCCGGGCCCGCGTGGGCCCAGCCCGGCGCGGAATCCCGGAACGAGACGCCGGGACAGACGGGGCAAGTGACTGCCCAGCCCCAGGCGCAGCCCAGGCTTCCGCCCCCCGACTCGCCGCCGCTGCTGCGCTACATCGAGCTCAGGTTCCCGACGCAGGGGAACGTCTCGGTGATCGATCCTCAGACCTACCAGTACCACCTGCAAAGCCGTCCCAGCCGTTCGAGCGACGGAGTGTGGACGAGGTACGACGAGCAGAGCATCCTGGAAGACTTCAGGCGTCTGTGGGCCACGAACTTCCTCGACAACCTCTGGGTGGAGGTCAAGGACGCGCCTTACGACAACGGCGTCATTGGCAAGCACGTCATCTTCAATCTCGAGGAGCGCCAGCGCGTCAAGATCGTCGACTACACCGGCTCGAAGAAGATCGAGCAGTCGAAGATCGAGGAGAAGCTCCGGGAGGAAGGCGTGCAGATCCGGCTCGATTCGTTCATCGATCCGGGTCTCGTCCGGCGCGTCGAGGGGATCGTCCGCGGGATGTTTGCGGAGAAGGGCTACGAGTTCGCCAGCATCAGCCACGAGATCCGGGAGATCGGCGGCGGCCCGAAGCTGGTGCACCTGAGCTTCGTCATGGACGAGGGGCCGAAGGTCCGCATCAGGGACATCGACTTCGCGGGCAATCGCGCCGTTGGCGACAGGGCGCTCAAACGGCAGATGAAGAGCAACCGCCAGCAGTGGTTTCTGTCGTTCATCACGGGACGCGGCACCTATCAGGCCGCGAAGTTCGAGGAGGACGCCGAGAAGGTGGTGGGCTATTACCGCGACCGCGGCTACGTTGCGGCCCACGTGGGACAGCCCGAACTCCGGTACATCGAGGACTCCACGGATGCCAAGACGCGCTACGTGCAGCTGCGCATCCCGGTCACCGAGGGCGATCGGTACCGCGTCGGCGCATTCACGTTCGACGGCAACACGGTCGTGAAAGACGAGGGCCTCCAGCAGCTCTTCAAGATCAAGCCGGGGCAGTACTACAGCGAGAAGAAGATCCGGAAGGCGCTCGACAAGGCACGCGAGGTCTACGGCTCGTTGGGGTACTACGAGTTCACCGCGTATCCGGACCTCTCGCCGCGCGAATCGGCCGCGACCGATCCGGCCGCGCCGCCGCGGCCGGCGACGGGACCGCCGACCGTCGACGTGACCATGCGGCTGCAGGAGGGCAAGCAGTACTTCGTCAACCGCATCACCTTCGTGGGGAACACGACCACCCGCGACAACGTCATCCGTCGCGAGATTCGCCTCGTCGAAGGCGGCGTGTTCAACACGGAAGCCCTGAAGTACAGCGTCAAGCGCCTGAACCAGCTGGGCTACTTCAAGCAGCTGGAGGGTGGCAAGGACATGGCCGTCGACAAGACGCCTGGTTCCGACAACGAAGTCGACATCAAGCTGACGCTCGAGGAACAGAACCGCAACCAGCTGACGTTCGGTGCCGGCGTGTCCCAGTACGAGGGGTTCTTCGGGCAGCTGATGTTCCAGACCGCGAATTTCATGGGCCGCGGCGAGACGCTGAGCCTGTCGCTGCAGCAGGGATCCCGGGCGCGCAACTACCAGGTGGCCTTCTCCGAGCCGTTCCTGTTCGACCGGCCGATCACGGTCGGCATGGACGTCCACAGCACCCAGATCCGCTACCCCTATGCCTATACGCAACACGGGACCGGCGGGAGCCTCGTGGGCGGGTTCCAGGTCCAGTCCTTCGCGCGCCTGTTCCTGACCTACAGCTACGAGCGGATCCGGGTGACGGATCTGAACGAGGCGTTTCTCGGCCCGGCGACGCTCACGCCCGACCAGCCCGAGTTCGCCGTCCCAGGGTTCAACCCGCCGGACAGCGGGACCGAGCAGCCGGTCGGGTCCACCAACCCCTACTTCAACGACTACCTCCTCCTCGGGTTCGGCGGCAAGCGTACGATCAGCAAGATCGTGCCGAGCTACGTGTACAACACCATCGACAACCCGATTTTCCCGACGACCGGCCGGCGCTACTCGGCGTCGTTCGACCTCGCCGGCCTCGGCGGGGACACGTCGTACCTCAAGCCCCTGCTCGAGGGCGTGTGGATGTTCAGGCAGTCCAACCGATTGTCGATCGGCTTGCGCGGCCAGTGGCAGTTCATTGCGCCGTGGGGCGACACGACGACACTGCCCATCTTCGAACGCCTGTTCCTGGGAGGGGAGTACTCGGTACGGGGCTTCGACATCCGCAGTATCGGTCCTCGCGATTCGGCCTCCGGGCTGCTCCTCGGTGGCAACAAGAGCGTGCTGTTCAACGCGGAATACCTGATCCAGATCGCCGGCCCGGTCCGCCTGGTCCTGTTCTACGATGCGGGGCAGGTCGGCGAGGAAGGTCGGAAGATGACGTTTGACCAATTCAAGACGTCCACGGGCGCTGAAGTCCGGTTCTTCATGCCGGTGCTCAACGTGCCGTTCCGGCTCATCTTCGCGTGGAACCCCCAGCGCGATGGCGTGCTCAACAACCAGTTGCAGCCGACGAAGAAATTCGTGTTCCGTTTCGCGGTAGGATCGACCTTCTAGCGAATGGCAACGGGCGGAACCGCCGCACGCCGGTCCCATCCGAAGTTCGACGAGCGTGACGAGATGACGAGGGTACGAGGGATGAAAGCGTTCAACGCCGCAGCAACAGTCGGTGGGGTGCTTCTGGCCGGCCTGGCCTTTGCCCAGAATCCACCGGCCCAGCAGAATCCGCCAGCCCAGCAGACCCCGCCACCCCAGACGGCCCCGGCCCAGGCGCCAGTGGTGTTCCCGGAAGGCGTCCGGTACGCCTACATGAACATCCAGCGCGTGGCATCGGAATCGGCGGAGGGCAAGGCCGCGAGCGCGCAGATCGAGGCGCTCCGGCAGAAGAAGGCCAACGAGCTCAACGAGAGGAACAAGCAGCTCGAATCCGCCCAGGCGAAGCTCCGCTCCAGCGTGCTCGACGAGAATGCCCGCGTGCAGATCCAGCGGGACATCGACAAGCAGCAGGTCGACATCCAGCGGATGACGCAGGATGCTCAGGCCGAACTCCAGGACAAGCAGAACGAGCTGCAGATCGAGTTCCAGCGGAAACTGGCACCGATCGTGGAACTCGTGGCCAAGGAAAAGAACCTGCACCTGCTGTTCAGCCAGGCCGACTCGGGTTTGGTCTGGGCGGATCCGGGGTTGGACCTCACGGCGGAGATCATCCGCCGGTTCGACGCCGCCACGGCGGCAGCCCCGAAGAAGTGAGCGCCGGGCCAGCCACGTGGATGTGACTCCACCCGCTCCTGCCGTCGACCTGCCGGACATCCTCGGCCGGTTGTGCCAGCACTTTCCGACGCCCCTGGTCGACGCCATCACCGGCCTCGATCCGGGCCGGCGCCTGACGGCGGTGAAGAACGTGTCCGCCAGCGAGGATTACTTCTCAGGCCACTTCCCCGGCGTGCCGGTCATGCCGGGCGTCCTGCTCATGGAAGCTCTGACCCACGCGGCCGGCATCCTCCTGCTGCACGACGGGGAAGGGGTTCGGAACGCGCGGGTCCGGCTCCGCACGGTGAGGCAGGCCAAGTTCAGGCGCCAGGTCGGTCCCGGCGATCGGCTCGTCCTCGACGTCGAGATGAGGAAGCGGCGCGGCCCGATCGTCCGGGTGCAGGGCACCGCCTCGGTGGACGGACAGGTGGCGGCCGAGGCCGAACTGCGGCTGGCCGTGGCTGCGAGTGCCGCGTCGGTGCATCCCACCGCAGTGGTGCACCCGGGCGCCGTCATCGGCGAAGGGACGGTAGTCGGCCCGTACGCGAGCATCGGGGCCCACGTCCGAATCGGCCGGAACTGCCGGATCGGCGCATCGTGCGTGGTTGACGGCTGGACGGACATCGGTGATGACAACACGCTGTACCCGATGGGCTCGTTCGGCCTGAACCCACAGGACCTGAAGTTCAGAGGCGAGGCGACGCGTCTGGTCATCGGCCGGGGCAACACCTTCCGCGAGTTTGTCACCATCCACCGCGGGACGAAGGGCGGGGGGGGCGTCACGCGGATCGGCGACCGCAACTACCTGATGGCCTATTCCCACGTGGCGCACGACTGCGTGATCGGAAACGAGGTGCTCTTTGCCCAGGCCGGTACGCTCGGGGGCCACGTGCTCGTGGACGACTTCGCCACGGTGGGCGCCTTCTCCGGCGTGCACCAGTTCTGCCGCGTCGGCCGCCATGCCTTTATCGGGGGCTACTCCGTCTGCACGAAGGACGTCCCGCCGTTCTCGAAGACGGTCGGGAACCGGGCCGCGAACTTCGGACCGAACACGATCGGACTGATTCGCCGGGGCCTGTCGGCCGAGACGACACGCAAGATCAGACAGGCCTACCGGTACCTGCTCGTGTCGAAACTGAACACGACGCGAGCCCTCGAGCGGATTGAGGGCGATGCGGCGATCGGCTGTCCCGAGGTCCGCGAACTCGTCGAGTTCATCAGGACGTCGAAGCGGGGCGTCATCCTGAAGCGGGGCACGAGGCGCGGCGCCGAGTCGTCGGTTGACGAATGAAGGCTGCCAGATGCGCCTGGGACTGATCGCCGGCAACGGGCGCTTCCCGTTCCTGGTGCTCGATGCGGCCCGCCGCATGGGGCACGAGATCACGATCATCGCCATCGAGGAGGAAGCCGACCCGAACCTCGCCCGCGCCGCCGCACTGCCACCGGTCGCCGCCATCCACTGGGTCTCCGTCGGGCAACTGGGCCGGGCCATCGCCATCATGCGCGAGGCCGGGGACACGCATGCCGTCATGGCGGGACAGGTGAAGCACGCCACGCTGTTCTCCGGGATCGTGCCGGACCGCCTCCTGCTGTCGGTGTTGATGAAGCTGCGGGCGCGCAACACCGATGCGTTGATCTCCGCCATCGCCGCCGTGATGCGGGACCACGGGATCGATCTGATCGACTCGACCGCCTTCCTCACGCCTCTGCTCGCCGGAGCCGGCGTGCTCACCGCCCGGGCCCCGTCGGCGGACGAGCGGGCAGACTTCGAGTTCGGCTATAGGATGGCCGACGCGATTGCCAATCTGGACATTGGCCAGACCATCGTCGTGAAGAACGCCGCCGTGGTGGCCGTCGAGGCGATGGAGGGAACCGATGAGACCATCACCAGGGCCGGGCGGCTCGCCGGCCCGGGCACCCGCATCGTGAAGGTCGCGAAGCCCAATCAGGACATGCGGTTCGATGTGCCAGTGGTGGGTGTCGCGACCATCGAGGCCATGAGGAGCGCTGGCGCGTCCGCGCTCTCCGTCGACGCCGGGCGTGCGCTGCTCGTCGACGGCGCCGAGATCGTCCGGGTTGCCGACGAGGCGGACATCTCGATTGTCGGCCGCCGGGCCGGCGACGAGCCTCCGGTACCCGCGGGATCGCGTTGATGACGGTGCTCCCGCTCCGCGCGGCCGTCGTAGGGGTCGGCCACCTCGGCCGCCATCACGCCCGGATCATGGCGCAGATCCCCGACGTGACGCTGGTTGCCGTCGTCGACATCAACGAGCCACGAGCGGTGGAAGTGGCCTCGGCCCTCGGTGCGCGTTCCTATCGCCACGCGCGGGACATCCTGGGTGCGGTCGACCTCGTCTCGATTGCGGCGCCAACCGAAGTGCACCGTGAGCTTGCCACCCTGTTCCTCGGAGCGGGGGTCCCCGTGCTCGTGGAGAAGCCCCTGGCGAGGTCGGTTGAGGGAGTCGACGCCATTCTCGCTGCGGCAGAGGCGTCGGGGGCCTGCCTCGCAGTGGGGCACACCGAACGGTTCAACCCGGCAGTGACCGCCGCACGCCCGCTGGTGGCGGCGCCGAAGTTCGTCGAGGTGCACCGCCTCGGGACCTTTCCGGAGCGCAGCCTCGACATCGACGTGGTATTCGACCTGATGATCCACGATCTGGATCTCGTCCTGTCGATGGTCGGCGGGGAGGTCGACTCGATCGAGGCAGTTGGCGTGCCGGTCCTGACCCCGCGGATCGATATCGCCAACGCACGCCTCCGTTTCACCTCCGGGTGCGTCGCGAACATCACGGCCAGCCGCATCAGCCGGGATCGGACGCGCAAGATCCGGTTCTTCCAACGAGACGCCTACATCTCGATTGACTGCGGCGCACGCGAGGCGGAGGTGTACCGGCTGATCAGGCGCGAAGGAGACCGTCCGGGCATCGAGGGTGGACCGATTCCGGTGAGTGATGGCGAGCCCCTGCGCCTCGAACTCGAGGACTTCGCCGAGGCGGTCCGCACCGGCCGCCCGCCACGGGTCGGAGGGTGGGACGCCCGCCGGGCCGTCCACCTGGCCCAGCAGATCACCGCCAGGATGCTGGAAGGCCCCCGTCCGTGACCGAGGAACTGGGTCGCGACAAGACGCCGCGCCAGATCAGCGGCATGTTCGACGCGATTGCCCATCGTTACGATCTGCTCAACCTCATCCTCAGTGCCGGCATCGATCGGCGGTGGCGGCGTGCGGCCATCCGAGCCCTCGACCTCAAGGGGGACGAGACGGTGCTGGACCTCTGCACGGGAACTGCGGACCTGGCCTTGGCCGCAGCGTCGGCGGTGCCCCGGGTCCAGAGGGTGATCGGTCTCGATTTTGCCTGGGGCATGCTCGAACGGGGCGCGCAGAAAGTGCTGCAGCGGGGCGAGAACAGCCGCATGGCCCTCGTCCAGGGTGACGCGACCAGCCTGCCGGTGGCCGACGGGGCAATCGATGCGGCCACGATCGCCTTTGGAATCCGCAACGTCGCCCGCCTGGACGATACCCTCGCGGAGGTGTGCCGCTGTCTCGTGCCCGGGGGGCGCTTCGTCATCCTGGAGTTCGGACAACCCACCGCGCCCGTGATCAGGCCGCTCTACCTCTGGTACTTGCGCCGAGTCCTGCCCCTTGTCGGCCGGTTCGTGTCCGGGCATGGCTCCGCCTACGAGTACCTGCCAGCCTCGGTCCGCGTGTTCCCCAGCCCGGGCGAGCTGGCGGCCCGCCTGACCCGAGCGGGGTTCGATGAAGTCCGCGCAGACCGACTGACCCTCGGCGTCGTCTACTTGTACAGCGCGCGCAAGCCAGTCCTGCCCTGATCGAGCGGGCGCTCGAGTGGAGGGCGGAGCCGCGTCCCGCCGTGACCCTGGGTGCTATAATCGAGACAAGTCACTGATGTACTTCAATTTCGATGATCGGCAACCTGAGACGCCGGGGCTCGAGCGAGCGATGTCGTGGCGCGAGGGGCTGCTCCTGTCGATCGTCGCGCACGTCGTGGCGGGGCTGGCTCTCGTGTTCGTGCCGCAACTGCTCCCGGCTCAGCGCCTCGAGGTGAGCGAACTGGAACGCGAGGCGGCGCTGGCGCGTGAGCGCGAACGCAACGCCCGGCGGTTCGTCTTCGTCCAACCGCGAGCGGAGTTCGAGGCGAAGCAGCCCCCTCGCCTGCCCGAGCTGTCGGACCGCGACCGCTCCATGCGGTCCCCGGAGAGTCGGCCGAACCCGGCGAATCCCTTGCCGTTCTCGCGGGGAAACACCCAGGAACGTGTGGACATTCCCGGCGCCGGCGAGCGGCCCATGCCGCCGCAGCCCCAGCCTCCGAGGGCTGGGAACACGCCTCAGCTCCAGCAGGGCGGTGAATCCGTCGGGGCTGATGGCCAGCCGGGGGAGTCGCTGCTCTTGCGAGGCCTGAGAGGACCCTCACCGCGCGATGCCAACGCCGGCAGCTCCGGCCTCGGTGACCGGCTGGGCGAGGCGCTGCGCAACGTCAGCCAGTACTACTCCCCGGAGCAGATCTTCGACAACGCCCAGGGTGGCGGAGAGTTCGGCTCGGCAATCCAGTTCGACACCAAGGGCGTGGAGTTCGGTCCCTGGATCCGCCGCTTCATCGCGCAGATCAAGCGGAACTGGTTCATTCCGTACGCGGCGATGTCGCTGCGCGGGCGCGTGGTCGTGACCTTCAACGTGTGGAAGGACGGGCGCATCACCGATCTGCAAGTGGTCGGACCCTGCCCGGTGGATGCCTTCAACAACTCCTCGTTCAATGCGTTGGCGGCGTCGACCCCGACGCAGCCGCTTCCGCCGGAGTATCCCGCCGACCGGGCGTTCTTCACGGTTACGTTCTACTACAACGAGACACCTCCGGGACGGTGATGGGCCTGCCGACGCGGACCCAGCAGGTCGGGTGGTTCATTTTGCTCTCGGTGCTGACGGCGTGGGTCCTGGTGCGCCTGCTGGGGGGCGCGTGACGGCGCGGGCGCGGGACGCACATCGGGCGCTGGTGGCGGTCCTGGGGCCGACCTCGTCCGGCAAGAGCGCCCTTGGCATGGCGCTGGCCGAGCGGTTCGACGGAGAGATCGTCAGCTGCGACTCGACGGCTGTCTACCGTGGGTTCGACATCGGGACCGACAAGGTCGCCGTGGAGGAACGCCGCGGGATTCCTCATCACCTGATCGATACCGTGGATCCCGCCACGGAGTACACCGCTGCAGACTACGCTCGCGATGCGATCGAGGTCATCACGGCCATCCGCCGGAGGGGCCGCCTGCCGATCGTCGTCGGCGGGACGGGGTTCTACTACCGGGCGCTCTCGAGGGGCCTCTTCCCGGGGCCGGGAAAGGACGCCGCGCTGCGGCGCCGCCTCGACACACTCGCCCTGCGCGCCGGCACCGAGAGGCTGCACCGGCTGCTGGCGCGAATCGACGCGCCGTCCGCGCGCCGCATTCACCCGCACGATCGGGTGCGCGTCGTCCGGGCGCTGGAAGTGTACTTCCAGACGGGCCGGACGCTGACCGAGCACTTCTCGGACACGGAGGCGCCACTGGCGGGCTGGTCGACCGCGGCGCTGGCGCTCGGTCCGCCTTGGGCCGAGATCACCGACAGGATTGCCAGGCGCGTCGACCGGCAGTTCGACCGGGGTATCGTCGGCGAGGTGCGGAGCTTGCTGGACGCCGGGGTTCCCGAGGCCTCGAGGCCGTTTGCCGGCTACGTGTACCGGCACGTGCTCGAGGTCATCCAAGGCCGGTGCGACGAAGCGTCGGCACGGGAGTCCATCATCCGGGAGAACCGCCGCTATGCACGCCGGCAGTTGATCTGGTTTCGCAAAGAGCCTAATCTAGATTGGATTGCGCTCACCGGCGAGCGAAGAGAGGCGTTGGCTGCGGCCGTGACCATCGTGTCAGCTCGCCTGGCATGGCCGGCCCGGCGCGCGGAGCAGGAGGAGGGAGCAACCCATGGCTGCGGTTGAATCGAGGTCGACCTCACCGAACATCCAGGACGCCTTTCTCAACCTGTCTCGCCGCGAGCGGCTGACAGTCCGCGTCCGGCTCGTCGACGGGACCGAGTTCGAGGCGCGCATCAAGAACTTCGATCGCTTTGCGGTGATCGTCGAGCAGGATGGTGCGGACCACCTCATCTTCAAGCACGCCATCGCCACCATCCGCGTGCCCCGCGCGCTGACCAACTACTTCTCGGCGCACTGACCACGTGACGCGGTCGTCCGCGGCGGTCGTGCGCGTCCCTCCATCGTCGATGCGACCCCCGTTCACCCGTGTCATCATCCTGCTGCTCGACAGTGTGGGGGTCGGCGCCCTGCCCGATGCCGGCGCGTACGGCGACGAGGGCAGCAACACCCTCGGGAACCTCGCGTCCCGCGTCAGGCTCGCGATTCCCAACCTGCAGGCCCTCGGGATGTCATGCGTCCTGCCGCTCGCGCACCTTTCTCCCCCCGAAGAGCCCCGGGCGGCCTTCGGGCGTCTGGCCGAGGTATCCCCCGGCAAGGACTCGGTGACGGGCCACTGGGAGCTGATGGGCGTCGTGCTCGATCGGGCCTTCCCCACCTTTCCCCAGGGGTTCCCCGGCGAATCAATCCGGGAGTTCGAACGCCGGATCGGTCGACGGACGATCGGGAACCTCGTCGCGTCCGGGACCGAGATCATCGAGCGGCTCGGCCAGGAGCACGTGCGGAAGGGGTTCCCGATTGTGTACACCTCCGCCGACAGCGTGTTTCAGATTGCCGCGCACGAAGAGGTCGTTCCGATCGCCGAGCTATACCGGATCTGCGAGATCGCCTACGTCATGTTCTGCGAGGGCCTGGGAGTCGGCCGCGTCATCGCGCGGCCGTTCATCGGGTCTCCCGGAGCCTTCGTGCGCGACTCGGCCCGGCGTCACGACTATGCCGTGCCGCCGGCGGGGGAGACGCTTCTCGACCGCCTCACCGGGTCGGGCATTCCCGTCGTCGCGGTTGGCAAGATCAAGGACCTGTTTGCCGGGCGCGGCATCGGCCGCGCGGTGCCGACCGGGTCGGATGCCGAAGGGATGGAGGCCGTCGAGCGTGCGCTCGGCGAGATCGACAGCGGGCTCATCTTCGCGAATCTCGTCGATTTCGATTCGAAGTACGGCCACCGGAACGACGTCCCTGGGTTTGCGCAGAACCTCGAGCAGTTCGATGAGCGCCTGGGTCGGCTGCTGCCCCGCCTGCGCGAGGATGACCTCCTGGTGATTACCGCCGATCACGGCAACGACCCGACGACGCCGAGTACCGACCACTCGCGTGAGTACGTGCCCGTCCTGCTGTATGGGGCCCGCGTCAAGACCGGGCTCGACCTTGGGACCCGGTCGTCGTTCGCAGATCTGGGACAAACGCTGGCTGACGTGTTCGGCGTGGGGCCTCTCGACCACGGCCGGAGCTTCCTGGGCGAGATCGTCCCAGGCCGCCACGCGACGTGCGCCGACACAGGGCGTCCCGGCCGGGGCGCTACGGGTGGGTGACCTGCAGGGTGTACGCGACCGCGGCGGCAAGGCCGCGGGCATCGTAGACCCGGACGCAGAGATTGGCGGCGGCCGAAAGCTGGGCGCTGATGGGGATCCCGACGATGGCGTTGTCGTTAGCCATGACCAGGGTACAGGCCACGCCGTTCCACGTGCCCATGGCCAGCCCGACCACGGGAGTGTTGTCTTCGCCGAGGGCCGTATAGACCGCGCTGACCGTCCCCGAGCCCAGGGCGGTGAACAGCAGCGTGCTCGCGCCGTTTGGAGGCAGCGTGCCACTGAACGTCTCGGTGGTCGGCTCCGTTGGGGTCAGGGGTGGCTCGAGGTTCTCCGACTGGCAGCCGGTGCTCGGCAGCGACACGAGGGCCACGAGCGCGACAACCGCGATGGGCGACAGTCTCACGTACACGCTCCTCAGACTAGCAAACCCCTATTCTACCGCAGCTGCGGACCCGCGACCGCCCCGTCTTCCGGTTGGGGCGCCGCCCGGCGCGGCAGCGGGCAGACGTCGGGTCCTGCCGGTTTGGACGAGCGGCCCACGACTCTGGCCGTGCCGCCGTGCCGGCAGCGGGCTGGTGTGAGAAGGCCCCATGATATAATCTTCGGTCTGTACTTTCGGGAAGTGACCGGACATGAGTGGCTTGCTCCTCGACGTCCGTCGTCTGCGCGAAGCGCGCGACCACGTGGAGCGGTCCTGGGACGCCGCGGCGTTGGACGCGGACCCGGCGATCTGCCGCCCCAGGGGGCGCGTGGAGCTGGCGTTCGACATCCACAAGGACGGACAGCAGTTCAGGCTGGTCGGCCGCGTCGCCGGAGCGCTGGGGCTGGCCTGCAGCCGGTGCCTCGAGGAGTACGAACTGGAAGTCGACGAGCGGTTCGACGTCGTGTGCCTGCCCGCCAGCGAGAACGCCGGGGAGGGAGAGCGCGAGATCGAGGAGGACGATCTGACGACCGCGTACTACCGCGATCAGACCATCGACCTCGGCCAGCTCGTCGTGGAGCAATTCTATCTGGCCGTGCCCATGAAGCCTCTCTGTCGAGACGATTGCAGGGGCCTCTGCCCGGAGTGCGGGATCAACCTCAACTCGGGCGCATGTTCCTGCGCGCACCGGTGGGTGGACCCGCGTCTGGCGGGGCTCCGTGACGTGCTGAAGAAGGACTGACCATGCCAAACCCGAAACGCCGACACTCGAAGAGCCGGACGGCCAAGCGGCGGACGCACGACGCGCTGAAGCCCCTGTCGCTGGGCGAGTGTCCCCAGTGCCACGAGCTCAAGGCCCCTCATCAGATCTGTCCCCATTGCGGCTACTACCGGGGGCGGCAGGTCCGTGCGGTTGACGAAGAGTAGCCGGCGCTTCGCTCGTCCTGCCGTGTTGCTGGGCCCCTGATGCGCGTCTCCGTCGATGCGATGGGCGGGGACCACGCCCCGCGGGTGGTCGTCGAGGGTGCTGCGGCCGCTGTCCGAGAGGCTGGTCTGTCGGTCACCCTGGTTGGACGCCCGGAGGCGCTGAGGGACGAGATAGACCGGCTTCCCGATGCCGGAGCGCTGGGCCTGTCGATCGTGCCAGCGTCGGACGTCATCGAGATGGGCGAGCCACCCGCACGGTCGCTCCGGCGCAAGCCGGACGCCTCGATTCGAGTGGCGGCCGACCTGCTGGCGCGGGGGGAGGCCGGCGCGTTGTTCAGCGCCGGCAACACTGGCGCCATCGTCCTCGCGGCTCGCAGCGCCCTGGGGCTCCTCAAGGGTGCGGAGCGCCCGGCGCTCGCCACCCCGATTCCCACGATGCGTGGCACCGCCGTCCTGCTGGACATCGGAGCCAATGCCGACTGCCGTCCCCAGCACCTGGTCACCTTCGCGGTCATGGGGGCCGTCTACGCGAAGGTGGGCCTGGGGCACGAGTGTCCGCGCGTCGGCCTGCTGTCGATCGGCGAGGAGGAAGGGAAGGGCAATGAGCTGACGCGCGAGGCGCACCGGCGGCTCCGTGACTCGTCCCTCCAGTTCGTCGGCAACCTCGAAGCGCGGGACATCTACAGCGGTCAGGCGGACGTGGTGGTGTGCGACGGGTTCACGGGCAACGTCGTGGTCAAGGTCAGCGAGAGCCTCGTGGAGATGGTGGAGGCCGTGCTGCGGCGGGCGCTCGATGCGGCTGGCGGTGCCGGGGCCGCGGGAAACGCCGATGCGGTCGAGCACTTCTGCCGGCACGTCGACTACTCGGAGTACGGCGGGGCGCTTCTGCTCGGCGTGGCGGGGCCGTGCGTGGTCGGACACGGCCGATCGTCGGTGAAAGCCGTGCGCAACGCCATCGTGCTCGCGTCACGCGTCGCGGCCGATCAGCTGGTATCGCGCGTCGAAGGGCAGCTGGTCGGCTTTCGGGGATCCCCATCGTGATCGCCTTCATCTTCCCCGGCCAGGGTTCGCAGAGGGTCGGCATGGGTCGCGCGCTGGCGGAGGCCTTTCCCGAGGCGGCCACCGCCATGGCCGAAGCCGGCGCGGCACTCGGTGAGGATCTGCGCGGATTGTGCTTCGAGGGTCCCGAGGACCGCCTCGTGCTGACGGAGAACACCCAACCGGCGATCCTCGCCGTCAGCGTTGCCGCGCTCCGCGTCCTGGTGTCCCGGGGCATCCAACCGGCGTTCGTGGCCGGACACAGCCTGGGAGAGTACTCGGCGCACGTGGCGGCCGGCACGCTGTCGTTTGCCGACGCGATACGCATCGTGCGCCGGCGCGGGCAGTACATGCAGGAGGCGGTGCCGGTCGGTCACGGTGCGATGGCGGCGATCCTGGGCCTCGACGAGGCGCGCATGGCCCGGGCGTGTCAGGAGGCTGCGGAAGGTGACGTCGTCAGCCCGGCCAACCTCAATGCACCCGGGCAGATCGTGATTGCCGGGACGAAGGCAGCCGTGGCGAGAGCCATCGACCGGGCGAAGGCGCTCGGCGCGAAGCGCGCGATTGCCCTACCGGTGAGCGCCCCGTTCCACTGCGCCCTCATGAGGCCGGCGGAAGCTCGTCTCGAGCCCGAGCTGCGAGCGATCAACGCGCAGGATCCGTGTGTGCCCGTCGTGGCCAATGTTGACGGGGAGATCCGCCGCGACAGCGTCGCGGCCATCGATGCCCTGGTGCGGCAGGTGTCGGCACCGGTACGGTGGGAAGACGTCATGCGGCGGCTTGCATCCGAGGGCGTCCGTAAGTATGTTGAAGTGGGTCCGGGAACCGTCTTGTCCGGTCTCGGCCGCAAGATCCTGAAGGACGCGACCTTCGCCAACCTCGAGGAACCCGGAGACCTCGACGCCGTCGCAGCGCTGGTGTCGTAATCATCTGCCCATGTTCGATCTGACACGCAAGATTGCCATCGTGACCGGTGCAGGCCGTGGGATCGGCCACGCGATCAGCCTCGCGCTGGCCGCTTGCGGCGCCGTGGTCGTGCGGACCGACACGGCCGGGGGGCTCGCTGGTCCGACGGACGGTGCCGTCACGGATACGGACGGCATCGGCGAGACCGCGGTCATGGATGTCACCGATCCGAGGGGTATCGAGACGACGGTGGGGGCGGTGCTCGAGCGGCACGGCCGCATCGACATCCTGGTGAACAACGCGGGCATCGCGCGCGACCAGTTGCTGATGCGGATGAAGCGCGAGGACTGGGACAAGGTGCTGGAGGTGAACCTGACCGGCGCGTTCAACTGTACCCAGGCCGTGCTGCGGACGATGATGAAGCAGCGGTCGGGGCGCATCATCAGCATCAGTTCCGTTGTCGGTCAGATGGGCAACGCCGGCCAGACGAACTACGGCGCGTCCAAGGCCGCGCTCATCGGGTTCAGCAAGTCGCTGGCCCGCGAGGTCGCGTCGCGCAACGTCACGGTGAACGTGGTGGCGCCAGGGCTGATCGATACGGAGATGACCCGAGCGCTCGCCGACGAGGTCAGGACCGAGTGGCTGTCCAAGGTGCCCCTCGGCCGCTTCGGCAGCGCGGCCGACGTCGCGTCGGCCGTGTGCTACCTGGCCTCGGACGAGGCCGCGTATGTGACCGGACAGGTTCTCGCCGTGAACGGCGGGATGTACACGTAGGAGGATGAATGGCTGCGGTTGCTGACAAGGTCAAGAGCATCATCGTGGAGCAGCTCGGGGTCGACGAAGAGGAGGTCACGGCGGATGCCTCGTTCGTCGAGGACCTCGGGGCGGACTCGCTGGACACCGTCGAGCTGGTGATGGCGTTCGAGGAGGAGTTCGGGATCGAGATCCCGGACGAAGACGCCGAGAAGATCACCCGCGTGAAGGAAGCCATCGAGTACATCGAGGCTCACTCCAAGAAGAAGTAGTCCCCCTCGGGCGCGCCCACCGCGGCGTGGGCCTCGGGCTGGCGCGCTCCGGACATCCCTGGCGGAGGTTGCGTGGACAGACGTGTAGTCGTCACCGGCATCGGGCTGGTGTCGTCGCTCGGCATCGGCACGGAGGCGACCTGGCAGGGCCTCTGTGCGGGACGAAGCGGTGTGGGACGCGTCACCCGGTTTGACCCGACCGGCTTCGCCGCTCAGATCGCGGCCGAGGTGAAGGGCTTCGACCCCCTCCAGTACGTCGACAAGAAGGACGTCAAGAAGCTCGACGTCTTCATCCAGTACGCCATCGCCGCCTCGCAGTTCGCGGTGGATGACGCAAGGCTGGTCATCGGGCCCGGCAACGCCCCGCGCGTGGGGGTGTTCATCGCGTCGGGCATTGGCGGGTTCGCGACCATCGAGCGGGAGCATGCAGCCCTGCTTGAAGGCGGGCCGCGGAAGATCTCGCCGTTCTTCATCCCGGCAGCCATCATCAACCTCGCCGCCGGTCAGGTGTCGATCCGCTTCGGCGCCAAGGGGCCGAATCTGGCGACCTGTACCGCGTGTTCCGCCTCGGCTCACGCCGTGGGCGAGTCGTTCGAGATCATCCGGCGCGGCGCGGCCGACGCCATGATCGTCGGCGGATCCGAAGCCGCGATCACCCCGATGGGACTCGGCGGGTTCGCGGCGATGCGCGCCCTCTCGACGCGCAACGACGAACCAGAACGCGCGAGCCGCCCCTTCGACAAGGAGCGGGACGGATTCGTCATCGGCGAAGGGGCGGGAATCCTGGTTCTGGAGGAGCTCGACCTGGCCCGCCGGCGCGAAGCGCGCATCTACGCCGAGGTCGTGGGCTACGGGACGACGGCCGATGCGTTCCACATCACCGCGCCGTCCGAGGACGGGGACGGCGCGATTCGTGTCATGGCCATGGCGCTCGACTCGGCCGGCGTCACCCCCGACCAGGTGCAGTACATCAACGCGCACGGCACGTCCACGCCCTTCAACGACAGACTCGAGACCCTGGCCATTCGCACGTTGTTCGGCGAGCAGGCGCGGCACGTGGCCGTATCGTCGACGAAATCCATGACCGGGCACCTGCTCGGAGCGGCGGGCGGGCTCGAGGCCGGCATCACGGCACTGACCGTGTACCACCAGACCATACCGCCGACCATCAACCAGGATGTGCCGGACCCGGAGTGCGACCTCGACTACGTGCCCTGGAAGGCCCGGCACGGGGCGGTCACCTATGCCCTCTCGAACTCGTTCGGGTTCGGTGGAACCAACGCGGCGCTGCTGCTGCGCCGCTTCGACGCCTGACGGCGAGGACGCCAACGGTCATGAAGATTGCGGTCTGCATCAAACAGGTACCCACGCGGGACTGGCAGCCCCGGGTCGCTGAGGGGAAGACCTGGGTGCGGGACCAGGATGCCAGCTTCGAGGTGAATGAGCCCGATGCCTACGCCCTCGAAGAGGGTCTCCGGCTGAAGGAGAAGCACGGCGGGGAAGTAGTCGTGTGCTCGGCCGGCCCAGCCCGCGTGACCCAGGCCTTGCGCGAGGCGCTGGCTCGCGGCGCCGACCGGGCCCTGCACGTCCAGGGCGACGAGCTGGTCACGGCCGATCCCCACGCGGTCGCGGAGGCCCTGGCGGCGGCTATGAAGGACGAGCGGTTCGATCTGATCCTGACCGGACTGCAGTCCGACGACCAGGGGTTCGCTCAGACCGGGCCCATCCTCGCGGAGCTGCTCGGCATGCCCTCGGCGACCATCATCATGGAGGTCGATGTTCAACCGAATGGTGGCCTCCGGGTGAAGCGCGAACTCGAGGGCGGGTGGTTCCAGTGGATGACGCTGCCGCTGCCCGCACTCTTGACGATTCAGAGCGGGATCAACCAGCTTCGGTACGCCACGCTCAAGGGCATCATGGCGGCCAAGAAGAAGGAGATCAAGGCCATCCCGGGCGCGGCGGGGCTGGTCTCCCGGCAGCGGATCGTCAGCCTCTACGTGCCCGGGAAGCAGAAGATCACCCAGATGATTAGCGGGTCGCCGGCTGAGGCGGCCAGAGAGCTCGTCCGCAAGCTGCGTGACGAGGCCCGGGTGCTCTCATGATCCTCGTCATCGCGGAACATCTTGCCGGAACCCTGAACCGGGCCTCCTGGGAGGCCATCGCCGCCGCCCAGCAGGCTGGCGCCGGGCCCGTGAAGGCTGCCGTGCTCGGCGCCGATGTCGCGGCTCCGGCGGCCGAACTCGCCGCGGCGGCCCTCGACGAAGTCCTGGCCGTGTCGGGCCCGGCCATCGAGCGATACACGCTCGACGGGTACGTGACGGCGATTGCCGCCCTCGTGAAGGCGGAGGCGCCGGACCACGTGTTCTTGGCCCACACCTATCAGGCTCGTGATTTCGCGCCGGCCCTCGCGGCCCGGCTCGGTGCGACGCTCGTCACCGATTGCGTGGGCACGACGCTGGCCGACGGCGCGCTTCAGTTTGTCAGGCCCGTGTTCCAGGGGCGGCTCTACGCGGACGTCGCGACCGACGGCCTCACGCTGGCGACGTTCCAGATCGGGGCCGTGCGCGCCGACGGCCTCGCTCGCGGGGAATCCCCGGCCCCCATCCGTGCCATCGACGCAGGAGTCGAGGCGGCGGCCATCCGTGAACAGCCGGAGGCGCCCTTCCGCGAGGCCAAGCAGGCCGTGGATCTGACCCAGGCCGAGCGCATCGTCGCCGTGGGCCGGGGTATCAAGGAACAGGAGAAGATCGACCTGGCCCGGCGGCTGGCTGATGCCCTCGGGGCGGAGATTGGCGCGTCGCGCCCCATCTGCGACGCGGGGTGGCTGCCCATGGATCGGCAGATCGGCAGCTCGGGCCAGACCGTGGCCCCGAAGCTGTACCTGGCTCTTGGCGTGTCGGGCGCCATTCAGCACCTGGTCGGCATGAAGGGTGCCCGGACCATCGTCGCCATCAACAAGGATCCGGAGGCGCCCATCTTCGAAGTGGCCGACTTTGGAATCGTGGCGGATCTGTTCGAGGTGGTCCCCGAGTTGATCAAGGAGCTCCAGGGGTAGTGCATCCTGCGGAAACGTGGGTCTTCCGGCTGGTTGTGACTGCGGCCGGCGCCGCCTTCCTGTGGCAGGTTGCGACGCGCGCGCGGCTGTTCCTGCGGGCCAAGGACAGCATCCGCGTGCGTGACGACGAGACGGGCGTCAGACTGCTGCGGTTCCTGACGGACGTCGTCTTTCAGGCCAAGACCATCCGCGAGAAGCCCCTCGTCGGCCTGGCGCACACGGCCGTGTTCTGGGGTTTCGTGGCTTTCGCCCTCTACACGTCCGTCGAGTTCGTTCATGGGCTCGGGATCGCGGATCTGACCCGCCGGACGTGGTTCGAGACCTATGGGCTCGTCCTGGTTCCGTTCGCCGTTGCCTGTCTGGTCGGCATGACCGGGCTCGCCGTGCGGCGCGCCTTCGTCCGGCCGGCGGCGCTGGGCGAGCATCTCTCCGTTGAGTCCATCGTCATCGCGTTCTTCATCGTCACGTTGATGGCGACCTTCCTGCTCGACTTCCGGCTGAGCGGGTTGGCGGCGAGCGTGAACTGGTGGGTGCATGCCCTGGTGATCCTCGCGTTTCTGGTCGTGATCCCGGACTCGAAGCACTTCCACCTGGTCGTCTCGCCCCTGACCGTGTACCTGAAGTCGCCGGTGCTGGGTGATGTGGCGAACCTGGACTTCGAGAAGGAAGAGGTCGGATTCGAGACGCTCGCGGACCTCGAGCGCAAGCAGGTGCTCGATGCCTTCACGTGCGTCGAGTGCGGCCGGTGCATGTCGAACTGCCCGGCGAACGGCACGGGAAAGCTGCTGAATCCCAAGGCGCTGATTCTCGCGAACGAATCGGCGCTGCTGGCCGGCCGGTTCGACTCGAAGCTGGCGGATCTCTACGGCCCGAACGTGCTCTGGCAGTGCACCACGTGCGGAGCCTGCGAGAACCAGTGTCCCGTCGGTATCGAGCACCTGCCGCTCATCATCGGCGCCCGACGCGGGCTGGTCTCGAACGGCGAGGCGCCGGGTGTATTCGGGGCCGTCTACAACCATGTGGAGCGCCGCGGCAACATCTGGGGCCTCGGTGCGGACCAGCGCCAGAAGTTCGTGCAGTCCGCCGGGCTCGAGACCTTCGACCCAGCCAGACACGAGTACCTGATGTGGCTCGGCTGCGCCGGGTCCTACGAGGCCGACTTCCAGAAGGCCCTGCGATCGCTCTTCGGGATCCTGCGGGCGAAGGGCGTGACCTTCGGTGTCCTCGCCAGGGAGCGATGTACGGGCGACGTGGCCAAGCGCACGGGGAACGAATACCAGTTCCAGGAATTGGCCGCCGCCAACATCGGGGAGTTCCGGGCGGCGGGGGTGACGAAGATCGTCACCGGGTGCCCACACTGCCTCCGGACCCTCGGCGTCGACTATCGCGAATTCTCCTTCCACGTGGACGTCGTCCACTCGTCCGTGCTCCTGGCCGATCTCCTGCGTGACGTGCGGCTGCCCATGACCGATACGGTGGTCTTCCACGACCCGTGCTACCTCGGACGCTACGCCGGCGTGACGGCGGAGCCGAGGCGCCTCATCGGCAACGTGGGTGCGGGACTCGCGGAGCCGGTCCGGTCGGGCGACAACCCGTTCTGCTGCGGCGCCGGCGGCGGCCTGCTCTTCGAGGAACATGAGGACGGCAAGCGGATCAGCCAGGAGCGGTTCGAGCAGCTGCAGGCGACGGGCGCGGGCACCGTCGTGACGGCGTGCCCCTTCTGCGCGATCATGCTGAAAGGCGCACAGGCGAGTGCCAATGCGTCCACCGAGGTTGTCGACCTGATGGCGTTCGTCGAGGCGAAGGTCACCCTGACGAAGACACCGTGAACACCCCGGCCTGGCAGCAGTCTCGCGTCAAGCGTGCCCAGATTGCCGCGATTGCTGCGCTCGGCTACCCGTTGATTGCCGCGCTCGGGTCGACGCTGCGGTGGCGGGCCGAGGGTCTCGAACACCTGGACGACGTCCAGGCGTCGGGTCGTGTGCCGATCCTGGGCCTCTGGCACGGACGGATCCTGGCGGGCACGTATTTCCTGCGGCATCGCGGCGTTGTCGTCATCACGAGCCAGAACTTCGACGGCGAATGGATTGCCAGGATCATCACGCGCTTCGGCTTCGGCACGGCCCGCGGGTCCAGCTCGAGGAACGCCCGGGCGGCCCTTCGCCAACTGATCAGGGAGACACGGGCGGGCCGCCCTGTCGCGTTCACGCTCGACGGCCCGCGCGGGCCCGCCCTGACGGCCAAGACTGGCGCCGTCTGGCTGGCCATGGCGACGGGCAATCCCGTTGTGCCGTTTCACATCGAAGCCGCGAGATTCTGGGAGATGCACAGCTGGGACCGGACGCAGGTGCCGCATCCGTTCACCCGGGTCGCCATCGTCTTCGGGGCACCGATTGGCGTGCCGCGCCGTTTGGATGAGGCCGGCCTCGACGCCTACCGGGTTCGCGTCGAGGCATCACTGGGCGATCTGCGTCGGCGGACGCTGGCGCTCGTGGGAAGGTCGTCGTGATCCTCGCCGTGGCGACCGACGAGCGGTTCGCACTCCACGAGCCACCTCCGGGCCACCCCGAGCGGTTCGAGCGCGCCGAGGTGTTTGACGTGGTGGCGGCTCGCGCGCGGGAGCGGGGCGCGATGGCGCTGCCGATGGTCGAGGCCACCGACGGCCAGTTGGGGCGCGTCCACGAGGGGACGTATCTGGAGAGACTGGCCGCCCTGTCCGGCCGCGCCGCCATGCTCGATCCCGATACCTTCACCTCGCCGGAGTCGGTCGCGCTCGCCAGACTCGCGGCGGGAGCATGCACCACAGGCGTGGATCGCATGCTCGACGGCGCGGTGGACCGCGTCGCGGCGCTGGTGCGGCCGCCCGGGCATCATGCCGAGCCGGGCCGGGCGATGGGCTTCTGCCTCGTCAATAACGCCGCGGTGGCGGCGGCTCACGCCCTGGCGAGGGGCGTCCCGCGCGTCGCCGTCGTCGACTTCGATGTGCATCACGGCAACGGCACGCAGGCGGCCTTCGCAGCCGAACCGCGCGTGCTGTACGTGTCGACGCATCAGTGGCCCTTCTACCCTGGGTCGGGCAGCGTGTCGGAGGTCGGCCGCGGAGAGGGTGAGGGGTACACGGTCAACATTCCGATGGAGGCCGGCAGCGGTGATTCGGACTACGACGCCGTGTTCAGTCAGGTCGTCATCCCGGTGTTGCAGGAGTACGCCCCGTCCCTCCTCATCATCTCGGCCGGCTACGATGCCCACGAACGTGATCCGCTCGGCGGCATGAGGATGTCCGAATCCGGCTATGCGACCCTGATGTCCCGTCTCGCCAGCGCGACCCAGTCCTGCTGCGCGGGGCGGATGCTGCTGGTGACGGAGGGCGGCTACGATCTGACCGCCCTCGCGTCGGCGCTCGACGCGTCGCTGCGGGTCATGGCAGGCGAGACCCGGGCCGATGCGCCCGAGTGCGACACTCCGTGCCCGCGGGGCGCACGCGCCTCGGTGCAGGCGCGCGCCGTCCAGGCACGCTACTGGCGTGGGCTATAATCGACGGGATATGACGGAGTACAACCCGCGAGCCATTGAGGAGAAGTGGCAGCTGCGCTGGGCGGCCTCCCGCGCCTTCGAAGTCGTCGAAGACCCATCCCGGCCGAAGTTCTACGCACTGGAGATGTTCGCGTATCCGTCCGGACACGCGCACGTGGGGCACGTCCGCAACTACATGATCGGCGACGTGATGGCGCGCGTGAAGCGGATGAGGGGCTACAATGTCCTGCACCCATTCGGGTGGGACGCCTTCGGACTCCCGGCCGAGAACGCCGCCATCCAGTCGGGCATTCACCCTGAGACCTCCACGCTGGCGAACATCGCCCACATGAAGGGGCAGCTCCAGCGCCTCGGCATCAGCTATGCGTGGGAACGGGAACTGGCCACCTGCCTGCCCGAATACTACAAGTGGAACCAGTGGCTCTTCCTCAGGATGTTCGAGCGCGACCTCGCCTACCGGAAGCGCTCGACGGTGAACTGGTGTTCGTCCTGCCAAACCGTGCTCGCGAACGAGCAGGTCGTCGATGGCGGGTGCTGGCGCTGCGGGACGCCGGTGACCACCCGGGAACTGGAGCAGTGGTTCCTCCGGATCACCGCCGTCGCCGACGAGCTCCTGTCGGCGATCGACCGCCTCGAGGACTGGCCCGAGAAGGTCCTGACCATGCAGCGGAACTGGATCGGGCGATCGGAAGGCGCGCGGGTCCGCTTCCCCCTCGTGACGGGAACGATGGACGGCGGCTCGGTGGACATCGAGGCCTTCACGACCAGGATCGACACGATCTTCGGGGCGACCTTCGTGCTGCTCGCGCCGGAGCATCCACTGGTTGAGCGGCTGGCGGACGAGTCGAACAACCCGGCGGGGTTCAGGGCGTCGGCCGACCGGTTCCGGCGTCAGGACCGGACGGCGCGCCTGACGGGCGATGTCGAGAAGGAGGGCTTCGACACCGGCCGGAGGGCGACCAACCCGTTCACGGGCGAGCAGGTGCCCATCTGGGTGGCGAACTTCGTGCTCGGCGACTACGGTACGGGTGCGGTCATGGGAGTGCCCGCCCACGACCAGCGCGACTTCGAGTTCGCTCGCAAGTTCGGTCTGCCGATCCGGGTCGTCATCCAGCCTGACGGAGACGGCGCACAGCCGCTTGATGGGTCCACACTGGGCGAGGCGTTCGAGCAACCTGGTCGGGTGGTGAACTCGGGGGAATTCGACGGACTCTGGTCCACCGAGGCCATCTCGGTCATGTCCGAGAAGGCGGAGCGCCGGGGAACGGGGCAGCGCACCGTCCAGTTCCGCCTGAAGGACTGGGGCGTCTCGCGCCAGCGGTACTGGGGGACGCCGATTCCCATCGTCCACTGCGAGTCGTGCGGCCTGGTGCCCGTGCCCGACTCGGAGCTCCCGGTGATCCTCCCGAAGGTCATCGAGTTCACGGGGCGAGGGGATTCGCCCCTGGCCGCGGTGCCGGACTTCGTGAACACGACGTGCCCCGCGTGCGGAAGGCCCGCGCGGCGTGAGACCGACACGATGGACACCTTCGTGGATTCGTCGTGGTACTTCTACCGCTTCTGCGACCCGCACAACGATAGCCGCCCGTTCGACCCGGCCAAGGCGGCCTACTGGTGTCCGGTCGACTTCTACAGCGGGGGGATCGAGCACGCCATCCTTCACCTGATCTACTCGCGCTTCTTCGCGAGGGTCTACCGGGAGCTTGGTCTGGTGGCCCACGACGAGCCGTTCTCGCGGCTCCTCACGCAGGGGATGGTCCTGAAGGACGGCCGCGTCATGTCGAAGTCGAAGGGGAACGTGGTCGACCCCGACGACATGATCCGGAAGTACGGTGCCGACGCGCTGCGGCTGTACGTCATGTTCGTTGCCCCACCGGAGAAGGAGGTCGAGTGGAGCGACGCCGGCCTCGAGGGGGCGTTCCGCTTCCTGATGCGGGTGTGGCGGTTCGTCCAGCTGTGGTGTGACGTCCTGGGTCATCGGCCGGCTGGTGCCATCGACGGCCGGACACTGAGCGGACCCGAGCGCGCGCTCCGGAGGAAGACCCACGAGACGATCCGTCGCGTGACGCACGACCTCGATCCGCGGGTGCACCTCAACACCGCAGTGTCGGCGCTGATGGAGCTCGTCAACGAGCTCTACCAGTTCTCGGAACAGCACACCCGGACGGGGGCCCCCGGACGGAAGGGGACTGACGTGGGGGCCGCGGACGGGGAGCGCCCGGAATCGTTGGCCGTGCTGGCCGAGGCGGTCGACGCGCTCGTGCTGATGCTGGCGCCCTTCACGCCGCACGTCGCCGAGGAGCTGTGGGAACGCCTGGGCCGGGAAGGCGGTCTCGTGCACGCACCGTGGCCGACGTTCGACCCGGACATTGCCAGGGGCGAGGAGGTCGTGGTGCCAGTCCAGGTCAACGGCAAGGTCCGGGGGCGCGTCGCCGTCCCAATCGACGCGTCCGACGCGGACATCGAGAGGCGCGCGCTCGCCGAGCCGTCCGTGGTCCAGCACGTGGGCGGCCGCACCGTGAGGAAGATCATCGTGGCAAAGGGCCGCCTCGTCAGCATCGTGGTGCAGTAGGAGACAGCCGTGTGTCGTAGACAGCACGTGACACTGGTTCTGATCGTGGGCCTGCTCGGCACGTCGTGCGGCTACTCACTCGCCGGGCGGGGCACGTTCCTGCCGGCGTCCATCCAGGTCATCGGCGTCCCCCAGTTGGCCAACGCCAGCCCCTATTTCGGCGTGGAGCAGCCGTTCACCGAGAAGATCCGGTCCGAGTTCATCGGGCGCGGGCGATATCGCGTCTTGCCGCAGGAGGCCGGCGTCGATGCCGTGCTTCGGGGGTCGATTCTCTCGATCGCCATCCAGCCGAGCAATTTCAACGCCCAGCAGCAGGCGACGCGGTACCTCGTGACGATCACGACGAAGATCGAGTTCTTCGATCTGCAGGCCAACAAGGTCCTGTGGGAGAACTCCTCCATGGTGGTTCGCGAGGAATACGACCTGCCGCCGGACGTTCAGGCGGCTGACCCTCAGGTCTTCCTCGGCTCGGCGGCCAATGCGCTCGACCGCATCTCGACGGAGTTCGCGCGCACGGTCGTGAGTGCGATTCTCGAGGCCTTCTAGGAGCGCCTCGTCTGTGGCCCCGCGCCTTTCACCGTCAGCCTTCAAAGAGCGGATTGCCGCCGGAGGCCCGCAGGGGAGCTATCTGCTGGTCGGCCCGGATCACGCCCTGAAGGACGAGCTGACGAGTCTGCTGGCTGGCAGTCTCGACGAGGGCCTGCGGGCCTTCAATCTCGATCGCTTGCACGTGGCCGACTCGCGGCCGGAGGCGCGCGGGCAGGTCTGGATGCTCGCGGACCTGGCGAGGACCCATCCGGTGATGGCACCCTGGCGGCTCATCATCGTGCACGGCGTCGAGAAGCTGGTCACGGCGTTGCGAAAGCCCGAGGGTGCACGTGGGGAGTGGGACGAACTCGGCGCCCTGGAGGAGATGCTCGGGTCGCGTGACGACCGGGCGGTCGTGGTCTTCGTGGCCGGGGGCGACCTCGACAGACGCGTGAAGGCGGCGCAGGTGCTCGAGCACCATGCGACCGTCGTCGACTGCGACCCGCTGGCCGACGCCGGCGACGCCATCGCCTGGATCCGGGCCGAGGCGGCCAGCGAGCAGATCCGAATCGAGCCTGCCGCCGTCCGTCTGCTCGCGACGCTGGCCGGCAACGACGCGGCGCGCCTCAGGAAGGAATTCGAGCGTGCCGCGCTGTTCGCGTCGGGCGAGGGCATCATCACCGAGGCAGCCGTGCGAGAGGTGACCAGCGGCCCCGGCTTGCTCGACCCCTGGGCCATGATCAACGCCATCGAACGTGGCAATCCGGCAGCGGCCCTGCGGGAACTGGCCCTGAAGCTCGACCACGGCGAGGAGAGCCTGATGATTCTGGGGCAGCTGGGCTGGTACGTCCGAACCCGGCTCCATCCCGGGCTGGTGTCTCGCGCGGTGGAGTCCCTCTTCCGCACCGACCTCGCCCTGAAGACATCTCGCGGCGATGCGCGGGTCCTCCTCGAGCGACTGATCGTCGAACTGTCGGGATGAGACGCAGCCCCGGCCGCGCCTGCTGAACGCCGCGCCGCGCCGCGGCCACGGGTCCCGCGGGCGTGGCGCATCGACGGCCTCAGTCCTTCGATGCGGCAATACGGTGCCGCACGCGCGCCCTCGAGGCTGAGTGCCGAGCGGGCAGACCCGGCCACGCTCAATGGGAATGAAGCGTGGTCGTCCTTGCGAGTCGACGCACTCAGGCTGCCTTGGTGGCGCGGCCGACGCGCGCGTGCAGGCGCGACTTGTAGCGCGACGCCGCGTTCTTGTGGACTACGCCCTTGGCCACCATCCGGTCGATCAGCGAAGCCGTCACCTTCAGCTGATCCTGCGCCGTCTTGTCGTCGCCGTGGTCCATCGCCTCGCGGGTGGCCCGCAAGGCATTGCGAAGCCGTGAGCGAAGCTGCCGGTTGCGCTCGCGCCGCTCCACGTTCTGCCGATGCGCCTTGAGCGCTGATGCGTGACTCGCCACAGTGTCCTCGTCCGGGTCTCGTCCGGGAATGGGCGACCCCATGCCGCCCACGCAATCCCCTAGTGTAACATCTTGCGCCCGTTCGCGCGACCTCCACGCCGGAGCAGGCTAGGCTCCGGCCGGCTACCCGGGGTGTAGGACTCCGGCCGGCGGCCTCGGGTCGGGACCTCGCGAAATCGTGTGCAGCCGCGCGCCGGCACGTGCACGGCCGGGGGCGCTGGGCGGGCGTCCGGCAGGTGGTACCGGCCTTGCCTAGGTGTAGGGCGACTCGACGTCGGAGGACGGACGGTTTCAGTCCAACCGCCGACGCGAAGCATCTCGAAGATCCGGGAGGCCCATGCTCCGCACACGGCTCGGACGCGTCGACACGGTACTCGCAGCGCTTGACCGCCACCGGCCTGATGTCGCGGCACACAGCCGTCGAGTCGCCACCTATGCCGTCCGGCTCGCCTCGCAGTACGGTCTCGACCGCGACACGATCGAGACCGTCAGGGTGGGCGCCCTCCTGCACGACGTTGGTAAGCTGCTCGTGCCCGCCCGCATCCTGGAGAAGCCCCGCCGCCCGAACGCCCGGGAGTGGGAGCAGTTGCGGGTTCATCCGGTGCTCGGGATGGAGATTGCCCACCGCGCGGGCTTCGACGACGAGGTGGGAACGATGATCCTGTACCACCACGAACGCTTCGACGGCACCGGCTACCCCGACGGCCTCAAGAGAACCGTGATTCCGTTCACGGCGCGCCTCGTGGGCGTGATGGACGCGTTCGACGCACTGACCAGCCAGCGGGACTACCGCGATCGGCTGTCGGTAGCGGCGGCCAGACAGATGATCGCCGCAGACGCGGGAACGAAGTTCTGTCCGTGGATCGTGAGCGGACTACTCGCTCTCCCGCCGGAGATGATGACCCCCCCGCCGGGGCTCGAGGCTATCGACCGCGGTCAGCCGGGTTTCGACGACGTCACCCCGCCGGAGCGCCTGGCGGATCCGTGGGTCCTCTCCCTGGCTGCGTCCGCCGTCAGCCTCTCCTGAGACCGAGCAGCGCTCCGTCTGAGACGAACCTGCCACGATCTCTTCGTGTTTCATTCGCACGAGGTCGCCGACGACGGCGGTGGACGACTCAGATCGCCAGGCACCGCCACGATCGCCATCGGTCCCACCTTCGCGCACTCGCGGCCGGCGCGCCGGACGGGCCGGTGACCCCACTGGTCTCAACGGCTGACGGTGACGATCTCGTAGGCCCCGGAGGCAGGTTTCTGATCGGAGTACCGAGGCAATAGTCTGCCGTCCACCATCACGTACGTCTTGTAGATCACGCGTCGCGCTCCGCTCGTGATGTTCTGGACCTTGGTCACGTACTGCTGCGTCTCCTGGTAGGGCGGCACGACGTTGCCGTACTTCTCGACCGCCTCCGGCCCGGCGTTGTAGGCGGCCAGCGCGAGCTCCTCGTCGTGGCCATAGCGATCGAGCAGGGACCGAAGGTACTGCGTGCCGCCTCTGATGTTCTCGGCGGGATCGTAGGCGTTGCGAACCCCGAGCGCCTTCGCCGTGGCAGGCATGAGCTGCATGAGCCCTCTCGCACCCTTCGACGACCGGGCCTTCGGATTGAACCCGGACTCGACCTGGATCAAGGCCCGCACCAGGTCCGCGCGCACACCGGACTCGGCCGCATACCGCTCGATCAGATCGTCATAGTCGTTGTCGTAGCCCTTGGCGGCTGGACGCGTGGCCCGCAGCGACGAGCGCCCGACCTGGTAGACCTGGGATCCTGGCGCGCTGGGCGGCCGGTCGGACACCACAGGGATGCCATTCGCGTCGCGCCACATGTAGATCTGGGCGCCAGCCGGAGCGGCCGACGCGAGGAGTGCCATCCCGAGCACGAGTGAGCAGATGAACCGCGGGGAAGTCATAGGCGTCCATCCGTGTATCGGCCAGGGGCGCCCTGGCCTTCAGTTCGCCAGCCACTGCTGGACGAGCGACCGGCCGGTGGCGAGCAGTTCGTCGAGCTTCTCAGCGTGCTTGCCCCCGGCCTCGGCGAAGTCCGCACGCCCGCCACCCCCGCCCCCGACGATGGGGGCGAGTGCCTTCACCAGCTTGCCGGCGTGAACGCGGTCCGTGAGGTCCTTGGTCACGGACACGACGAACGAGACCTTCCCGTCGCCATGCGATCCGAGGATGACGACCGCCCTGCCCAGTGTGCCTTTCAGCGAGTCCGCCAGCTCGCGCAGGGCGGTCTTGTCCAGATCGCTCACCGTCCGGGTCAGCACGTGGACGTCGCCGACCAGTACGGAGTCGCCGGGCCTCGACGCGCCGCCGCCCATGGCGGCCTTCAGCCGGAGTTGGCTCGCCTCGCGCTGCAGCCGCTTGACGTCGCCCTGCAGCCGTTCGACGACGTCTGGGGCCTGGGTCGCGGGGACGTTCAGCCGGGCGAGCAGGTCATCGAGGATGCCCCGCTGCCACTGGGCATGGGCAAGGGCGCCCTGCCCGGTGAGCGCTTCGATCCGTCGCACGCCGGCCGCGATGCCGCCCTCCTGGACGATGATGAACGATCCGATGTCGCCCGTGGCTCGGCAGTGGGTCCCGCCGCACAGTTCGAGGCTGAAGCCCGGGACCTGCACGACGCGCACCTCGTCGCCGTACTTCTCGCCGAAGAGCGCCATCGCGCCGGCGGCGATGGCCTCCTGGGTCGGGCGCACGTCGGTCTCGACCCGAGTATTCGCGTACACCTGCTCGTTGACCAGCCGTTCGATCTCGTCGATCTGCTCCCGGTTGAGAGCCGCGAAGTGGACGAAGTCGAAACGCAGTCTATCCGGCGCCACCAGCGACCCGGCCTGCTTGACGTGAGTGCCCAGCACGCGGCGCAGCGCGGCGTGGAGGAGGTGGGTCGCCGTGTGGTTGCGACGCGTGGCGTCACGGGAGGCGCCGTCCACCTCGGCACTCACGCGATCTCCCTGGCCGATGCGTCCACGTTCGACGGCTACCCGGTGCAGGCGAGGCCACGCGTGATGCGCGCGCGTCATCCCCACCACTCTCGCCTCGGTCAGGCCGTCTGTGCCACGAATGCGACCCACGTCCGAGACCTGGCCGCCCGATTCCACGTAGAACGGGGTGCGGTCGAGGGCCACATACCCGCCGAGTCCCGCATCGAGTCCTCCAGCCTCATTCCCGCTATCGTCGAACACCGCCAGGACGCGCACGTCCTCCAGGCGCGTCGAGATGTAGCCGTCGAAGCGGTCGCCGGCGGATTCGAGGGCGCCCCGGGTCGCCTCGCTGGCGGTGAAGCTCTCGGCCGTGACCGCCCCCCCGAACGCGCTGCCCGCCCGCGCCCGAGCGCGCTGCGCCTCGAGCGCGCGCTCGAAGCCCTCGCGATCGAGGGAGAGACCCCTCTGGTTCGCGACGTCTTCGATGAAGTCGACCGGCAGCCCGTACGAGTCGTACAGACGGAACACGCCGTCTCCGGGAACGACCGTGGCGCCGGCTGACCGGTCGAGCAGCTCCTCGAGTCTCGGGAGACCCGACGCGAGCACCGCCTCGAACCGCTCCTCCTCACCAAGGACGATCCTGACCACGTAGTCATGGCTCGCGCGCAAATCGGGGTACGCCTCGCCCATCCGATCGACGACCACGTCCACCAACCGGCAGAGGAACGGCTCGGTCAGGCCGAGGCGGTTGCCGTGCCGCATCGCCCGCCGCATGATCTTGCGCAGGACGTAGCCGCGCCATTCGTTCGACGGAACGACGCCGTCGGCCACCAGAAAGGTCGTGGCCCGAATGTGGTCCGCCACGACGCGCATCGACACGTCCTCGGGAGCCATCGTGCCGCCGTGCCGGCGCCCGGCCTGCTCGCCGAGCGCCGCGAGCAGCGGGCCGAACAGATCGGTGTCGTAGTTGGACAACGTGCCCTGCATGATCGCGGTGATTCGCTCGAGGCCCATCCCCGTGTCGATGGATGGAGCCGGCAGCGGCAGCAACGTGCCATCGGCCTGGCGCTCGAACTCCATGAACACGTTGTTCCAGACCTCGACGAACCGATCGCACGAGCACTCGATCCCGCGGCAGACAGGCTCGGGACAGGGCAGATGGTCGCCGCGGTGATAGTGAATCTCCGAGCAGCGCCCACAGGGCCCCGTTTCGCCCATGGCCCAGAAGTTCTCCGCCATACCGAGTTCGCCCACGCGGGCGTCGGGCAGCACCCGCCGCCAGAACCGGTACGCATCCGCATCGCGGGGAATACCAGACTCGCCGCCGAACACCGTGGCGTAGAGGCGATCCGGTTCGAGATGCCAGACCTCGGTCAGCAGACCCCAGGCGAGGGAGATGGCCTCTTCCTTGAAATAGTCACCGAACGAGAAGTTCCCCAGCATCTCGAAGAAGGTGTGGTGCCGCAGCGACGGCCCGACGTTGTCGAGGTCGTTGTGCTTGCCGCTGACCCGCATGCACTTCTGCGAGCTGGCTGCCCGGCGGTAGTCCCGGCGGTCCTTCCCGAGGAAGACGTCCTTGAACTGGTTCATGCCCGCGTTGGTGAACAGCAGCGTCGGATCGTCGGCCGGCACCAGGGGGGAACTGGGCACCACGCGGTGGGCGTTGCGCGCGAAGAAGTCCAGGAAGGTCCGTCTCAGGTCCGAAGAGGTCATGCCCACAATTCTATCGGGATTCGGGATTCGGGGTTCGGGATTCGGGATTCGGGATTCGGGCAGGCGGGCCAGCTGCTGGCTGCCTTCGACGTCGCTCAGGCCGGGAAAGGCCGCCATCGACGTCTCCGCCGAGTGCTGAGCGAGCAGACCCGGCCACGTTCAGCGGGAACACGTCGTGGTCGTACTTGCCAGTCGAAGCACTCAGGGATCGGTCGGCTCATCGCAGTCGGCTTCTCGTCCGCGCAGGACCTCGTGGATGAGGGACGGGGCGAATCCCTGGCGCAGCAATGCGGCAAACACGCGCCGGCGCACGGCGGGCCCGAGAGGCGGACGCACGCCTCGGAGTCTCGCGGCCGCAGCGCAATCGGCCAGGTGGCGCTCGTCCTGGTCCTCGAGCACCGAGGAGACGGCCGCGCGAGCGGTCTCGGCATCGAATCCCATCCGCTCGAGCTCCCGCAGCACCCGGAGCCGCCCGCGCCTCTTGAGCAACAGCAGTGTCCTGGCGCACGCGTGTGCCGCTCGCCGATCGTCGAGTGCACCGGCCCCGGTCAGCCGGCGAAGCGTGTCGGTGACGATGGCATCGGGGTAGCCGCGCTCGCGCAGGCGCTCGCGGACGCGGGCCGTGGAGAGCTCACGGCCCGCCAGCCAGCGCAGGCCCGCCACGTAGGCCACGCGGGCGGCCTCCATCGGGTCCTCGGGAGCCGCTCGCGGGTGTCTAGGCCCGCCCATCCTGCCGCCCTCCAGTCGCCGGTCGTGCCCCGGACGGGTGACGCGTCACCTGTCCCCCGCGTGACGCATCCGGACTGGCGGTGCTGCGTCGCGTTCGTATACTCCCCGCATGCTCGGTCGTAGCGTGTACCCACTCGGGCAGCGGTTCCAGGACTCGTGCCACACGCCACACATCCGGGGCACTAACGGCCGAATCGAGTGATCTCGGGCGGTGCATCGTCCTCGCCGACGACGTCGCGAGCCATCTCCTCTGCCGCCTCGTCGGATGTGGAGAAGATCCCCTGCAGCTTGAGCCTGAACTCGTCGACGTTGGTGGCCCATCGCAGCGCTTCCTCGACGGTCACCAACTCCCGGCGGACGAGCCCCAGGAGAGACTGATCGAAGCTCTGCATCCCGTACTGAGAGACGCCCGCCGCGATGGCTCCTGGGATGAGATGCGACCGCAGGGGGTCCTTGATACAGTCGCGGATGAATGGCGTGGAGACGAGCACCTCGACGGCGGGGGCGCGGCCGAAACCGTCGGCACGGGGCACCAGGCGCTGGGAGATGATCGCCTTCAAGATCGATGCGAGTTGGATGCGGATCTGCCCGTGCTGATGCGGCGGGAAGACCGCGACGATCCGGTTGATCGTCTCGGTGGCATCCAGTGTGTGGAGCGTGGAGAGGACCAGGTGGCCCGTCTCGGCGGCGAGCAGGGCGGTCTCGACCGTCTCCGCGTCACGCATCTCGCCCAGCAGAATCACATCCGGGTCCTGGCGCAGTGCGCTGCGCAGGGCCAGGGCAAAGGACCTGGTGTCGGTCGAGATCTCGCGCTGGTTGACGATCGCCTGCATGTCCCGGTGCAGAAACTCGATGGGATCCTCGATCGTGATGACGTGCGCCGGCCGGTTCCGGTTGATGTGGTCCACCATCGCGGCCAGGGTTGTGCTCTTCCCGGAGCCGGTCGTGCCGGTGACGAGGACCAGGCCCCTGGGTTCGAGGGCAATCGTCCGAAGCACCGGGGGAAGATTCAATTCGTCGATGCCACTCGCCAGCATGGGAATGACGCGCAGGACGAGTCCGATCGTGCCGCGCTGCAGGAAGACGCTGCACCGGAACCGCCCCAGCCCCGGCACGCTGTAGGCGACGTCGACCTCCTGCACCTCTCGGAAACGGTCGCGTAGCGACTCCGGCAGCACAACCATCGCCATGGCGAGGGTGTCGTCGTGCGTCAACCGCGCCACGCCGTGCATCGGGACGAGGTCCACGCTGATCCGCATCATCGGCACGTTGCCGACCTTCAAGTGCAGATCGGAGGCGCCCTGCTCGACGGCGTGCGTGAGGAGGTCGTTGAGGTGCATGGTCAGGCCTGGGTCTCCGCGGTCTGTGCCTCTGGCGTGTCTACCGGTGCAGGGTCGACGTAGGTCAGCCAGCCGTGCCGGTCCGGGAGATCGCCGGAGATGATGCCGAAAAAGGCACGCTGCAGGGCTTCGGTCACCGGGCCCCGGCCGCCCGGCCCGACCTGGATGCGGTCGACGGAGCGGATGGGCGTAATCTCCACAGCCGTGCCGGCGAAGAACAGTTCATCGGCGATGTAGAGCATCTCACGCGGAATGTCCTGCTCGCGGACCTCGTAGCCATGATCACGGGCGATGACCATCACCGAATCGCGCGTGATGCCCGGCAGCACCGAAGCCGCCAGCGGCGGTGTGTAGAGGACGCCGTCCCGGACCACGAAGATGTTCTGGCCGCTGCCCTCACTCACGAAGCCATAGCTGTCCAGGGCCACGCCCTCGGCGTAGCCGTCGATGATGGCTTCCATCTTGATGAGCTGTGCGTTGGCGTAGTTGGCGCTCGTCTTGGCCAGCGACGGAAACGTATCGGGCGCCATGCGAGACCAGGAACTGACCTTGACATCCACCCCGTTCTCGAGGGCATCCTCGCCCAGATACCGGCCCCACTCCCACACCATGATCGCGGTGTCCACCGGACACGGGAACGGATTGACGCCAAGCTGGGCGTAGCCCCGGTACACGATCGGACGCAGGTAGCAGGCCTTCATGCCGTTGGCACGAATCGTCTCGAGCACGGCCCGCTCGAGCTGCGCCTGCGTGTACCCGATCTGCATGCGGTAGATCTTCGCCGAATGGACGAGGCGCCGCATGTGGGCATCCAGACGGAAGCAGGCCGACCCCTTCGGCGTGTCGTAGCAGCGGGCGCCCTCGAAGACCGCACTCCCGTAGTGGATCACGTGCGAGGCAAGGTGAATCCTGGCGTCGGCCCAGTCGACCAGCACGCCGTTCATCCAGACCTTCCCGGTTCCGCTGAACCCCATCATTGGCTCCTTGAGATGAGGGCCATTCTACTGTGCCTCTCCGCAGAAGGGACAGCGGTCCGATCGCGCGTGCAGCGGCTTGCGGCAGTGCCAGCAGAACCGCGGCTGAGGCGTTTCCCGAGAGCGGGACCAGCCCGGTGCGGGTCCCGAATCGGATGACGGCGTCACCCGCTTCCCGTGCCCGGTCGTTCGCGGGGCAGCCGGCCGATCGGCGGCTCCGAGCAGATCGTCGAGAACCTCGGCGGCACGCTGGTACCGCTCGTGGACGTCGGCGGCCATAGCCTTCATGATGATGTCGTTGACCCGCTGAGGAATCCGGCCGTTCCGCAGGCGTGGCGGCGACGTCAGCTCGCCGCGGGCGAGCCGCTCCAGATCCGCGGGCGCCGGCGTCTGGTAGGGGAGCGTCCCGGTCATCATCTGGTACATCGTCACGCCGAGCGAGTAGATGTCCGACACGAAGGTCGCCCGGCCGTAGAACTGCTCCGGAGCCATGTAGGGCGGGCTCCCGATGACGGTCGTGCCGTGCGCCGCCAGTTCGAGGAACCGCGAGGTTCCGAAATCGGCGACCTTGACAATGCCGTTCTCGGCGACGAGGACGTTGGCCGGCCGCAGGTCCCGGTGGATCACACCTTGGCCGTGGGCATGATCCACGGCGTTGCAGATCTGGCACGTGTAGTCCATTGCGCGGTTGAGTTCCAGCGCGCCTCCCTGCGCGATGATGTTCTCGAGCGACTCGCCCGCCACGTACTCCATCACGATGAAGAAGATATTGTCCTGCCTCTCGGCCGTGAGTACCGACACGATATTGGGGTGGTTCAGGCTCGCGAGCAGGCGAGGCTCCTTGAGCAGCTCGCCGAAGTTGACGCTCTGGCGGTGGGGGACCTTCAGCGCGACCTTCTTGCCGATCCAGGTGTCCTCGGCGAGATACACGGTGCCGAAACCGCCGCTGCCGAGCGCCGAGTGGATCTTGTACTTGCCGATGGTCTGCCCGCGAAAGAACATCCAGGAGGAGTATAGCAGGCAGGCGACCCCTCGACTTCGCTCGGGGCAGGCAGGCGACAGAAACGGGGTCAGGAGTCAGGAGGGATGCAATCCGCAATCCGCAATCGTGAGGGGCCGCCTACAGATCGCCCCACAGGAACTGCAGGACGGAGAGGGCAACCAGTGGCGCGGCGTCGGCGCGCAGCGTGCGGGTCCCGAGTGACATCACGCGGCAGCCGCCCGCCCTGGCAAGTCCGACCTCGCCCGGTGTCCATCCTCCTTCGGGGCCGACCAGCACCAGGGCCTGCGTGACTGCGGCCCACCCGGCGTCGGCCTGCAGCGGCTCGGCGCCCGCGACTGACGGCTCCGCGAGCAGGATGCGCGTCGGGGATCGGTCGGCGGCGAGACAGGCTCGCAGGCCTGCCGGCTCATGGACCGCCGGCACGGTGGCGCGGCCAGACTGCTTCGACGATGCCACCGCGATACGGTGCCAGCGTTCGCGACGCGTGCCCGACGCCACTGCGCCCGCCGGTACGTCGGATCGCTCGGTCAGGAGGGGATGTACGGCGGCCACGCCGAGCATCACCGCATCGCGAAGCGCGGCATCGAACCTGTCGGCCTTGAGCAGCCCCAGGCCCAGCTCGACGTGGACCCTCGCTTCGGGAGCGGCCCCGACGGGATCGAACAGGTCCAGCTCGGCTCCCTTGGGATGGGCGGTCGCAACCCGGGCCTCCCGCTCGGTTCCCCGGCCATCGAAGGCCCGCACGCGGCTGCCCGGACGCAGGCGCAGCACGCGGGCCAGATGCACGGACTCGACGCCATCGAGTACCACGCGCGTCGCGCCGGCACTCATCCCGGGCGCATAGAAGCGATGCACCACGTGCCCAGTCTCCCGTTGCTCGCCCCGGTGCGTTCCGTTCCTCGACGCCACCCGAGACCGGCGCGCGCACCCTCCGACGACTGTTGCCTGTCGTCCTCCCGGTCGTCTGTCGGCCGTCCCCTGTCACCTGTCTTGTCGCCCGTCGCCAGGCGCCTGAACACCCACGCCACCCACCCCTCGTCCTCCCCGCGCCAGACTGGCGACGAGAGCGCGGCAAACGCCGACGCGACAGTCCCCTCCTCCGCGGCCGTGACGCCGCTCGTGATCACAATGCCGCCGGCCTTGCAGCACCGGAGTACGGCGGTCGCTCCCGCTGCCAGTATGCCCCCGGTGAGATTGGCCACGACCACATCCGCCACGGGGAGCCGGGTCTTGCGGAAGTCGGCTTCGACCAGCGACACGGCGCGCGGCGAGCCGTTCAGCCTGTGGGCCGCGCGGGCCGAAGCCAGCGCGTCGGCATCGACGTCGACACCCAGCACCGAGACTGCGCCCAACCGTGCGGCGGCGAACGCGAGCACACCCGACCCGGTACCGAGATCGATCACCCGTGTGCCCCGCAGGTCGATCTGCTGCAGCGCGTCGAGGCACAGTCGGGTCGTCGCGTGATGACCGCTGCCGAAACCCATGGACGGTTCGATGACGACGGCGAGGGTGCCCGTGGGGGGCGAGGTGGCCGCCGGGTCCCACGGTGGCGCCACAAGGATGCGGCCGACCCGCACCGCCGACAGCCCCGCCTGACTCCGCCTGGCCCAATCCTCATCGTCGGCTTCGAAACAGCGGACGGTGAGGCCCGACGCGGCGAGTGTCTCGATGATGGTCGAGGCCGCCACGTCTCGCCTGGCGATGTCACTGAAGAACACTCGCCACGATCCGTCACCACCTTCGTCGATGGCGGTAACGCCCGTACCATCGAGGGCGGCCGCAACGAGGTCCTGCAGCGACTCAGGTTCGCCGGAACCGGCGGCAGGGAACGCCACATGGAAGGCCGGCCAGGTCCGCATCAGCTGAAGAGGTCTCTCACGCGATCGAAGACGCCGCGCTCGCCGGGCTCCTGCTCGGGCCGCCGCGCCTCGACCTTGCCTGGCGGCAGCACCTTGGCGAGATGCTCGAGCGCCGATCGTTGCTCCTTCGTGAGCTTCCGGGGCGTCTTGACGAGGACGATGACGTGCAGATCACCCCGCCCGCGGCCGGTGACGCTCGGCATGCCCTTGTGTCGGAGGCGGAAGACGGTGCCCGCATCAGTGCCTTCGGGGATCTTGAGGCTCTCCTCGCCGTCGAGCGTCGGTACGACGATCTCTCCGCCGAGGGCCAGCATGGGAAAGCCCACTGAGACCTCGCAATACAGATGATCGCCCTCCCGCCTGAAGACATCGTGCTCCTGTACCTGGACGACCACGTAGAGGTCGCCGGGAGGCCCGCCCGCCGACCCTGCCTCGCCCTCGCCGTAGAGCCGCAGCCGCTGGCCGGACGCGATGCCGGCCGGGATCTTGACAGTCAGCTTCCGCTCCCGTGTGACCTGCCCGGTGCCCGTGCACTCCGAACACGGCGATGTGATGACGGACCCGGTCCCTCCGCAGGTGCCACACGTGCGCGACACCACGAAGAACCCCTGCTGGTAGCGGATCTGTCCGCGGCCATGACATTGACCACACCGCGTTGGAGACGTGCCCGGAGCGGCTCCGCTCCCTGCGCAGGTTGAGCAGGGTTCGAGGCGTGGAATCTGGATGCTGGTCTCGACGCCCTTGGCCGACTCCTCGAACGAAATCTCGAGATCGTAGCGGAGATCCGCACCGCGTTGGGGTCCTGCGCGGCGCCGGCCGCCACCGAAGATGTCCCCGAACCCGAAGATGTCCCCGAGACCGCCGAGGATGTCCTCGAATCCGGTGAACACGGAAGGGTCGAAGCCGCCCGCGCCCGGCCCGCTGCCGAGTCCCGCATGCCCGAAGCGGTCGTAGGCGGCCCGCCTGTCGCGGTCCGCCAGCACCGCGTACGCCTCAGCGGCCTCCTTGAACCGCTCCTCGGCGACCTTGCTGCCCGGATTGCGGTCAGGATGGTGCTTCAGCGCCAGCCTGCGGTACGCGCTCTTGATCTCCTGGTCGGTCGCAGTCCTCGCGACGCCGAGGACCTCGTAGTAATCGCGCTTGCTCACCCTCGTGCCACCTTGACCATCGATGGCCGGAGCAGTCGTTCTCCGATGAGGTACCCCGGGCGCAACTCGGCGACGATCTCACCATCCCGGTGGCCCTCGCACGGGTCGTAGGAGACGGCCTGATGCAGGTTCGGGTCGAAATCGGTACCCAGCGCCTCGATCCGGCGCACCGATCGGCGGTTCAGCAGGTCGAGGATCTGGCGGTGGATGAGCTCGACGCCCTTCCGGTAGTGTTCGGCGTGCTCTCCGGCGGATTCGGCGGCCAGAGCCCTCTCGAGGTCGTCCACGATGGGCAGCAGATCGAGCAGGAGATCCGCTGCGGCGTGCTCGGCCTGCGCTCGCCGTTCACGCTCGGTGCGCTTGCGGTAGTTGTCGAACTCGGCGGTCTTGCGAAGCAGCAGATCGTAGTACCGGTCCCGGTCCTCGCGCAACCGCGTGGCATCTTCGGCCGAGAGCGGCTCGGGTGAAGGCGTCTCGGCCGCTGGCACCTCGACAGGCACATCGGCACCCTGGTCGGCGGCAGGCCCGCCCTCTGGTAACGCGCGTGGGTCGTCGGTCATGGGAGCGGTCGATGTGGGGGAGTTCAGGATCCGGGCCTCGCACCTGTCGTGCTCGAATCGGCCAGCATCCGGGAGACGATCTCGGCAGTCCCGTTCACGACGGAGATCACACGTGAGTAGCGCATGCGCAGCGGTCCGATGAGACCGACGGTGCCGGTGCCCCGGCCGTCGGAGTACGTGGATGCCACGAGGCTGAACTCGTGCAGGTTCGGGTCGGCATGCTCGGCGCCGATGACGATGGTGAGGCCTGGCCCGTCGATGTACTGGGTGAGCAGCTGCACGAGCCGGTGCTTGTCTTCGATCATCTTCACCAGGACACCGAGCGCGGTCAATGTCAGGCTGCCATGGGGCCCGGACACCTCGCCGAACAGCGACGAGGCGCCCTCGACGAAGAGCGTCGGCTGGCCGCTCACGCCCGCGAAGGTCGACTGAGCCAGGCGCAGGGCCCGTGCCATCAGCCGATCGTAGAGGACCCGGTCTCGGCCGAGTCGCTCGACAATCACGGCCCGGATCTCGGCCAGGGTCATCCCGGCGAATTCGTGGTTCAGGTAGTTGGCCGCCTGCGTCAGATCCCCGGTCGTCAGCGGTTCGACGACCTCCACGACCTTGTGCGTGACCTGTGAGTCCTGGGACACAAGGATGACGAGAACGCGATTGTCGCCGATGGGCACGAGATCGATATGCCGCAGCGCCAGCGAGTCTCCCGGCGGCACGAGGACGAATGCCACCTGGTGCGAGACCTCGGACAGGACATGTGGCACCTGGGTGAGCACGGCGTCCGCGCCGGCGAGCGGGCCGAGCTGCTCCAGCAGCTGCGCCTCGATGCCGGCCGCCGCGCGCCCCTGACGGCGGCGCTCGAGGATCATGTCGACATACGCGCGATAGCCCAAGGCCGTCGGCACGCGACCCGCCGAAGTGTGCGGCTGGTGCAGATACCCGAGTTCCTCGAGGCTGGCCAGCACATTGCGGATGGTCGCAGACGAGAGACGGAATCCCCGCCGTGCGAGGACCTGTGACGCGACCGGCTCGCCCGTGTCGATGTGTTCGCACACCAGCGTCGCCAGGATGCGCCGCGATCGATCGGCGAGAGGGTGAGTGTCTTTGGCAGTCACGGTTTCAGAGTGCCGGCCACGGCCACTCTCCGCATTATACCAAGGCCGGCTGACGGGGCCGGAGACGGGCCCACGCCCCCCGCCATACTGGTGTCGCGCACCCCCGCCGTCCCCCTCTTCCCGCGCGAGGCGGGACAGGCGTATGATGCCGGGTTAGGCGATCGGAGACAAGGGGTCTCCGGTGTCATGCCAGAGGGAGTTGTTGGTCCATGCGTAAGACGTTGGGTGTTGTGGCAATGGTGCTGGGGCTGGCTGTGATCGTGACCGCGTGCTCCTCGCCGCCTCAGCCGGCGATCGATGCCGCGAAAGCGGCACTCGACGCGGCTGGCGCGGCCGGCGCAGGTGAGTACGCCGCCGAGTCGCTGAAGGCCGCGCAGGATGCCCAGGCCGCCCTCGAGGCGGAGCTCAAGGCCCAGGAAGGCAAGTGGTTCGCGTCCTACACGAAGGCGGCTGAGCTCGCCGCCGCGGCCACGACGGCTGCCGAGAAGGCGACCGCCGATGCCGCCGCAGGCAAGGAGAAGGCAAAGGCCGACGCGACCGCCGCCATCGAACAGGCCAAGGCCCTGCTGGCCGAGGCTCAGGGGCTGCTCGATAAGGCGCCCAAGGGCAAGGGGACCGCGGCAGATCTCGAGGTGATGAAGACCGACCTGGCGAACGCGGCCGCCACGATCACCGAGGCCGAGGGCTCACTCGGCGGCGAGCGCTTCCTCGACGCCAAGGCTAAGGCGGAGGCAGCCATGACGGCGGCATCGACGGTGAAGACCGCCGTCGAGACTGCGATGGCGGCCAAGGGGATGAAGTAGGACCGGCCGATGACGGCTCCGGCCGGACCCGCCATGGGTCCGCCCGGGGCCCTCCCGGTCTCCGAAGGGCCGTTCCAGCCGCACACCCGCTCGATTGACGACCCTCTCCCTCCCGAGGTTACCCGGCCGCCACTTCTGGCGCTGGGCCCTGCTCGCGGGCATGCTGCTCGTGGCCGCCTGGGCCGGCGTGCGTGTCGCTGGGGCGAAGCGCCACGAACAGCTCGTGGCGGTGGCCGCGCATGCCATCGAGGCCGTGTCCCGGGCGCGCGCCGCCGAGGCGGCTGTCTGGGCGCCTGAGGACCTGCTCGCGGCGGAGTTGGCGCTGCGCACGGCGCAGGTGGCCTTGCGGGTCGAACAGGTCCGCTGGTGGCCGGTCCCGGACCTCGGACCTCTCACCGCGTCCTTCACACAGGTCGAGGCCAAGGCCCGCGAGGCCACGGAGCGGGCGGTCGCACGCCGGCTGACGGCCGCGAACCTGGCGGACGCGCTCATCGACGAGGCCAACGCCGCAATCGAGGCGAGTGCGGACTTGGCCGAGCAGATTCACGTGGGAATCGAACGCCGCATGCTGCTCTCTCGGGCCAGGACCGCGTTGGTCGAGGCCCGGATCTACCGCCGCGAGGGCGACTTCAGTACGGCCCTGCAGCGATCGCGCCACGCCATCGAGCTGGCCGCTCAGGTCAGTAGCCACGCGACGGGCGTGGCCGCCCGGTACGCCGATGCTGTCACCGTGGCCCGCTGGCAACGCTGGAGGCAGGACACCATCGACTGGTCGAGGCGCGAGGGACGTGCCGCCATCGTCGTCTCGAAGGCCGATCACACGCTCACGCTGTTCGTGGCGGGTCGGCTTCTCAAGACGTACCGGACCGACATGGGTTTCAACTGGATTGCCGACAAGCAGCACGCGGGAGACGGCGCCACCCCGGAGGGGCGGTACCGCGTGACGGCACGCAAGACCAACGGGGCGTCGATCTACTACAAGGCCCTGCTCCTCGACTACCCGAATGCGGAGGACCGTGCCCGGTTCTCACGGGCCCGCCGCGCCGGCGACCTCCCGGCATCAGCCTCGATCGGCGGCCTCATCGAGATCCACGGCGAAGGCGGCCGCGGACGCGACTGGACCCGTGGCTGTGTGGCCGTCACCAACGCCGAGATGGATGAGCTGTTCAACCACGTGCAGGTCGGGACACCTGTGACGATCATTGGAAGCGATGCCCATGGAACCATCGCCGACGTTGCCGCCCGACGCCGAGACACGGCCGGCGGACGATAGGTCGGACACGGAGCCTCTTTCCGCCCAGCCCGGGTCCGGCCCGGCCGGACTGGCGGAGGCGTCGCGCCGACTCGTGTGGACACCACGCCGGATCGCGGCGGTGATTGCGGGGGCGGCGGCGGTCTACCTGGCGATCGCCTGGGCGGGAAGCGGCTACGCGTACGAACCGCTGACCGATCACCCGCCCGTCCTGACGGGCCGCGTCCCCGCAAACGAAGCGGGCCTCCGGACGGCGCTCGCCCGCGGGCGCGGCCGGGAGCGGCAGTTGCGGGCTCGCCTGAAGGCAACGGCGCCACGGGGGGTGTACATCGTGGTCGACCAGACGCACAACCGCCTCTACCTGAAGAAGGACGACGGGGTGCTGCTCGAGGCGGTGTGCTCCGCCGGTTCGGGCTTGGTGCTCAAGGAGAGCGGCGGCCGGAAGCGCGAGTGGGTGTTCGACACACCCCGGGGCCGGTTCGAGGTCCTGTCCATGGCCGAGCGCCCTGTCTGGCGCAAACCCGATTGGGCGTTCGTCGAGGAGGGACAGCCGATTCCGAAGAACCCGGCTGCACGCCTTGAGTACGGCACGCTCGGGGAGTACGCGCTCTACTTCGGCAACGGCTACATGATCCACGGCACGCTCTACGAGCGTCTGCTCGGCCGGGCGGTTTCGCATGGATGCATCCGGGTCGGGCGGGATGACCTGCGGAAGGTATGGGCGAACGCCCGCCTGGGCATGCCCATCTTCATCTACTGAGCGGAGCGTGACCGAGATGGGGTGTGCCAGCCGGTCGACATGCCGCACGCGACGCAACGCCTGCGTGCGACGCTTCGGGGCGGCGCTGGCCGGCCTTGGGATAGCCGGGGCCTGGCTGGTTGCCGCTGCTGCCGCCCAGTCGGCCACACAGGCCCGCGCCGATGGCATGACACGCGAGCTGGCCGAGTCCCAACGGCGAACGCGGCAGCTCGAGCGGCGGCTGGAACTCGCCCGCGGACGCGACTTCTACCTGACAATCGACCCGGCCGGAGGGACCGTGACGCTCATGCTGCGTGGCGCCGGCCTGCAGCAGTACCCGATCCTCGGCCTCCAGGTCGGACGCCCGCGCGTCTCCTGGGTACGACGAGGACGCGGGATCGAGTGGCAGGACGTGATCTGGTCCGGCGGCGAACTGGACCCTCCGCGTCCGCTCGACCGGCTCGTGGTGCGGGCGGGCGATGCCAGCCGCGAGGGTGACGACCCGAAGCCGCCGGCCATTCCGCCGACTGCGGAGGAGCTGTATCCGGTGCCGTCGCGGTACCACATCCGGTTCAAGGGCGGGCTGTCACTCGAAATCCGGCCACACGAAGCAGATGCGAGCGTGGGCCGTCTTGCCCGGCTCGCCGCCTGGTGGACGGCGAAGTGGCGGGACGTCTGGGCGGCGACGGTGTCGGCGGAGGGCGACGCCATCCGGCTGCGGGTGGTCCTGCACCCCAAGGACGCCGCATCCCTGTACCGAGCGCTTCCCCCGTCGACCCGTCTGCTCGTGGTGGCCGGCGGCGGTACCCCCCGGTGATCCGGCGCTCCTGTGCACCGGCCCCGGCGCATCCTCGACACACGTGAGCGCCGGGTTCAGAGGCCTGCCCGGAGCTTGAGGTCGCGGGCCGCCGCGGCTGCCTCGCTGGCGATTCCCGCAGGGTCGAGGTGTGCCAGCCTGAAGTCGTCGACGAGAATCTCGCCATCGACCATCGACATCCGCACATCCGTTCCGCGGGCCGCGTAGACGATCGCGGAATACGGGTCGGGCGCGGGAGCGACGTGAGGGCGGGTGAGATCGACGACGATCAGGTCGGCGCGCTTGCCTGGTTCGATCGATCCGACCTCGTTCAGCAGGCCGAGGGCTCGGGCGCCCTCGCGGGTGGCCATGGCCACAACATCGCGGGCGGGCAGCGTGCCCGGTCCCCGGCGCACAGCCTGCAGCATGGCCGCCAGGCGCATTTCGTCGAACATGTCGAGGCGATTGTTGCAGGCTGCGCCGTCGGCGCCAAGCGACACCGATACCCCGCGGCCCTGCAACTCGGACACCGGAGCGATGCCGCTCCCCAGCTTCAGGTTCGAACTCGGGCAGTGCAGCACACGAACATCCCGCTCGGCGAGGATGCACTGCTCGTGCTCGTCGAGCCAGATGCAGTGCGCGACGCAAAGGCGCTCCGACGTGAGGCCGACCCGTTCGAAGTACTCAATGTTGCGCATGCCGGAGAGGTGATGGACGAGATCGATCTCGGCCTGCTGTTCGCTGGCATGCGTATGGATGATCGACCCATCGTGCGCGGAGCGGGCAGCGACCTCCTCGAGCAGGTCCCGGGAACACGAGAGCGCGAATCTCGGCGCAAACGCCGTCCTCAGCCGGCCTCCGGCCGCACCGTGCCAGCGCCGGCGCAGGGCGAGACTCTCGTCGATGGCCCGCCGGGTCGATTCGTGAAGGCGGGGAGGCGCCTCGGTGTCCGCGTCCATCATGCACTTGCCGATGACGGCCCGAAGCCCGGTCCCGGCGATGGCCTCGCAGACGGCGTCGGTGTCGTGGACCGTTTCCATCGTCAGGACGGTCGTCGTGCCCGTGGCCAGCAGTTCTGCGGCGGCCAGTCGCGCCGACGCGCGCAACGTCCGGGGCGTGTGGGCCGATTCCAGGGGCCAGACCCGTCGCCGCAGCCAATCGAGCAGGGGCAGGTCATCCGCCAGCCCCCGAAACAGGGTCTGGCAGAGGTGCACGTGCGTCTGGATGAAGCCCGGCAGGACGATGGCGCCGCTGCCGTCGATGACGCGATCGACGGGCTCGCCATCGGTGCGGCCGACCTCCACGATACGGCCATTGCGCACGACGACCGGGCCGTCGACGATGTCCCACCGGTCGTTCAGTGTCAGGACCGATCCGCCGTCGATCCGCAGGGATGACACGTGTGTTCTCCGGCGCCAGCCGCGGCGCGTCAGGTCAGGAACCCAGGGTGCTCCAGCGCATGGGCTGACCCACCGCCGCCCGGTCGGTGGTCGCGCCGCGCCTGACGGCGATCAGTTCAGCGACGATGCTGACCGCGATCTCCTCCGGCGTGATGGCGCCGATGCGCAGGCCGATCGGCGCGTGGATCGCGCGCACCCACTCGGGTGGCGCACCGTCTGCCAGCAGTGCATCGCCCACCTGCTTGACCTTGGCGCGGCTCCCGATCATGCCCAGATAGCGCAAGCTTCTGCCGGCCAGTGCCCTGAGCGCGTCGAGATCGTGCGTGTGGCCCCGGGTCACCACGACGACGAACGCGGTGCCGGGCATGGGCGTCGTCCGGAGGTAGTGCTCGATGTCCTCGGCGGTGACGTCTACCGCCGTGGGGAAGCGCTCCGGATTGGCGAACGCCGATCGGTCGTCGACCACGTGAACGCGAAACCCGACGTCGCCGGCGAGACGTGCCAGATGTTGGCTGACGTGTCCCGCGCCGATCACGTACAGGTGCGGCGCGGCGTCGAGCGGTTCGATGAACACCTCCATGCGGCCTCCGCAGATGAGTCCGGTCTCCTCGGCGACATCGTCCGTGAGATCGTAGGTGGCCACCCTCGGCTGCCTCGTCCGAAGGCTCTCTCGGGCCTTGCCGGCCGCATCGGACTCGTAGCAGCCGCCGCCGATCGTTCCGACGGTTCGGCCATCGGCGAAGACGAGCATCTTGGCGCCGACCCTCTGAGGCGTGGACCCTCTGGCGGCAATGATGGTCACAAGCGCGGCATCGTCGCCGGCGTCGAGTGCGCGGACGATGGCTGCGAAGACCGACTCCTGCATCGGCTGATTATACCGGCGGGACGCAGCGGCTGGCCCGCCGCCGATCAGAACCGATGGAGTTCGCAGGCTTCGGTCGGCTCGGTCCCCGCGAGGAAGGCCTCCCGGAACACGCGGGGGCAGGCCGGCTGCGCGAGGTAGCCCGTGTCGCGGTCGATCTCGGCGAAGGCGATGCCGCTCGGCACCTGGAACGTCCGGTTCGGACGCCCGGCCAGCGCGGCCATCATGAAGCGGGTCCAGATGGGCAGCGCGGCGGCCGACCCGCTGAGCCCCAGGGGCTGGTTGTCATCGAACCCCACCCAAACGGCCGTCAGCAACTCGGGCGTGAACCCGACGAACCAGGCGTCACGCATGTCGTTGGTCGTACCGGTCTTGCCGGCGGCGTCCAGGCCGAAGCCCTGGCTCCGGACCGACGCGCCCGTGCCTTCGTTGATGACGCTGCGCATCAAGTTCGTCACGAGAAACGCCGACTCGGCGCTGGCGATTCGCCGTGTGGACTCCGCGCGGACCGGCACCCGGCTTGGGCCGTTCGTAATACCGGTAATCGCCCGCAGCGGGCGCAGCTCACCGCCATTGGGAAAGACCGTGTACGCCATGGCGATCTCCATGGGCGTCGCCTCGAACACGCCGAGGGTGATCGACGGGTACGGCCGCGGGACCGTGGCGGTCCCGAATCGCTTCCAGAGATCGGCGATTCTGTCGAAGCCCGTCATCTCGGCCACGCGAATGGTCGCGGTGTTCCGGGACATGGCGATGGCCCGGCGCAGCGTGATGCGGCCGTCGTACTCATCCTCGTAGTTGCCCGGCGTCCACTGCTGGTCTTCGTAGGTGAACGTCGTCTGCTCGTCGTCGACGAGCGTGGCCGGGGTGAGGTCCGTTCTGCCCGAGGCCGCGGCTTCCTCGAACGCGGCGAGGTAGACAAACGGCTTGAAGACCGAGCCTGGCTGGCGCTTGGCCGTGAAGGCCCTGTTGTACTGCGACTGAATGTACGACCGCCCGCCCACGAAGGCGAGCAGGTCTCCAGTGCGTGGGTCGAGAGCGATGAGCGCCACCTGGGCGCGGCCCTTGATCTTCTTGCGGGCCAGCTGGTCGTCGACCTGGGCGATACCGTCCTGCACGATGGCCTGGGCGATGCGCTGGAGATTGATGTCAATCGTCGTGAAGACGCTCACGGGCTCGGTGCTCGCGAGCAGGCCCGGGTACTGGTCCGACAGTGTCTGGCCGAGGTAGTCGACGAAGTACGGAGCCTCGACGTCGAGGGCGTGCCGGACGACCTCGACCGGCTCCCGGCCCGCGTGCTCGGCCGCTTCCTGGCGGACGTAGCCGGTGTCCACCATGGCCTGCAACACAAGATTGCGACGGTCCATTGACCGCGTTGGCGACGTGAAGGGAGACCACGTGTAAGGTGCCTGGATCACCCCCGCTATGGTGGCGGCCTCGGCCAGCGTCAGGTTGGTGACGTCCTTGCCGAAGAACAGGCGCGCTGCCTCGGCCACGCCGTGGACGGCGAACGAGCCCCGCTGCCCGAGATACACGTCGTTGAGGTAGAGCTCGAGGATCTCGTCCTTCGTCGCCCGCGTTTCGAGCACGACGGCCATGAACTGCTCGAGCAGCTTGCGGCGCAGCGATTTCTCCGGAGTGAGGAAGAAGTTCTTGACCAGCTGCTGGGTGATGGTGCTCGCTCCGACCAGGTAGGGTTTCGTGCCGCGGATGTTGGTAATGATCGCGCCCACGATGCGGATGGGATCGATGCCGGGGTGGTCGTAGAAACGGCGGTCCTCGATGGCGAGGACGGCGTGCACCATGTGACGGGGAATGAGTGCCAGCGAGACGCGCCGCCGCTTCTCCCGGTTGGCCGTGATGAGCGCCGTCAGGAGCGGGGGATCGAACCCGATCATATCGACCGGTCCGATCCCGTCGACCTCGATCCGTTCGATCACCCCGGTACGGCCCGAACCGTCCGGTCCCGCACCGACCGTGCCGCCTCCGTCCGGATTGCAGGTGATTCGGACGATCTTACCCGCGTGGTCTCCCCCGCGGGCACGCAGCGTCGTGAGGCGCTCGCTGGCGGCGAATTCCCCGGGTTGCGTCGCCTGGTCCCGGTGCGTGTAGCCGAGGTCGTTGAGCCGGTCGGCGATCTCCTTGGCGCCGAGCCACTGTCCGCGGTGGATCTCGAAGGGACGCGCGAAGACCCGTGGCAGCGTGCGCATCCGCTCGCCATGCAGCCGCTCGTCAATCACCCGTGCGAAGGACAGGTAGTAGTAGGTCGCCATCCCGGCTGCACCGAGGGTTGGGATCAGCAGCCCGAGTCCAAGGGCCCTCCGGAGGCGACGCCGCGCGAACCGCGGCGCCCGGGAGGGCTTCGGCGGCAACGGCCGTGGCGGATCGCCGGTCATCCTACAGGCTCAGGACCCAGTGCCGGCCGAGATCCAGGGGCAGCTCGCTCAAGAGCCGATCGACGAGGATGGACCCGTGACGGTTGAGGAAGTGCACGAAGCCGACAGCCCGCTCCTGCGCGTGCCCACCGGGGAACGCCTGCGCCTGGGCCCGTGAGAACTGACGGCGCAACGTCTCATCGCGCTTCTTGGCCGCGTGGATGACCTTGGTGTGCAGGCCATGCAGATCGTGGCTCATCCGACCGAGCACGGAGCGCGCCGCGCCTTCGAGCGTCGGGTCGATGGCCGGCACGGCCTGGATGACCTCTTGCAAGTGTGACTCGACCGCCGCCGCCGCCTCGCGGAGGGCGCGCTCCACCGAGGGCGGCAGCTGGGACTCGAGCAGGTCGTTCAACGCCCGCTCGTCATGGGCCTGCAGGACCTCGAGCGGGATGTCGTACCGAGCGAGGAACCGGGCCGCGCCGGTGTCGAGCAGCGTGGCCGACGCGCGCGGACACATGAGAGGCATGGGGACGCCGAAGTGCGCGTAGACGTCCTTCAACTGACCGAGATACGCCAGCTCGTTCGGGCCTGCCACATAGGCAACCGTCGGAAACAGCGCGTCCTGAACCAGCGGCCGCAACAGCACGTTCGGGCTGAACTTCTCGGGCTCGGCCCTCACCGAGGCCAGGAGTGCCGGCATGTCGACCCGCCGGTCGCCAAACCTGAACGAACCGTCCTCCACATGGATGGCGACACGCCCTCGATCGAGGCTGAACAGCGCGAGACTGTCCAGATGCGCCTCGACCTGGGCGTGGTACCCGAGGCCAACCAGAGCCCGGCCCGAGGCGGCTGCCAGTTCGGCGGTCAGCGCAGGGAACTGCACCTCACGCGCGAAGATCTCGCGTGCCAGCGGCTTGGTCGCCGGGTC
>JBFMFH010000005.1:0-23004 GCA_040752275.1 Acidobacteriota bacterium
AGACCTAGCACTGAACGCGACAGGTAACAGGAACGTGTCAGACGAATCACTCAAGATTGCCGTGTTCATCGATTTCGACAACATCGAGATCGGTGTCAAGAGCACGCTCGGCCGGGAGTTCGAAGTCGGTGCCGTGCTCGACGCCCTCAAGGAGCGCGGCGAAGTCATCACCAAGGTCGCCTACGGCGACTGGAAGAAGGCCGGCGACTACAGCCGGATGCTCACGCAGCACGCGGTGCGCATGGTGCAGCGCAATATGACGCCCGGCGGCGACAAGAACGGCGCCGACATCAACCTGGCGCTCGACGCGCTGGAGATGGCGTTCACCCACGATCACATCAACGCCTTCGTCATCGTCGGTGGCGACTCGGATTTCATCAGCCTGGTCGAGAAGCTGAAGCAGTACGACCGCAAGGTGTTCGTTGTCGGCGGGCGACAGTTCACCAGCGCGGTCATGCAGAGGAACTGCACCGAGTTCATCGCCTATGAGAACGTCATCCGCCAGTCCTCGCGCCGGCAGCCGAGCCGCGAGCGCGGCAGCACCCCGTCGCCGCCGGCGCCACTGTCGATCGCGCCAATCGGCAAGGCGTTCCCGCTGGTCACCCGGGCGCTCGGGATCATGGCCGACCGGGAGGTGACGCCTCAGCTTGGCCTGTTGAAGAGCACCCTGCTTCAGCTCGACTCGACGTTCTCCGAGAAGGACTACGGCGTCTCCAGCTTCCGCGACTTCGTCGAGAAGCTCGCCCACGCCGGTCTGGTCACGCTCCGCCACTCGGGCCGGAGCACGCTGGTGGACCTGCGGGACGGAGACCGGCACGACACTGCCGGCACCGAAGGGTCCGAGTCGGCGACGAGCTCGGAGTCCGCCCCGGGCGCACCCGACGGGTTCGACGGGCCGGCCGAACAGGCCGAATCGCGTCCCCTGGCGACCTTCGCCGACGGCGTCAACTTGCTCAGGCGCGTGCTGCAGCATCCCGGTGCCGTGAGCCGCTGGCCGATGTACGTCCGGAACGTCAAGCAGCTCCTCAAAGCCGCCGACGCTGGCTTCGACGAGAAGCGACACGGCAACCTTGTCGAACTGCTTCGCGTGGCCCAGCGCGAGGGCCTCGTGAGGCTCGAGCGAGACCGGCAAGGCGTGCTCAGGGTGTTCCAGGGACAACATGCACGAGCACACGCACCGGAGGTCGGCGCCGCGCAGTCCGAGACCATCGAGGCGGCCGGGATGGAGACGGGCGCTCACGACGCCGTCGATCAGGTCGTGGAGCCCGTGGCGCCGGTCGACATCGAGGCATCCGCCGCGCCCGGTTTGCCGCCGGCCGACATGGCCGGACCCGGGCCTGACGCCGGCGCCAAACCCCGGCGCCGCCGCAAGGCCCCCGCAGAAGCGGCCCCCAAGACCAAGTCCACCGCCGCCCGCAAGCCGCGGACGCGCACGACACCCACGAGAAAGAAGAAGGCTCAAGACGACGAGCAAGGGAAGGGACCCGAATGAGATCACCACACCGCCGTACCGTTCTCTGGGGGCTGGTCACCCTGGTTGTGGCCGCTGGCATGTTGGCATCCTCGACCGAGCACGCGGGCGCGCAGACGGCGCTCGAGCAGACGGTGCAGAAGCTCGCACGTCCGGTTCCAGCACCACCGGACGTGGCGGCGGCGCCCGCCGATGCGGTCAAGACGGCAACGGGCCTGGCCACGAAGGTCGTGACGCCCGGAGCGGGGACGGCCAGGCCGGGACCCCTTGACACGGTCACGGTGCACTACACTGGCTGGACGACCAGTGGCGCCATGTTCGACAGCTCGTACGCCCGCGGGCGGACCAGCACATTTGTGCTGAGCCGCGTGATCCCCGGGTGGAGCGAGACCGTGCAGCTGATGGTCATCGGCGAAAAGCGCCGGGCGTGGATTCCCGAAGCGCTGGCGTACAAGGGAGCCGAGGGCAAGCCGAAGGGCCTGCTGGTGTTCGACATCGAGCTGGTCGGGTTCACCGAGGCGCCGGTGACGCCGCCGGACGTGGCGGCCGCGCCTGCCGATGCGCAGCAGACGACGTCGGGACTGGCCTACAGGGTCCTCAGACCCGGCGCGGGCGCGGCGCACCCGAAGAGCAGCAGCACGGTGACCGTGCACTACTCCGGCTGGACGACCGACGGCCAGATGTTCGACAGTTCCGTGGTACGCGGAGAGCCGGCGTCCTTCGGACTGAACCAGGTGATCAAGGGCTGGACCGAGGGCGTACAGTTGATGGTCGAGGGGGAGAAGACGCGGTTCTGGATTCCGTCGAAGCTCGCCTACGATGGCGCGCCGGATCGCCCCCAGGGCATGCTGGTGTTCGACGTGGAACTGATCAAGATCGAGAAGTAGCGCCTCCGGGCAGGGCGTACAGATGGAAAGGGGCGGCCCCGGGGGGGGGGCCCCCCCCTTCCCGTCTGCTGGTGCTGCCCGTCGCTACTGCCCCGGCCCGTCCAGGTCGAACCCGAAGAACGGCAGGGCCTTCGGCCAGCCCGGCCACTGGCCGGTCCCGGGGGACACGTAGAAGTAGCGGACGATCATCTTCGGCACCGTGGCATCCGCCGCGCCTCCGCGTGGCACGGGCGCGCCGATGTGCACGACGTGCGGCGACGGCCGGTAGGTTCCGCTGTAGGTGAAGCTGTAGTCCATCGCCACGAACCCCGCCGGATCGTTCTCGCGCATCAGGAACCGGACCACGCCGTTCCCCCACGACACCCGGATGTAGTAGGTCTTGCTGATGCTGAAGCCGGTCGGGGCCAGCCGCGGAGAGTCGGAGAACGCCCCTTCCTCGGCGTTTCCGGTGATGATCCGCAACCGGAACTTGCCGACGTCCGCGTGGTCGTCGCCACGCTTCTCCAGATTGAAGCGGTACCGGTTGGCTGTGATGTCGCCGTACCCTTCCTGCATGCTGAAGACCTTGGTCTTGCCGCCGTCGGAGTCGGGGTCGAGGTTCTCCACATTGAACTCGACGGCGCCCGAGGTCAGCGTGGTCGGGAGCGTGTAGGTGATCACCGATTCGAGGCCGAGCATCTGCACGCCCTTGTCCGGGATGAAGGCCACGCCGCTCGCGGTCCCGACGGTCTTGCCGTCGACGAGCGGATCCCAGATCTCACTTCCCGTGATGTAGCCGGCAGTGTTCTCCGGAGGCGTCGGGGTGGTGAACGTCCGGAAGGACGACCAGGGGCCGAACGCGCCATCCCGTTCCGCCCGCGCCCTCCAGCGGTAACTGCCCCCTGCCTCCAGGGTGTCGGCGGGAATGGCGTAGGATGTCTGCGCGCCGCCGCTCGTGATCAGCCCGGAATCGATGATCTGGGCGCCGGTCGTCGCGTTCTGGAGGATGAACCGGTAGGACAGGGTCTCGGCGTTGACGTACACGCCGGTTGCGGCACTCAGGACCAGCGTGGCTGCCAGCTCGGCGAGTTCCACGCCATCGGCGGGAGACTGCAGCGTGGGCGCCGTCACCTTGAGCGTCGAATTGTCGGGGCCGAGTGCCGACGAGCCGGCCGTTGCCGCGCTTGGGGACACGGGTGTGGTGGTCTCACCGCCGCAAGCGACCGCTGCAACCGCAACCGCCGCAGCAAGGCCGAAGACGAGCCATTTCTTCTGCATGCATGCACTCCAGTACGGATCGAATGGAGGGCCGCGCCCATGTCACGCCCGAACAACCCGGAGGGCGCCGCACCGCGCGTACCGCAATCCGGCAGCCTGCCGGGCTGCCGGTACCTCAGGCATGATACTTCAAAGATGAAAGCGGACGACAAGGATCCGGATGTCGGCCGTGCTTGACGGCCGGCCAGTCTGCGGTGTGCTAGGATGGGAAAGTTTGGCTGCGGCACGATCCTGCCGGTACCGTGAGCGACGAGACGAGGGGCCGGCCTACGCCTTCGGGCAGCGAGGTACTGCATGAGCAAGCGGATCACGATTCTCTTCCTGGCGGCCGGCCTCCTGGCGGCGTCGCCGGCCCAGGCGCAGATGCTGGAGTGGACCGACCGCGTCTTTGTCAGCATCAACGGCGCCTATCAGAACCGCGCGGACACCAGCGTGTCGGTGAACGATGTGGCGACGGTGTACGACGAGCAGGCCACCTCTGCGGCGTCCCAGAGTGTGACTTCCAAGGGCGGCTTCTTCGATATCAGCGGCGGCGCGCGCGTGTGGGGGAATGTCGGCGTCGGCCTCGGATTCACACGCCTGTCGACCACGGGCAGCGCTGACGCGTCGGCCACCGTGCCGCATCCTCTCTTCTACAACAGTGCACGCAGCGCGTCCACGGCGCTGCCGGGCCTCGAGCACAAGGAACGGCAGGTCCACATCTTCGCGATGTTCGTGGTTCCCCTCACCGACCTACTCGAGGTCTCGGTGTTCGGAGGGCCCACGTTCTTCAAACTGGAGCAGGGCACCATCCGGACCTACACCTGGTCTGAAGTTGGCGCCCCGTACACGGCGATCAATCTCACGGCGGCGGCGACGCAGGTCAGCGTGAGCAAGACCGGCATCAACATCGGTGCCGACGTGACCTACAGGCTCACGAGGAACTTCGGCGTCGGCGGGTTCGTTCGCTACGCCGGGGCCTCGGTTCCGATCACGGCCGCCGGCAGCACCACGTTCGACGTGAACATCGGCGGCGTGCAGATCGGCGCCGGCGGCCGCATCCGCTTCTGACGCGTCGCCTGGAAGCGCGGGCCTTCAGCAACCGTCACGATTCTTCACCGAAACCGGAGGACTCCCAGGCGCTACGTCCCGATAATCTCACCAGCAGACGGCACCGTGCCCAGTCTGCCTCGACACCTCGCGTCTCGTCGGCGACCGTGAGCGGGAGGACCCTATGGTGTTCCTGTTGTTCGTGGCGGTCGGCGTCCTCGGGTTCATCGTCTTCGGGCTGAAGAATCGGGTCGGGCTTCTCGACGGCCTCCTGCGCGGACAGGACGACCGACTCAACGAGCTCCAGCTCGAGGTTGGCAGGCTGGCGCAGCGCACGCGAGACGCCTCTCTCGGACCGGTGAACGCGCCGGCAGAAGGTGCGCGGCCGGCGCCGGCCGCGTCTGCGCGCGTGCCGCTCCAGCCGGACGTGCCCGTCCACACACCGGCCGCGCCAATCGTGACCGCTCCGACCCCGCTTCCCTCATCCCCCGCCGCGCCGTCGGCGAGTCCGCCCACGCCAGTCCCGCCCGTCCCGGCCGTGGCCAGCGATGTCCCGTTCGTTGCCGCGGCGGCGGCAGTGGCAGCCGCGATGCCGGGCCGGGAGGCTGCCCGCGCGCTCAAGCCCGCGGCGACAGAGCCCCCCATCCATGTGATGGCCGGCGCCGGAGTCGGATCCGAGGCGGCGGCCCCGGAGCCGGAGACAGCGGCGGATCGGGAGGCCGGCCCCGGCGGCTTCGATTGGGAGAGCCTGGTGGGCGTCAAGTTCTTCTCGGCCGTCGCGGGAGTCGCGCTGGTCGTCGCCGCGATCTTCTTCCTGCGGTTCTCGATCGAGCAGGGCTGGCTGGGCCCTCCTGTTCGCATGGCCATTGGCGTGCTCACGGCCGCAGGGCTGCTGGCATTCTCCGAGCGGCGGGCGGCGGGGCGCTATCGCATCACCGCGGACGCGCTCGACGTGGCGGGTGTGACGATCCTCTACGCCACCTTCTTCGCGGCCCACTCCCTCTGGCAACTCATCGGGACCATCATCGCGTTCGTGCTGCTCGTCGCGGTGACGCTGATCGCGATCCTGCTCGCCCTGCGCCGGTCGTCCCCGCTGATCGCCGGGCTGGGCCTGCTCGGCGGATTCGCCGCGCCGGCCCTGCTCTCGAGCGGCGAGGACAACCCGTTCACCCTGTTCGGTTACCTGATCGTCCTCAATACCGGACTGGCATGGGTGGCCCGGCACAAACGCTGGGCACCGCTCGTGGGCGTCAGCCTCCTCTTCACGACGCTCTACCAGTGGGGCTGGGTGGCGAAGTTCCTGACGCCCGAGAAGGTGCCGGTGGCCGTGAGCATCTTCCTGATCTTCCCGGCATTGGCATTCACGCTCCTGTTTCTCGGCGGCATGACGGGCCCGCCGCCGAACGGCGAACGCGCCTGGCACGGGCCATTCCGGACGCTGGCGCTGGCGTCGGCGATGCTGCCCCTCCTGATCCTGCCCGTGCTGACGATGGCGCCCTACGGCAACCAGTACGGATGGCTGTTCGTCTTCCTGCTGCTGCTGGCGTCCGGATACCTCGCGATGGCCATCGCCTTGCGACGTGAGGAGATCCACCTGCTCGGCGCCCTGGCCACCGTGGTCGTCACGCTGCTCTGGGCCGGCGCCGCCTACTCGAGCGCGGCCTGGCCGGTCGTGCTGGGCATCATCGCCGTGTTCGTCGCGCTGTATCTGCTGGCGCCGGCGATCGGATCGCGATTCGGCATCACGTTTGCGGGCGACGGCCGCCATGCGGCCCTGGCGTCCCCGCTGCTGCTGGTTTCGTTCGCCGTTCTGGTCGTTCGTGAGCCTGAGACCGCATCGCCCGCAATGGCGTTCGGGGTGCTGTTCGTGCTGCTTGCGGCCGTCGCCGCGTACGCCGTCGTGCGCCGGTATCCGGCCGCCTACCTGGCCGGTGCGGCGGCGGCCCTGCTGGCGGAGGTGTTCTGGTCAGCCAAGTACCTCGAGCCGTCCCGACTGGTGCCCGCCCTGACTGTCTACGGCACGTTTGGCATCCTGTTCCTGGCCGTTCCCGTCGCGGCCCGACGCACGGGGCGTCAGTTCGACCCGGCCGTCGCGTATCTCGGTCTGTCGGGATTCCTGTTTCTCCTGAGAATCGCCGGCGACCCGTCGCTGGCGGTGCCGCCCTGGCCGTGGTTCGGCGCCCTGGCGGTTCTTGCCGTGGCGGTAGGCGCTGCCGCTCTCGACCTCGGTCGCGGCGGCCTGCAGGTGGCCGCAACGAGCTTCGTCATTGTGAGCCTGCTGGCGTGGGAGACTGCGGCACAGAGAAGCCCCTGGCCGAGTGTTGCGCTCGCGGGGGCCATCGTGACCGCTCTCTACGGAACCGTCTGGGCATGGCTGGCGGCGCGCGCCAAGTTGGCCGGCGGGCTCCTCGAGTGGACGGTCGTCGTTGGACTCGTTGGAGGTCAGGTCGCCGCCATCGGCGCGAGCATCATCCCTGGTGCACCATCTCTCACGCTGCTGGTTGGCGCGCACCTCATCCTGCTGCTCGCCGTCCTGACCGTGTCGTGGCGGGCCCGGTGGCCCGTGCTCGCTCCCGCTGCCGTGCTGGTCCTCGGTTTCGCCACCCTCTTCTGGGCATCGTCGCCTCACACGGGGGCCGACTGGCGCCGCGTTCTCCTGTTCGCGCTCGTACCGTACGCGATCTTCGTCGCGTACCCCCTGGTCCTGGGCAGGCGGGTCGGTGCGGCATTGTCGCCGTATCTGACGGCCGTCCTCGCCAACGTGCCGTTCTTCCTTGCGGCCCATTGGAGTCTGAAGGGTGGAGGCTTCGGTGCCTATATCGGTGCGCTCCCGATCGTCCAGGCGCTGGTGATGGCGGGGCTGTTGGCCGTGCTGCTGCGCATCGAACGGGCGAGCGCACGCGCCGAGGGCAGGCTCGCCCTCGTGGCAGCCGCAGTGCTGGCGGGTGTGACCGTGGCCATTCCCCTCCAACTCGATCGGCAGTGGCTGACGGTGGGGTGGGCGCTGGAGGGCGCCGCCCTGGCGTGGCTGTTCACGCGCATTCCGCACCGCGGCCTGCTCTGGTGGTGTGTCGGCCTGCTGGCGGCGGTGTTCGCCCGGCTGGTGCTCAATCCCGAGGTCTTCGCCTACGCGCCGCGTTCGACCGCACGGATCCTGAACTGGTACCTGTACACCTACGCGACCTGCAGCGCGGCGTTCCTCTTCGCCTGGGCGGCACTGAGACGGCGCGATGATTTCCTGCTCCGGGACGAGGATAACGGCAGCCGGACCCTTCGCCTCAGGCTGTCGCACCTCGCAGCCGCCGGCGCCGTCGTCCTGCTGTTCGTCCTCGTCAACATCGAGATCGCGGACTTCTACTCTGTGGGGACCACGATCACCTTCGGGTTCGGCGTGAGGTTGGCGCAGGATCTGACCTACACGCTCGCGTGGGGCATCTACGGCGTTGCACTGCTCGCGATCGGGATCGTGATGCGTGCGCGCGCGGCGAGGGCAACGGCTCTGGCTCTGCTCGTCGTCACGGTCTTCAAGTGCTTCCTGTACGACCTCGGTCGACTCGAAGGCCTGTATCGCGTCGCGTCGTTCGTCGGGCTGGCGATGTGTCTGGCGCTGGTGGCCGTCGCGCTGCAGAAGTACGTGCTGGGCGGCCGGAAGAGCGGGTCGTGACAGGCGTGGTTTCGCGCGGTAGAGTGACACGGGGAGCCCTCGATGATCACCGGCGTCCATCAGATTGCCATCACCGTGAAGGACCTCGACTCGGGCATCGCGTTCTACCGCGACGTTTTGGGCCTCCAGCTCCTGTTCCAGGCTCCGCCGGGGTTGGCGTTCTTCCAGTGCGGCCAGACGCGTCTCATGTTGAGCGCCGTTCCGGAGGTGGATCCGAGCAGGCGCATGGTCCTCTATTACGCGACGCCGGATATCAACGCGGCCGTGGACGATCTCCGGCGAAGAGGGGCAGCCATCACGCAGGAGCCGCAGATGATTGCCCGCGTCGAGAACCGTGACGTGTGGCTGGCCGTGACGGAGGATCCGGACGGGCACGTCGTGGGTCTGATGAGCGAGGTCCCGGTCTCGTAGGCGACGGCTCGTCGTGGCCGTAGGAGGGCAGTATGCACTGGATGCGCGCGACCGCCATCGCGACGGGCCTGCTGGCCGTCCTGGCCGGCCCCTGCCCGTCTCAGTCCGCAGGCACGGCCGTGGCACAGGCCGATCGGGATGATTCCGTCGGCCTGCTCATCGACGCCTGGGAGCGGATGTGGAACACGTACGACCTCAACCAGGTTGCCGAACTGTTCGTGCCCAACTCGTCGGTGACCTACTTCTCCTCGGAGGCCAAGGGCGTCATCCCGGGGATCGACGCCTTGAGGGTGCATCACGAGGCGCTCGGGTTCGTGCCTGGCGGCAAGGAGCAGCCGAACAAGCTCTGGCTCGAGGACCGCGGGATTCGATGGCATGGCGGTGTAGCCACAGTAGTGGCGATCTGGCTCTTCTCGAAGCAGACCGGAGAACACAGCAGCACGCTGCAACAGGGTCCTGTCACCTTCGTCGTCGTTCCCTGGGGTACGACCTATCGCATTGCCCATGCGCACTTCGCGACCTACCGAGGTCCCGACTCGGCCTCGGAAACCGCGCACGTGCGACCTGCGGCCGGGGGCCAGGGTGGACGCGCCGGCCTTGTCGGCCCCGACACGACCCGATAGCATACGGCATGCCCACAGGCGGTCCGTTTCCTCGTCTGAGCGACCTGGCCGACCGTTTTGGGGCGTTCGTTGCCGAACGCGCTCCCTTTGCGTACCATCTCGCGGTCGATGCGTGGGACGCCGCGTCGGCTGGTCGTGTGCCCACAGGGCCGGACGATCTCGTCCGTGTGAAGGCCACTCTCAGGAAGGAACTCACCGTGCGGACGGCGGATTGGGATCCGCCGATCAAGAACGAAACCACTCCGGGCGTTACTGCACGCGACCGCTTGACGGCCGCGGCGCGCGAGCTGGCGGACGAGTGCGACGGCTTCCTGGACCGTGAACTGGCGGCGCTCTCGCTGACCCGTGCGGAACGCCTCGAGATTCTCCGCGGGATGATCCTGACGCGCGCCACCGACAACCGGCTGAAGAGCCTGTTCACCGGCGGAGAGGTTCGCTACGGCGCATCTGCCTTCCAGGGCAAGGGATTCCGATCGCTGGGGCAGGAGGCCATCTACGCGGCGGGGATTTGCCTGCGTCGTGGCCAGGCCTTTCGGGGTCGTGACGGAGCCTGGCTGGGCGACGTCGTCTCGCCCATGATTCGGGATCTCGGGATCGCGCTTGCCATGCGGCCCGAGCCCGAAACGGTGCGCATGGTGTTGTCGGCACAGATGGGCAAGGCCGGACCGCCCATGAACGGCAAGGATCTGCACATCGGCGATCTCGACTGGGGCATCTACCCGCCGGCGGCACCGCTCGTCGTGCCGACGATGGCCGTAGTCGGGATGGCGATGGCCTTTGCGCGCAGCGGGAGCGGGCGGGTTGCGGTATCGCTCGTCGGTGACGGCACGACATCGCTCGGCGAGTGGCACGAGGCGGTCAATCTCGCCGCGGTGCAGAAGCTCCCCGTTGTCTTCTGCGTCCAGAACAACCAGACCGCGCTGTCGACGCCCGCCTCAGAGCAGTTCGCCGCGCGCGTGCTGGCAGACAAGGGCGTGGGGTACGGTCTGCCCGGCATCACGATCGACGGCACCGATGCGGACGAGATCGCCGCGGCGTTCGCGTGGGCAGTGGGTCGGGCCCGCGACCGCCTCGGGCCCGCGCTCATCGAGCTGGTCAGCATGCGCATGTGCGGGCACGCCCATCACGACGACATGCTCTACCTCGGCAAGGACCCGCAGCCGTCGTGGGACTACCCGCCTGTCTTGGACTCGGGCTATGCGGACGTCGGACTCTACGCGTTCTGGGCCGCCCGCGACCCGATCCATCGGTACGCCGAACGGCTGGAGGCCGAAGGGCTGGTCGACCCGGGGCAGGTCGACGCCTTCAAACGCGATGCGGAGGCAATCGTGGACGAAGCCGCGCGGCGGGTCGTGGCCACGCCCTGGCCTGACGCCGAGGAAGCCGGCCGAGGTGTGCTAGCTGACGAACCGCCACGCAGGCGCGTCGAGGTGCTGACGCGCGAAGCGCGCGTCGCGCTGCCTGCGGATCGGCCCCTCCCCCCGGTCGAGCCGGCGCCGCCGTTCGACTCGAAAGGGCGGACGTTTCTCGACGCCATCATGCGTGGAATCGGCGATGCCCTCGCCCGAGATCCACGCGTCCTCGTGCTCGGCGAGGACGTCGGCGGGCGCTACGGCAACGCGTTCCTGCTGCTGCGTCCGCTCCTGAAGACCTTCGCCGATCGGATCGTCAATACGCCCATTGCGGAGGCGGCCATCATCGGGGTCTCGGCCGGCGCCGCGATGGCCGGGCTCCGGCCCATCGCTGAGATGCAGTTCAACGATTTCGTGGCTGGCGGCTTCAACCAGCTCGTCAACAACGCCGCCAAGTCGCGGTACCGGTTTGGCGCCGGCGTGCCCCTGGTGCTGCGCATGCCGTGGGGCGGGCTTCGACACGCGGGCCCGTATCACAGCCAGAACACCGAGGCGTGGTTCACGAGAACACCCGGACTGAAGGTCGTCGTCCCGTCGACGCCGCACGACGCGCGCGCACTGATGGCGGCTGCCGTGGCGGACCCGGATCCGGTGCTCTACTACGAGCACATCGCCCTCTACCGGGACCCGAGAATCAAGCAGGTGCTGGGCGACGAGCCGCCCGCCGCGATCCCGCTGGGTCGTGCGGCGCTGCGCCGCCGCGGGGCGGATTTGGCCATCATCTCGTACGGCGCCTACGTGCACATCGCGATGCGCGTGGCCGAGTCGCTGGCGGTCTCGGGCATCGAAGCAGCCGTCGTCGATCTCAGGTGCCTCGCCCCGCTCGATCGCGAGACCATCATGACGGTCGTGTGCCACTGCAGCCGCGTGCTCATCGTTCACGAGGACTCGCGCACCGGCGGCATCGGCGAGAGCCTGGCCGCGGTCATCCAGGAGGAAGCCTTCGAGGCGCTCGACGCGCCAGTCCGCGTCATCGGCGCCCTGGACACGCCCGTGCCGTACTCGCCACCGCTCGAGGAGGCCTTCCTGCCGTCCGAACGCGACATCGAGCGCGAGGCGCGACTGCTGGTTGCGTACTAGCGAGGCTCCGCTCGGGACCGCCGAGCAGGGCTTCCCCGGCGGCCGTAGCCTCGGGCGAAGGCCCCAGCCCTGGGCTCACCTGGGGCGCTCCGGCGGTCACGGGTGTAGAATCCCAGGCAGCGGTTGAACACGATCTCACGGGAGACCTCCATGCTCTTTGGCCTCGGCATCCTCGCGGTTCTGGTGCTCGGGTTCGTCGTTCTCTACAACAGCCTCGTCAGACTGAGGGTTCTGGTCGACAACGCCTGGGCCGACATCGACGTCCAGCTCAAGCGGCGCCACGACCTGATCCCGAATCTGATCGAGACGGTCAAGGGCTACGCGGCCCACGAACGCTCGACCTTCGAGGCCGTCGTCGAGGCGAGGAACACGGCTGTCGCCGCACGAGGGCCAAGAGCCCAGGGCGAAGCGGAGCGCGGGCTGGCTGCCGCGCTCGGTGGCCTGTTTGCGCTGGCCGAATCGTACCCCCAGCTTCGGGCGACCGAGAACTTCGCCGAGCTGCAGGGCTCGCTTGCGAACATCGAGGAGGCCGTCCAATCCGCCCGCCGGTACTACAACGCCGTCGTCCGCGACTTCAACACGCGAATCGCGCAGGTCCCGTGGATCCTCGTGGCGGGCGTGCTCGGCTACAGCGCACGGGAGTTCTTCCAGATCGCGGACGACGCCGAGCGCGCCGTTCCGGCCGTCACGTTCTGATTGCAGGACGTCGCGCTGGTTCGTTCGCAGTTTGCGGTACCACGTGCCCGGTCAGTTGTAGGCCCAGGGCTCTCCTGGCCCGAGCGGTGTCGAAGGCAGTCCTGCGCTTCGTCGCGAATCCGAAGGTGAGTCCCATGCGAACTGCACGTCTGGTCTTGCTCGCCGTGGTGGCGCTGGTCATCGCATCCGCCCCCGTATCCGGTCAGCGGCGTCTCGTCATCGAGGACTTCCACGCGGACGTACGGGTCGGCGCCGACGGCGTCATCGTTGTGACGGAGACCATCCGCCCGCGCTTCGAAGGAACGTGGAACGGCATCTTCCGGACCATCCCCGTCGACTACACGACGCCTCAGGGCTTCACCTACACGCTTCGCCTCGACGTCGACAGCGTGACGGACGGGGATGGGAGCGATCTTCGGTACGAGAGCAGCCGCGAACGCCACTATCGCAAGCTCAAGATCTGGGTGCCTGGCGCTGCCGATGCCAGGCGGACGGTTGTCATTCGCTACCGCGTCGCCAACGGACTGAAGTTCTTCGAGGAGCACGACGAGCTGTACTGGAACGTCACCGGCGACGAGTGGGAGGTGCCCATCGAGCACGCCCAGGCTGTCATCCGCCTACCGCCCGGGGTCGAGAACATCCGCACGAATGCGTTCACCGGCGGCTACGGCTCGAGGGAGTCGCAAGCGATCATCGGCCCTGCCGCATCGACGCTCGAGAGGCGCATTCCCGGGGACGACCCGGTGATTGTCGAGACCTCCGGTCCGCTGAGCTTCCGCGAAGGGCTGACTGTTGCCGTGGCGTGGAACCCGGGAGTCGTGGCGCGTCCGACCGCCACTCAGAAGGCAAGGTCCTTCCTGGCCGACAACTGGGCGCTTGGCATTCCGTTGTTCGTCTTCGCCGGCATGTTCTGGGTCTGGCGCCGCCACGGGCGTGATCCACGGCGCCTGCCGGTCGCCGTCCAGTACGAGCCGCCGGAGGGCTTGACGCCGGCGGAGGTCGGGACGCTGGCCGACAACTCACCGGACCTGCGCGACATCACGGCCACGATCGTCGATCTGGCCGTACGGGGGTTCCTGAGGATCGAGGAGAAGCAGGAGGAGCGCTTCTTCGGGCTGTTCAACGCCACGGAGTACACGCTGTCGCTGATGAAGCCGGCCGGAGAGTGGACGGAGCTGCGTCCTCACGAGACGCACATGCTCTCGAACCTCTTCTCGACGACGCACCGCGGGTCCGCCGCGCTGCCCGCCCAGCCGATCGACTCGGTCGACGTGTCGGATCTGAAGAACCGGTTCTACAAGCACGTTCCCACGATCAAGGAACACGTCGTCAAGGGACTGATCGGACACGGGTACTACCGGCGCCGTCCCGACCAGATCAAGCGGTGGTTCTTCCTTGCGGCAGGGATCGTCGCCGTGTTGTCGATCATGGCCAGCGACATCCTGGACCTGGGCGGAACGGGCGTTATCGCGGGCTTCCTGTCCGCGATCGTCATCGCCGTCTTCGGCTGGTTCATGCCCGCGCGGACGATCAAGGGGGCACGTGCTCTCGAGCGGGTCCTGGGGTTCGAGGACTTCCTGGACAAAGTCGAGGGCGATCGGTACGAGCGGCTGAAGAGCACGCCCCACATGTTCGAGCGCTACCTTCCGTTCGCCATGGCGCTGGGTGTCGAACGGAACTGGGCCAAGGCCTTCGACGGGATCTACACGACGCAGCCGGCGTGGTACGTCGGGGGACACTACCCCGTGTTCAGAGCGCAGGCGTTCACCTCGTCGTTGCACGGCCTGACCCAGAGCGCCGGCTCCGCGATGATCTCCGCACCGCGGAGTTCGGGCGGGTCCGGTAGCGGGGGTGGTGGGTTCTCGGGTGGCGGGTTCGGCGGTGGCGGCGGCGGAGGGTTCTGATGGGGCGCGTGCCTCAGCCCTTCGGGTCCTCCAGGTACGTGTATCCGTGCAGGCCCTCTTCGTAGAACTTCAGGAGCCGGCCTGACTCTTCAAAGCTCATCCGGCGTTCTCGGACCGCCGCCTCGACGTCCGTCCGAAGCTTGGCGACCAGGGTGTCCGGGTTGTAGTCCACGTACTGCAGGACCTCACGAACAGTGTCGCCCTTGATGACGGCGTCGAGGACGACACCGCCCTCCTCGTCCATGCGTACGTGGACGGCATGCGTGTCGCCGAACAGGTTGTGCAGGTCGCCCAGGATCTCCTGGTAGGCTCCGACGAGGAACACGCCAAGGTAGTACGGCTCCCCGTTGGCGACGTGCAGCGGCAGCGTCCGCTTCACGTCGCGCCGATCGATGAACTGATCCACCTTCCCGTCAGAATCGCACGTGATGTCTCCAAGCACGGCGTGCGTCGTCGGCGGCTTGTTGAGCCGGTGGATGGGCATGATCGGAAACAGCTGCTTGATGGCCCAGCTGTCGGGGATCGACTGGAACAGCGAGAAGTTGCAGAAATACGTGTCCGCGAGGGCCTCATCGAGGATCTGGAGGTCTTCCGGGATCTCCTCCATCTGCCGGAGCAGCCGCTGCAGCTTGGCGCAGATGGCCCAATAGAGCGTCTCGGCCTGACAGCGCTGGTCGAGCGGGAGGTAGCCGCCGTTGAACAGGTTCAAGGCCATGTCGAGGGCCTGCTGCGCGTCATGGAAGCTCTCGAGGGCGTTCCGAATCGACACGTTCTGATAGGTTTCTCGCAGGTCGATGAGCGGCTGCTCAAGCTCGTCGTGGGCACCGGCCTGGGGAATCTCCTGCTCGCGGAATCCGGTGACGCCCAGCACGTTGAACACGAGCGCGCTATGGTACGCGGCAATGGCGCGGCCGCTCTCCGACACGACCGTCGGATGTGGCACGCCGGCATCGTCACACACCGTCTGAATGTGATAGACGACGTCCGCGGCGTACTCCTCGAGCGTGTAGTTCACGCTCGACTCGAAGTTCGTCTGCGAGCCGTCGTAGTCGACGCCCAGCCCGCCGCCGATGTCGAGGTACTCGAGGCCCGCACCCGCCTTGACCAGCTCGACGTAGATCCGCGCAGCCTCGTTGATGGCGGCCTTGACAATGCGGATGTTCGGGATCTGGCTGCCCAGGTGGAAGTGCAGGAGCTTGAAGCAGTCTTCCATGCCGAGCGACTTCAGGTGCTCGAGGCCCCGCAGGATCTCGGACACGGTCAGGCCGAACTTCGAACGATAGCCACCTGAAGACTGCCACCGGCCACTGCCGCGCGAGGCCAGCTTGACGCGCATGCCGATGGTGGGCCTCACGCCGACTTTCGCGGCGTACTCGAGCACGCTCTCCAGTTCGCTGTACTTCTCGACGACGGGCAGCACCGTTCGGCCGACCTTCTGCGCCAGCATCGCCATCTCGACGAACTCGCCGTCCTTGAAGCCGTTGCAGACGATCGGCGTGTCGTTGGAGGCCATGGCGGCGACCGCCAGCAGCTCCGGCTTGGACCCGGCTTCGAGACCGAATCCGAAGGGCCGGCCGTAGTCGAGGACCTCCTCCACTACCCGGCGCTGCTGGTTGACCTTGATCGGGTACACGCAGATGTAGCGTCCCTGGTACCCGTGTTGATTGATCGCCGTCTTGAACGCATCGTGGATGTCCCTGAGGCGGTGCCGGAGGATGTCGCTGAACCGCACAAGGATCGGCAGATCGATGCCGCGCAGCACGAGATGGTCGGTCAGGCTCTTGAGGTCGATGAAGCGGTCGGCGGCCTTCGTCGGATGGACGCGGACGTTCCCATCGTCACCGACAGAGAAGTAGCCGCGGCCCCAGCGGGTCACCTCGTACAACTCGGCGGCGTCGGCGATCGTCCAGGGATCGCCGATGCGCCACGTGCGCGCGATTCGATTGGCGGGAGTGCTCACAGAACTCATGATACAGAAATTCGCCGGAGGTGCACGGGGAAAGACAGAAGCACCATCGTCACCGCACGCGGGCCGCCTGCGGCGAACTTCGATATCCCGGCCCGCGCAGCGGGCGACCCGGGCGCTCGCCCGTGATGCGCTCGCCGGCGACAACGAGCCGCCCGTTGACGATCACGTAGCGGACGCCGATGGAGTAGTGGTTCGGATCCGCGAACGTCGCGACATCGCGAATCGTAGCGGGATCGAAGATCGTGACGTCAGCAGCCATACCGGGCCGCAGGATGCCACGGTCGTGCAGGCCGACCCGCGTCGCGGCACGCGAGGTCATCTTCCGCACGGCCTCCTCGAGCGTCAGGAGGCGCTCGTCGCGAACGTACTTGCCGAGAATGCGCGGGAAGGTGCCCCACGCCCTGGGGTGCGAGCGCGACACCGAGAGGGGGCCGTCCTCCGCCTTCGCGCCCGAGTCGGTGTCGATCGACACCAGCGGGTGCCTCAGGGCCGCCCGGACGTCCTCTTCCGTCATGATCGCAATGATGCACGCGGTATCGCCGTTGTCGGCAATCACGAGGTCCATCAGGGCGTCTCGCGGGTCCTTTCCCATCTGACGTCCAACTTCCGCCAGCGTCAACCCCTCGTACGGCCGGAGGCGTTCGTTGAGCACCGAGGACACCATGACGCCGTCTCCGCCGCCCGACCCGTACCACTGGTTCTCCCACGCCTGGACGTTCGGGTCGTCCATCTCCCGCTTGATTCGTTCGCGAAGCGCGGGGTCCTTCAGGCGCTGGATCATCTCCTGCTCGCTGCCCTCCCGTACCCAAAGCGGCAGGCACGCGTCGAGGTCGTTCGACGCCCGCGTGTACGGGTACTGGTTGGCCGTGATATCGAGTCCCCGGGCCCGCGCGTCCTCGATCCGGCGCAGGACCTCGGGCATCCTGCCCCAGTTGGCCTTGTACGCCGTCTTCAGGTGCCAGATCTCGGCCGGAATGTCCGCACGCTCCGCGACGGCGAAGACCTCGTCCATCGACTCGAAGATGCGGCCAGACTCGGAGCGCTGGTGTGTCAGGTACACGCCGCCGTACCGCCGGGCCACCTTGGCCAGCTCCACGATCTCGTCGGTGGAGGCAAACCGATCCGGCACGTACTGGAGCGACGTGCTGAGGCCGAGGGCGCCCTCTTCCATGGCCTGGGCGACCAGGCCCTTCATCTGCTCGAGCTCGTCCGGCGTCGCCGCCCGGTCCTGCCGGCCGATGACGTGGTCGCGCACGCCGCCCGCGCCCACGAACGTGGCGATGTTGATGGCGGGCTGCGACCGATGCTCGAGGCGCTCGAAGTACCCGGCCAGGGTCCTGAAGTCCGCCACGACGCCGAAGTGATCCCAGGCCGGTTTCGCGGCCTGGATCATGCGGTCGTTGAGCGGGGCAATTGAGGTGCCCTCGCCGGTGATCTCGGTCGTGATTCCCTGCATGAGCTTCGAGGCCGCGCGAGGGTCGACCAGTACGTTGAACTCGGATTGGCCGAGCATATCGATGAAGCCCGGTGCGACAACCAGACCAGTGGCATCGATGTCGGACCGGGCCGGAAGGCCTGCGAGATCGCCGATGGCGCGGATTCGATCGCCGGAGATGGCCAGATCCGCGCGGAACCAGGGTGCCCCCGTTCCGTCGACGATGTGCCCGCCCGTGATGAGGACATCGTAGGGCGCCGGATGGGATTGCGTCGAGGCCGCGAGCTGCAGCCACAGCACCGCCGCCAGACACGCGAGGAACAGCGCGACTCGTCGAATGCCAGAAACCGTGATCATGGCCGCGATGCTACCAGATTGCCGTGCGCTTCACCATGGCGGTACCAGCAACTGTGCAAACTGGAGGGTCAGACGCCGGCATTCGTGTCATGCTGCCCGAGAGGTGCCAGTATGCCCGTGGATCCTCGTCACATCGTCCACCTCGAGAATGGCCGCCTCGCCTCGACGCCCCGCGACCTCCTCCGGGACACGTTTCGCGGGCTGCCGGCCCACCCCCACGGCCGGCGCGTCGTGATCCACGTCCACGGCGGACTCGTGTCGATGGAGCGCGGCCTCGAGGTCGCCGAGCGCTTGCTGCCGGTGTACGAACGCGCGAGGTGCTTCCCGATCTTCGTCGTCTGGGAATCCGACGCGCGTGAGACGATCGTCAACCACCTCAGCGAGATCGCCGGAGATCCCTTCTTCCGGGCGCTGCTGCGGATCGTGCTCAGGTTCGCAAAGGCCAAGGTCGACGCCGCCAGGGCCGGGAGCGCGGGCGGGCTCGCGATCGACGACGGCGCGTTCGAAGTGGCCTATGCCGCCCTGGCGTCAGGAGACGAGCCCTACGCCTCGTTCGATCTCGACAGCGTGCCGTCCGACATCAGGCTCACCCAGATCGAAGAACGCCAGTTTCGCGACGCCCTCGAGAAGGACCCGGTCCTCCAACGGGAGGCGGCCCACCTGTGTGCTGTTCTCAGCCGGAACAACGGAGCGGGCGCCCGCCACGCGCTGTTCAACATCGATACCCTGATGACGCAATCGGTGCTCCGGGACGTCGGGCGGGAACTGGCCAGCAGGCCCGTCATCCCCTTCGCCATGCCTCGCCGCCTTGTCGCCGGGGTGGTACGGGTGCTGTACCGGACCGTGAAGCGCCTGGCCACCGGCCACGACCACGGTCTCTACCCGACAGCGTTTGAAGAGGTCCTCCGCGAGTTCTACCTGGGCACCGCCATCGCGGGCCTCTGGGAGCTGATGAAGGCGGACACGTCGGACGCGTTCGAACCGGACGGTCGTCGCTTCGGAGGCACTGCGCTCGTTGACGAAGTGGACGCGGCCTGGGCGGCGGGCTATCGTCCCGACATCACCCTGGTCGGGCACAGCGCAGGCAGCCTCTTCACCTGCCGATGGCTCCAACAGGCGGACCTGCGCCTGGCCCGCCCGGTGGCATTCAACGTCGTCACGCTGGCGGCCGCACTGACCTTCGACCTGGTCGATGCAGTCATCACGGCTCACGGACGCCGCATCGATCGGATCCGCCTGTTCGGCCTGGCCGATGCTCTCGAGCGCCGCGATGCCCTCGTTCCAGGCGTCTACCCACGGTCGCTGCTGTACTTCGTGTCCGGCGTCCTCGAGGGCGAGGCGGATCGCCCGCTCGTCGGCCTGCAGCGCCATCACGTCGCCGGCCTGCGACACGACCAGCCGGCGTGCCCAGCCGTCGGGCGGGTGCTGAGGCATCTCGCCGGGCATCCAGGCAGTACGGTGTGGTCGCCTCGGAACGGCGTACCCGGCCAATCCTCGGCTGCGACGACTCACGGCTCGATCGACGACGACGAGACGACGCTCGAGAGCCTCGTGCACTTCATTGCCGAGGAAGCGGTCGCCAGGCGCTGAGGGGTCCGCCCCGGTTCCCCGCCGTGACCGTTGCCAGGCACGTCGACGGCGGTAACGAGATGGCCGCCGCCGACGCGGTGATTCCTCGACTCATCGATTCCTCCATCGGGAGCGACCGCACTGGTGCCGTTCGAACGGGAGCCTGGCGCCGCGCTACAATGAGCTCTTCGAGCGCAGGGCTGACCCATGATCGACCTTCGAAGCGACACACTTTCACTACCGACACCGGATATGCTGGCGGCGATCGCGACAGCGAGACTCGGCGACGACTCGCGCGACGGTGACCCGACCGTCCTCGAACTCGAAGCCGAGGCTGCCCGGCTGCTGGGCAAGGAAGCCGCCGTGTTCACCGTCAGCGGCACGATGTCGAACACGCTGGCGATGCGGACGCACGCCGAGCCTGGCGCCTCGGCCATTGTGGAGGCCAGCGCGCACCTCTACGGCATGGAGTTCGGTGCGGTGGCCGCCGCGTGCGGCCTGCTCGTCATGCCCGTGCCGGGCCGGTGCGGCGTTCCGGATCCGGACGGCGTGAGATGGGCGCTCAGAAAGGCCGCCGCCGGCTTCCCGGCTCGCGGCCTGCTGTGTCTCGAGAACACGCACAACGCGGCCGGCGGGACGGTCATGAACCCGTCCCAGACGGACGAGCTGGCGGCCCTGGCCCACGCCTCCGGGGTCCCTGTGCATCTCGACGGGGCGCGCCTGTTCAATGCCGCGGTGGCTCTTGGAGTCGACCCGCGCGAGTTGACACGCTCCGTGGATTCTGTGTGCTTCTGCCTGTCGAAGGGTCTGTCGGCGCCCGTCGGGTCGTTGCTGGCGGGATCGCGCGGGTTCATCGCCCGGGCGCGGCAGGTGCGGCGCGCGCTGGGTGGCGCGATGCGCCAGGCCGGCGTGATTGCCGCCCCTGGCCTTGTCGCCCTTCGGACGATGATCCCCAGGCTTCGCGAAGATCACGAGCACGCCCGGGTCCTTGCCGAGCGCCTCGCGAGGCTTGACGGCGTTCGTGTCGATCTCGCGACCGTCCAGTCCAATATCGTCAACATGGATGTCGCGGCGCTGGGGATCGATGCGGCGACCTTCGCGCGGCATCTGGCGGCAGAAGACGTCGGCGGACTTCCCGGGATGGGCACCAACGTCCGGTTCGTGACCTACCGGGGGATCACCAGAGTGGATGTCGAGCGCGCCGCCGAGGCTGTCGCCGCGACGCTTGCAGGTCGCCGGTGGGAAGCCGCGGTCATGCGGTAGCGTGGGTGGGGACCTACACGGATCCGCGCCGCACGCAAGCGGTCCTCTTCGATCTGGACGATACACTGTTCGATCACAGGGCGAGCACGCGCTGCGCCCTGCGTGCGGTGCAGGCGGCATTCCGGGTGTACCAGGCCTGGCCGATCACCGAGTTCGAGCACCGCCATGCGGTACTGCTGGAGCTGCTGCACGTCGAGGTGCTCGCTGGCCGGATGTCGGTCGACCAGGCGCGGGTCGAGCGCTTCGGCCGCCTGGCCATCGACGCGGGCGGATCGGAAGCGGACCCGAGGGCCGCCGAGATCGCCCGCTCCTACCGCGAGGCGTACGTGTCGTCGTGGAAGCCCGTGCCCGGCGCGCGTGAAGTGCTGGCCATGCTGCACGAGCAGGCCAGGATCGGCATCGTGACGAACAACGTGGTGGCCGAGCAAAGGCAGAAGGTCGACACGTGCGGCTTCACCCCGCTGGTCGACGCGGTCGTCATCTCCGAGGAAATCGGCGTCGCCAAGCCCGACCCCCGGATCTTCGCCGCGTGCCTGGAGCGGCTCGGCGTCGATGCCGGGGACGCGGTCATGGTCGGCGACAGCTGGCCCTCGGACGTCCTCGGTGCTCGTGCAGCCGGCCTGCGTGCCGTCTGGTTCAACCGCTCCGGTGCGCCCGCGCCAGACGGTTCCGCCATCACGCAACTCGCTGCCCTCGAGCCCGCCGACGCTGTGACCTCGGTGTTGCTGCGGGCGGGGTTGCCGACCTACGCGGCGTCGGTATGGGGAGAGGGGACCCCATAACCGATCTCCGGTCTCAGATCCCCGGTCCCTGTTCGCATGCGCATCTACCTTGCCTGCACCGTCCGCGGAGACCGGACGAGCCTCGAAGCCGTCCGCCGCATCCACCGTTGGCTGACCGATCACGGCCACGAGGTGCTGACCACACACCTGCTCGCCGAGGATGTCGAAGCGGCGGAGGCCGGGAACACCGACCAGGAGATCTTCCTGCGGGACGTGGCATGGGTCGAGTCTGCGGACCTTGTGGTGGCCGACGCCTCGGGCTCCTCCTACGGCGTGGGGTTCGAAGTGGGATACACCCTCGGCCGGGCGCCGGCGACCGGCCAGCGCGTGTGTGTGCTCTACCGCGCGGACCGGTACGACGCCATTTCCCGGCTGGTCACGGGACTCGTGAACGAGCACGGCAGCGTGCACGCGTACTCGAGTCTGGGGGACATCGACCGGATCCTTCAGACCTGCGTCGGGCGGGCCGGATCCTCCCTGTCGGGGGAATGACAAGGGGAGTCAGCGCACCGCGAAGGGGGCCGGCGACGGGTATGGCACCTCGAGCGTCGAACTGATGGCATCGAGGAACACTCGTGCCACCAACGCGTAGCCTGCCTCTGTGAGGTGCAACCCGTCGGCGCCGACTGTGCTCGTCGTGTCAGCGGGAAACGCCGCGTAGAGGTCGACCAGCGTCACCTGCTCCCCGGACGCGAGCGCCGCAATCGCCGCATTCAACGTTGGAACCCAGGGTGCCGCCGGTCCCCGCAGCGTCCCTGGCCGCTGCGGGGGATGGGTCGCCAGGAGGACCTTCACACCCCGGGCCTTGGCCGTCCGCACCTGATCTCGCAATCCCCTCAGGATCCCCGGGATCGCCGTCGACCAGATGCAACGGTCGAAGTCGTTTGTGCCGCGGCAATCCAGCAGTTCGTTCGCGCCTTCCCAGAGCAGCACGACCTGCGGGTCGGTCCGTCCGAGCGACCCGGGCAGGCGCGCGGCGCCGTCCTGGGCCCACTCGCCGCCCAAGCCGTCGTTCAGGACGACCGTCGTCTGATCCTGGTACCGGGCTGCCAGCAGGAGCGCGAGCTTGTACGGATAGGACTCTGGGGCGTCGACCAGCAGGAACGGAGCTGGCGAGAGGATGCCGGCGGTCATGCTGTCGCCGAAGGCGAGGAAGCGGGTTTGGGCGATCTGCGGAACCCATGTGACGGTGACC
>JBFMFH010000006.1:0-31066 GCA_040752275.1 Acidobacteriota bacterium
GCGGTGTCGCCACCTCGGCGCGGCCGACCGCATGGCGCTCCACGGCGCGTGGGAGGGCCACGCACGAGTGGAGAGACTAAACACTGGATGTTGGGGCCGCTATCTCCGACACACTCCTAGAGCGGGTTTGACGCGGGTCTAGAGCGGGTGTGAAGCGGGTCGAGAGCGGGTCCACCGCGGGATCGAAGCGGGTTCAGACCGGGCGTGAAGCGGGTGTAGAGCGGGGGAAGCCGGGCCGTTTGAGCGGAGGCTGCGATGTGTCTGGGCGTGCCGGGCAGGGTCGTCGAGGTTCAGGGGAACGTGGCGACCGTTGACTTCTGGGGCCTTCGCCGGCAGGTCTTCCTCGACGTCGTAGACGAGCCGGTCGCGCCGGGGGACTACATCCTCAACCATGTCGGGTTTGCCATTCGCAGGATTCCCGAGAGCGAGGTGGCTGGGACCCTCGCCCTCTACGAGGAACTGCTCGAGGGTGCCAGCGACGACCTGATGGCAGCCGACGTGCGTGGGGAGATCGTCGCAGCCGGGGACGGCGATGACCAGGCCTGACGAGAACGCCGCGTTCCGCGAGCTCAAGTTCCGCGATCCTGACCGCGCGCGGACGATGGCAGAGGCCCTTTCCCGACTGACACACGAGATTGGTCGTTCCCCGGTATCGGTGATGCATGTCTGCGGCAGCCATGAGCAAGCCATCGCGAAGTTCGGACTGCGGACGAGCCTTCCGCGCGAGTTGAACCTGATCATGGGGCCAGGCTGTCCCGTGTGCATCACCGACATCCCGGAAGTCGATGAGGGCGTCCAGCTCGCCCGCCAAGGGGTTCACATCGTCACCTACGGCGACATGGTGCGGGTGCCTGGCACGGTGATGTCGCTCGCCGACGCGCAGGCGGACGGCGCCCGCATCCACATCGTCTACAGTGCGGCCCAGGCGGTCGAACTCGCCCGGTCGGTGAAGGAGGAGGTGGTCTTCTTCGCCACCGGGTTCGAGACGACGGCGGTCGCCACCGCGGCCATCGTCCTGAACGGGCTGCCTGAGAATCTGTCGATTCTCTCGGCGCACAAGTACATCCCACCGGCGATGGAGATCGTGGCGGAGATGCCCGAGACGAAGGTCGAGGGCTTCCTGGCCGCCGGTCATGCGGCGACAATCACCGGGTGGGCCGTCTTCGAGCCACTCGTCGAGCGACATCATGTGCCGGTCGTGGTGGCGGGGTTCGAACCCCTGGACATTCTCGCGGGCCTGATCAAGCTCCTGGAGCTGGTGCGGGATCGGACGCCGCATGTCGTGAACATGTACCCGCGCTGCGTGACGCGGGAAGGCAATTTGCGTGCGCAGGCCCGGCTGTGGAAGGTGTTCCGGCCGACGGGCGGGCGCTGGCGAGGCATCGCGCACGTGCCCAACGGAGACCTGCGGTTGCGCGACGAGTTCGCGCACGCCGACGCTCGGCGGCGCTTCACGATCGACCTGGCCGCGCTCTGGGACCACGCACCGCCGACGTTGGACCAGTCCTGCGTCTGCGGCGACATCATGGCGGGGCTGCGTTCGCCCGCCGACTGCATCCTGTTCGGCAACACGTGCACGCCGGAGAAGCCGGTCGGCGCCTGCATGGTGAGCAGCGAGGGCCCCTGCAGAATCTGGCACCAGTACGGCGGCCATCCGGACCTCGGGGACTTGACATGAGAGCGCCGACGCGTCTCGACGACAAGGTCGGATTGAATCACGGTGCTGGCGGCCGCGCCATGCGGACGCTCATCGAACAGGTCTGCCTCGCGGGGCTCGACATGCAGGCAGGCGACGGCATCGGGCTCGCGGACATGGACGACGGCGCCGCCTGGCGCATCGGCGATCGATGGCTGGTGATCACGACGGACTCGCACGTCGTGCACCCGATCTTCTTCCCGGGGGGCGACATCGGGCGGCTCGGCGTTTCTGGCACGGTGAACGACCTGGCCATGATGGGTGCGACCGACCATGCCTCGCTGACCTGCGCCATCGTCATCGAAGAGGGCTTCCCGCGCGCCGACCTCGAACGCGTCTACGCGTCAATGCGCGACACGTGCCGCGAGGCCGGCGCGTGCATCGTTGCCGGCGATACCAAGGTCATGGGGCGCGGCGAGATAGACGGGATCGTGCTCAATACGACCGGCGTCGCGCTCTGCGGGCGCCCGGTGCGCGACTCGGGCCTTCGCCCGGGCGACCTGATCATCGTGACGGGCACGATGGGCGATCACGGAATGGCGATTCTGGCCTCGCGCCACGCCCTCGCCCTGGACGGGGATCTTCGCTCGGACGTGGCGCCCATCAACGGTCTGGTCCGCTCTGCGCTCGAGGCAGGCGGCGCGCACATCGTCGCGCTCAAGGACCCGACGCGAGGCGGGCTGTCGAGCGCCCTTCACGAGATGGCCGGGAAGAGCGGCGTCGGCATCCTCCTCGAGGAACTGAAGGTGCCCGTGCGTCCTGAGGTCAGGGCGGCGTCCGAGTTGCTGGGCATCGACCCGCTGCTGGTCGCGAATGAAGGCAAGGCGGTGATTGGAGTGCGACCCGAAGCGGCCGATGCGGTCCTCGAGGCGATCCGGCGCCACCCCCTCGGCGCAGAGGCCGTCGTCGCCGGGCGGTGCCTCGAACAGCACCGCGGCGCCGTAATCCTCGATACCGGCCTCGGACGACGGCTGCTGGCCGAGCCGGAGGGCGAACTGTTCCCGCGCATTTGCTGACGGGACTCGACCCGGTGCTTCGGCAGCTCGGACGACCAGGACGACTGAACGCGGTGCACGAGTACTCGATCGCGCTGGCACTGATGGAACGCATCAACGCCGAGGCCTCGGCCCGCGGGGCCATCGCCGTGCACCGTGTGCGCGTGCGAATCGGCGGACTGTCGGGCATCGAACCCGAACTGCTGCGGTCCGCATTCGAGATCGTACGGGAGCGGACCATCTGCTGGACGGCCGACCTCGAGATCGACGAGATCCCTGCCGCCTGGGCGTGCTCCGCCTGCAGTCAGCCAATCGCGCCAGGAGGTGTGCTGCGGTGTCCGGCCTGCGGCGAGCCCGCCCACCTTTCGGCGGGAGACGAGATCGTGCTCGACCGGCTCGAGATGGAGGTACCGTAATGTGCGAGACGTGCGGGTGTGCCGATCCTCACACGGTGCCCGTTGAGTTGTACGACCGCATCCTCTCGGTCAACGAGACCCAGGCGGCACACAACCGCGAGCACTTCAGGGGCCAGGGCATCCTGGCCATCAACCTGATGGGGTCGCCTGGGTCCGGCAAGACCGCCATCCTGGAGGCGACCGCCAGGGCTCTCGCGGGCCGCTGGCCGGTCGCCGCGATCGCCGGCGACTTGGAGACCGAGCGCGACGCCGAACGCCTTCGGGCCGCCGGCATCCCCGCCCGGGCGATCACGACCGGCAACGCCTGCCACCTCGATGCGGCGATGGTGCACCACGCGCTGCACCACGACAGCCTCCGTCACGCCCGGGTACTGTTCGTGGAGAATGTCGGCAACCTCGTCTGCCCCGCGGTGTATGACCTGGGCCAGGCGTTCAACGCCGTGGCTCTCGCGGTGACCGAGGGCGAGGACAAGCCCTTGAAGTACCCGGTGATGTTCCGGAAGGCCGACGTGGTTCTCGTCACGAAGGTCGATCTGTTGCCCTACTTGGATTTCCGCCTCGATGTCCTCACCGAAGCCCTCCAACAGGTCATGCCCAGGCCGGTGGTGTTCCCTGTGTCGGCTCGATCCGGCGAAGGACTTGACCGCTGGTACCGCTGGATCGAGGAGCGTCAGCGGGACTTGCCGGCGCCGGCGACGGCGCCGGTGCCTCATCGTCACGGAGCGTAGGGTGGCCTCTCCCACGCCGGTGCCCGCCTTGACGGTTTTCCGGCATCCACGAGGTGACCGGCGGCTCGGCGGACGGAAACGCCTCGTGTTTGTTGAGTATTGCCACGCCCGCGGGCCTGGCAGCCGGCTTGCTGATGTTGAATATCGCTGGAGTGGCGTTCGTCCGTGGCACGCCCGCGCCCCCTGTGGCCCCTCCCCAGGGCCGGTCAGCCTCCGCTGGCCGACCGGGCGCCCGAGCCGGCGCCGGTGATCAACCCGCGTTCCAGGTCGCTCATGTTCGTCAGCCTCATCCTTGCCGCCTCCCTCGTGACGAGACCGGTCGCCTCGGTGCAGCCCAATCCTGCCGACATCGAGACGTGTCTGGCGTGCCACGGTGATCGGTCGCTCGAAGTCGCGCTGCCGAGCGGCGAGGTGCGTTCCCTGTACGCGGATGCCGAGCAGTACCGGGCATCGGTGCACGGCGACAAGCTCGCGTGCACCGACTGCCACCAGGACATCACCGCGGTACCGCATGAGTCGCGGCCCTTCAAGACGCTGCGTGAATTCACGGTCGCCTACTACGAGCAGTGCAAGCGCTGCCACTTCGACAACTACACGAAGACGCTCGACAGCGTGCACTACGCCTCCCTGGCCCGGGGAGACCGCACGGCACCTCTGTGCGTCGACTGCCATGGGGCCCACAACATCCGGCGACCGAATCAGCCGCGCACCAGGGTGTCCGATACGTGCGCCCGGTGCCACGCGGGAGTGTCGGACGTGTATGCCAAGAGCGTGCACGGGCGCCTGGCGGGCGAGAACGCCGACGTGCCAGTCTGCACCGACTGCCATCGTTCGCACGACGTGGCCGGCCCGCAGGACGAACTCTGGCACAAGCGCACTCCTGAGCTGTGCGCGAACTGCCACTCGAACAAGACCCTGATGGACAAGTACGGCCTCTCGTCGAACGTCATGACGACCTACGTGGCCGACTTCCACGGCATGACCGCGTCGCTCCAGCGGTCCGACGCGACACACGACAGTAGCGTGGTTGCACTCTGCACCGACTGTCACGGGGTACACGACATCCTCAAGGCCGACGAACCCGGGTCCCGCGTGCTGAAGGCCAATCTCGTCAAGACCTGCGCCCGGTGCCATGAAGGGGCGACCGGGAACTTCCCCGCCGCCTGGATGTCGCATTACGAGCCGAGCTGGCGGACGGCGCCGCTGGTGTACGGCGTTCAGGCCTTCTACAACGTCCTGATCCCCTTCATGATCGGCGGTCTGATCCTCCAGGTCCTGCTGCACCTGTGGCGTGTCGTGGTAAACCGATGAGCACCTCTATCACCCGTTTCAGCCTCGACCAGCGTGTCGAGCACGTTGTCGTCATGGTGCTGTTCATCGTGTTGTCGGTCACGGGTCTGCCCCAGAAGTACTTCGACCTCGCGTTCTCGCGCTGGCTAATCGACCTGCTCGGCGGCGTCGACCGCATCCGTTGGTTCCACCGGGCGGCGGGACTCACCTTCGCTGCCATGACCGCCATCCATCTGATGAGCGCCATCCTCTCGGTGGCGCGCGGGCGGGCGCCGCTGTCCATCGTACCGAACAGGAAGGACTACACCGACGCCATTCAGATGATGCGCTACTACCTCGGCCGGACCGATCAGCCCGCCCAGTTCGACCGGTTCGACTACCGGCAGAAGTTCGAGTACTGGGGCATGGTGCTCGGGGCGGTGGTCGTCATCGTCACGGGTCTGGTGCTGTACTTCCCGATACCGTTTACGCAGTGGCTGCCCGGTGAGCTCATCCCCGCCGCGAAGGTGGCGCACAGTAACGAGGGCCTGATGGCGTTTCTTGTGGTCATCGTCTGGCACATCTACAACGCGCACCTCAACCCGGACGTGTTCCCGTTCGACACCTCCATCTTCACCGGCAAGGTCAGCATCGAGCGCATGCGCCACGAGCACCCACTCGAGCTGGCGCGCCTGAAGCAGGTCGAGGAGATCGAGGAGACGTAGGACCGTTGACAGCCTTCGCGGGCCTGGCCATTCTGCACGCGTCAGTCGCCGCGGCTCTCGTCGAGGCGCTGCTACAGGTGTGGCGCGTCCAGCGGCCGGCCGAGCGGATCGCGCTCCGGTGGCTGGCACTACTTGCCCCCTTGGTCCTGACTCCCGTCTACACGGCCTTTGCCGCGTTCCGGGCCGAGCCTCCCTTCCGGCTGACGTGGGCCCTCTTTGCCGGCGCGCACTGGGACGTGCTGACGATCTTCGGCGTGCCTGCGTCCTCGGCCGCCACGTTTGTCCTCGTCAGCCTCGGCGTCGTGCTGTTCGTCCGCGATATCTCCCCGCGGCTCGCTGACCGCACCAGAACGGATGCCGGCGCGCCGTCTCCCCTCCGGGGCGACCAGGCCGCCCGCCTCGACCGGATGGCATCGGACGCGGCAGCCAGACTTGGTACCAAGGTGCCCCGTCTTCGCCTGATCCGGCGCACCTCGCCGGTGCTGCTCTGCACCGGAGTCGCACGCCCGACGATCGAGGTGTCGGCGCGCACGCTGGACCTTCTCGATGACGAGGCCCTGCAGGCGGCACTGCTCCATGAGACCGTGCATCTCCGACATCGCGATCCGCTCCACGGCTGGATCCTGATCGCGGTGCGGACCCTGCAGGCCGTCAACCCCGTGGCGCACGTCGTGGCCCGTCTGATCGTAGAGGACATCGAGGCACGGGCCGATGAGGCCGTTGCCGGCCTCGGCGCGTCGCCCGGGCTCGCGCGCGCCATCGCGTGCCTGTCGGAGCCCGCGGCACACAGCGTGACCGACCTCTCGCCGCAGCCCGCCTGGCGTACCCTCCTCGCCCGCGCGAGGGATCGGGCCGTCGTCGACCGCTGCGACCGGGTGCTCGGCCCCACCGCCGGCGCGCGATCGCACGTCGCCCCGATGCGAATGGTCGCGGCCTCCCTCGGACTGGCCGTCCTGCTGTTCTTTGTTGTATGAGACGCGCTGTCGATCCCGGCTTGCCCGGCACCACGATCGTCCCGGCGGAGGACGCCGGCGAGTCACGACTTCGGCAGGGCGCGAGGACGAGCGCGCGCTTTCTCGCGGTCGTCGTGCTGCTGGCCGGGACGCTTCGGGGCCTCGACCAGCTTCCCGGCATCCTGACGAGCCTCCCGCGCGGAGCCACGCGGGTGGAGTCGCTGGACCGGCTCGAACGGGAGTTGGGATTCGCGTTCCCTCTGCCGGTTGACTACCCCGCCGAGCTTGCGTGGCCTCCGGTCGAGCTCCGGCTCTACCCGGGGCCATCGGCTGTCGCGATCGTGGACGCCGCGGACACCGGGTCGCCGGCGCTCATTGTGGGAACGGCTGGACCTGGCCTCCTGGCCGTGTCGCCGGAGCTGCTCCCGCCGGTGACGGTGCTCCAGGCCAGCGAGTCGGCATTCGGCGCGCGGCGCGCCACGGTGGCCCGCGTCCAGGATGCGGGCGGCGCGCTCTGGCACCAGGCGACGTGGTCCGCGCATGGACGGGTGGTCGTCGTCCGGTACCGCGGCGACGTGGCTCGTCTGTCTCGAATGGTCGCGGGCATGACCCGCTGAGGCGATCATGGCCCATTCTTCGAGGGAATGGAACCTGCGTGGCATCCAGCAGCGCGTGATGCTGATCGTCCTGCTCGGCATTCTGGCGTCCACGACGGCATTCGGATGGGTGGCGTGGCAGGCACTCGACGACTGGACCGCGCGTGTGCTGCAGGACCGGGGAGTCCACACCGGCGTGGTAGCCACGCACGTCGAGACGGTCGTGCAGCGCGAATGGCAGCGCCTGCAGGAAGTGGCGTCAGCACCCTGGACGGCGACCGACGACGACGCCGGCACCCGGATGGTCGAGCCCCCGGCCATCCTGCGCGCGGCGCTCCTGCGCGCCGAACTGATGGAGCGCATCTACGTCACGGATGGGGCGGGGCGGATTCGCTGGCAGGAACCCGCCAAGCCCGACATGACCGGGCAGACCGTGCCCGACGCCCGTCGCGCTATCGCCGCCGGGAGGCCATCGGCGTCTCAGCTCGAAGACACCCCCGGCGGCCCCCGCGTCTATCTCTTCGTCACGATCCAGTCGTGGACCGGCGAGACCATCGGTCTGGTCGCGGGTGAGATCGACCCGTCGAGTTCTCGGTTCCCCGTCCTACTCCGGCCCCACCAGGTCCCGCCCGGCGGATCGCTCGACGTGGTCGACCAGAACGGCGCGGTCCTCGGGAGCACCGATGCCTCGCGAGTCGGGTTGGACGCGGCACACCGCGCCTTCCTGGTCCAGAGCATCGCCGATGGCCGGGCATCGGCCGGCACCTGCCGCACGTGCCACGACGACCGGCGCCGGGCGGTGGAGACGGTCATGGCCTTCACACCAACGCGCCAGCCGCGTTGGGGAGTCTACCTGCAGGAGCCGGAGGGCGCCTCGCTTGCGCACGTGCATGCCCTGCGCAGGACGCTGCTCTGGTTGGGGCCGCTCATCTTCGTCCTGGGCATCGGCTATGCCTATGGCGCCGGCCAGAGCGTGTTGCGGCCCATCCGCGTCCTGACGAAGGCCGCGCAGCGCATCGAGACCGGCGATGTCGACGAACCCATCCCGCCGCTCGGAACCGACGAACTCGGGCGCCTCGGGCAATCTCTGGAGCGGATGCGGGCCGCGCTGGCCCGGTCGTTCGCGGAGATCGAGGAGGCGAATACCACGCTCGAGCACCGGGTCCTGGACCGCACCCGCGAGCTGCAGCGGCTCTACGGCCAGCTCGCCGAGCGTGAGGAGGCCAGGAGCCGCTTGCTTCGGCAGGTCATCACCGCCCAGGAGGACGAGCGCAAGCGCCTCGCCCGCGAATTGCACGACGAAACCTCCCAGACCATCAGTGCGCTCGCCATGCGGCTCGAGACCGCGCTCAAGCAGCTTCCTGCCGGCGTCGACGGCACACCCATCAACGATGCCCGCGTCCTGGCCGTGCGTACTCTCGACGAGCTCCACCGCCTCATCTACGACCTCCGGCCGGCGGTCCTCGACGACCTCGGCCTCTGGCCGGCCATTCAGTGGTACGCCGAGCGGATGCTGAAGTCGAGGGGCGTCGCCGTGCGCTGCGAGTTCGCGGACGTGGATCGCCGGCTGCCGTCGCTCGTGGAAACCGCCCTCTTCCGCGCGGTGCAGGAAGCCATCAGCAACATCGCGAAACATGCCGAGGCGGACCAGGCGCTCATCCAGGGCACGATCCGCAACGCCACGTTGACGATCGAGATTGAAGACGATGGAAAGGGCTTCGATCCGACGACCATCAGACGCCCGTCGGACCTCGGCCACGGCTGGGGCCTGTTGGGCATCACCGAGCGCGTCGAGGCCCTCGGCGGCACCGTGACCATCGACAGCGCGCCGGACCAAGGCGCCCGGCTGGTCTTCTCGGTTCCCCTTCCGCGGGAGGACGCGCATGGGTAGGATCCGCGTACTCATTGCCGACGACCACGCGATTGTCCGCGATGGCATCAAGGCGCTGCTCAACCTCGCCGACGACATCGAGGTCGTCGGGGAAGCCGGCGACGGGCGTGAGGCCATCGAGCGCGTGTCCGCCCTCGAGCCGGACGTCGTGCTCATGGATATCGCGATGCCGGGCCTCGGGGGCCTCGAGGCGACTATCGAAATCAAGAAGACGCATCCCCGCACGAAGGTGCTGGTCCTGTCTCAGTACGAGGACCGCGAGTACATCCGCCGGTTCCTGAAGATCGGCGTGTCCGGGTACGTCCTGAAGAAGTCCGCCGGCACCGACCTCACGGGCGCCGTCCGCGCGGCGTTCCGCGGAGGCCTGGTGCTCGATCCCGAGGTCGCGCGCGAAGCGATGCAGGACGCCGGTCGTCACGACGCGGAAGGCGATCCGTACGAGTCGCTCACGGACCGCGAGAAGCAGGTCCTCAAGCTGGTCGCCGAGGGGCACAGCAACAAGGAGATTGCCGAGCTGCTCAACATCAGCGTGAAGACGGCGATGTCCCACCGCGAGCACGTCATGGACAAGCTCGGCCTCCACAGCCGGACGGAGTTGATCAAGTTCGCGCTCCGGGAGGGGATCATCAGGGTGGAGGACTAACCGCAATCCTCCAGATCATTCCGCCCGCAGTGACTCGATCGGATCCAGTCGGGCTGCGCGGCGGGCCGGGAGCACGCCGCTCGCGAGGCCGACGCCCAAGCTGACCGCGAGCGCGGCCACCACGTACCCGGGCGGCGTGCGGAACGGCAGGCCCGGCGCCACGAGGCGGATGCCCCATCCGACTGCCACCGCCAAGGTGACGCCGATCGCGCCCCCGCCCAGCGACAGCAGGGCCGACTCGAGCAGGAAGATGAGGAGCAGTTCCGGCGCACCGGCGCCAACCGCCCGCGCCAGCCCGATTTCAGCCGTCCGCTCTCCCACGGAGATCCACATCATCGTCAGGATCCCGATGGCGCCCACGATGAGCGAGATGGCGCCGATACCGCCGACCGCAATCGAAACGATGTCGAGGACCCGGTCCATCACCGCGAGCATGTCGGTCTGTGTGGTGATGGTGAAGTCCTCCTCGCCGTCGTGCCGTCCGGTGAGGAGGGCCCTGATCCCCTCGACAATCGTGTCCGGGCGGGCGCCGGCGGTGAACTGGACGTCGATCTCCATGAGGTCCCGCCGGTTGAACAGCTCCAAGGCGGTGGCCACCGGCACATACACCGCGTCGTCGACGTCCAGTCCGAGCAGTTGTCCTTTGGCGGCCATGACTCCAATGACCAGGAACCGCCGGCCCGCAACCCGGACATGCTCACCAAGCGCGTTCCGGTCCCCGAAGATCTCGCGCTTGACCTTCGGCCCGAGCACGGCGAGCGCCATGCCGCGGTCCAGGTCGCCCTCCGGAAGGAACCGTCCCTGCCCGACCGCGAACTTCCAAACGGCGGGGAGGTCCGAGTTGACCCCGTACACGAACACACTGCGCCCGCGTCCGACACCGGACACACGCGCCATCCCAAAGGCCACGGGGACGATTCGCTCGATGCCCGGCAGTCTCAGCAGCGCCATCGAATCGTCCAGCGTCAGCGGCCGGATAGTGCCGCCGACGGCGCCGACGATCCCAGTGGTCTGGATCCTGCCTGGGTTGACCCCCAGGATGTTCGTGCCGAATTGCGTGAACTCGCCGACCAGGTAGCGCCTCGTGCCCTCACCCAGCGAGGTCAGCAGGACGACCGACGCAACGCCGATCACGATGCCGAGCATGGTCAGCGACGAGCGAAGGCGGTGCGCGAAGATGGCACCGATGGCGAATCGCACGGCGTCGCCGAACGTCATGATCATCCTCGCCGAGCCAGGGCCACGACCGGATCGAGGCTGGCCGCCCGGCGCGCGGGCAAGGCGCCGAACACCAGTCCCACGCCGGTCGAAACAGCAAGGGCGCTCCACACCGCCCACAACGGAGGCTCGACCGGGAAGGCCGGATAGAGCGCCCGCGCCGCCGCCACGCACAGGTAGCCGAGCCCCAGTCCGGCGACGCCGCCCACGGTCGACAGCACAGCCGCCTCCGACAGGAACACACCCAGCACCTGGGCCGGCTCGGCGCCGAGGGCCTTCAGCAGCCCGATCTCTCGCGTCCGTTCCGACACCGACACGAGCATCACGTTCATGATGCCGATCCCGGCCACGCTCAGCGAGATGGCCGCGATCCCGGCAAGGACCGCAGTCAGGACGGTCATGATCTGTCCGAAGGTCGACACGACCGCATCCTGTGCGATGACGGTGACGTCCTCCTCACCATGGCGCTCGCTCAGCACCCCGATCACCGCCTGGCTGGCGGCCTGGAGTTCGGTGTGCTGCCCCACTTCAATCAGCAGCCGAAAGACGCTCGGCCGATTGAAGAGCCGCATCGCCCGTACGACGGGGATGTGGACCACGTCGTTGAAATCGAAGCCAACTGATACGCCTCTGGGTGCCATCACGCCCACGATGCGGAATCGCTCATCGCCGATCCGCAACAACCGCCCGAGGGGGTTCGAGTTGGCGAACAGCTCGGATCGGACACGAGACCCAATCACGCACACCCGGGGAGCCTGGTCGGGATCGCCAGACGGCAGGTACCGTCCGAGCTTCACCTCGAGCTGGCGGACGTGCTGCAGGTCTGAGGTCGCCCCCAGCACCGTGACCTCCCGGCTCCGGGCTCCCGACTGGACGCGCGCCGTGCCGACCACTAGGGGCGATGCACGCCGCACAGCAGGCACACGCCGGCGGACGGCCTCGACGTCAGCGAGCGTCAGGTCGTTCGGCACGCCACCCACGACCGGCAGGGCGCCAGTGGTCTCGATCTTCCCGGGCAGGACGATGAGGAGGTTCGTCCCGAGCGCCTGGAACTCGTCCACGACGTATCTGCGCGCGCCCTCCCCAAGGCTGGTGAGGACCACGACCGACGTCACGCCAATCCCGACACCCAGGAAGGACAACCCCGTGCGGAGCCGGTGCCCCCGCAGGGCGCCGAGCGAGAGTCGCAGCAGATCCAGGCCTGTCACCGGGCTCCTCCAGCGAACGACTGATGGCCATCGTGCCGCACGACAACCCCATCAGCCAGCCTTATGCGGTGGCTCGCACGGCCGCCGATGTCCGGGTCGTGGGTGACGATGATGACCGTCAGTCCCTGGTCGTGCATGCGTTCGAGTAAACGGATGACGTCCATTCCCGATTGGCGGTCGAGATTCCCTGTCGGCTCGTCGGCCAGCAGCACCGCGGGCCCCATCACCATGGAACGCGCGATGGCGACACGCTGCCGTTCGCCGCCGGACAGTTGTTCCGGCTTGTGCCGCGCCCGTTCGAACAGACCGACGGCGCGCAACGCCTGTTCGACGCGGGCCCGGCGCTCGGGCCGCTCGATGCCCGCAAACACCATGGGCAGCTCGACGTTCCCGGCCGCCGTGAGGCGCGGGACCAAGTGGAATGCCTGGAAGACGAACCCGATCTTGTGCCGGCGTACCCGGGACAGCGCGCGCTCGTCGAACCTGGCCACTTCGGTACCGTCCAGCACGTACGAGCCCGACGTCGGCCTGTCCAAACACCCGACGATATTGAGCAGCGTGGACTTTCCGGACCCGGACGGTCCCATGACCGAGACATAGTCCCCGGCGGGAATGGTGAGGGTCACGTCGCAGAGCGCGTGCACGGGCCGGCCCCCGACGGCGTACTGGCGCGACACGCGCAGCAGCTCGATCATTCCTGTTCCGACTCGACGCGCACGAGCGCCCCAGCCGTCACCTCAGGTCGATCCAACGACACCACAACAAGGGCCCCGGCGCGGAGCCCGCTGGTGATCTCGGTGTACTCCCAGTTCCGGAGCCCCGTCTCGACCGTGACCGATGCGAGCTCGGACCCGTGGACCACAAGCACCCGCGTGCCCTCGATCAGCCCGTAGCTCGGGATGCGCAGGACATCGTCGCGCGCGTCCAGAATGATTTCCACGTCGGCTGATGTGCCCGGCCGCAGGCCACGTGCGAATCCTTGGTCATCGAACTCCACTTCGACGTCGAATGTCCGGTTCTGCTCCTGGACGTCGAGGACATACGGCGCGATTCGGACGAGCCGCCCCATGAGCTCACGGCCGGGAAACGCGTCGAGGGTGATTCGCACCCGCTGGCCGACATGCACCCTGGCCACGTCGACTTCGTCGAGCGGCGCGCTGACGTACAGTCCTCCCGTCGCGATGATCTCGATCACCGGCGGGATCGGGACCCCCGGCGGAGCCGGCGTGACCCATTCGCCGACCTCGGCCGACACCTCGGCGACGACTCCATCGAACGGCGCGCGCAGTTCTTTGTACTCGCGGGCCACGCGGGCCACGTTCAGCGCGGCCTTGGCCTCCGCGACCCGCGCCGTGGCCGCGTCGCAGGCCGCGCGCGTCATGTCGCGCCGGCTCTCGGCCTGATCCAGGCGATCGGCCGGCAGCAACTGTTCGCGTGCCAGCTGGCGGGCACGCTCCAGGTCGCGACCGGCGAGTTCCGCTGCCTGGCACGCTTCCGCCGATGCGGCCTGCGACCCGTCGACGCTTCGCTCCAGGAGGGCGATTTGCGCATCGTCGCTGGCTGTATCGAGGCGGAGCAACAGCTGGCCCGTCCGGACATGGTCGCCCCTGCGGACCGACAGTCGCGACACCCGGCCAGCCGTTTCCGGGCTCAGCGTCGCCCGGCGCCGTGCCTTGAGCGTGCCGGCCCGGCTGTTCGTCACCGTGTCCTCGACGCGGCCCGACGCCACGCGGAACACCGTGACCGGGATCGCTCTGGGGCGGAACAACCAGGAGAAGGCGGCGTAGGCCGCCCCCGCCAGTACCACGAGGACGACCAGCCGGCGAATCCAACGCTTCATGCTGGAGTCTCTTCCGGGGGACGAGGACGGGATGTTTGCGCGTGACGTCACGCGCCGTTGGGATTGTACAACCGGTTCTCAAGGCGAGAAAACCACTCTGGGCTCTCCCTCCGAGTCCGTGTCCGGCGTGGTGAGATCCCGACGCCCGGCGCCGGATATCCGACACCGGCGAGCTTCAGGGCCATTGAAGTTCTCGCCGTTGACATCGCCACCGGATCGCTGGACCTGGCAGTTGAATTGCTCTACATTTGCGCTGGCCGGGCTACTCCCCCCTTCTCCCGGCACTCCGGGGCCCGGCACGCCGCTCCGGGGTTGCACGTCCGCCCCCGCGATTGTCCAGGCCGGCCGTGTGCCACCCCCGCGCGAATGGCCTCGGACGGGCTCGGTCAGGCCAGGGCGTGGGAGCTCCCCGCCCCCGAGAGGTCGAGCATGCCAACCTCGCACGTCCGCTGGTGGAACAGGCTGAGCGTGCGCCTCCCGGCCTTCACGGCACTGGGAACCCTTGTCGTCGTCGGCACGGCGGTCTGGATCGTGCTCCAAGCCCAGGAACGGTATCTCATTCGCGAGGTCGTCCGGAGCGCGGAACTGTTCAGTGAGACGATCAAGAGCAGCACCTACCACGACATGCTCGCCGACCGCCGGGAGAACGCCTACCTGATCATGAACACAATCGGAGAACAGGCCGGGGTCGAGCGCGTGCGCTTCTTCAACAAGGAGGGCAGGGTCACTTTCTCGACCGACACGCCGGAGATCGACACCTACGTGGACAAGAAGGGCGAAGCCTGCTACGGATGCCACGAGGCTGGACGCCCGCTCGAGCGACTCGCGACGGGCACCCGCAGCCGCATTTACCCGGTGCGCAATCATCGTGTCGTCGGCATGGTGACGCCGATCTACAACGAGGAGGCCTGCTGGAACGCCGCCTGCCATGCCCATCCCGAGACCAAGCGCGTGCTGGGGGTGATTGACATCGGCATCTCGCTCGCGGATATCGATCGTGAACACGCGCTGCTCCGCCAGCGGAGCCTCGCCGTGTCGGCTCTCGCGATCGTGGGCCTGATCGGCCTGGTCGGGTTCTTCGCGCAGCGCTCGCTCGTGCGGCCGGTCAACGAACTCGTTCGAGCGACGCAGAATGTGGCAGCCGGCGACTACACGCAACAGATACGGGTCGCGACCACGAACGAGCTCGGAGCCCTCGAACGGGCTTACAACCAGATGCTCGAGGCGCTGTCGAAGGCCCGGGCCGAGCGCCGGCATCTGCTGGCTACCCTGGAGCAGCAGGTCGAGGAGCGGACAATCGCGCTGAAGAACACCCAGGCCCAGCTCGTCCAGTCCGAGAAGCTGTCGTCCCTCGGCCGGCTCGCGGCGTCGATCGCACACGAGATCAACAACCCGCTGGCCGGCATCCTGACCTACGCCAAGCTCCTCATCCGCATGCTCGACGACGAGCACCTCGACGGTCAGACGCGGCAGGCCGCGACGCGGCACCTCAGGCTGGTGCAGCGCGAGACCGAACGGTGCACGGCCATCGTGCGCAACTTGCTCGAGTTCGCCCGCCAGCGCCCGCTGTCGATCAAGGACGTCGACGTCGCCGGGGTCGTCGAGGAGGCCGTGTCGCTCATCGCCCACCAGGCCGCGCTCCAGGGCATCTCAATCGAGCACTGCTGCGAAGAGGTGCCTCTCGTGCCCGCCGACATGGGCCAGATCCGACAGGCGTTGGTGAACGTCATGCTGAACGGGTGCGAGGCCATGGTGTCCGGCGGTACGCTCTCGGTGGCATGCCGTCCTTCGCCGGACGGGAGGTTCGTGCACCTGGCCGTAACCGATACAGGCGTCGGCATCCCGCCGGACCGGATGGCCCGGATTTTCGACCCCTTCTTCAGCACCAAGGAGAAGGGCACGGGCCTTGGTCTCTCGGTGGTGTACGGCATCGTCGACCGTCACCAGGGAACCGTGGACATCTCGAGTACGGTTGGCTCGGGCACGACGATCACCATCAAGCTCCCGACCAAGCGCAAGGGCGATGGGCCGACGATTCAGCGCAGCTGACCATGACGGACGTGCACCTCTGGTGGATCGGGGCCGACGCGCCGGACAACGAACTCCTGGACGACGTGCGCCGCCACGTCGAGGTCGCCTTCGGCGTCCGCGCCCGTCACTACCGCCACACCGACCGCCCGGTGCATGCGTTCGACCACCGCCGCGGTCAACACTCGTCGACCGAGATTCTTCGATGGCTGGTCCAGCGAGGAATCCCCGCTGGGCGCGTCCTCGCGATCACGGACGGGGATCTGTTCATTCCCATCCTCACGTTCGTCTACGGGGAAGCCCAGCTAGGCGGCGCAGCAGCCGTCGTCTCGACGGCGCGGCTGTGGCCCGACCCGGATGTCCGCCCGGACCCGGTCCTCCTCAGGGCGCGGGCCGTCAAGGAATGCCTCCACGAACTCGGCCACACGTTCGGCCTCCTGCACTGCCCGCTTCCCCAGTGCGTGATGTCGCGATCGGTGAACGTCACCGAGGTCGACGCCAAGCTGCCAGTCCTGTGCAGCGACTGCGTGCAGCGCTACCGCGAGCAGCTCCCACGGAAGGGTGAACTCCCATGAGCAAGGACCGTACACGGATCCTGGTCGTCGACGACGAGGAGATCGTCCGCGAATCGCTGTCGGGCTGGCTCGCTAAGGACGGCTACGCCCTCGACACGGCGGCTGACGGGCCAACCGCCGTCGAGAAGCTCAAGCGCGAGCGCTGGTCGATTGTGCTGGTTGACCTCAAGATGCCCGGGATGGACGGCCTCCAGACGCTGGAAATGGCCAAGCAAGTTCAGCCGGACGCCGCCATCGTCATCATGACGGCCTATGCCACGGTCGAGACGGCCGTCGAAGCCATGAAGCTGGGCGCGTACGACTATCTCGTCAAGCCGTTCGATCCCGAAGAACTCAGCCTGATGATGGTGAAGATCGTGGCGCAGCAGCAGCTCGTTCGCGAGAACGTGATCCTGCGCAAGGTGCTCAAGCGCGACTACCGCTTTCGCGACTTCATCAGCAAGAACCCGGGCATGCAGAAGATCTTCGACCTCGCGCGGAGCGCGGCCCGCAGTGCCTCGACGATTCTGATCCTGGGCGAAAGCGGCACCGGAAAGGAGCTGTTGGCCCGGGCCATTCACGCCGAGAGTCCCCGGCGCCACGCCGCGTTCGTGGCGGTCTCCTGCGCGGCCCTCACGGAGACCCTGCTCGAATCGGAGCTGTTCGGCCACGAGCGGGGATCCTTCACCGGGGCGTACGCGCGGCGCCGGGGCAAGTTCGAGGCCGCACACGGCGGGACGCTCTTCCTCGACGAAATCGGCGACATCAGCCCGAAGCTGCAGCTCGACCTCCTGCGTGTCCTCGAAGACCGGCGGTTCTGTCGCGTCGGCGGGACGGAGCCGGTCGATGTCGACGGCCGGATCGTCGCCGCGACCAACTGCGACTTGAGGAGGGCGGTCGAGGAGGGCAAGTTCCGCGAGGACCTCTACTACCGCCTGAATGTCATCCCGATCACCCTGCCGCCGCTTCGCGATCGGCGCGAGGACATCCCGCTGCTCATCGAGCACTTCCTCGAGCAGCTGAATATCGAGATGCACCAGCGGGTGGAAGGTGTCAGCGCCGAGGCCCTGGCACTGCTGATGCGATATGACTGGCCCGGCAACGTACGGGAACTTCGCAACGTGCTGGAGCGGGGCATCGTGGTCGCCCAGGGAGTCCGCATCCAGGCCGAGGACCTCGGCCTCGTTCCGTCGGAGCGGCGCCAGCAGCCGTTCGATGCGAACCTGACGCTCGAGGAGGTCGAGCGCCGTCACGTCGCCGCCGTGCTGCACCAGGCATCCGGCAACGTGACCCAGGCCGCGCGGACCCTCGGCATCGATCGAGTAACGCTCTACAACAAGATCAGGAAGTATGGGCTGCGGCGGCACGAGGGCGACGGGGTGCCCGACGAAGCAGAGCCCCGTTGACAGGGTGCCGCAATCGGCCGTGTCTCAGGAGGCCGACGGTCCCCCGGCAGCCGGCAGATCAAAGGCAAACCGGGAGCCGACGCCGACCTTCGTGTCGACCGTCACGGCCGACCCGTGTCCCTCGACGATCATCTTCACGAGCGCCAGGCCGAGCCCTGTCCCCCCTTCGCGCCGTGTTGCCGTCCCGTCCAGTTGGTGGAACGGTTGGAAGAGCTCCGCCTTCCGATCCTCGGGGATGCCCTGCCCGGTATCCGCGACCCAGACGCGGACGCCGTCGCCATGGGACGCCGCCCCAATCGACACCATCCCACCCTGGGGCGTGAACTTGACGGCATTGTCCACCAACTGGTTGAGCACCCAGCTCAGCTTCTCCACGTCCGCCGAAACCGGCGGCAGTCCGGCCGCCACTTCCGACACGAGGCTGACGCGGCGGCGCGCGGCCTTGTCCGCAGCCGCCGCTACCACCTGGTCGACGAGGCCGCCAAGCTCCAGTCGCTCCGGGCGGAGCATCATTTCACCGCGCGCACCGGTGGCGAACTGGATCAGGTCGGCCACCAGCCGCTCGAGTTCGGCGACGCCACGCCCCAGCACCTGAAGGGCCTGCGACTGGTCAGGCGTGAGCGGCCCGAGGTCGCCTGCCGACAAGAGCGCGTTGAACCCCTTGATCTTGGTGAGGGGCGTTCGCAGTTCGTGTGAGATGTTCGAGACGAAATTGCCCTTGAGGCGATCGAGCTCCGTCAACCGCCGGTACGCAGCCTGCAGTTCGTGGGTCCGCTCGGCCACTCGCTGCTCCAACTGCGCGTTCACCTGACGAAGGGCGTTCTGCAGCTCCTGGACCTGCTCGACGCTGGCAATCTCGAGTTGCTCACGCGTCATGATCCTCAGTTCGAGCAGGACCTGGCCCAGAGTCTCGCGCACGCCAGAAGCCGAGAGTTCCCGCTGGCGCTGGAGCGCCGCCTCGAGGTGCTCCTCGGTGATGTAGCCCTTCTTCATCAGGAACTCGCCGAAGCGCGACAACATCGCGTCTCCGACAAACGGCGTCCCGGGCTCGGCGGGAATCACGCTGAGGGCCAGGCGCTCGGCCAGCACGGCGGCCAGGGCAAGATCGACGCCGCAGTGCGGACAGGTGACGTCCCGCACCGAGACGGCGGCCGCACAGCCGGGACAGGGGTACGGACGCGACTCGGACGCCTGGGCGGGCGCGCCCGGGCTGGGCACGCGTGACGAGGCCGTATCGGGCATAACGCTCGGGGGTCTTATCGGACCGGCGGGAGTCAAGCGCCAGAGGTGGGCGACCCGCCGAGTCAGTTGGCGCGTTGAATCCGTCAACACCATCGTTGACAAACGCAACGGACCTCCGGGACCGTACTCCTTTCGCTTTCCCGTGAATTCGGCGGGCTGAGGCTGACAGGGGTCGGACCGGCTGATGAAACGCTCAACGGCCGCCGAAGCCGGCACCCCGCCGCCGGGGGCCTCGGGAGCCGAGGCGAAATGCTTTCTTTCAAGCTACTTACGACCACACCCCCCGAGGGGCCTGATCCTGGTCCCGGATTTGCTCCCCCGAAGGCCAAGGAGAAGGGACGAGATGTCTTGTCCGTATCTCAAGGAAGTCGTGATGCTGTACTGCCAGGCGTACCCGGTCAAGAAGCTCATTCCCTTGGACCGAATCGCGTCTGCCGACCCCTGCCTTGGGCACGACTTCGAGTCCTGCCCGCTCTTCAAGGACGTGATCACTCGCATGCGCGCCGGTGGACAGTCGGCGACAGCGGCTGCGGCCGGGCCGGCCGCACGAACGGAGGTGTTCCGCACCGGGCCCTGACCCCGCCGTGGTGGCAACCCGCCCCGCGGCCGTCGGCCTCTGGCGAAGGCCGGCACTGCGGGGCCTGTCACGACGGCAAGACGTCGTTCGGCCTGGACGATTGCCCGCTCTGTCACAAGTAGAGGTCCGAGCGCGGCTGGCGGAGGACTGGTGGCCGCCAGCCCGACGAGACGAAACCGCGAGGCTCTTCATGGACACGCTCTTCGGCGCACTCGAATCCGCAGCCGTGCTGGTCGCGGGACTGACCGTGAGGGTCGGCTTGCTGCTCATCGTGCTGGTCATCCTGTCGGTGCCGATACTCCTCGTCCTGACTGGCATCTCCGGCGTCGAGGCCGTGCGGCGCCGGCTCCACGGAATCATGCGCATCGGCGGCCTGTTCTGCTGTGACCGCGTCTTCTACGCGCCCGGTCACACTTGGTTGCGGCGCGAGAGCCGATCGGGCGTCCGAATCGGCCTGGACGACCTGGCCCAGCGCATGTTCCCAGCCCCGACACGCCTGCACCTGCCGGAACGCGGCGCTACCCTACGGACCGGGGAGCCGGCTGGCGCGGTATGCACGACCCGCCGCCGGGCGGCGATCGTGTCGCCGGTCGACGGCGTCGTCACAGACGTGAACGACGCCGTGCGTCAGGACCCGACACTGGTCCACCGGGACCCGTACGACCGCGGGTGGCTGTTTGCCGTAGCTCCATCCGACAGCGCCTTCGAGGCGTTGCCCACCGGCGAACCCGGGCGGAACTGGCTGCGCGTCGAGAGCGAGCGGCTGTCGCGCTTCTTCGAGATGGAGTTGGGCGTCGCGGCGGCCGACGGCGGCGACTTCGTCCTGCCGCCGCCGACGCTGCTCGACGATGCACAGTGGGCGACGTTGACGCGGGAATTCCTGGGGAACCGGTAGGGTCGACTCGGGATTCGGGAGTCGGGAGTCGGGAGTCGAGCTACCCTGCCGGCTCGAAGGTCGCCGTGAAGTGCCTCAGCACCCGGGGTGCGTGCGTCACCCGGTATCCCCGCAGCCGCTGGCGTGCCTGAGCGACCGCGACAACGGCCTCCGCCACATAGTCGATGTGTGACTGCGTATAGACTCGGCGTGGGATGGCCAAGCGAACGAGGTCCATGGCCGCCGGCGTCTCCGTGCCGTCCGGGTGCATTCCGAACATCACCGTTCCGATCTCGACCCCCCTGATACCCGCCTCGACATAGAGCTCGTTCGCCAGCGCGATACCCGGGTAGTGCAGCGGTGGGATCTGCGGGAGCATGGCGCGGGCATCGAGGTAGATGGCGTGCCCGCCCGGCGGACGGATGATGGGCACGTCCGCCGCGATGAGCTTCTCGCCGAGGTACTCCGTTGAGCGGATTCGGTAGCGCAGGTATGCCTCCTCGGTCACCTCTTCGAGTCCCCGGGCGATCGCCTCGAGATCGTAGCCTGCCAGGCCACCGTAGGTCGGGAAGCCTTCCGTCAAGATGAGCAGGTTGCGCGCCGCCTCGGCCCATTCGCCGTTGTTCAACGCGAGGAAGCCGCCGATGTTCGACAGGCCGTCCTTCTTGGCCGACATCGTGCAGCCATCGGACATCGAGAACATCTCCTGCGCGATGGCCCTGGGCGTCCGAGCGGCGTGTCCGGACTCGCGCAGCTTGATGAACCACGCATTCTCGGCGAACCGGCAGGCATCGAGGAAGAGGGGCTTCCTGTAGCGATCGCAGATGGCACGGACGCCGCGCAGGTTCTCGAGGGACACCGGCTGGCCGCCGCCGGAGTTGTTCGTCACCGTCACCATGACGAGCGGCACCAGCCGACCTCTCTCGGCCAGGAGACGATCGAGCGCTTCGAGGTCGACGTTGCCCTTGAAGGGATGGATGACGTGGGGAATTCGCCCCTCGGGGATGACCAGGTCGACCGCCTCGGCTTCTTCGACTTCGACATTGGCCCGCGTGGTATCGAAGTGATTGTTGTTCGGCACGATCTGGCCCGGGCGCAGCACGGTGTGGAACAGGATGCGCTCGGCGGCCCGCCCCTGGTGTGTCGGGATGATATGGGTGAAACCCGTCAGGTCCTTCACGACCGCCTCGAACCGGTAGTACGAGCGGCTGCCGGCGTACGATTCGTCGGCCTGCATGATGGCGCTCCACTGGGCCGCGGACATCGCCCCGGTCCCGGAGTCCGTGAGCAGATCGATCAGCACATCCTCGGCATGCAGGCGGAACACGTTGTACCCGGCGGCGCGAAGGGCCGCTTCCCGGTCCTCGCGCCTGGTGAACTTCACGGCTTCGACCGACTTGATGCGAAAGGGCTCGATAATGGTGCGGTAGTTCATTCCTGATCCTCCTCACTCTAGCACGGGCGTAGGAAGCACTCCCCACTCCCCTGTCTTGTCACCAACCGGGCCGTTCGTGTGTCATAGGAAGGAGAAGGACCGTCCGCGGAGCCACCATGCCTTTGTACGAATACCAGTGCCAGCGGTGCGGCCACCGCTTCGAAGCCCTCGTGATCGGGTCCCGTCGTCCGGACTCGTGCCCGAAATGCTCGAGTTCCGAGCTCGAGAAGCAGTACTCCACCTTCGGGATGGCCTCGGGCAGCGGCTACGGCACCGGGTCGTCGTTCGGCAGCGGGGCGTCCTGCAACACCGGCGGCGGTTGAGCGATCTAGCGCGAGCGGGCCGTGCGCCCGCCAGGAACACGCTGGCACCGTACCTCGCGACGCACCGGTGTCTCGGATCGGGACACTCCGGCTCCCCTCCCCCGCGGCGCCGGCGCTTCGGCGCGGCGTGCCCATCATCCGATCACCGCTCGCCCCGGCTGTCCCGGCATCTGACATTCCGTGGAGGCGGATCGTGATCCACCCCACAGGAATGGTGGCGGCGCACACGGGCCGCACACGCGAGATCCGTGTTTTTGCGCTCAATTCAGGCACCTGTCCACATCCGTGACGCGTGGCACGGCTCTTGAGACACGCCAGGCAGAATCTGGCGCGCCATCACCCGGTGAAGGCATCCGGGCGACGCGCGCAGGGGGAAGTCTGCCATGCTCAATAGAGCCACCACGCCACCTGGCGCCGGGCCGTTCACCGCCATCGACTCGGGTCGCGTCTCGGCCAGTGCGAGGAACCGCTTCAAGGCGCTGGTTCAGTCGCCACTGCGTGCCGGCCTGCTTCGGTACCTCGGCGCGCGGCCGCAAGAGGCCTTCGAGCTCGAGTCGTTGATGCAGACCTTCGGTCGCATCCGCATGGATGTGGAGAACTGCCTCCGGGAGCTCGTGAACGCGGGGACGGTCCAGATCGAGGCGGACACCCCCGCGCGGTTCCGGTTCGTCAGTCCCAGCGATCCCGACTTCGCGCGCCTCATCGACGACTTCCTCGCCGACACCGGCGAAGACTCCATTGAGGACCGCTCCCCGACGGTTCAGCGCTTCCGGGACATGATCGGCCGGGACGAGAAGATGATGATCGTCTTCGAGTCGATGCGCACGGTCGCGAAGACGGACTTGTCCGTGCTCGTCCTTGGACCCACCGGGTCCGGCAAGGAAGTGGTCGCCCGGATCATCCACGAGCTCAGTTCGCGGCAGCGCGAGACCTTCCAGGCCGTCAACTGCGCAGCGCTGCCGGACACCTTGTTCGAATCCGAGGTCTTCGGCTACGAGCGCGGTGCGTTCACGGGTGCATACGAGCGCAAGCCCGGCCGCATCGAACTGGCCAATCACGGCACACTGTTCCTCGACGAAGTCGGAGATCTGTCACCGCTGGCCCAGGCCAAGCTGCTGCGTGTCGTCGAAGAGCACCGGGTTGAACGCCTGGGAGGCCGCACCAGCATCGAGGTGGACTTCAGGCTCATCTGCGCGACGAACCGCCCCCTCGAGACGTTGGTCGGCGAAGGTACGTTCCGGGAGGATCTGTACTACCGTGTCAACGCCTTCACCATCCGGCTGCCTGCCTTGCGTGAGCGCCCCTCGGACATTCCCGTGCTCGCCGAGCGGTTCCTCGCGCGCTACTGCGCGGCCCACGGCCTGCCTCTGGACGCCAAACAACTGGCCCCCGATGCGGTGGATCTGCTGCTCGCCTACCCGTGGCCCGGCAACATCCGGGAACTGGAAACGACGATCTCGCGTGCCGCCCTGTCCGCCCACGACGGTGTCGTGCACGGAAGCGACCTGCAGTTCCTGCATCCGACCGCCGCGCCGGCCAAGGCGGACAACTCGGTGCTGGTGCCGCTTCGCGACGTCGAGCGCGACCACATCCGCCGGGTGCTCCACGCCCTGAACTGGAACAAGAAGCGCGCGGCGGGCGTGCTCGACATCAGCCGCGAGACCCTCTACCGGAAGATCGGCGAGTTCCAGCTCGCCCCAGAGAGGAGCGCATGACACCTGCGGCGCGGCGCCGGCACGTCCGGCACCACGCGTTCGTCGCGCTCGTATTCGTGGCGGGCGTGCTGGCGCTGGCCGAGTCGATGGCGACGCTCGCCGTCTCTCCACCGGTGCACTGGTGGTGGGTCACGCTTGCCCTCGTCACGATTCTCACCGGCTTCTTCACGGTCAAGGTCCCAACAGTCAACGCCACGCTGTCGATCTCCGAGATCTTCCTCTTCAGCCTGGTGCTGCTCTACGGAGGCGCCCCGGGCGTGGTCACGGTCGCCCTCGACGGCCTGATCGTCTCGCTCACGCGCAGACACCGTCAGGCACGGCATGCCGCCTTCAACATGGCCGAGCCGGCCGTCTCGATGTGGGTCGCGGCACAGGCGTACGAGTGGGTGTCCGGCGTCCCGCCCCTGTCGGTGGCCCCGGCCACCCTGGTCCAGATCGGCCCGGCCGCCCTGGCCCTCGCCGCCGTGTACTTCCTCCTCAACGCCGGTCTGAACGTGCTGGCCGTGTCGACCGATTCGGGCCGCTCGCCCTCGGAGCTGTTCCGTAAGTACTTCGTCTGGGTGTCGCTCAACTACTTCGGGGGAGCGTCGATCGCCGTCCTCATGGCGGTGAACACCCGTACCTCGTCGTTCTCGAGTCTGCTGGCCATCACGCCGCTCGTCGTCATCTCGTACCTGACGTTCAAGTCCGCAATGGGCCGGCTCGAGGACGAGAACGTCCACCTCGCCGAGGTCAACCGCCTCTATCTCAAGGTCGTCGAGACCCTGGCCATGGCCGTCGACGCGAAGGACCAGGTCACGCACGGGCACGTGCAGCGCGTCCAGACCTTCGCCCTGCGCCTGGCCGATGCGCTCGGCGCCAACGACCAGCTGCAGAAGAAGGCCATCGAGGCGGCGTCCCTCCTCCACGACATCGGCAAGATCGCCGTGCCCGAGCACATCCTCAACAAGCCGGGCAAGCTCACCCAGCCGGAATACGACCGCATGAAGCTCCACGCCCCCCTGGGGGCGGACATGCTCACCGCCGTCGGATTCCCGTATCCGGTGGTCCCAATCGTCCGCCACCACCACGAGAACTGGGACGGGACGGGATATCCTGACGGGCTGAGCGGCGAGGCTATCCCCATCGGGGCCCGCATCCTTTCGGTGGTCGACTGCTACGACGCGTTGCGCTCCCATCGTCCGTACCGGCGCGCCCTGAGCCCCGAGGATGCCATGACGATCGTCCTCGAGCGCCGCGGCACCATGTACGATCCCGTCGTCGTCGATGCCTTCGTCCGGATCCAGGAATCCATCGAACGGGAGAGCGTCGCCGAGCCGCTGCCGGAGATCATCGAGCGGGTGGTACAGGCGGCTCGCCAGGCCCAGCAGGTCGACACCGCGACCGAGACCCTGCCCCTCGGCATGAGGCTGCATGCCACGGACATGCTGATGCGGCTGTACGAGCGGCTGGGCACCCTCGACGCCAACGCCCCGGTGGAGACATTGTGCGATGTGGTCGAGGGCCACTTGCGGCGCCTCGCCCCAGCTTCCCTCACGGTCTTCTTCCAGCGGGACGAGCTCGACGATCAGCTCAGGGCCATCCGGGCGTCCGGCTTTGGCGAGTCCATCGCGGCCCGCCTGACCATCCCGATGGGGCAGGGCGTCAGCGGGTGGGTGGCCGCACAGCGGCGGGCCGTGATCAATGCCGACGCGGCACTCGATTTCGGGGATCAGATCGACGCGCTCGTACCCCGCCACCGCAGTGTCCTGGCCGTTCCGCTCGTCGCCGGCTCCAGGATCATCGGGGCGATGACGTTGTACTCGGTCCAGAGCGGGGCCTTCTCGGACGAACAGCGCCTCGCCCTCGAACTGCTGGCGCCGGCAGTCGGCGAAGCCTTGGCCGCGGCCCTCGCGCGGCGTCCGGCCGGTTGCGTGAACCCGGCACCCAGCAGCGTCGATCACCACCACCTGGCACTCTCGGCGTTGCTCGAGCACGACGGTCTCTGGACCTCGTGGGCCGGCCGGCCCCTCGGCGTGCTGTCCGTGCGGATTCCAGGTGATCTCGATCTCATGGGGCACACCGCGGTCGCCGTCGCGCAAGCGACCCGGATCGCCGACCTGGTGTTCCGTCCCAGCGACGACGAACTCGTCGTGCTGATGCCCGATTGTGACATCGGCGCCGGGCAGATGATCGCCGAACGCATCCGCACGGCCCTTTCGCACCCGAGCGTGGGCGAGGCGTCCACGCCGCGACTGGCGTTGGGCTTCGCGTGTGCCCCGCACGATGGCCATGGCGTCGCCCGCCTGCTCGACACGGCTCGGGTCCGGGCAGGCCGTGACGACGCCGAGAGACCGGCGGTGGCGGCCACTGTGTCCGCGGCGTGCCCGACGGGGAGGGTCACGTGGCTAGCCTAGCCCACTCCCCCGCTTCGGCTTCGTTGCCACGGCCTGGCGAACGTCGAAGGTGGCGGGCGCTGCCGGCGGTGCTGCGATGCTACGTGATGTCGGTGTGCCTCTCCGGAGTCCTGGTCGTCAGCTACGCGCTGTCCCGACTGCCCGAAGTCCGGTGGCCGCTGTTCCTCGTCTTCCTCGCGTCCGCCGTCCTGGCATCGGCGATCAAGATCGCCGTGCCGCTGACTCAGGGCGGATCGACCCTCTCTCTCTCGTACATCCTGAACTTCGGCAGCCTGATGGTGCTGGGTCCGTGGGGCACCGCGCCCATCGCCGCCGCCAGCGCGTGGAGCCAGTGTACGTTCCGGATGCGGGAGCCCAATCCCGTCTACCAGACGCTGTTCAGCATGGCGACACTGGCGATCACCGTCACCTGTGCCGGGGCGCTCTGGGGCGTCCTCGCCCCAAGCCTCGCCGTGACGGTGGTCGGAACGCTGGCCTCGGCGGCGACGAGCGCGACGCTGTACTTCGTGGTCAACACGACCCTCGTGGCCATCGCCGTCGGCTTGTCGTCGCGGGAATCGTTCGCCCGCACCTGGAGCCAGAACTTCCTCTGGAGCGCCCCGACCTACTTCATCGGCGCCGCGATCGCGGTTTTCGGACTGGTGGTTGTCGAACACGGTCAGTACGGCCTGGCGCTCGCATTCGGGCTCCCGATCTATCTCACGTATCGCAGCTACCGCACCTACGCGAGCCGGATCTCAGAGGAGCAGCAGCAGGTGAAGGAGATGTCCGACGTCCAGTTGGCCACGATCGAGGCGCTCGCTCAGGCCATCGAGGCGAAAGACCGGACATCGCGGACCCACACCCGCCGGATGCAGGTCTATGCCGAGGGTCTTGCACGCGCCCTCGGAATGTCCGAGGTCGAAACCCGTGGGGTCGCCACCGCGACGCTGTTGCACGACATCGGCAACCTGGCGGTGCCCGAACACATCCTGGCGAAGACAGGCAAGCTCAGCGACGAGGAGTTCGAACGCATCAAGATCCACCCGCGCGTCGGCGCCGAGATTATCAACGCGGTCCCCTTCCCGTACCCGGTCGCTCCCTACATCCTGAGCCACCACGAACGGTGGGATGGCCGCGGCTACCCCGCCGGCCTGCGGGGCGACGAGATCCCGCTCGGGGCCCGCATCATCGCCGTGGTCGACTGCTTCACCGCCATGCTCACGGACCGGCCCTACCGGCCCGCACGTACCTACGCCGAGGCGATTGCCACACTGCGCGAGAACGGCGGCTCGACGCTCGACCCGAACGCCGTCGAGAAGTTCATCCAGGTCCTCCCGACCCTCGAGTTCCAGTTGCACGGCGGGGAGGCCTACTCGGTTGCCACGCGCGCGCTCCGCGGACGCCTGGACGACCCGCAGGCGGGATCGGCCCTCGACGACATCGCCATCGCTCACCTCGAGCAACAGACGCTGCAGGAGATTGCCGAGGCTCTGACCTCCGCCCTGCGGATCAGCGACGTGCTGGCCCTCGTGTCGTCCAGCATCCTCCCGCTCGTGCCCGTGTCGTCCTGCGCCCTGTTCCTGTACGACCGTGAAGCCGAACTGTTCATCTGCCGGCACGTCACGGGGACCGACCAGGCAGGGGTCAAGGCCCTCACCGCATCGACCGTCGAGGGATTGGGCTCGCTGCTCCCCGCTTCGTCGGCGTCCCGCCTCGACAACGGCTCGCGACTCCAGTCCGTGCTCGTCGGAGGGCTCGACGTGGGCGGCGCGACCATCGGTGCCTTGGCGCTGTACCACACGGCCCGCAACGCCTTCTCGGCCGATCACCGCCGCTTCGTGTCGCGCGTGTCGGCCCAGGCCGCGCCGGTCATTGCCAACGCGGTCCTCTTCGAGCAGACGCAGGAGCAGTCGCTCACCGACGTGCTGACCGGGCTCCCGAACCGGCGCTTCCTGGACCGGCAGTTCCCGGTGGAACTCGCCCGCACGCAGCGCCACCTCGGGCACCTCTCGGTGCTCGTCCTCGACATGGACCGCTTCAAGCACATCAACGACGAATTCGGCCATCAGGCCGGGGATCGCGCGCTCAAGGAGGTCAGCCACGTGCTGCGTGCAGGCCTGCGGACCTACGACGTCTGCGCCCGCCTGGCGGGCGACGAGTTCGTCGTGTTGCTGGGCGACTGCGACCGCAGCCAGGCAGACCGGCGTCGGTTGGAACTGCAGGAAGGCGTCGCGGCCATCAACTTCGAGCCGCTGCCCGGGCACAGGGTCGACTTGGCCATCAGCGTCGGGGCGTCGACCTTCCCCGAGGATGCGCAGACGCCGGAAGATCTGATTGAGGTCGCGGACCGGCGCATGTACCGCGACAAGGCCAGCCGAAAGGGAACGCCGTTGCGGGTCCCGCCGGTTCCGGCGGCAGTCCCCGCGCGCGTGCCGGCTCCCGGCAAGGCCGAGCGGTAGGACGATGCGTGTCCAGGGCACGTCCGGGGGGTCGGCACCTGACACGCGCCTTGGTCCGAGGTGTCTCGAGACCGACGGCCGCCCGCCCGCGAGGGCATGGTCACCCCTGCGCGCACGCCCGCTGGTCGCCGGCGCCCTTGCTCTGGCCGCCCTCCTGCTGATGTCTATTCCCATCACGCTCTTTGGCGGTAAGCTAGGCATGTGAGCATCGACTGGGACCGTGGCCTGCCGGTTCTGACGACGGCCGACCTGATGCTCCGGGAACCGGTGGCCTCGGATGCCGCGAGCTTGTACGAGGCGCTGACCGATCAGCAGGTTTCGCGCTTCATGTCGACGCCACCTGGCGACCCGGGCGGCTTCGAGCGGTTCATTGGGTGGGTCCGTCACGAGCGCGCCCAGGGGCGTCACTTCTGCTACGGCGTCATCCCCTCCGGCCACGCGACACCGGTTGGACTGATTCAGGTTCGGGAAATCGAGCCGGGCTTCGGCACCGCCGAATGGGGGTTCGCACTCGCCCGGCCGCACTGGGGCACCGGCCTCTTCATGGCAGCCGCGAGCGTCGTCGTGGACTTTGCCTTTCGCGCGGCTGGTGTCCACCGTCTCGAGGCGAGGGCCTCGGTGCAGAATGGGCGCGGCAACGGTGTCCTCCACAAACTCGGCGCAGAGCCCGAAGGCGTGCTTCGCCGCTCGTTCTACAACGCGGAACTGTTGACCGACCAGGTCCTCTGGTCCATCATCGCGGAGGACTGGCAGCGGTCCCATCCGGACGTGTCGTACACGACGGGCCGGCCGGAGGATCCCGACGGCACTGACCAGGTGCCGGTCCCGCGCGGCGCCCTTCCTTGGCAGGATGGCCTTCCGGTCCTGCGGGGTGAGGGGATCGAGCTCCGCGAACTCCAGGAACAGGATGGTCAGCCGCTGAACTCGTACTTCCGGGACGAGGAATTGGGGCGCTACATCCCCCCACCGCCCACCACACCCGCGGCGTACTCGCGATTCCTGGCGTGGGCCGACGAACACCGGCGTTCCGGCCAGTTCATCTGTTACGGCATGGTGCCCGAGGGCAGCTCGCACGCCGTGGGCGTCTTCCAGGTCCACCGCCTCGATCCGATGTTCCGCAACGCCGAGTGGGGCTTCGTCCTGGCCCGGCCTCACTGGGGCACGGGCCTCGTGACGCGGGGTGCCGAGGTGCTCCTCGACTTCTTGTTCTTGGAGGTCGGCGTCGAGCGCCTCGAGGCGCGGGCCATGGTCGCCAACGGACGCGCCAATGGCCTGCTTCGCAAGCTGGGCGGCACGGAAGAGGGACATCTGCGGCGGTCCTTCCTCCTCGGCGGCCAGTACCACGACGACGCCCTTTGGGCAATCCTGCGCAGCGACTGGATTGCCAGGCGGGAGGGTCACGACCCGCCCTCCTCAGTCCTTTGATGCGCAGGTGTGGCGACATACTTGCGCCCTCAGGACTGAGTGCTGAGCGAGCAGATCCGACCACGCTCGGCGGGAACGAATCGAGCCGTGCCCGCGATCCGAAATACTGAGTCCGGCGCTCACGCGAGTTGATCCTGCGCCGGGGACGAATCCCGAGTCCCGAGTCCCGAATCCCGCGCCGTGCTGGTATCATCCTCAGGACCAGCGCACCCCATGCAGAACATCTTCGACTGCTTTGCCCATTCCGCCGAGCGGTTTCCGTCACAGGTCGCCGTCGAACTCCAGCGCCGCCACACCGTCGAGCAGATGACATATTGCGAGTTGGCGGACGTCTCGGAGCGGGCCACCGCCTTCGCGGCGGACCTCGGGTGTCGGCCCGGCGACCGGTGTGCCATCCTCGCCGAGAACGATGCGCGGTGGCTTGGGATCTACCTCGGCCTCCTGCGCCTCGGCGCGGTGGCCGTGCCACTGG
>JBFMFH010000007.1:0-96354 GCA_040752275.1 Acidobacteriota bacterium
GCGCGCCCGGAGCGCACGACTGACCCGGATCCTCGATCCCGAATCCCGAATCCCGAATCCCGGCTAGACGTCTTGAAGGCCCAGATCCGTTGCAGATGAGTCAAGTTTCGCTCGGGCCTTCAAGACGTCTTCGCCCCGCCGCAGGCGGGGCAAAGCCAACACTGTGAACTAGCGAGGCGGAGCCGCCCCGACACGCCTCGGTGGTCTGAGGCGGAGCCTCGCTAGTAGATGAACTCCCCGACATCGTACGTGGCCATCTGTGGCGGCGGCCCCTGAAAGCGAAGGCCGGCCCGGATCGCGCGCTGCTGGGTTTGTCGCGCGTCCGCGTCGAGAGGCAGGATGTCGGCAGCGGCGGCAAGAGCGGGGTACGGAGTTCCCGGCACCTCGACGAGGTCGCTGAAGTAGAGCAGATCGCCGGCGCCGAGGTCCATCGCGTTCAGTGCGGCGACCGTGTCGACCAGGTGGGCGGCGGCAAAGCGGGTCCCGCCCAGTCCGGTCATCACGATCACACCGACCTGGACGCCGGCGGTCTTGATGCACCGGACGGTGTCAATTGCGTCGGCGGCCCGGCCAGGTTTGCGGGCGAAAGCCAGCAGTGGGTCGTGTCCCGACTCGAGTCCGACGTACACCCGCCGCAGACCCAGGTGACCGAGCAGCCGGTAGTCGCCGGCGGTCTTCCTGGTTCCCGTGAAGCCATCGACGAAGGCGAACACTCCGCGCCGGATCGCATCGACCTCCTCGACCAGCGTCTCAAAGACGGGAACCAGTGTGCTCATCGGCACGGCAAGGGCGTTGGCCGAACCGAGGAAGATACCTCGCGACCGGAGATGCACGGACTCGCCGAGGTAGTCGAGTACCGACCCGACATGAGCCTTGAACTCCTCCGGCGATCGGACGCGGTACCTGTCGTGGTAGAGGTCGCAGAACGTGCACGTGTTGAACGAACAGCCTTCGGTGGCCTGCAACACGAGCGACAGGTACTGATCGGGCGGGAGGATGCCCACGGGACGGTAGAGACGGGCGAAGCGCTCGGCGTCTCTCCGGGCTGCGCCTGCATCGAAGCGTCCATTCAGGTCCAGCAACGCGTCGGCTTCGCGCAGGACCACGGACTCGAGCGGGCTGTCCCATACCCACGCAGGCGACACCATGTCGGCGCGGACCGCGACGGCGAAGCTGGCGGCCTCGTCCACGACGCGATCGGCCGCCTCCGGCAAGAGGCGCCTGCGGCGGTGGGCCGGCCCGTCCTGGCGCTTCTCGAGCACCTCGCCGGAGAGTCCTCGACGCCAGGTGGCCCCGTCCCGGACCATGCTGTACAGCCGGCCGCCGCGGTCCCAGGCCGCTACCGTAGTGTCGTTCAAACTGACGGCGACGGAGTGGGGTTTCAGGCTCAGGACCCAGGTGTTGTGCCCGGCGCGGCCGCGAAGGACCATGGGGACTCCAGTATAGCGGGGTCTGGAGTACAGTGAGCCTACACGATGGGCCGCACACGATATTCGACCGCGTTCCTCGATGCCGGCGGCGTGCTCGTGAACCCGAACTGGGCACGGACCGTCGAGGTCCTCGCGCGGCATGGCGTCGTGGTCGACGCCACCGCCCTGGCCGCTGCCGAGCCTGCCGTGAAGCGACAGCTCGACGTCGCCCCGATGGTCCGCGCGACGAACGACGAACAGCGTGGGTTCCTCTATTTCGATCTGATCCTGTCTCGGGCCGGTATCGTCCCCTCGCGCGAGACCGATGCGGCGCTGGCCGAGCTCAAGAGGTACCATGACGTGGAGAACACCTGGGACAACGTCCCGAACGAGGTGGTTCCGGCGCTCGAGCGGCTGCGCGCCGCCGGCCTGCGGATCATCGTCGTGTCGAACACGAACGGCACGCTGCGGCGTCTGTTCGAACGGGTGGGCCTTGCGCCGTTGATTGACGGGCTGGTGGACTCGAGCGAGGAGGGGATCGAGAAGCCCGACCCGCGGCTGTTCCATATCGGACTCGATCGATTCGCCGCGGACGCGTCTTCGACGATCCACTGTGGCGACCTCTACCAGATCGACGTGGTCGGCGCGCGATCCGCGGGTCTTCCTGCCGTGCTGCTCGATCCTGCCGGCATGTACGAGGGTGTCGACTGTTTGCGGGTCCGTTCGCTCGGGGAGTATGTCGAGCAGCTCCTTCGCGGGGACTTCGACTGAAGGACGGAAAGGGGTGCGTCAATGAAGCAGATCGTCCTCGCATCGCTGGCTGCGATGATGGCCGCCGGACACGTGTCGGCACAAACGGCACCAGCCAGCGTACTGCTAAAGGCCCAGCGGGTCTTCACCGCGACAGACCGGCAGGTCCACGAAGGGTGGGCGGTGCTGGTCACGGGCGACATCATCGCCGAGGTCGGACCCGCGTCCGCGATCCGGGCACCTCAGGGAACGACCGTCATCGATCTGCCAGGCCAGACGCTGCTGCCCGGCTTGATCGAGGCGCACGCCCACATCTTCCTGCACCCGTACAACGAAGCGCTCTGGAACGATCAGGTGCTGAAGGAGACCCTGGCCTACCGGACCATCAGGGCCGTCAAACACTGCGAGGCCCTGCTCCTGTCCGGCTTCACTTCCGTGCGCGACCTGGGGACCGAGGGCGCCGAGTACGCGGACGTGTCGATTCAGCAGGCGATCAACGAAGGGCTGATTCCGGGCCCGCGCCTGCAGGTCGCCACCAAGGCCATCGTCGCCTCGGCCAGCTACGGGCCTGGGCCGAAGGGATTCGCCACGAACGTTGGCCTGCCGACAGGCGCCGAGGAGGTGACGGGCGCCGACCAGATGCGGTGGGCCGTCCGCGATCAGATCGGCCACGGTGCCGACGTCGTCAAGCTGTATGCCGATTACCGTCGTGGTCCGGGCGGCTCCACGAAGCCGACCCTGACGCTCGAGGAGATGCGCGTCGCGGTCGAGGAGTCAACGTCGGCTGGCCGGCCTGTCGCCGTCCATGCGGCCACGCCCGAGGGCATGATGAACGCCGTCCTCGCCGGCGCGTACACGATCGAGCATGGCTACTTCGGGTCTGACGAGGTCTTCGAGGCCATGGCGGCCAAAGGGGTGGCCTTCTATCCCACGCTTGCCGCGCAGGAAGCCTCGGCCATCTACAATCAGGGCTTCCAGCCCGGCGTGTCGAGACCGACCTCGTCGATGCTGGAAGGCCGCCGTGCGTTCGAGTCCGCCCTCAAGCACGGCGTCATCATCGGCCTGGGCTCGGATGTCGGGGTGTTCGCGCACGGGACCAGCTCGCGGGAGCTCGAGCTGATGGTCGAGTACGGGATGACGCCGATCCAGGCTCTGCTCGGGGCGACCGCCGTCAATGCCAAAGTCATGGGCTGGGGTGACAGGCTCGGTCAGCTCAAGGCGGGCATGCTCGCCGACATCATAGCCGTGCGCGGCGACCCGACGAAGGACATCTCGGCAGCACGCTCGGTAGCGTTGGTCATGAAAGACGGAAAGATCTACAGAAAACAGACAGAAGACAGGAGACAGAATACAGAAGACAGAATGGCAAGACTCGCGCTGATCGCGCGAGCTTCGGTCGTCTTCTTGGAGAACACTGTGGTCGGCCGTTCAGGCCGACTCGCCCCATTCTGTCTTCTGTCTCCTGTATTCTGTCTTCTGTCTATGTCTTCTGCATCCTCGCCCAACTGTCCTTGAGGGGGACGGCCCGGTTGAAGACGAGTCTCCCTGGCCGGCTGTCGGTGTCCACGCAGAAGTAGCCCAGACGCTCGAATTGGTACCGCTCGCCCGGCTTCGCACCAGCCAGGCTTGGCTCGACCGGCACGGCGGGCAGCACCTCGAGCGACGCCGGGTTGAGCGAGGCTCGCCAGTCTCCGCCGTCGGCTTCGTCGCCCGGCGTCGGATTGGTGAACAGCCGATCGTACAGCCGCACTTCGGCCGTGAGGGCCCGGTCAGCCGCAACCCAGTGCAGGGTCGCCTTCGGCCGGCGTCCGTCTGGTGCGTTGCCGCTCCTGGTGGCCGGGTCGTACGAACATCGCAGTTCGACGATCTCCCCGTTCTCGTCCTTCACGACGCGCGTGCAGGTCGCGAAGTACGTGCCGCGCAGCCGGACCTCGCGGCCCGGCGCGAGGCGGAAGAACTTCTTCGGCGGATCCTCCATGAAATCGTCGCGCTCGATGTAGATCTCCCGAGAGAACGGAACCTGGCGCATACCCGCACCCGGATCTTCCGGGTTGAGCGGGATGTCGATCTCCTCGACCTGGCCTTCCGGGTAGTTCTCGATGACCACCTTGAGCGGCCTGAGGACCGCCATGGCTCGAGGCGCGCGCCTGTTGAGATCGTCGCGAAGCGTGTCCTCCAGCAGCGCCACGTCCACCAGATTCTCGCGCTTGGCCACCCCGATACGCGCCGCGAACTCCCGGATCGACTCGGGAGTATAGCCGCGCCGCCGGAGCCCGGAGATCGTCGGCATCCGGGGGTCGTTCCAGCCAGAAACCACGCCCTCCTGAACGAGTGCCAGCAGCCGCCGCTTGCTCATGATCGTGTAGCTCAGGTTCAGGCGGGCGAATTCGATCTGCCGCGGCATGTTTGGAACGGTGCAGTGCTGGACACACCAGTCGTACAGCGGCCGGTGATCCTCGAACTCGAGGGTACAGAGGGAATGCGTGATTCCCTCGATGGCATCCGACAGGGCGTGGGCGTAGTCGTACATCGGGTAGATGCACCACGCGTCCCCCGTCCGATGATGGTGGGCGCGGCGGATCCGGAAGAGCGTCGGATCGCGCAGGTTGATGTTCGGTGACGCCATGTCGATCTTCGCGCGGAGCGTGTACGCGCCGTCCTCGAAGTCGCCCGCGCGCATCCGGCGGAACAGGTCGAGGCTCTCTTCGGGCGGGCGGTTGCGGTACGGGCTCTCGCGCCCCGCCTCCGTGAGCGTCCCTCGATGCTCCCGCACTTCATCGGGCGTCAGGTTGTCCACGTAGGCGAGCCCCTTCTGAATCAACTCCTCGCCCCAGATGTAGAGCCGTTCGAAGTAGTCCGAGGCGTAGTACTCGCGGTCCTCCCAGTCGAAGCCGAGCCAGCGAACGTCCTCCTTGATGGAGTCGACGTACTCCACGTCCTCTTTGGCGGGGTTCGTATCGTCGAAGCGCAGGTTGCAGCGGCCGCCGAATTCCCGTGCCACGCCGAAGTTCAGGCAGATTGATTTGGCATGGCCGATGTGAAGGTACCCGTTCGGCTCCGGCGGGAAACGGGTCTGCACTCGCCCGCCGTGCTTTCCGCTCGCCGTGTCCTCTGCAATGATGGCCCGAATGAAGTCCAGCGGCCTGGCATCTCCGGCCGCCCCATCGCCGGTGTCTCCCATGGATTGATTGTAATCCTCCCGCTGTTCCCGCTGTTCCCGCCGCATTTCGAGGACATTGCGCTGGCCCGGGTTGTAGAGGGACAGCAGCTCGAGGAGAGGCGAGACCCCGCTGCCCGGACTTGCTCTGCGGCGGCGGTAGTAGATCCAGCCACGTTCCTCGCACCAGAGGAGGAGCCGGTCCGCCGCCAGCAGGGCGATGAGAATCACCACAAGCCAGATCAGCCAGGACAACCACGCCGGCATCGTCTCTCCTTGTTCGCTCCAGGTCCTCGCCCACGCTCCCGCCGGTCCCGTCGCGAGTATATGCCCGATGCTCCCGGTTCTGAGTAGAATGCTCCCAAACGCTCCCGCCGGAGATGTTCCATGAAGAATCAGCGCATCGCCTCGATTGCCGGTGCCGTGCTCCTCGCTGGCCTGGCCTCCGTCGTGTCCAGCCAGGAACCCCGTTTCAGCGAGTCTCTTCTCGAGCGCCTGGCATGGCGGAACCTCGGGCCTTATCGCACCGGGGCTTGGCTCACGGCAATCACCGTTCCTGAAGCGCCGCAGCGGTCGCACCTGTACACCTTCTATGTCGGCGCTCGAAACGGCGGCGTCTGGAAAACCGTGAACAACGGCACCACCTTCGAGCCGGTCTTCGACGCGCAGTCGTCCCTGTCCATCGGCGCCATCGACGTCGCGCCTTCCAACGAGAACATCGTCTGGGTCGGGACGGGAGAAGCCTACAGCGCGCGCAGCTCCTATTCGGGCGACGGCGTCTACAAGTCGACGGACGCGGGCAAGACCTGGACCCACATGGGCCTCCGAGACACCCATCACATCGCGCGCATCGTCATCCATCCGAAGAACCCGAACGTGGTGTGGGTCGCAGCGATGGGACATCTGTTCAGCCGCAATGAAGAGCGGGGTCTCTTCAGGACCGAGGATGGCGGTCGGACGTGGCAGAAGGTCCTCTACGTCGACGACACCACCGGTGTCATCGATCTCGTGATCAGCCGCAAGAACCCGAACGTGCTGTTCGCGGCCACCTACGAACTGAAGCGGACGGCGTGGGATCTCGATATCGGCGGCCCCGGCAGCGGGATCTGGAAGTCCACCGATGGGGGCCGGAGGTGGACGAAACTGGCCGGCGGGCTGCCGGCTGGCCGACTGGGCCGGATTGGCATCGACATGTACCAGGCCAACCCCAAGATCCTGTACGCCATCATCGAGAATGCCAACCTCCGCGAACCGACGGTGCAGGAAGCCCAGCGAGACAAGACCCGTCCGAAACCCAGTGAGTTCGTGGTCGGCAACCAGGTCTACCGGACCGACGACGGCGGCAGGACCTGGCGGCGCACGCATGGCGAGGACCTGACCATCGGCAGCAAGGCGGCATACTCGTTCAACATCATCCGCGTGGACCCCGGCGATCCGAATCATGTGGCGGTCATCTCGGATGCCATGCCGAACTCATCCGACGGCGGCAAGACCTGGCAGGGCACGTCGTGGCCGTCGCGAAGCATGTTCGTCGAGGCATTCGGCGACTTTCGGGCGTTCTGGTGGGATCAGCAGAATCCCGATCGCATCATCGTCGGCAGCGACGGCGGCTTGAATGTCTCGTACGACCGGGGCAAGACGGTCGATCACTACCTGAATCTGCCCCTGGGTGAGATCTACGCGGTCGAGGCCGACATGGACGATCCCTACAACATCTACGGCGGATTCCAGGACCACGATTCGTGGAAGGGTCCGAGCAACGGCTGGTCGGGTCGCATCAGTGTGACCGACTGGGTGACTGTGGGCGTCGGCGACGGGATGTACAACCGGGTCGATCCCTCGGACTCGCGCTGGCTGGTCAACACGCGTGAATTCGGCTCGCATCGGCGGATCGACCAGAAGCTGAGGACGATGACCGACATCATGCCGAAGCGCCCGGCCGGCCAGCCGCCGCTCCGGTGGAGCTGGATCGCGCCCATCGTGCTCTCTCCGCACAACCCGGCCATCCTCTACACCGGCGCGCAGGTGCTGCTGCGATCGCTCGACCGCGGCAACAACTGGCAGGAGATCAGCCCCGATCTGACCACGGACAACAGCGACAGGACCTTCGGCCGCGGCAACATCCAGCACTGCACGATCACCACGATCTCCGAGTCGCCCGCCGCCGCGGGCGTCATCTGGGTGGGAACCGACGACGGGAGGGTGCAGGTGACGCGCACGCACGGCGCAGCGTGGGTCGATGCCACATCGGCCATCGAGAAGGTGGGGGGGCCGGCCGACCGCTGGGTGAGCCGCGTCTTCGCCTCGAGCCACGAGGCCGGAACCGCGTATGTGGCAAAGACCGGGTTCCGGAACGACGACTTCAAACCGTACCTGTTCAAGACAACCGACTACGGTGCGACGTGGACGTCGATCGCCAACGGCCTGCCCAGCCAGCCCATCAACGTGGTCTGGCAGGATCGGAAGAACAGGAACCTGCTGTTCGTGGGAAACGACAAGGGCGTTTGGGTCTCGATCGACGACGGGCATCAGTGGGCACAGATGAAGGGCAACATGCCGGCGGTGCCGGTGCACGACCTGCTCGTGCATCCCCGGGAGCACGACCTGATCGTCGGGACCTACGGCCGCGCCTTCTACATCACCGACGTCTTCGTGCTGCAGCAGCTTGACGAGAAGGTCCTCGGCGAGGACATGCACCTCTTTGAAATTGAGTCGCGGGCCCCGCTGCAGTCCAGCGGGTGGGGCAACTACGAGTTCTACGGAGATCGCTACGCGTCAACGCAGAACGAGCCGAATGCGATCACTATCGCCTACTACCTGCGGGACGCCGGCCAGCGCAAGGTCAGCGTGACCGTGGCCGATCTCCGGGGAGTGCTTGTACGAACGCTCGAAGGGACGTCACTGCAGGGTCTGAACGCCGTCCGGTGGGATATGCGAGACGGCAAGCGGATGCTCCAGCCCTACGGCGAGTATCTCATCACGCTCGAGGTTGACGGCCGGAAGTTCGTCAAGACGGCAAGGATCCGGCAGCCCGCGCGCCCTTGATTGGCGGGGCCCGGCGTGGTATCACTTGGCTTCCCAGCCGAGCAGTAGACGGCACGATTCCGTCCGGGCACCGCTGACCCGGCGTGGAGATGAGGAGACCCGGTATGGCAACGTTCGTCCGCCAGATGCTCTCAGCCGGAAGCGACGTGGTCTCGGTGACACCCGACACATCGGTGTACGACGCACTGCGCGTCATGGCCGAGCACAATGTCGGTGCCGTGCTGGTCATGTCCGGTACGGAGCTGAAGGGGCTCATCTCCGAACGCGACTACGCGCGAAAGGTCGCCCTCCAGGGCTTGTCATCCAAGGACACGCCCGTGCGCGACATCATGTCGGCGAAGATCATCTGCGTGGACCCGGGCTGGACGGCCGAGCAGTGCATGGCGCTGATGAACGAGCGTCACATCCGGCACCTGCCGGTGCTCGACGGCGGCACGCTGGTGGGGGTGATTTCGATCCGCGACGTCGTCAAGGCCGTCGTCGACGAGCAGCAGTTCACGATCAACGCGCTGACTCACTATATTACGGGGTGAGGACAGGGACCGGGGACCGGAGGCCGGGGATTCGGGTCAATCTCCGTGTTCCGTTGCTCGGTGGGGGGCCGGTCTTCAGGCCGGGCGGACTGGGTCTTCGGGCCCGGCGAGGACCGCGGCGCCCGTCAGCACCAGTGCGATCCACATCAGATCCGCCAGCAGCAGGTGCACGAGCTGCATCCAGATGGGCGCCAGCATCCACAGGTTCGCGAATCCGAAGAGGACCTGCGCGACAATCAGCCCGATGAGGGCATGTTTCGCTCGTTGCCCGCGCTCGTCGCCGGGCGGCACTCGCACCCGTGCCATCAGTCCGAACATCAGGAAGACGCCGGCTGCCACCGCCAGGGTCGGGTGCAGAATCCGCAGGCGAATCGCCAGACTGGCCGTGGGTGACCAGTCCCGCCTGATCCCGTCAACGAGGGACGTTGCCGGGTAGAGGGTATCGCCGATGGCCGCCACGGCTCCGGTCGTCCCGACGCCGGCGAGGGCGACGAGCGCACCGACGACGATGGCGGCCGTGCGACCCCGCCCTCGCAACGACACGGGCGCCCCGCCCGATACCCAGTGGGCGGTCAGCGTCAGGCAGGCGAGCAGGACGAGGGTGTTGGCCAGGTGCAGCGGCATGACCAGCACCCGCGCGAGGCTCTCGTCGCCGGCCACGAGCCGGAACAGCACGAGACCGGCCCCTAGCCCGGCCTCGGTGAGGATGAACACCAGCGATGATGCCGCGCCCAGCCGGGCCCGATGGCCAGCCGAGCAGGAGCGGCGCACCCAGAAGAGCAGCACGATTACGGCCAGCAGTGCGAGACCGCTTGACGCCCGGTGCGAGAACTCGATGGCCATCTCGACAGTTGTCGTCCGCGGGATGACCTCGCCGTTGCACAGCGGCCAGTGTGCCCCGCAACCGGCGCCGGATCCGGTCGCCCGCACGTACGCGCCCCAGAGGATGACGAGGACGTTGTAGGAGAGGACGGACCAAGCGTAGCGGGCAAGCGGGGTGGCCACGGGACGATCATACGCCCGGTGTCGGTGTTCCGACCACCGGACCGGTCACACGACCGCCATGCACGACCGGCGCGGCCGGCAGACCGGGAGCGATCGGGCTGGATCCGTAGGTTGCCTGGGCTCTCGCACTGGAACGCACCTTGCAGCGCCACTGGCGGTCATCGCTCAACGGGAGGAGGATTCAATGTCGGTTTCGGGCACCTCACTCAATCAACTGACGGATCTCGCCAGTGCCCTGATGCAGCGGTTCGACGCGAATGCGGACGGGAAGCTCTCGGGCGAGGAATTCGGCGCACTGCTCGGTCAGCTGCTCGCGGGCGCGGCCCCGAGCGGGGCCGGCCCATCCCTGTCTGGTGCCCCTGCCGGTCGGGTGGCGCCCTCGGCCGTCGAGGTATCTGCGCAGGGTCGCCAGCGCCTCGGGGAGTTTGCCGGTTTCGACATGGCCAAACTGGACAACCTGGACTGGGGCTCGTTCAAGTACCGCATCGGCCGGATCCTGCAGCACTACCCGAATACCACCGAGGGCCTCCGTCAGGCGCTCCCGGAGATTCGACAGATCGTGCCAGGGGCCACGATTGCGGGCGCCATGGGCGACAAGATCGACTTCGGCACCTACCAGGACCCGAAGAGCGGGCTGATTGGGGTCGTCGACGTGATTCTCGCCGCCGGGGGACCGGAGGGGGGAAGGGCCTGGACGTGGCAGCCGGTCGAGTCCGACGGGTCGAAGTTGTAGCTGAGCCGGGCCGGCCTTCTCGTCCTACGGCGCGCCGGAGACGGCGGTCCCGAGCGGAACGACCACTGACACCCGCCGGTTGCGGGCGTCGAGCGGCTGCTGCCCGAATCTCAGCTTCCGATCCGCGTAGCCGCGCACGCTCATGATGAGGCGCGGAGGCAGCCCCCCTTTGAGGATGATCCGGCGGGCAGCGTTCGCACGGTCGGCCGAAAGCTCCCAGTTCGAGTAGGTCAGCATGTGCGAGTACTGTCGCGCGTCGGTGTGTCCTTCTACGATGATCGGCCGCGCGAGCGCCTTCAGTTCTCCCGTCATCAGCCCCAACAGCCTGACCGCCTCTGGCTTCAGCTCGGCACTGCCTGTGTCGAAGAACGTGGCCTGGTCTGAGTCGATGAGCTCGATGCGGAGCCCCTCGCTGGTGAGTCGGACGTCGACCTGTTTGTCCAGCCCTTCGAGACCGGCGGCCGCATCCAGCTGCTTTCTCAGGTGGTCGGCGGCATCGCGGAGCTCCTGACGGATGGCGTCGTCGGCAGCCATGCCGGCGCGGCCGGCCCCCTCATGCGGATCGCCTTCACCGTCCATGAGGCTCGATGTCGCCGTGGTCTCGAAGACACCGGGATCCCGGAAATACGAGGCGATCGCCTCTCGTGTCGCCTGGTTCTGGCCGATCAGCCACATCACCATGAAGAAGGCCATCATGGCCGTGACGAAATCCGCGTAGGCGACCTTCCAGGCTCCGCCATGGTGGGCCACGTGGCCCCTCGTCTTCTTCTTCTTGGTGATGATCTCCGTCTTCGTGCCGCTTCCACGTTCCATGACATCCACCAGAAGACTGCGTCGTCGGCCACCGACCTGGCAGCAGGTGGCGCGTCGCCGCCGGGATCACGTGCTACGCGGCGGCTGCCATCGCGGCGTTCCGGGTCTCACGACAGGCCCGCTCGGTTTCTGCGAAGCTCGGCCGGACCTCTTCGGGAAGCACGCGTCGGGCGAACTCCACCGCGATGGCCGGAGGCAGGCCCTTGTGCGCGGCCAGCAGGCCGGCCTTGATGCATTCGAGGTACTTCGTTTCGGACCCCGCCCGGTGCTCGAGCGAGGACGCCAGCGGCTGGACGAATCCGTACGCCAAGAAGACGCCAAGAAACGTCCCCACCAGTGCCGCGGCCACCTTGTGTCCGATCTCGGCCGGGGAGCCGTCGATCGCGCCCATCGTAATGACGACACCCAGCACCGCCGCCACGATACCGAGCCCGGGCAGCGCATCCCCGACCTTGGCCAATGTCGTCGAGGGCTTCAGCAGTTCGTGATGGTGTACTTCGAGATCCTCCTCCATCAGGCCTTCGAGGTCGTGGGTTGACACGCCTCCCATGACCATGACCCGGACGGTGTCACACAGGAACGCCACGGCGGACTCCCGGTGGAGGAAGTGGGAATGGACGGAGAGAATCGGGCTTTGCTCGGGCGCCTCTGCATGCTGCTCCAACGCCATCACGCCTGCCTGTTGTGCGTGTCGCAGCAGGCCGTACAGCATCGTCAGCAGGTCGAGGTAGTCCGCGCGTACGGAGGCCGGCTTCTGGGCGGACCTGAGCTGCCTGATCAGGTGGCGCAGCACGGCCGGAGGGGTGCCGATGAAGAGGGACCCGATGCCGGCCCCGCCGATGATCAGGAACTCCGACGGTTGGACCAGCACCCTGACCTGACCCCCGTGCAGCATGTAGCCTGCAACGACGGACAGCAGGACGACAACGGCTCCGATCGCAACGGTCATGGCTCCCCCACCCGGTCGGCCTGCCCGACTCGCGTACCTCCTGAATCGGCATCCGGGTGCCGCGGCTTCACCGAACGGGAGGGGCTCGGGCCGAACCGTGCACGGCTGTGCAGACTAAAGGAAGCCAGGACGTTTCCGATTTACCTGTGTGACGCGGCAACGCGGCTGCCGGCATGGAGCCGGCGACACTCAAGGAGGATTCGCAATGTCGTTCTCAGTGGTCACCAACATCGCCTCGTTGAACGCCCAGGCCAACATGGCCCGTACCGAGTTCGGCCTGAGCTCGGCGCTGAACCGCCTGTCCACCGGGCTCCGCATCAACTCCTCCGGCGACGACGCAGCCGGCCTGGTCGTGGCCAACATGCACCGGTCCGATGCCACGGTGCTCTCGCAGGGCATCCGCAACGCCAACGACGGCCTGTCGGCGCTGCAGATCATGGACAGCGCGCTGGACAACGTGTCCCAGATCCTGGATCGCATGGCGACCCTGGCTGCCCAATCGGCTTCGACGGTCACGTCCGACTCAAGCCGGACGATTCTGCAGGCCGAGTTCTCGGCGCTCAGGACCGAACTCGACCGTCAGACGGCAGTCGCCGGCGTTGACTCGGCCTACTCCTACGCGGTGTTCGTGAGCAACGACGGCGCCGACGGTGAGGTCTCGGGCACGGTGACGGGCGTGACGAGCACGTCCCTGGGCATCAACCTCAGCACGATCGCCGCGCAGGCCGACGCTGAGACGGCTGTCGCCGCCATCGCAACCGCGGTCGGCACGCTCGGCACGAGCCAGGGCCAGATCGGCACGCTCCAGAATCAGACGCAGTTCGCGATCAACCTCGCGCAGTCGCAGTACACGAACACAAAGGCCGCCGAGAGCCGAATCCGCGACGCCAACGTGGCCGAGGAAGCGGCGAACATGACCCGCTACAACATCCTGACCCAGAGCGGCGTCGCTGCGCTGGCGCAGGCCAACAACGCCAGCGCGTCGGTTCTCGCGCTGCTGCGGTAAGACGCTCGTTCCCCGGCGCGGCGAGGGTTCTCCCCGCTCGCGGCGCCGGGCCGGTGCCAGGACGACGGATGCTGACCCTCGGACTGGACCTGCGGAGCGTCTGGACCGGTCCCAGGCCTCCCCGGCGTGCGTACCCGGCTACCAGGGCCGGGCATGAGCCGGTTGGCCTGGGACTTGCTATCTTCGGCCTGGAGGAAGCCTGGTCGCCGGGGAGTCCTGGGCCCGCCGCCGCACTCCGGTGCGCTGGGTGGGACCAGTCGGCGCGGGAGGCGGGCCGTCCGCCAGACCGCTGCCGGCCCCAGACGAATATCCGACACCAGGCTCGGCCGTCCGGCCGGCTTGGCCGATCTCCCGCAGAGGGAACCCCGGTATGAGCGCAGCCATCAGCTTCAGCGGTTTCAACAGCATCGACTTCAACCAGATCCTGAACGCGATCATGGCCCAGGAACAGGTGCCCGTGGCCACGATGCAGGCCCGGCAACAGTCCCTTCGGGCCCAATCGAGCGCGTTTGCCACTCTGGCCACCAAGCTCGGGCCCCTCGAGTCGGCCAGTTCTTCGCTCGGCCGCGCGTCCGCCCTCCAGGAGCGGTCGGTCACGACGAGCGATGCGAGCGTGCTGACGGCCAGTTCAGGCACCGGAGCGGCGATCGGCACCTACCATGTGGTCGTGCGCGACGTGGCCCACGTCCAAGTGACCGCGTCCTCAAGTCACCACGCGGACGCCGATGCGACCATCGCGACAGGCGGGACCGTGACGATTGGCGGCATCACCGTTGCCCTGGCCGGTGACACGACGCTACGGGGCCTGGCCGACACAATCAATGCGACCGCCGACATCGGCGTCGTGGCGTCGATCGTGCAGGATACGGAGGGCTATCGGCTCGTGCTGACCGGGAAGTCAACGGGAGCAGCGAACGGATTCACGGTCACGAACGCCCTGACGGCGTCGAGCGTGAGCTTCACGGACACCGACCTCGACGGCATCAGCGGCGACAGTCCCGATGATAATGCGATGCAGGCGAGCGATGCGGATCTGCTCGTGAACAACGTAGAGGTCACGAGCGCGACCAACTCCGTGGCCGATGCCATTCCCGGAGTGACGCTGGACCTCGCCCGGACCAGCCCCAGCTCCGTCGTCGCAGTCAGGGTGAGCGAGAACGCCGAGTCCACGCGAACGCTCGTGGAGAGCTTCGTCACTGCATACAACGATCTCGTGGAGTTCGCCCAGCAGCAGACGGACGCAACTAACGGCATCGGCCGTGATCCGCTGCTTCGCAGCCTTCGATCCGAGCTCCGAAGCAACATCTCGGCCCGCTACACCAGCGGCGGGATTCTGTCGAGCCTGGCCCTGATCGGCGTCGAGTTCGACCGGACGGGCAAGCTGACGATCGACTCCGCGAAGCTCGGCGAGGTGCTCGCCGCAGACGAGGAGGCCGCCCGGACGCTGTTTGCCGGCGATGGCACGAACCCCGGGGTCTTCTCGACCATCGAGGAGACCGTGGGACGTTACACTGGCGCCGGCGCGCTCCTCGCCGAAACGACGGACCGCATCGATGACCAGGTGCGGGCGCTCGACCAGCGTCTGTCGGCCATGGAGGTCAGGCTCGCATTGCGGCGGGAGGCGCTGCAGAAAGAGTTCATGGCAACCGATGCGCTCATCTCCAGGCTCAACGGCCAGATGGGCGCGCTCACGTCCCTGGGCAGCCAGTACTCCCTCTTCTAACCAGCTCGGAGCCTCGTGTGGTGCTGAATTGTCCGAATCGTGCCGTCGCTGAGTACCGGAGAACCGAGATCCAGTGCGGGACTCCGCTCGAGCTGGTCGTACGGCTCTACGATGCCATGCTCTGCGAGGTCGCAAGAGCCAGCGCCGCAATGCGCGCGGGTGACATGCGCGCGAAGCGAGATGCGTTGTCCCGATCTCTCGCCATCCTCGGGGAGCTCCAATCATCGCTCGACCTTCGTCAGGGCCGCGAGATCGCCGTGTCGCTCGATTCCCTCTACACGTACGCCATGGCGCGGCTCACCGAGGCCAACGTCCGGCGGGATGCGGGCGCGCTCGACGAGGTCCACGCACTGCTCGTCCCGCTTCGCGACGCCTGGCGGCAGATTGCCTCGCAGCAGGGCCGCGGGGGTGTTGTGTGACGGCCGATGATCTGCGTCAATGCCTGGCCATCTACCGGCCCGGGCTCGAGGCAGAGATCACCCTGCTGCGCCAACTCCAGGACCTCGCAAACGCCGAGGACCACGTCTGCGGTGCTCAGCTCAGCCGCCTGGCGGCCATCGCGCAGGAGCGGGAACGGATTCTCGCGGCGCTGGTCAAGATCGAGTCCGAGCTTCGCCCGGTGCGTCTGACCATCGCCACACACCGGGACGACGCTGCACTCATGGACGGGTTCACCCGCATCGCCGAACTGCACAAGGTCGCCGCTGAGCTGGTGGCGACAATCGTACATGCAGACCAGCACACGTTGAAGGCGCTGCGGGCTGCGGAAGCCGCGCGGAAGCTTGCCGCCCAGGCCGTGGGCGCGGAGCGGTCGACCCTCGCGGCCTATCGTCGCGTCGTGGCGCCGCCGCTGAAGGGCGCGGGGCTCGTCGATCGCCGCGGCTGAGACCGCCCGGGCCCCGGTCGTCCGCCCGAATCGTCACGCCGCCGGCACAAGCCGGCCGACCACGAAGGCCGACGCCTCGCGGAATCCCCATCGGCCGTAGAGCCGCCTGGCCGGCGTGTTCTCGGCATCGACCAGCAGTGTGATCGTCTCGAACCCGAGGGCGGCCGCGGACGCGCAGACGCGCTGGAGCAGCAAGTCGCCGACCTGCCGTCCTCTTGCCGCGGGAGCGACGACCAGCTGCGCCAGGTGGACCGTGCGGCCCCCCGACGCTGTGACGATGGCCACGTCGACGGCCGTGTGCGCATCGATGTCGCGCCACGGCTGGACCAGCATGGGTGCCAGGCTCATCGGCGTGGGGACGCCGGCCGGCGGATCCGATCCACGAAGCGGCGTGTCGACGGCGAGGCGATAGCGGCGCGGTTCTCACGAACGACGAGGTCGTAGATCTCCGTCCGGTAGACGGGAACCTCGGCCGGCGCGACGACGCCCAACCGGACGCCGTCCCGGCCGACACGCAGGACACGGACCTCGATGTCGTGCCCGATGATGATCGCCTCGTCACGCTTGCGGGTCACGACCAGCACGTCAGGCCTCGACGAGAGCATGGCGGACAGGATAGTCGTGGTCAGGCGAGATGACCTGGTATCCGACCATCCGATCCGGGTTGATGACGATGGGAGCACGCAGATTGGCCCAGGCCTCACCCGAACCTGTCAGCGTCACGATCGCCAGCCACAGCAGTGCGGCGTCAGCCGTCGCACCGAGTCGGGTCCGATCGGCTTCGGTGAGCTCGTACGCGTAGCCAGGGTAGACCAGCCGCGGATCGACGGTGAGGAACGACCCGGGCGCGCCCCCGACAGAGCACAGACACTGGAATGGTGCCACCTCGGGAGCGGCGATGACGACGAACTGGCGGCAGAGTTCGAAGCCGGGCAGCCCCGCCGGAAACCGGACGAGATCCCGACGGTCGACCTCGAAGTTCCCGAATGCGGTCTCGAGATGAACTCGTGCGTCGCGCAGCCCGCCCGGGACCGCGGTGCTCATCGGAGGTAGTCCAGCAGCGACAGCCGCTGCGACAGGGCGATGGCGTTCAGCGTGGCCCGGTAGGCCGTGTCCGTGCGGGCGAGCGCGGTGGCTGATTCGGCGAGGTTCGCGTCTTCGAGATCCGAGAGGTGCGACAGCACCGCGAGCCGGCGAGCTCCAATGAGATCGCTTCGCGAGGTGATGGCCGCCAGATCGAGGCCCACTTGGCCGTGCACGACGCCGATGCGAGCCATGCCACGGCCGAGCGCCTCGATCCCCGCGTCCACCCCGGTGTCGGATCCGGCTCGTACGTCCGCGGCCAGCCGGTCCAGCGTCGTGAACAGGTCGTCGGCATCGCTGCCCTTGAGGATCGTCTCGCCGTCGAGGCTGAGACCGACACTGGTCTCGTCGTCGATGTCGACGGCGACCACCCCCGACCCACCCTCATAGGCGGACACGGACTCACCGACCCGCTGGTACGGCGCGGTGAGAAGTTCGTCTCCGGACAGCAGGTAGGCCCCGCCGACGCGTGTGTTCACCGCCGCGAGGATTGAGTCCCTCAGGCCCACCAGTTGCTGAGCGGCAGCTTCACGCTGGGCGGTAGTTGCGGACGAGCCAGTGCCGCTCATGGCGGCAACCTTGGCAGACGTGACCAGATCGCTGAGTTCTGATAACACGCCGTCGAGCACTTGCAGTCGCGACTGGGCCGAGGTCGCCGTTCTCGTGTATTGGTCGGCGCCAGCCAGCTGCGCGCGCAGGGTCACGCTCGTGGCGGAGGCCATCGGATCGTCACTCGGCGCATGTAACCGCCGGCCGGACGATATCTCCCGCTGCCGGGTGGCCATCTCGAGCGACAGCTCGGCCACCGCATTCGCCGCATCTCGGAACTGGGTGTTGAAGGTCACGCGCATGGTACCCTCGCTCGACGACCGATCCGTGTCCTAGCGACCCGCCATGGACAGCAGCATCTCGATGGTCTCGTTGATCACCTGAAAGAACCGGGCGTTCGCTTCGTAGGCCCGCTGGTACCGCAGCATCATCATTGCCTCTTCGTCCAGGGACACTCCTGAGACGGCCTCGTCGAGTGCCTCCACCTGCTGGAGGATCGCGTGGCGGCTCTCTCGCTGGTCTCGTGCGGCTCGTGCGTCGGCGCCCACGCGATAGACAAGCTGGCTCCAGACGTCAGTCAGACTGGCGCGCCCCCCGTCCATGACGCGTGCATCCCGCAGCGAGGCGATCGAGCGGGCAACTTGGTTGTCCGCTGTCGAGGGGACTCCAGCCGCCGCCACTCTGGATGGATCCGCGGCCACGTCCGGATGAACGGCGATGGACGCCGCCGCCGCCGGTGCGGCGGCGAGCGGAACGAAGAAGGCTCCCGCCGGCTGGGTGTCGAGGTCGAACCCGCTGGTGTGGATCGTGTTGACCTCGGTCACGACGCCGTACGCCAGCGCGTCTAGTCGATTCCGGTAGTCCGGCACGAGCGCATCGCGGACGTGCAGCAGTCCACCGACCTCGCCGCCGGTCACGTTCGATGTGATGGTGTACGGTCCCAACCGCAGGTCGGCCATTCCCGCCGGTCCCACCGACGTGGCCTCGACGCCGTAGCTGGTCGCACCGATGACAAGGCTCCGGCCTTCGGCAATGGTCACATCCACGCCCCCGTCGGAGCGGTCGATCATGGCCACGTTGACGAGTTCCGCGAGACGGCCGACCGCAAGCTTCTGTTGGTCACGAAGCGCCACGGCCGATCGGTCTCCCGGCGGCAATGCTCCGATCTGGGCATTCAGGTCGGCGATGCGTTGCGAGAGCGAGTTGACCTCGCCGACGAGCGCCCGCACCTGGCCGTCGGCGTCCCGCTGGACCTCCTCGAGTCTTCCGGCCGTGTCGTGGAAGGCCGAAGCCAGCTCGGCGCCGCGCGTGATGAACTGCTGCCGCGCGACAGCCGAGGTCGGATCGGCGGACAGATCCGACGCGGCGTCGAAGAAGGCACTCAGGCGGGCGTCGAGAGACCGCCCCGGCTGTCCGACCGCCACCTCGACGACGCTGAGCGCCTCGGCGATGGCGGCCTCGCGCTGTTCGATGGGCCGCTCCACCATCACGCGTCGTTCGAGTGCGCGGCTACGGGCCGCCTGGACGGTGCTCACCCGTACCCCTCCGCCTCCATCGAGCGCGGACACGGGAGCGACGCTGTCGAACACGACCTCGCGCCTGGAGTACCCGGGCGTGTTGACGTTGGCGATGTTCTGCCCGGTCACCTCGAGGCCGAAGCGCTGAGCCTCGAGCGTGCGGGACACCGAGCTCAGGGTGTGAAAGAGGCCGGACACTACGCCGTCGCCTCCAGCGCGTGGCCTGGATCGGGCTGGCGGCCCTGATCGCCCCGTCGCCCATAGTCGGTTTCACCGGTCATGGCATGAAGCCGCAGGCTGGTCAGGTCGCAAAACGTGGAGCCCAGCTGCCTGCATCTCGCGAGTGCCGACCGTGTCTCGTCGGCGTCGGTCCGCAGAGACAGACCTTCAGCCCCGACACCGGCCTGGGTGCGGGCACGCCATTCCGGGACGATGGCCGCGAAGTCCCGCTCGCACTGCAGCAGGGTGTCGAGGTCGGCACCGACCAGCGCCTGCTCAAGTCGCCCGAGCACGTCGCGCACCTGGTTGATCGCGCGCTTGGTGGATCCCACCGTTTCCTCCGCTAGCGGCACGCCGGGGCCGATTCCGGCGGGACCAGGTCAATCCGGACAGTCGGGCGCGACGCGCCGCGAGCGTCCGGGTGCCCTGAACGTCTGCGTCCGTCGACGTCGCGCTCTGGTGGATGGGAACGTCAGGATCCGAGGAGATGGTCGATCAGCCGCTCGGCCAGCTGTTCGGCGTCCTGTCCGACGTCACCCGCCTGGAGCTTCGCCCGCACCCGTTCGATCAGGTCATGACGCAAGTCGGGGCTCTCGGCTGCCGACCGCTGTGCGGCCGCGAGCAGCGCGACGTCCGCCGACCACTGGACCCGATCGGTGTCTTTGGTCTGCCTCCCGGCGGGGATGTCCGTCGCCCGGCCGGACCCGACCCGTTCTGCCCTGTCGGCGGCAGGGTCGAACGTGAGACTGGCCCTAGTGGCCTGGATGTTCATGGTCGGCTCCTGCAACGGCTGGCGGAGTACGCCTCTCGTCAAGAGAATCGGCAATCCCCTCCGCCAACTTTAACCCCGCCAATCCCGCGCCCCCCATGACCAGCGCATCGTCCGGGTTGATTCGCTTCCCGTCCTGGATCACCTCGAAGTGCAGGTGAGGTCCCGTGGCCCTTCCTGTCCGCCCCACGCGCCCCACTTCCTGACCTTGCGCAACCTCGTCCCCCTCGGCGACCGTCAGCGCCGAGAGATGCGCGTAGCGGGTGCGTACGCCGGACGGGTGCGCGATGACGATTGTCAGACCGTAGCCACCCGCCTCGCGGGCCTCGATGACGCGGCCGGCTGCGGCAGCAGGCACGGGTTGGCCATAGCCCGCTCGCAGATCGATACCGCCGTGGAACCTGGCTCCTCCGTCGAAGGGATCGTCGCGCCAGCCGTAACCCGACGTCACGCCCCCGTTGACGGCCGGCGCTGCCGGCACAGCTGCGGGCCGCTCGGCTGGCACCGCCGGGGCGGGCCGAACGGGTACGCCGCCGTCGGCGGGATCAGTGCTGACCGTCTGCCGCGCCAGGGCGCCGGTCATGGCCGCAGCCAGACCGACGCCACCAGAGCGGCTGATGTGTCTCGCCAACTCAACGTCAATCGTATCGAGCATGGCGGAGGCGTACATCCCGCCTTCTTGGCTCGGGTCGACCATCGCCTGGCGCATCTGCCGGAGCATCTGCAGGATCATCACGGACTCAAACTCGCGGGCCAGTTCGCCGGCGGTCAGGCGTTCAAGGCTGGCGCGGTCCCGATCTGGCCCTCCTGGCTGGGCGAGACCCGTGCGAATCGACTCGAGTCCGTTCATGTCCGCCGTACCTCAGATGATGACCAGCTCGGCCTTCAGGGCACCGGCCGCCTTCAGGGCCTGCATGATCGCGATGATGTCCCGCGGCGTCGCTCCCAGGGCGTTCAAGGCCCGCACCACCTCGAGGAGGGTCGCCCCTTCCTCGAGAGCGACGAGCTTGGCATCCCCTTCGTCGACTTCGACGCGTTCCTGCGGCACGACCACCGTCTGGCCTTGCTTGGACAACGGGGCTGGCTGCGACACGTCGTAGTGTGTGGTGATCCGGACCGAGAGGTTTCCGTGCGCCACTGCCGCGGCGGCGAGGCGCACCTGTGATCCCACGACGACCGTGCCCGTGCGCTCATTGAGCACGACTCTCGCGGCTTCGTCGACCTGGACGGGAAGCGGCTCGATCCGGGCCATCAGGTCCGGAACGGCGTTCTGGTAGCTCTCCGGCACCTCGACAAGGACACTTGCCGAGTCTGTGACACGGGCGACTTCCGCCCGGAGCTCCGCATTGACGGCCTCCGCGACGCGTCTGGCACTGACGAAGTCGGGGTCGTGCAGCGCCAGGACGATCTCCCGGCTCGGCGTCATCTGGACGCGCGAGGCCGTCTGCACCAGCCCGCCGCCCGGCACCCGGCCTGCCGTGAGGTGATTGACCTGCACGCTGTTCCCGCCTTTGCCTCCGGCGAAACCGCCCAGCGACAGAGGGCCCTGAGCCAGGGCGAAGATCGTCCCATCCGGTCCGCGAAGGGCCGTGGCCAGGAGCGTGCCGCCCTGGAGGCTGCGGGCATCACCGACCGACGATACGGTGACGTCGATGCGCGCGCCAGGTCTCGCGAACGGCACCAGCTCGGCGGTGACGAGGACCGCCGCGACGTTCTCGATCTTGACCTCGCCTGGCGGCACCACCACTCCCAGCTTCTGCAGCATGTTGGCCAGGGACTGGGCCGAGAAGAGCGTCTGGCGGCGGTCGCCGGTCTTGTTGAGGCCGGCGACCAGCCCGTAGCCGATGAGCGGCGTCGAGTGCACGCCCTGGAGGGTGACGACGTCCTTGAGACGTGGCTGGGCGTCGGTCTCGACGGGCACGATCATCAGCGCAGCGGAGAGGCTTGCCGCCAGCAGTGTCGATACGGAGATGCGCGGGATCATGGCGTCTCGTCCCTGCCGTCAGAAGATCTTGTTGAGAATCCGGATGAGCCATCCCGGCTTCAGGTTGTCTTTGATGAGCCCTTGGCCGAAGTACCGGATCCGGAACTGCCCGACGCGCGTGGAGAATACCGAGTTGTCTGGCATCACATCGGCCGGCCGCACGACTCCGGTCAAGACGACCACCTGGCGGTCGCCGTTGATGTCAATCTCGCGTGCGCCTTCGAGCACGAGATCACCGTTCGGCAGGACTTCGACCACTCGCGCGGTGACCACGGCGCTGAGTTCGCTGCTGCGTGACGTCGCGCCGCCACCTTTGAAGTTCGTGTTGCTGCCGAGGTTGACCAGTGACGCGGGGTCGATCCACGACGGCAACTTGTGTTGGAGGCCAAACAGGCTCGGCACTGCCGCACTGCCGTTGCTCGTCTTGTCGAGAGCCGTATCAGCCGACCCGAGGGCCACGATGCTCTCAACCACCCTGATGGTCACCAGGTCATTGACCCGGCGCGCCCGCGTGTCGCGTGTCAGGTCGGCCATCCAACCGATCGCGGGTTCGTCGACGGCCGATGTGCGGCGGGCCGATTCCAGGTACGCCTGGAGCTGCGCGTCGTAACCCGATCCCTTCGGGGGCGACTGCTGGGCGGAGGCCTGGCTCCCTGTGCACGCAACGGCGAGGGCCACGACCCACGGCTCCCACGTAGGACGATTACTTCTCATGGAGGACCTCGACTTCTCCTGGCCCCGTCACGACGCCGGTCATCAGGCGCTGGCTCTGGGGATTGATCACCCTGATGCGATCGTTCCGCCGTCCGCTCTGCTGGGCAACGGCCGCTCCGGTCACTTCCACGAAGCCGATGATGGCGTGTGTCCGGACGGTATCGCCGCTGCGGACGAGCGGCGGCAGCTTCGCGATCTGTGTGGTCAGGATCTCGTTGACGCGGAGGTCGCGAACGGCTCTGGCACCAGCCAGGTCCGCGAGCACCGGAAGCGGCGCCAGCGACACGTGGCTGACCTCGCCGTCGATGAGGTTCAGGTCCGATGCGGTCAGCACGTGTCCCCTCGGAACGGCGCGAGCCGTCCTGACGTGGTCGATGGCGACGCTGATGGATGCGAGCGCGTGGCCGACGCGCGTGCGCGTGCGGCGTCCGGCGCGTTCCTGCTCGGCGGTCAGCGTGAAGCGCACGGGCCGACCCAGCCTCGCACCAGGTTCGACGGCGCACTGTAGGGTTGCCCAGTCAGCCGGTGCCGCCAGTGCAACCTTGACGTCGTCGAGGCGTACCGCCGCAGCCTGTCCCATCCGTGCGCGAATCGCCCGGACCATGGCCAGACGTACGGCCGGCTCGGCCGCCTCCCGGCTGCCGGCGAGCGCGTGGCTCGAGCAGAGCGCCAGCAGCACGGCAGACGCGCTAGCGAGCCATGTTGTTGACCTGCGCGAGCATCTCATCGGCGGCCTTCACGACTCGGGAGTTCGCCTCGTAGGCGCGCTGTCCGAGAATCATATTGACCATCTCTTCGACGACACTGACGTTCGACTCTTCGAGGAAGCCCTGCGCCAAGGTGCCCAGTCCGTCGCTGCCGGGGACACCTGTCACAGGCTCACCGGAGGCCGTCGTCACCGTGAACAGGTTGGCACCGATGCCGGCCAGTCCGGAGGGGTTCTGGAACGACGCCAGTTCCAGCGTCCCAACCTGCTGCGACGCGCTCTGGCCCGCCATCGTCGCCGATACGATCCCGTCCCGCGAGATCGAGAGCGAGAGTGCGTTCTGCGGGATGGAGATCTGGGGCTCCACGGGATAGCCATCGGTCGTGACGAGCAGGCCTTCGCCGTTCAGGTGCAGGGACCCGGCGCGCGTGTAGGCAGTACCGCCGTCGGGCAACGAGACCTGCAGGAAGCCCCGGCCCTCGATCGCCAGGTCCAGTGGATTGCCCGTCGAGCGCAGGTTCCCGGTGCTGAAGTCTCTGACGGTCGCCACGGGTCGTGTGCCCAAGCCGACCTCGAGGCCCGTTGGGGATTCGGCAGAGGTGGAGGTCGGACTACCCGCGGTCCTGATCTGCTGGTAGACCAGGTCTTCGAACTCCATTCGGCTCTTCTTGAAGCCGGTGGTGTTGACGTTGGCCAGGTTATGCGCCACGTTGTCGATGTTGGACTGCTGCGCCGACATGCCGCTTGCCGCTGTGTAGAGGGCACGGATCATTGCGTCAACTCCTGTCTATCCGCCGAAGGAGCAAGATCCGATCCAACGCTCCCTGCCACCGATAGCGGGGTCTAGCGGCGTCCCAGCTCGGTGATCGCCCGCCCATCCATGTCGTTCATCAGTACCGATATGCCGCGATGCAGGGCTTCGAATCCCCGCACCACGTCAGTCAGTTGCGCCATCGATTCGGCCATCGCCACATTGGACTGCTCGAGTGATCCTGCCCGGATCGTCCCGTCCGTGTTGGCCTCTCCCGCCAGGTCGTCCGGGGCCCGGAAGTGCACGCCGTCCTCGCGGATGAGCCGCTCCGGCTCCTCGAACACCGTGACGGCGGGCCGGCCGACGGTCGTCTTTCCGACACGAAGGGTCCCGTCCGGCCCGATCTCCAGACTCCCAGGCGGCAGCTTCAGGGGCGATCCCGATTCGCCGAGCAGCGGCGAGCCGTCGACGGTGGTCACGGTGCCATCGGCGAGGCGCGTGAAGTGGCCGTTGCGGGTGTAGCGGACCCCGGCAGGCGTCTGGACGGAGAAGAACCCCGGTCCTTCGATCGCGAAGTCGAGGTCCCGGCCTGTCGGCACCAGCGGGCCTGTGGCGAAGTTCGTCCGGGGAGCGCCGGCGACGACGTCGAAGACCGAGTCGAGCACAGACGCGAACGAGCCGCGCCCGGCGACCCGCGCGCCGGCCCGTTCGATCTTGTAGCCGGCCGTGCTGCTGTTGGCGATGTCGACGGCCAGCCGGTCCAGCCGATCGGCCCGGGCTTGCAGTCCGCTGAGCGCTGCGTAGACTCCGTGTGGCATGACTACTCCTCTTCCGAGGCCGGCGTGGCCATCAACACGTCGGCCATGCCGTCTTCGCTGTCGAGCCGCACCCATACGTAGGGATCGCACCGTTCGCACAGCATGCGAACCTCGCGATGGGCGCGGGCGGTTCGGGCCACGATGCGGGGGCCCGAGTCGGTCACGCATCTTGTGCCTCGGACGTTCCCGTTTCGCCCAACCGCCCGCGCGTAGAGTTCGACCAGAGGCGGGAGCGCCTCGTCGGCCACAAGCATGGGCTCGACCGCCGAGTCAGTGATGCGCGCGAGGGCGCGGACAGCCTGGCCGGGAATCGGCGCTGTGCAGGCCACCTGCAACGCCCGCCGCTTCGGGTCGGCAGCCACGGGGACAATCCGCAAGGCCCTGACGGTCTCGTCGGAAAGCTGGCCGTGACGGTGGGCCACGGCGGCTGGGTCGACCGACGCCAGGTAGCGGACACCTGCTTGCATCGCCAGGGCCCTGAGGAGATCGTTCGCGGTGATCACGCCCAGGCGCCGGAGCGTGCGTCCCAACGGCTCCTGTAGCCGGCCTTGCTGGGCCAGCGCGGTCTCCACAACCTCGTCAGGCAGGCCGACCTGCCGCACGAGCAGGGCCCCGAGCCTGACGGAGCCCCAGAGACGGTCGGCCCCGATCGGCTTGCTCCGGAGCGACGCGATCGCCGCGCGGACGAGGTGCTCGACGCATCGGGCGGAGCAATACCAGCGGCCATCGACCATCACGCCGAGGTCGAGGCCCTTCGCGAGCACGCCGGGCAGGCGCCGGTGACATCCGTCACGCGCACACCGGACCACGGTGCGTACCCTCGTCGTGTGCCGGCATTCCGGGTGTCCCGGTCGACGTCATGGAGAGCCGCAGACGGACTTCACCCTCGGACATCCGTTCCTCGGCGGCGATTTCCGGTACCCTCTTCCCCGCGCCAGCCGCTCTGGCCACACGACGGGTTGCAGACGCCGAGGAGGGCCGTCGCGCAGCGCGTAGGGCTGTCTTCGCCAATTCGGCGCCAAGCACCGTGAACCCGGCCTCGGTCGTCTCGACGAGAAGGCCAAGTCCCCGGGTACAACGTCCGACCCGATCGTGAAGGTGCTCGACCAGCCGCAAGCGACGGGTGGTCCGCCACAACAGAACGGTCTGGACGGCCCCGACCACGGCCAGACACGCGACAAGGTAGGTCACCGTTCTCTCCTTCAGGCCCTGAGGGGCCCCAATGATCGCATTCGATCGGCGCGTCCCACGACCTCGGTCACGCGAATGCCGTAGTGACCGCTGGCCACGACGACGTCGCCCCTGGCCACGACCGTGTCGTTCACGAGCAACTCCACAGGATCCTCAGGAGACCGGTCGAGATCGATGCTCGTTCCCGGGCCGAGCTTCGCCAGCTGGGCGAGCGTCATCTCTGTCTGGCCGAATCGCGCCCAGACCGGCAGCTCGATGTCCAGCACGAGATCCAGGTTGGGTGGCAGCTGGCCCGCCCCGCTGCGGGCGGGTGTGCCGGCACCGTCTGTCGGAGGGGCCGGTTCGTCTAGCTTCGGGTCGTCCACGCTACACCTCCGTCAAACCGACTGAGACGGCCGGAGCCGGCCCCGCCGAGATGGCAATCGCCGTGAAGGTGCCGCGGCGCGCCAGGTGGCCCTCGAACTTCGGCGTGCGCCCGACCTGCACGCGGACGGGATGTGACGCCGGCTTCCCGAGCGACAGGACATCGCCCGGCTGCAGCTCCATCAGTTCCCGGGCCGACAGCGACGTTTCGAGGAGCGCCACGATCGGCAGCCTGACCGCTGCGAGGTTCCTCGCGAGTGCCCGGCGCTGAGCCGCACTGGTTTCGTGGCGGGTCTGCGGCCAGGTCTGTGCAAACGAGTCCCGAATCGACTCGATCACCTGCGCGGGGATGCAGAAGTTGAGCGCCCCGCGGTGGTCGTTGATCCGCACGTCGAAGGCCAGCGCAAGCACCGTGTCATGGGGTGCGGCAACCTGCCGCATCTGCGGCCGCGTCTCGCGACCGGAGATCCGGAACTCGACGTCCTTGAGGCTCTTCCAGGTATCGGCCAGGTCGTCGAGCAGGATGCCGACGACGCCGTCGACGATGTTCTGCTCGATCTCGGTCAGTGCCCTGCCGGGGTCCGTCGTGTGTCCATTCCCCCCCAGCATCCGCCCGATCATGGCGAAGGCGACGCCCGGGTTGAGCTCCAGCGCGGCGACCCCATCCAGAGGCGACATGGCGATGGCGTAGAATGCCGTCGGATCGGGCAGGTCCTGGAGGAACTCGGCGTAGGTGAGCTGGCGCGCGGACACCACGGACAGCTCCGTGAGCGTGCGCAGATACGCGGAAAGCGACGACGACACGTTTCGGGCGAACCGCTCGTGCAGCAACTGGAGCGACCGGACGTGGGCCTGGGAAACTCGGTCCGGCCTCCGAAAGTCGTACGGCGTGGCCTGTTCGCCGGCCCGGCCGTCCTGCCGGATCCGGCGTGCCGATCCCAGCAGGGCCTGGATCTCTGCCTCGGTGGGCGTCTGGTTCATGTGCGTGTCTCACGCGGACGCAGGGCGTCCTTGAGCAGCGTCCGGAGGCGGGCAATCGCCATCGATCGGACCTGCGAGATGCGCGATTCGCCGACGCCCAGCACCACGCCAATCTCAGCCAGGGTCATGTCTTCTTCGTAGTACATGGCCAGGACCAGCCGTTCGCGCTTGGGCAGCTTGCAGATCGCCGCGGCGAGGAGACGCCGCATCTCGCTGCGCTCGAGGCGCGCGTCCGGCCCTTCCTCGGGATCGATGCAGACCTCCAGGAGGGGCTGGCGGTCCGAACCGGTGTCTTCGAGCTGCCGCACGGCCGCGATGTCGAGGGTCCGCAGTTCCTCGAGCACGTGGCCGTACTGCGTCTCGCTCAGGCCGAGGGCGGCGGCGATTTCCGTCTCTGACGGTTCGCGGCCGAGCTCCGACCGGAGTTGCGAGATGGCGCCATCCACTTCGCGGCGTCGGCGGCGAAGCGAGCGGGGCGCCCAGTCCAGATCGCGCAACTCGTCGAGCATGGCTCCTTGAACACGGCGGCGCGCGAACGCCTCGAAGGGCACACCCATCGACAGGCGGTAGCGTCCGGCGGCCTCGACCAGTCCCAGGGTGCCGATGCTGACCAGATCTGCGACCTCGACATTGGCGGGCAGGCGCCGGGCGAGGCGCTGCGCGAGCGTCTTCACCAGTCCGATGTGGGCCACAACGAGCTCGTTGCGATCGAGCGGCGCGGGGTCGGCGGCGGATCGGATCATGGCGCCCCCGTCAGCATCGGCGCCAGCGCGTGCGCGCGGCCGGGGCCGACCGGCCGCAGGTCGCACCGGCGAGGGGACAACCGTCCCAGTTCCATGGCCAGCGCCCGGAACCCGTGGCTGGACACGGCGTCTGGGTGGAGGTCGACGACCGCGCGCTGGCACAGGACCGCGTCCCTCAGCGCTTCGTCATGCACCACGTGGCCGAAGCTGTGAATCGTCCTCCGCAGGAAGCGCCGGGTCGCCGCATCGAGCTGCCCGTAGATCAGGTGGGCCTCGCGTTCGTTGTCCGCACCGTTGACGAGGAGGCCAAGGTCCATCTCTGCATGACGCACCGTGAGCAGCTTGATCATCGCGTAGGCGTCGACAATGGCCGTCGGCTCACCGGACGTGACCACCAGAGCGAGGTCCGCGCCGCGCACGGTCTCGAGTACGGTGTCGGAGACGCCCGGCGCCGTGTCGATGAGGAGGAAGTCAGACCCTTGGGCCACGTGTCGGATCTGACCCAGGATCTGCTCGCGCTGCATCCGACCCAGTGCCGTCAACTGCCGAATGCCCGAACTGGCCGGCACGATCCTCACCCCGCCGGGACCCTCGACCACAATGTCCGCCAGGGACCGTTCGCCGGCGAGCACGTGGCCGATGTGGTGCGCGGGCGTCAGACCGAGCAGCACATCAACACTGCCGAGACCGAAGTCGCCGTCGATCACGACGACCCGGTGCCGAAGCCTGGCGAGCGCGATGGCGAGATTGACGGTGACGTTCGTCTTGCCCACGCCACCTTTGCCGCTGGTCACGGCGATCGTCACAGGCTTGTCAGGAGACGCGTTCGGAGAGGTCATCATGCAGGTCTCGCAGACAGAAGGGGAGAATCGCCAAGCACGAGCCCGGCGAGAATGGACCCGCTCGCGCGTTCGAGGTCTTCCGGCACGCGCTGGCCAGTCCCGAGATACGACACCGGGAGGGCGACGTCACGCAGGGTGTCGACCAGCAGGGACAGCGACTCCGACTCGTCGACGCGGGTCAGCGCGACTCTGCTCGGACTCGCGACCCGGTACCGGTCGAGCGCGCGGCGCATCTCGCGGGCCGAGCAGGCCGCCGACACGACGAGGTGCGTGCGGACCCCGGATTGCGACCGGAGTCCGGTGAACAATTCCCGGACTATCTGATCGTCCGGCGACCGGCCGGCCGTGTCGACGAGCAGAGGCCCGCGCGACGTTGCCAGCGCCCGGTTCAGTTCCTCGGGCGTACGGGCCACTTTGAAGGGCGCGCCGATGATGTCGGCGTAGAGCCGCAGCTGCTCAACGGCGCCCACCCGGTACCCGTCGGCCGCCACGAGCGTCAGCGGCTGTCCGCGATGCGCGCGTTCTTGCGCGGCGATCTTCGCGATCGTGGTCGTCTTTCCGACACCAGGCGGGCCGACAAAGACCTCCACCCGCGAGTAACCCTCGTCCGATGAGGCGAGCGGCCGGAGGTGCTCGGCCAGCGTCCGGCACAACGTCGCGGCCGACACACCGCGGCGCTTCCGGGGCGCGATCGAGCGCTCGACCTCGATGGCGAGATCGGAGGAGAGGCCGGCCGCCGCCAACTTGGCCGCGACTTCTCCGCAGGCCCGAGTCCCAGGGCCAGTTGGCCGGTCGGGCGGTCGGTTGTCCGACACTTTGCGCGGAACAGCGGCCGTCAGCTCGACGGCCCTGAAGCCCACCAAGCCCCGCCACCCGCCGGCGGGCACGAGGCGTGTCGACAGCACCAGCGCGGCCGGGCCGAGTTCCTCCCGGGCCCGTGCGAGCAGGTCTTTCACCGTCGTTCCGCGGTAGGTCTTGAGGAACATCGTCAATCCAGCACGGCAACCGGCGCGATCTTCACGTGCGCCGGCACCTCGGTGTGCGCCAGCACGCCGAAGTGGGGGAGTACTCTCGAGAACATCCGCCACAGGTGCGGTCGCAGTCCTGCCGAGCAGAGAAGCACAGGTTGTGCCATCGCCGTCTCCACGACCTGAGCGATGCGTGTGGCCAGGTTCTTGGCTTCCTTCGGATCCAGGGCGAGCACGAGGCCGTGGTCGGTCTTCGCCAGCGATGAGAGGAGGCGCTCTTCGAGGCCGGGCGCCAGGGCGATGGTCGGCAGTTCGCCACGGTCGTTCTGGTACTGCCGGCAGATGGCTCGGCCAATCCCCGCCCGGGCCGTCTCGACAAGCGCGTCGGTGTCCTTGGTGGCGGTCGCGACATCCGCGACGGTCTCGAGAATCGTGGCCAGATCCTTGACGGGCACCCGCTCGCGGAGCAGTTGGCGGAGAACCCGCTGGATGTCCGCCAGCGACAGGATCTTCGGGACGACATCGTCGACCAGTCTTGGCGCTGCCTGTGCGAGGCGGTCGACCATGTCCTTGACCTGCTGTCGGCTGAGCAGGTCCGGCAGGAAGGCGCGAATCGTCTCCGACAGATGGGTCGACAGTGCCGTGGTGGCGTCGACGACCGTGAAGCCCGCCGCCGAGGCCCGGTCGCGGTGCTCCGGGACGATCCAGCAGGCAGGCAGACCGAAGGCGGGTTCGGGCATGGAGATGCCGTCGAGCGAGGCCGTGGCCGAGCCGGGGTCGATGGCGAGGAGACGGTCCGGGTAGAGCTCGCCGCGCGCCACCTCAACGCCCTTGATGAGAATCGCGTAGGCACGTGGCGCGAGTTGGAGGTTGTCCGCCACCCGCACTGGCGGGGCGACCACGCCCGTCTCACTCGCGATCTGGCGTCTGATGGCGCGGACGCGCGACAGCAGCGTGCCGCCCTGCTGTTCGTCCGCGATGGCGACCAGCGCATAGCCCACCTCGACGCTGACCGGGTCTACGGCAACCTGGGCCTCGAGGGAATCCGAGGCGATTGGTGGCGCAACCTCATCCGAGGTCGTCTTGTCGCCGCGCGAGTGGTTCAGAAGCGAGGCTGCGCCGAGCAGCCCTGCGATCAGCAGGAAGGGCACCTTCGGCAGTCCGGGGACGAGTGCGAGACCGACGAGGGCCACGGCTGCTACAGCCAACGGCCGCACGCCGCTCAGGAGTTGGTGAGCGACGTCCTCGCCAAGCTCTGACCCGGTCGTGGCCCGGGTTGTCACCAGCGCGGCGGACATCGAGACCAGGAGGCCTGGAACCGCTGTGACCAGGCCCTCGCCGACGGTCAGAATCGTGAAGGTCCTCGCAGCTGTCGCCAGGTCCAGCCCATGCTGCAGGACGCCAAGGGCGAGGCCAGCGACGATGTTGATCCCCGTGATGAGCAGTGCGGCCACCGCGTCCCGCTGCGTGAATCGGATGGCGCCGTCCATCGACCCGTAGAAGTCCGCCTCCCCTCTCAGCTGTTCCCGCCGTCGTCGGGCCTCGTGTTCGTCGATGATCCCCGCGCTCAGGTCGGCATCGATGGCCATCTGGCGTCCCGGCATGGCGTCGAGCGTGAACCGGGCCGTTACTTCCGAGATGCGCACCGAGCCGTGGTTGATGACGAGGAACTGGATCGTGACGAGGACGAGAAAGACGACGATGCCCACGGCGAAGTTGGCGCCGACCACGAACTGGCCGAACGCCATGATCACCTGGCCGGCGGCGTCGAGGCGTTCGGCCCCGTGCAGGAGGATGAGCCGGGTGCCGGCCACATTGAGCGACAACCGCATCAATGTCAGCAGCAGCAACACGGAAGGAAAGGCGGAGAACTCGGTGGGCCGCCGGACGTAGATGGCCGTCAGCAGGAAGACCGCGCTCAGGCCGATGTCGATCGAGAGGAGCAGATCCAGCAGGAAAGGTGGCAGCGGCACGATCATCAGGCCGAGCGCCGCCAGGATCACGACTGGGCCGACGAGCCGTGCGATCTGTGAGGTCCGACGTGCGACGTGTCCGTCCGCCATATCGTGTTCCTCCGCCCTTGTCACAGTGCGAGCTGCCGCAGCCGGATGAGGTACGCCAATACCTCGGCGACAGCTTCGAACAGGGTGCCGGGAATGACACCGCCAACGGGTACGGCGCCGTACAAGGCCCGCGCAAGCGGCGGGTTCTCCGCGATGGGCACGCCATGTTCCCTGGCCACCGTCTTGATGCGCTGGGCGATCAGGTCCCGACCCTTGGCCACGACGCGCGGTGCCGGCTCCGACCCGCGCCGGTACTCGAGCGCGACGGCGTAGTGGGTCGGGTTGGTCACGACCACGGTGGCGCGTGGCACGGCCGAGAGCATGCGTGACCGGATCATGTCGCGTTGAATGCGGCGGACGCGCATCTTGGTCTCGGGACTGCCTTCCGTGAGCCGGTAGTCGTCGCGGACTTCCTGCTTCGTCATGCGCTGCGAGCGGATGAAGCGCCACCGCTGCACGGCGTAGTCGGCCAGCGCGAACGCCAGCAGCACGACGGCGGACCTGCGTACGAACTGCAGCACCGCGTCCCAACCGTCCGCGGCGGCGGAGACGGCCTCAGCCCGGCCGAGCGCCAGGCTCGTCACGATGGCATCGCGGACGTCCTGCCACCCGAGCACGGCGAGGGTCGTGACTACGAGGATCGTCTTCAGCAGGTCGACGCCTCCCTGCGACAGGCCCAGACGCTTGATCCCCCGGGCAGGGCTGAGGCGTGCCCAATCGGGCCTGAGCGCGTCGGTCGAGAAGATCCACCCGCCCTGCGCGGCCTGGCTGCCGACGACCATCGCCACCGACGCCAGGGCGACGGGACCGCAGACGAGCGCAACCGCCCGGCCCGCCTTCGCCGCAAGCCGCGTCAAATCACCGGCCGTGAGGGTGGCCAGCGCCTGGTCGCCCATCTGGGCGAAGGCGAGCTGGATTTCCTCCGTCAGTATCCGAGCCATCGACGGCCCCATCCAGCCGAGCACCAGGGCCGTGCCGACGAGCGCCGCCGCCTGTCCGAGGTCCCGGCTGCGGGCAACCTGTCCCTTTCGTTTGGCCTCCCGGAGGCGCCTCGCAGTGGGTTGCTCGGTGCGGTCGCTGCTCATCACTCACATCCGCGCTAGCGGGCCGTCCCGATGAGTCGCATCGCCCCGTCGACGGCCGCAGGAGCGAACCTGGCGACGATGTCCGGGACCATCGTGATCCCGACGGCCAGCGTCAGCAGGCCAACGGCCACTCTGACCGGGAATCCGAGAATCATGAAGTTGAGGGCCGGCGCCGCCCGCGACAGCAGGCCCAGAACGATCTCGAGGACGAGCAGCACGATGACGACGGGCATGGCGAGCTGCGCACCGAGCAGGAAGACAAGCCCGAGCATGGCCGCCACGTCTCCGGCGTCCCCGCGCGCGAGTCCCCAGGTCCCCGGCGGCAACACCCGGTACGACTGGGCCAGCGCTCGGAGCAGCGCATGGTGTCCGTTGATGCCGAAGAACGCCAGCAAGGCCAGGCTGCTGTACAGGGCTGCGACAACGCTGTTGCGCGCGCCGGACTGGGGATCGACCAGCGCCGCGTAGGACATGCCGGCCTGGAACCCTGCCAGGTGCCCCGCCAGTTCCGCTCCCGCCTGCAGCGCGCGGACGGCGAGGGCGAGCGCCAGGCCGATGACGACCTCACCGGCGGTCACGACAACGAGCCCCAGCGACGAGAGGGCGGCGGGAACTTCCACGGCCGGCAGCAGTAGCGCCGCCACCGCTACCGTCAGGCCGATCCTCACCGGCGGTGGGACGAACGACCCACCGAACACCGGGGACGCCACGACCAGCATGCCGGGCCTGACGAGCAGCAGTCCGAACGCCGAGAGCGGGAGCACATCGTTCATCGGACGAGGTCCGGAAGCCGGACGAAGAGGTCGTGCGTGAACCCCGAGACGATGCGCAGCATCCAGGGGAAGGTGACGGTGAACGCTGCGAAGATGGCCAGGGCCCTCGGAATGAACGCCAGCACGCTGTCGTGGACCGACGTCACGGTCTGCAGGACGCTGACGAGAACGCCCGCCACGAGGCCGGAGATCAGAATGGGCATGCTGACGACGAGCGCCACCTCGATGGCCTGACGGGCCGTACCGACAATGAGTGCCTCGGGCATGGTTGGACTCTCCCTACACGAAACTCCGGACGAGCGAGCCGACAATCAGGCTCCACCCGTCAACGGCGACGAAGAGCAGCAGCTTGAACGGCAGCGAGATCATCGCCGGTGGCAGCTGCAGCATGCCCATCGACAGCAGCGTGGTGGACACAACGAGATCGATGAGCAGGAACGGAATGAACACGAAGAAGCCCATCTGAAAGCCCGTCTTGATCTCCGAGGTCACGTACGCCGGAATCACGACGCTCATCGGCAAGTCGGCGGGCGTCGAGGGCCGCGGCGCCTTGCTGAGTCCGACGAACAGTTCGAGGTCCGACTGCCGCGTCTGGCGGAGCATGAAGTCGCGCAGCGGTGGCGCGGCCTTCGACAGCGCGTCGTTCATGCTCACCGTGCCAGCCAGCGCTGGCTGGACGCTCACCGTGTTGATGACAGCACCCACCGGCGCCATGATGAACATCGTTAGGAAGAGGGCGAGACCGATCAGAACCTGGTTGGAGGGCACTTCCTGCGTACCCAGGGCCTGACGCAGGAAGTGAAACACGATGACGATCCGGGTGAACGAGGTCATCGTCACCAGAATCGCTGGCAGAAAGCTGAGCAGCGTCAGCAGAACTACCAGCTGGAGCGGCGCCGAGATGCTGCCAAGGCCGTCCACTGTCACATCGAGCCGATCGGGTTGAGCCGCGAGCAGAGAACCCGACCCTGCGAGCAGGAAGACGACCACCAGCACCGGCACGAGTCCCCGTCGGGTCATGACCGCGCCACCGCCTGGGATCCAGAGGCCCGATCGAGGGCGTGCTCGAAGGGACCGGCCGGCGCCGCCAGCTCCGTCACGAGCGAGACGCTCGTGGCGGTGGAGCCAATCAGCAATCGACGTCCTTCGACATTGACGACGAGGAGCGAGCGCCGGTCGCCGAGCGGGAGCGTGGCTTCGATCCCCAGCGAACTCGCACGCCGGCGCGCGGGAATCGAGATGACACCACGACGCACGAGGTAGGCAAGGCCGCCGATGAGCGCAAAGACGAACAGCAGACCGAAGAACGCGCGCATCAGGCCCGTGTCGACGCCCGATGCTGGCGCGGCGTCCAGCAGCAGCCCTATCATCGCCGCACCTCGCCGCTCGGGAACGGCGCGAGGCTCGTCAGGCGAATGGAGGACTTGTTGTCGATGATCTCGACCTCGCCCCTGGCGATGACGCTGCCGTGCACTCGCACCTCGACATCGTCACCAACCGGCTGGGCCAGACGGACGATGCTGCGAGGCTGCAGGGACAGGCATTCCCGCACGCTGATGACCGTCGAGCCAAGGCGAACGGCGACCTCGCACTTGATGTCGCCCATCGACGGCAGCAGCAACGCGTCGTCGTCGGGCATGCCGGACGGAGTGGGCGCATCAGAACTGGATGACGAAGTCGGCGTAGAGGACATCGCGCACCTCAACCGGCCGGGTGAGTTCCGAGATCTGCGTGAGCAGCGCCTGCTTCAGCTCGGCCTTGCCCTGGGCCGTGACCAGCCGGCCTGCAGACTGCATCGCCAGGGTCTCGAGAATGGCATTGCGAATCCGTGACTGGGCCACCTCGTTTCCGGCAATGCGTTCGGCCTGCTTCTCGTCGGCCATCAGCAGCTTCAGCGTCACGCGAAGGTAGGCCTGGCCCCGGTTGTCGGCCAGGTTGACGAGGAAGGTCTCGAACGGAACGAGGCCACCGGGCTCTTCAACCTTGGCCATCTTCGCCTCGGCGGGTGGAACGCCGCCGAAGAACCAGTACGCCGCGGCCGCAGCAACGCCAATGAACAGGCCCCCGGCCAGGCCGATAACGAGGAGTCTGCTGCGACGAGGCTTACCGGGCGCACCCGGCACATCGGGGAGTGTGGCGGCTTGGGACATGGTCGGTTCCTATCGACTGGCGAACGCAACGCGCACCGACTGGGTCAGAGCAAGAACGGTGCCTGGAGGAAACGGGCCGTTCAGCTTGTACCGACTGAGTTTCTGCGAGTCCGGGCGGATCCAGGCGGTCGGGCGGGCGAACAGGGTGTCGGCCCACCGACATGCGCAAGCAGGTGGCCGCTCGAGGTCTAGAGGAACGCGTCGAACCTCCGTCCCCGATGCGTGCGGGGCACGGGCGGGCGCGGGGCTTCTTGCCGGCCCCGAGGGTCCTCATGGCGCGACCGGCCGTTGGGGTCGATCCGCAAGTCGGTGAGCGTCAGGCCAGCTTCGCCGAGAGCCGCGCGGAGTTCTCGCTGGTGACTCTCGAGCCACGCGCGCACTGTCGCCGACTCCGCAGTCACCAACGCACTGACCGAGGAGCCAGAGACCCGCAGCGTCACTGACATGTCTCCGAGGTATTCGGGGTGCATGCGGAGCTTCGCTTCCGCGCCGTCCCGTATGGCCTGGAATCGCAGTGTCCGGACGATCGCGTCAGCCATCGGGCGTTCGTCGAGCGTCGGGTCGGCCTCCAACGGGTCGGATTCCCCGCCACCCGGCGCGGGTGGGGTGTTGGTCTCGCGGCCAACCGTCACATCCCAGCCAAGGCGCGGGACCGCCGGCACATCGCGGAAAGTCGACTCCGGATGCTGGCCAGAGTGTGTTCGCTCGACCGGGGTCGAAACGGACTCGCGCACGTGGTCGTGTGGATGGGAGGTCGTCCTCCCGAATACCGGCGGCAGCTGTGCGCCGGCTTCACCGCGCGCGTTCTGGCTGGAGCCACCCGGGAGGTGGGCCGGATACGGCTGCGGGTCCGAGGGCGCAGTGCGAGGAGCCGGCATGCCGGCTGGCGGGACCGCCCGCTCGTCGGCGGTCGACGTCCCGGTGTCCCTCCACTCTCCGCGTGGGGCGGCGGCGGTGGGTCCGGAACCCTTCGCCCAAGCTCCAACTGCGGGCCGCGACTGGTCAGCTGCTGCCGCAAGGGCAGCGTTCGCGAACGCAAGGCCTCGGGGGTCTTGGTCCGACCATCCGGGGCGAGTCGTTCGAGGAGCAGAGTCCGCGTCGTGGCCGGCCCACTGCTCGCCTGCTGGGCCAACCGACGGAGCGGCCGCGGGATCGAGCGAAGGACTGTCACGATGGGCCTGCAACTCGGCTGTCGGCTCACCAGCTCTCGGGTCGGGCAGGGCATCGGACGCGCCGAGTCGAGGGGCGGAGGCGCGGGCTGGGGCGCGGCTCACGGACGACGGCCCGGTCTCTTGTGCGTCGTGCCGTCCGGGAGCTGGTTCCTGACGGGAACCAGGGAGCCGAGGCTCGGGGAGCGCCGGTTCGTGGCTCGGCGCGGGTGCCTGGAGATCAAGCGGGTGCGGCGGACCGGCAGGCGGGTCGAGCACTGCCGGCAGTCCACCCGTCGGCGCGTTGACTCCCACGTCCGGCTCCTGCCGGGCGCCTGACGCCGGCACACTGGCTTCTTGCCGGGCTGATCGTGGTGGGCATTCGCTTGACGGTGACGTGCGGCTGACTTGTTCGCGCGGGACCGTCCCGGTCTGCGGGTCGCCGGACGTCGGGGCGATCCGGCTGGCCGCGTCGAGTCCGGCGGAGGATGCGATCCTCGTGCGGCCGACCCGAGCGGCCGGGGGAACGACCACGTGCCACGCGTCTGTTCCCGGCTCGCTTATCGGCTCGATGGCGTTCGACGTCACGTCCCCGTCTCCGGATTGGGGGTTGGCAGACCCACCAGTCGTGGGATCCGGAGGCGCCGCGAGTCCAGATGAGCGATCGGCCAGAACGACCGCGGCCAGTTCGCTGTGGGCGGGCGTGGCGCCCGGCTCCGCCGGCAGCTCTGTGCCGCGTTCCTGCGAACGGCCGGCGTTCTCACGGGTCCCGAGTGACGGACCCGCGACCGGAGGGCCCTGCCGGATCGCCTCAACGGCGAGTGTGTCTTGGCTGGGCGCCGAGAGAACGCGCGTCAGCGCGTCATGGAAGAGCGCCAGGCTGACAGCACCAGTCGAATCAGATGCCGGCTGGTTCACGGCGTTCTCGCATGGGCATGCGAGGGTGCGAGCAACTGGGTCCACGGCATGGACTCCGTCTGTGCGGGCTCACCGGCACGGGCGAACCCCGGGGCGCCTCCGGTGACGGCAGAGGTCGCGCCCGGGCGAGTGGTGTCATTCGAACGAGCGGGAGACTACCGCTTCAGGTTCAGCGTCTCGGCAAGCAGTTCGTCCGACGCGGTAATGGTCCTCGCGTTCGCCTGATACCCGCGCTGTGCGAGGATCATCTGCGTGAATTCCTCTGCAATGTCGACATTCGATTGTTCGAGGGCGCTGCCGACAAGCGTCCCGCGGCCTCCCGTTCCCGCCACGCCGACGATGGGCAGCCCCGATGCCTGGCTTTCGCCGTAGCGGGTGTAGCCCTTGTGCACCAGGCCCTGCGGGTTGTTGAACGTCGCGAGTGCCAACTGTCCCACGGCGATGGTCTGTCCGCCGCCACTGTCGGCGAGGATGGTGCCGTCCGAGCCGATCGCGATGTTGTCGATGGTCCCGGCCGCATTCCCGTTCTGTGTGATCGTAGAGGTTGCCGAGGTGGCAGCGAAGCCGGTGAGGGAGGCGGCGCCGTTCTGGTCGACGAGATTCCACGTCAGCGTGCTGGCGGGAGCGCCATTGCTCCATGCCGGCGTTGCCAGAACCGCGTCGGCGATGTTCGGGGCCGCTCCTCCGCCCGTTCCGGGGGCCGCGATCGTGAAGCTGGCGAGCTGTCCGTTCGCGTCGAACCCGACCGAGCCGCTGGCCACCTGGTAAGGCGTGCCGGGTGTGCCGCCGACCACGTCAGCGCCATTCGCTTCGACCTTGTAGTTCCAGGTCGAAGGCCCCGTCTTCGTATAGGTCACCGTCAGGGCGTGGCTCTCGCCGAGCGAGTCGTAGACCTGCAGGCCGGTGGCGAACACGGTGCCCGTGGCCGCTCTGGCGTCGAGGTTCGTCGCGGTGGAGAACTCCGTGGTCCCCGCCGGCGGGCGCAGGACGCCGGGCGGGATCCTGATGTCGTTCATCTGAGCGGAGGACACGATCTGCCCGGTCTGCGGATCGACGGTGGTCCAGCCCTGGACCCGGTATCCGTCCGAGGTGACGAGATTGCCGGCGTCGTCGATGCCGAAGTTCCCGGCGCGCGTGTAGAAGAGTCCGGCGGGACCGCTCACGACGAAGAAGCCGGCGCCCTGGATTGCCACGTTGGTGGCGATGCGCGAGTTCTCGATGGCTCCCTGGCTGAACACCGGTGTGACCGATCCGACCGTGACCCCGAGGCCGATTTGCAGGGGAGATCCGCTGGATCCACTCACGATCTGGCTCATCAGGTCCTGAAAGTTCATGCTGCTCGTCTTGAACCCCACGGTGTTGATGTTCGCGAGGTTGTTGCCAATGACGTTCATCTTGGCGGCATTGGCGTTGAGGCCCGACAGGGCCGCGGAGAATGATCCGACTGCCATGATGTCTCTCTCCTTACTTTGCGGAGTCCGTCGCCATCTGGTAGAAGAGGTCCCGCAATTCTGCCGTTGACGTCGAGATCTGTTCCAGCTTCTCGAGGGAGCTGAAGGTGGCCAGCTGAGTCAGGAACTCGGCATCGGCCATGGGTTTCGTCGGATCCTGATGCTGCAACTGGGTCACCAGGAGCTTGAGGAAGGCGTCGCGGCCGAGGCCGTCCTGCCGGACGGCCCCTCCCGCGGTGGCCGCCGCGCCGGCGGCAGCGGACGTGACGGCACTGGAGGCGTCGATGTTCATGTGTGTTCCTCCCGTTCACGGGTCAGGGCAAGGGTGCGCAGGACGGCCAGCCAGTCGATGGACTTCTGCTCGGCCCGCTGCGCCTCGCGCGCGAATGTCTCCCGGGCACGGTCGCGGAGCCGTTCGAGCACGCGCACGTCCACCCGCGCCTTGGTCGCCTTGTCCAGGGCGGCCCGCGCCTCGTCGCAGCGGCGGAAGAGTTCCTCCTGCTTGTGGGCCGCTTCGCGGTACTGCGCGGCAATCCAGTTCTGATACCAAAGGAGTGTGGCGATCGCCTGCGCTTGTTCCTGTTCGTCCCTCGCCTGCCGGCACGCGTTCGCGCAGGTGGCGCGGGCGGCATCGAGGGCAACCCGGGCGGCGTCTGTCCGGGCGTTGGCCGCGGCCAGGTCGCGTTCGGCGACCTCGGCTCTCCGGCGGCGCAGGTCGAGGGCGGCCTGGGGTCTGAATTTGAATCTCTGCATCGTCACACGTCCAGTAGCTCTGCCAGGGCCTGATCGTGCGAGCAGACGACATCAGCCGGCTGACAGAGAAACGCGTTGATCCGGTCGCGCTTGGCGAGCGCGGCGTCCACGCGCGGATTCGACCCGGTCACATATGCGCCGACATTCACGAGATCCTCGGCTCCACGGACGATGGCCATCCACTCGCGGACCTGGGCGGCCTTGATGCGGTGGTCCACGGTAGTCACGTCGGGCATCGTACGGCTGACACTCTGGAGGATGTCGATGGCCGGATAGTGGTTGCCTGCCCCCAGGTCCCTCGACAGCACGATGTGTCCGTCGAGGATGGCTCTGACCGCGTCGGCCACCGGTTCGTTGTGGTCATCTCCCTCGACCAGAACGGTGTAGAAGGCGGTGATGCCACCTCGGCCGCGCAGGCCGCCGGCCCGCTCGAGCAACCGGGGAAGGAGGGCGAACACCGACGGTGGATAGCCTTTCGCGGTGGGAGGTTCGCCGGCCGCCAGGCCAACCTCCCGCTGGGCCGTGGCGAAGCGTGTCACCGAGTCCATCAGCAGGAGTACCTGTCTTCCCGAGTCCCTGAAGTACTCCGCGATGGTCGTCGCGGTGTATGCGGCACGCAGGCGCAGGAGCGCCGGATTGTCCGAGGTGGAGACGACAACGACTGTGCGCCGCAGACCGTCCGGGCCGAGGTCGTGCTCGAGAAAGGACCGGACTTCCCGCCCGCGCTCCCCCACGAGCCCGATCACGGTGACGTCGGCTCCGGTGCCCCGCGCCATCATGCCCAGCAGCGTGCTCTTGCCGACGCCGCTGCCCCCGAACAGACCAAGTCGCTGGCCGCGGCCGACCGTCAGCATGGCGTCGATCGCCCGTACGCCCGTGCTGATGGGATTCGCCACAGACTCCCGGTCGAGGGGATTGAGCGGTGGGGGCTGCAACGGGTACTGCTCGCTCGTCGTCAGGGGCCCCGCTCCGTCGATGGGTCGCCCCAGGCCGTCGACCACACGCCCGAGCAGCGCATCGCCGACCCCGACGCAGGCGGCCCTTCCGCGCGCGACGATGACGTCGCAGGGGCGGATGCCGGAGGTCGAGCCCAAGGGAACGGTGAGGACCATCCCATCGCGAAACCCGACGACTTCAAGCGGCAGCGGAGCCTCGCCGTCCGACCGTCGCAGCTCGCACAGTTCACCGACCCTGGCACGTGGGCCTCTCGACTCGACGACGAGCCCGACGGTGCGCACGACTCGTCCCGCAATCGGCATCGGATCGACCCGACCGATGAGGTCCTCGTAGCCCGAGACGACCTGGCTAGGAAGCATGCCGCGCCTCCAGTCTCCCGACCGCAGCTTCGCGAGCCAGCGCATCCTGGATGACGCGGAACTGGGCGTCGATGCCGGCATCAACGAATCCGAGGGATGACTCGATGAGGCATCCGCCGCGGGGGACTGCCGGGTCGCTGTCGACCGTGATTGGGGCGCCGACGCGCGAGAAATCGTGCCGGTCGTTGATGCCGAGGTGGTCCTCGGGGTTCAGACGAATGCGAATCGCATCGCCGTCTCCGAGCCGGTCGAGAGCCACTCGCGCCATTGCGCTGAGCAAGTCCGGGTCGGTGTCGACTTCCCGCTGGAGTATCCGCCGCGCGATCGCGAGCGCGACCTGAACCACCTGGCGCTCGGCCTGCTGGGAAAGCGTGCTCCGCAGTTCCCCGAGTTCGCGGACGGTGTCTCCCAGGCGCCGGAGCATGGCGTCGGCGCGCACGGCGCCCGCCTCGAAGCCGGCCTTCTCTCCCTCGGCGTAGGCGGCGGCAAAGGTCTGTCGTTCGAGCTCCGCCGTGGCCTGCGGGGCGACGTCGGCCCGGTCCTCCCGGGCAGGCCCCGGCCGCGGAGTCGGTTCGTCCGCCGCCGGAGTCCGGTCCCAAACGAAGGGCTCCACGCGCTGGTGGCGCAGGATTCGGGAGGGCCTAGACGACATAGGCCTCGCCCCCGGCAGCTCCGGTTGTCAGGAGTCCCTGTTCTTCGAGCCGTCGCACCATCGATACGATCTCCTGCTGGGCCTGTTCGACGTCGCGCAGCCGGACAGCCCCGAGCATGTCCATGTCCTCCCTGATCAGGCCGGCCGCACGGCTTGACATGTTCTTGAAGAACTTCGCGCGTATTTCTTCGGACGCTCCCTTCAGCGCCAGCGTCAGCACCTTCTTGTCGACTTGCTGGGCGATCTCGCGGAGGGCCGAGTCCTCGATGCTCAACAGGTCGTCGAAGACGAACATGAGGTTCCTGATCGATACGGCCAGTTCGGGTTCGTCGCCCTCGATGCCGCCGAGCACGGACTGCGAGAGGCTCCGGTCCAGGTGGTTGAGCAATTCCGCGACGGCCCGGGCGCCTCCGGCGGATTCGTGCGTCTCGACGCCCAGCATCTTCAGGCGCTTCTCGAGCACGGATGAGATGCGCCCGAGGACGTCCGGCGAGATGTCCTCGACGCTTGCCATCCGCTTCAGCACATCGATCCGCAACGCCTCGGGCAGCCACGCGACGACCTTGGCCGCCTGGGCGGGCTTGATGTTGGCGAGGATCAGCGCGATGGTCTGCGGGTGTTCCGTCAGGATGAACTTCGAGAGGTGCTGGGGGTCGGCGTCATCGAAGACCGCGAAGACGGGCTTGGAATCGCCCAGCTTGACCCGCTCCTGCACCCGGTGCGCGATGTCCGGGGACAGACTCCGGGCAAGGACCTGCTTGACAAACTGGGTTCCGCCGCGCGCCGAGCGAAGCGGGTCCGCCCACATGGCGTGGAACTCCTCGAGGACTCCCTCGCCCGTCTCCGGCGGCACGGCCTGGAGCCTGGCGAGTTCCTTGGTGATCGCCGCCACCTCCTGCTCCCCGAGGTGCTGGAAGTAGGTGGCGGTGCTCTCCTGACCGATGAGCAGCGAGAGAATCGCGGCCTTCCTGGCTCCCGATGTCGATGCGACCATGACTGCGTCCTACTGTGTGTCTTCTTCCAGCCAACTCCGGACGAGATTCGCAGCCCGGGCCGGCTCCTGCTGGGTCAGTAGACCCAGGCGTCGCGACAGAACGGGGACCTTCGCGTGCTCGCCGAGCCGTGCCACCGACGCAGCGTCGAGTTCCGCCTCGATCGCGCTCTCGAGGTCCTGGATCGTGCGGGGTAGCGCCGGCACGGCGGTCGTCGAACCGGGCAGCACCGGCGGGACGGCCAGTGCACGTCTCACGGCCGGCCGAACGACCATCAGCATCGCCAGGAGACCCAGCAGGAGCACAACCACAAGACGTCCGACCTGGAGGACCTTCGGCGCGTAGCGCTCCCACCACGGCGCCTCCGTGAACTCTCCCTCGCTCGCGCGCTCGTCGAATGAGAGATTCTCGACTGTCACCTGGTCCCCGCGCGCCGGATCGAGACCGACGGCCGCCGAAACCAAGTTGCCGATCTTCTGGAGGTCCTCAGGAGTGCGTGGCGTCGGCTTCGATCCTGGAGGCCCTGGTGTCCCTCCCGGAGTGACAGCCGGCTTGTCGTCGACGATCACAGCCACCGACAGCCGCGCGATGTCGCCGCGCGGCCGCACGGTGTGGCGTACGACTCGGCTGATCTCGTAGTTTGTCGTCTCGGCTGTGCGGGTCCCCGGCGGCGCTCCTTGAGCCGCCTTCGGTGCGGGCGCTGCGCCGTCCTTCTGGTCGGGCGGGGGGAGGTTCGCGCGGGCGCCGGCAACGCCGCCGCCCATGTTCGCAGACGTGATCTGCCCGTCGCTGGACGTCTGGCGCCCCCGCACAACGGTGCCGTCGGGATCCCATCGTTCCTCGGTTTGCTCCTCCGATTGCCCGTTCAGCCGCGCCGCCACGTTGACGCGGACCCGACCCGCGCCCAGCACGGGCTCCAGCAAGGCGATCACGCGATCCGTGAGTTCGCGCTCGAGCATCAGCTGCCGCTCCATTGACGGCGCCGCGCCGGGATGTCCGGCTTCGTCACTTGTTCGCGACAGGGGCCGGCCGTAACTGTCGAGCACCACCACCGCCTCGGGCCGTAGCCCTTCGACGGCGGCCGCAACCAGGCTTGACACCCCGCTGATGGTGGCGGGCGCGGGCGGGCGGTTGGATCGCAGCTTCAGCACGACCGAGGCGGTCGCCGGCCGCGCCTGCGACTCGAACAGGGAGTTCTTGGCCGGCGCGATGTGGACCCTGGCGCCCGCGACCTCGGACAGAGTCGAGATGGTCCGTGCCAACTCTCCCTCCAGCGCCCGCCGGTAGTTGACCTGTTCGAGGAACTCGGTGGCGCCGAACGACACGTGATCGAAGATCTCGAATCCGATTCGCCCCGATGCCGGCAGGCCTCCCGACGCGAAGTCGAGGCGGAGTTCGTCGACCCGTCCTTCAGGAACGCGGACTGAGCGGCCGCCGTCGGCCAGCTCGAAGGGCACCTTCCGTGACTTGAGCTGGGACACGACACTCGACGCGGCCTCGGCGTCGAGGTCCGCGAACAGCAGGACGAACGTCTCCTGCTTCACGAGGTAGGCCGAGCCGACCACCAGTCCGGCGACGGTGACGAACGCCACCGCCAGGCTGACGAGCTGGCTGGTGGAGAGGGTCCCGCCGAGTGCCTTGAGGCGCTTGAGCATCGCGTCGAGGTTCACGGTGTGTCACACGCTGGGAGAGCGGTCTGCCTGCATCAGACCGGCATCCGCAAGATGTCCTGGTACGCCTGCACCAGCTTGTTCCGCACTTGCACCGCGAGCTGCAGGTCGAGATCGGCCCGCTGCAAGGCGATCATGGCTTCGTGCACATCACCCGAGCCGTCCAGCATCCGGCCGATCGCGTCATTGGCGGTCGTGTTGGACGATTCCAGGCGATCCATGATCCGGTTGAGGGTGTCGCCGAACGCGGCCGGCGATCCCGAGTGGAGCGCAGGCACCGGTACGGCCCCGGTCGTGGGCGAGGCAACTGGATTGATGGCCATCGGTGACCTCACGTGCGGGCGAGCTCGAGTGCCCGCTGAATCATGTCGCGAATGATGTTGATGGCGGCGAGGTTGGCCTGATACGCACGCGACGCGCCGATGACATCGACCATCTCCTCGCTCGTATCGATGTTCGGGATCCTGACCCAGCCGTCTTCGTCGGCGTCCGGGTGGGTCGGCTCGTACCGCATCTCGAACCGGGAGTCGTCCTGCCGGATGTCGGCGACCCGCACGCCGATCGCCTGACCCAGCGCACCATCGAAACCGCTCGACGCGTCGGGGGCGAGGACGACCTGGCGCCGCCGGTACGGCCCGCCGTCGGGCCCCCGTGTCGATTCGGCGTTCGCGATGTTCGAGACCGCGACCTCGACGCGGGTCCGTTCGGCCGCAAGCGCGCTGGCACTGGCGTTGATGGCCGCTGCAAGGGTCGATGGCATGGTCACCGTCCTTCGTTGATGGCGTAGCGCAGGAGCTTGAACTTGGCGGCGAGCGCGGTTTGCGCCTGCGCGAAGTCGCCCGCCGCGCGTCCCATCGCGAGGAGTTCGCGCTCGAGCTGCACGGTGTTGCCGTCTCGCTGGGCCTGACCGTCTGCGATTTCCCGGATCCGAACCCCGCTCCCGGCCTGCTCGTCTCCTCCGCCGTCCGGGCCTGCCAGGTGCCCGGGATCGGCGCCGGCCAGTCGGAGCGCTCCTCCGAGATGGCGGTCGAGCGTCACCTCGAAGTCCACCTCCCTGGCCTTATAGCCTGGCGTGTTCAGATTGGCGATGTTCGAGGCGGCCACCATCTCGCGTGCCGCCGCCACACTCATGTGGCGCCGAAGGGTCTCAACCACGGCCGCGTCGTCGAGTCGGTTCACAGGACACCTCGCTGCGCTTGAGGCTCAGGACGGCATTCCGACCGCCGGCGAAGCTCCGAAGCAAGGCGGATGCCATGCAGGTGGCGGGGCTCCTGGCTGGTAGTGGCCTACATATTCGGGATTGCGTCCTTTGGGACGCCTGGGTAGGAAGCTGACAGGCGGTCGGATTACCGGCCGCCTGGACGGTCGTTCGTCGGCTCTCTGGCGTAGCTAGGCAATGACCACGGCCGCCGCCGACCCCGTCGCGTGGGCCCCCTTGACAACCTCGAACCCGCCGAGCACCGGCAGTTCGACGTCGACGGACATCGGGCCGAAGGCGGACGGCCTGCGCTCGACCGCCAACAGGGCCGCTCGTCCGTCACCGGCGGTCGCTACCTCGAGGCCGTGGTTTCTGAGGTGTTCGGCGAGCCCCTCTCGGAGCTCTGCCTCATCATCGACGACGAGAGCGCGACCAACCGAGGCCAGGGCCGACTGAGATGGCATCAACATTGCTGGACAGGTGCGTCAGCGTTCCGTCTTGACGGATAATCGACATCCTGGTCGAATAGTTGAGCAACGGAAGAGCCATGGCAACCTCGCAGCAGCCCAGCGTGCTCGTGGTCGAGGACGAAACAGATTTTCGCGAACTGCTCGGCGAATCCTTGACGGGCGACGGCTATCGGCCCACGCTTGCGGCGTCGGGCCGGGAGGCACTCGAGGCACTCGCGGCTTTTGCCTACGATGCTTGCGTCGTTGACCTTCGCCTGCCGGATGCGGACGGCATCGACGTGCTGCGGTCGGCTGTCGAGCGTTATCCCAGTATCCTCGCCCTGGTCGTGACGGGCTATGGGGGAGTGGCCGAAGCGGTCACGGCGATGAAGGAGGGGGCCGTCGACTTTCTCTGCAAGCCGTTTCAGCTATCCCAGGTGTCCCGTGTCCTCAACGGCGCCTTCGAGCGGCGGCGCCTGCGCGAGGAGAACGCGGAGCTGCGGGCGCAGCTTGGCGACGTGAACCGCGTGTCCGACATCATCGGGACGAGCCCGGCCATGCGGCAGGTGTTCGAGACGATCGACGCGGTCAGCCGCATGAACAGCACCGTGCTGATTCACGGCGAGACGGGAACGGGCAAGGAGCTGGTCGCGCGCACGATTCACCTCAACAGCTCTCGAGCCGAACATCGCTTCGTGGCGTTCAACGCAGCGGCAATCCCGGAGCACCTGGCGGAGGCCGAGCTGTTCGGACATGCGAAGGGCGCCTTCACCGGTGCGGTCGGCTCCCGCGCCGGCCGGTTCGAGCTGGCTCACCGAGGCACGCTGTTCATCGACGAGATTGGGCTCATGCCGCTGCCCTTGCAGGCCAAGCTGCTGCGGGCCCTCCAGGAGCGCGAGTTCGAGCGTGTCGGCGATCCGCATCCCATCAAGTTCGATGCGCGCATCCTGGCCGCCACCAATGCCGACTTGCGCAGGCTCGTGCAGGACGGGGTGTTCAGAGAAGACCTGTACTACCGCGTCAACGTCGTGCCCATTACCCTCCCGCCTCTGCGCGAGCGGGTCGAGGACATTCCCGTGCTGGCCAGGCACTTCGTCCAGAAGTGCTCGAAAGCCAACAATCTGCCCGTCAAGACCCTCTCCCAGGAAGTGCTTCGCGCGTTGATGGCCGCACCCTGGCCGGGCAACATCCGCCAGCTCGAGAACGCCATCGAGCACGCGGTCGCCATGTCGGGGAGCGAGCGGGAGATCCCAGCCAAGGCGCTGCCGCACGACATCTCCGGTGGTGCGGACCAGATCCTGGTCAATCCGCGCGCGTTCCCGGAGGATGGCGTGGATTTCTCGGCGACCGTGTCGCAGTTCGAGAAGGAGATCATCCTGCAGTGCCTCAAGCGGACCGGGGGCAACAAGCGTCAGGCGGCCCGTCTGCTCAAGCTCAGCCGGACGACCTTCCTCGACAAGCTCCACCGCCTCAACGTCGACGTGAGCGCAGGGTCCGTGGCCTGACGCGCCGGTGAGGCGCGGCACCTCAAGTGGGCGGGCCGGCAGCCGATTACCGAGACGAGGAGGGTGCCGCAGCCCGTGGCGTCGAGGGTGGTTCAGCTCGAACTCAGCCAGAGCCCGTGGGCGTACCGGGCGCGTGCCTTGCTCGGGCTCTCGGACCGGCTCCTCGCGGCCCTGTCTGACAACGTGCCCGACCCGTCAGCCCGCCGGTCTGACACGTTTCGAGATCGTATCGCCCATTGGCGTCGCGCCCTTCAACTCGAAGACGACCCCGATTCACTGGCCTCGCTCGCAAAGGATGTCGCGGCCGACTGCCTCGTCCTGCTCGGCCGGACACGGCAGGAGCGGGCGGATCGCGAAGCCGAGGTGGCGGAACTGGCCGAGTTGGTTCGGGGTGTGCTCGACACGCTGAAGGGACACGCGCGAACCTATGAGGCGGAGTTCGCCAGGTCGGCGACGAACATGGAGAGGATCGTCGCGCTTCAGGACATCCGGGAACTGAAGCGGCAGCTGTCGCATGAAGTGGAGGAGTTGAAGCAATCTGCGTCGCGCAGGCAGCAGGCGGATGAGAAGCGGCTGGAGCACCTGACTTCGCGCGTCGAGGCTCTCGAGATCAGTCTCCACCAGGCGAAGCTCGAAGCCGCGACCGACTCCCTGACGGGCATCCTGAACCGGGGAGCGTTCGAAGTAGCGATGCGCGAGTGGATCCCGAAGGCGCAGGGGACCGGTCGGGGCTTCGCCGTTGCGCTGGCGGACCTCGACAACTTCAAGGCCATCAACGACCGGCACGGCCACCAGGTCGGGGACCGGGTACTGGTCGCGGCCGTGCTCCGGCTGAAGACCTGCCTCGGGGAGAGTGACCAGTTGTTCCGCTACGGCGGAGAGGAGTTCGCGGTGCTCTTCGTCAACCCGTCGGCCGCCAACGCGCGCGCCCGGCTGACGGACGTGCTGAAGGGCCTGGCTCCGGCCTACGAGTACCAGAACGGGGACACGACGTGCCGCGTGTCCTTCACCTTCAGTGCGGGCGTAACCGCCTTCGAGGAGGGGGACACGTACGAATCGCTCGTCCACCGCGCCGACGAGGCTCTCTACGAGGCCAAGCGTCGAGGCAAACGGCGGGTCGAGGTCCGCGCGACGTCCCTCCTTCGGTCGCTCATCGGCTGACGAGCAGTCCCGGCCGACGCCTCACGCATCGGCTGAAAGGACCATGCGGAAGCAAGCGCCTCGATCGTCGAGGCCAGGACCGTCCGACAACATCAGCGCGCCGCCGGCCGCCTCGACGAGCGTCCGAGCAACGCTCAGGCCGAGGCCCACGGTCGCGCCGGGACGATTGGTCGTGAAGAACGGCATGAAGATCGCATCCCTGAGCTCGTCCGGAACGCCGGGGCCGTTGTCTGCCACCGACACGACGACTGAGCCCTTGCGCCGCACCGCGTCGATGGAGAGGCGGGGTCTGGGACGGCCGGTAAGGGCCTGCTCCGCGTTCAGGATCAGGTTCATGAGGGCCTGGCCAAGCGCCCGAGGGGTAATCGCCGCGACGGCGCCCGCGCCTTCCACGGCAACCTCATGGCCGATGCCGGCCCTCGAGAGATCGTAATCCCGGAGCGTCATCACCCGTTCAGCTACGTGAGCGACGTCGGTGCGGCCGGGACCGTCGTCTCCCTCTCTCCCCAACCAGGACAGGTGTTGGGTGATGACACTGGCTCTGAACGCCTGATCGGAGATGCGCTCCACGCGCCTTCCGACTTCGTCGGCGAGATGGGCTCGCTGTCCAAGAAGTTCGGCGTGGCTGCCGATCGCCTGGAGGATGTTGTTGAGCGAATGAACCGTGCCACGCAGAACCGCGCCAACGAGCGCCGACCGGTTCAGGCGCTCGAGGTGCTCAGGTGAGAGCCCTGCGGGGGTAAGGGGTTTCCACTCCAATGGCCGAACGTTCCCGCCTCGGAAACACCGAATCTACAGTCAGTGTCAAGCAAGATCAACGGGCAGTGCACGGAAGACGTCGCGCACGACCATCGGGAGGCGGGGGGATCCTAGATCAAGAAGGTCGTCTGCGTCCACAGCTTCTGACACCGCTGGACACCGCTGCTCCACACGGCTGTATGCCAGTCTGCGTCCACCGACGTGCAGGTGTCGCGGCAGCGTCAGGACCGGTGTCCCGCTACCGTGGAGCGTGGCATCAGTCCCGGCGCGCGGTGCCCGGATGGCAACGCGCGACGACCGCGAATACGGGGAGTGTTCAGGGGAGCAGCGACGCAGTCAGCCCCGCGTCCCCGACGCAGCTCCCGCGTTGGGGTGGAGCCTGGATGCCCCGCCCGGGGAGGATGTCGCGAACCACGGTAACGGGACTCTAGAGCTGCTCTAGAGCGGGATAGCCCTGGAGGTGACCTCGTCGATGATGCCGATGATGACGGAGCGCACGGGGGCCGTGGCCGAATCGAAGACCTGACGGGCGCTGTTGCCCTCGTCGACCACGAGGACGCGCTCGCCGACACCGGCGTCGACGACATCCACGGCGATGACGTAGTCGGCCAGCGCCGTGCCGTCAGGCGCTGTGCGCTCGACGACCATCAGCTTGCGGGCGTCGTAGAACGGATGGTTGATGGTGGAGGTGATGGTCCCCACCACGCGGCCCAGGATCATGGCTTCGCCCCCGGGACTCGGCCCGTCGAGAAGCGGGATTCGGGATTCGGGGTTCCGCGACCGGTCCCCGATCCCCGGTCCACGGTCCCCGTATCGAACGTGTCCACAATCCCCACGATCGTGTGATCGACGGGAACGAACCACGGATCGAGCGCCAGCGCGGCCTCGCGCCCACCCTCGTAGTAGACCAGCTCGCCAGGCCCGGCCATGCGTGTCGCGTCGGCGGCCACCAGCGGTGCGCCCTTCGGATCTCCGCGCTTGTCGAGCGGCTGCACGAAGAGCATGGGCACCCCCGATAGGCCCTCGTAGACGATGCACGGCACGACTTGGCCGATGACGCGGCCTAGCAGCACCGCTTCGCCCCCGGGCTCATGACGCGACCTCACCGTCGAGTTCCAGCACCTGCTGCGAGTCGAACCACGTGCTGGTCTCGACCTGGCGCAGCAGGGCTTCGTGCGGCGAAGGGATGATGCGCTGGCGGACCGACACGCCTGTTTCGTCGAGGAAGCGAAGGGCCACGTCCACCGCCGCCTGAATGTTGAACAAATCGCCCTGGTAGACGCTGATCCCCTTGCCGGACAGTCCGGCGTCCGCGAGGCGAATCTCGATGAGCTCGACCGGGGTGGCCTTCAGCGCAGCCTCGGCCGCTCGTACGTTGGACGCCACGGTGTCAGTCTCGATGATCGCCAGCGCGCCGTCGCCGCCGACCTTCCTCACACCCACGATGGCCTCGTAGACCCTCGGGTGCACGTCCGCGAGCAGAATATGATCCAGCACGCTCTCGCCCCCGTGCTGCAGCCCCTCGGCCAACGACTCCTCGACCGACGCCGTCGTGCCGCCGATGAGCGTGATGTAGCGGCCGCGCGTGATGGTCCCGCACTTGACGAAGGCGATCGGCGCCTTCTTCAGCATGGCGTCGGTCGCCGACATTCCCGCCGGAATCTCGCTGAACTCGATGACCGCAATGGCTGGGTGTTTCTTCATCACGTGATCCTGAAGTGGTCGACCAGGACACACCGGCGCCAGCGCGAGAACTGGCGGGGGCCGGTCAGGCCCTCACCTGTCGGACTGGCAATGGTGAACGAGCAATAGCCCTCCCCGGCGAGCCCGAGACCGGCCTGCGACCGGCCGTTCTTGACGAAGATGCTGCAGTCGCACGCCTTCGCCATCCGGCTCAGCCTGTCGAGGTGCGTGGAGTGCATCACGGCCGTGTGCCGGTTGCCGCCCTCCATCTCGATGGCGAGATCGATCGCCCGGTCGGCCGTCGGCACGCGGCAGATCGGGAGAATAGGCATCATCTGTTCGCTCCACAGGAGCGGGTGCGCTTCGTCGACCTCGGCGATGGCCAGCCGCGTCGAGGGGGGAACGCTCATGCCGATCTTCGACAGGATGACCGCGACGTCCTTGCCAATGAAGTCGTGGTTCATCGCCCCGCGGCCGCGCGGACCGGGACGTGTCGCGAACACCAGATTCTCGACCTGGCGGAGCCGCGTGCCGTCCAGAAGCACCGCCCCCTGGCCGGCCATCGACTGGACGAGCCGATCGGCCACGCTGTCCACGACCAGCACTTCCTTCTCGTCCACGCAGATGATGTTGTTGTCCGTCGACGCCCCGAGGAGGATGTCGCGGGCGGCCTTCTCGATGTGCGCGGTTTCGTCGACGACCGCGGGCGGGTTGCCGGGCCCGGCACAGATCGCCCGCTTGCCGCTGGCCATGGCCGCCCTCACCACGGCGCCGCCGCCCGTCACGACGAGGAGCCGAATTCCCGGGTGGCGCATCACCTCCTGCGCCTGTTCGATGGACGGATTCGACAAACAGGTGACGGCGTTTGGAGGGCCTCCAGCTCCCGTGATGGCCTTGTTGATCAGCGCGACCGTCTCCGCGGAACACCGTTTCGCCAGCGGATGCACGCAGAACACGACCGTGTTGCCGGCCGCCAGCATGCCGATGGCGTTGCAGATAATCGTGGACGTGGGATTCGTGGACGGGGTGATGGCTCCGATGACTCCGAAAGGCGCGGGCTCCATCAGCGTCAGGCCGTGATCGCCGGTGACCGACTCGGGGTACAGTTCCTCGAGGCCCGGCGTCTTCTCCGTCACGAGACGGTTCTTGACGACCTTGTCCTCGTCGCGTCCGAGGCCGGTTTCGTTCCGAGCGCTTCGGGCGAGCACCTCGGCGTTCGCCATCAGGGTGTCGCGAACGGCGGCAATGATGGCGGCCCTGGCCTTGAGAGGCAACCCGACGAACACGGGCTGCGCGGCTTCAGCGGCGCGGACCGCCTCGTCGACCGTCGCGTAAATGCCCGCAAAACCGCGCGCCGTTGCGCCGGTCGGCCGGCCCGCCGGAGCGCCGTTCCCCATATTGCGGGCGATCTTCTGCGCGATTGCTTCGATGTCACGGTCCGTCAGACGCGTCATCGGTCATGCCCACTGGGAATCACGGATTTCGGATTGCGGATTGGGGATTGCGGATTGCATCTCGAATCCCGTCTCCCGAACCCCGAATCCCGTTGCTCCTTGTACGGGGGTCAACTGGTCCCCGGTCCCAGGTCCCCCGCCCCTACTTCTTGTACTTGGTCTCCCCGCCAATACTCCACGTATCCACGATAGCCATGATGACGGCATCAACGGGACGCTTGTCCGTCATCGTCGTCTGTCGTGCCGAGCTGCCGCTCGCCACCAGGACGTACTCGTCAGGCCCGACGCCGACCGCGTCGGCGGCCACGAGGAAGCCGCCCGACTCCCGGCCCTCGGTGTCGACCTGGCGCACGAGGAGGAGCTTGAGCCCGTCGAGGCTCTGCTCCTTGCGCGTCGCAACAACCGTTCCCACCACTTTGCCCAGTTGCATGAGGCGCTCCACGAGGCGCGCTCGACCAACCTCCGCCGTCTAGAGCCTCGGCCGGCAAGCTGAGCGCGCCCTCCCCACTCCGCCGAACCGATGTAGGAAGGACGGTCCGTTCCCTGATCCCCGTTCCCTGATCCCCGTTCTTACCCCTGCCCCGCCTGCTCCGCGCGTCCGAGCGGCATCACGACATCGACATTCACGTGCGGCCGCGCGATGACGTGCACCGCAACAACCTCGCCGACGCGGCCAGCAGCCGTCTGGCCCGCGTCGATGGCGGCCTTGACTGCGGCGACGTCGCCGCGCACGATCATGGACACATACCCGCCGCCGGTCTTTTCGTACGACACCAATTCGACCTTTGCCGCCTTCACTGCCGCGTCGGCGGCTTCCACCACCGCCGGGAACGACCGGCACTCAATCATCCCTAGGGCTTCTGTCATGGGTTGGCTCCCTGTTGCACGTTGACGCCCGGACCCGGAACGCCTGGCTGTGACCCACCTGGCTTGGACCCGGTCTTTCCGCCGCCGAGTAGAAGCGCGCGCGCGTTCAGCGCGCGACGGTCCCTTCTGTCTTCTGTCTTCTGTCTTCTGTCTTCTGTCCTGGCGCTACTCTCCTCGCCTGCCCGCAGCCCTTCCCGTCACACTCTCGATGGCCTGCTCCGCCGCCCGCCAGGCCACGTCGATGTCCCGTTCTTCGCCCCCAAGATACACCCGGCCGAAGCTGCCGAACGCGCGAACTTCGAGAATGTTGATGTGGGCGGCCTTCTCGGCCTCGTTGGCCGCCAGTGCCGCATAGCCCGCGGGGGCCACCTCCATGACGTAGAGCGTCTGGCCGGGCATGATCATGTCGCCATGCCGGGTCCGGTTGATGAGCTGCGTGTGGTACGGAGAAATGTTGCGGATGACCTGCCGCGACACGAGCTCCGGCTTGACCCTGTCCTCCTCACGCAGGTCCAGAGCCTGGAGGATGGCGCGGCCGGCGGCTCGCACGTCGGCCTGCGACTCGGAGTGGATCTCGAGCATCCCGTAGAGACGTTCGATGATGAGCATGCCCGGCTTGACGTTCGTGGCCTTGAGGGCCACGTCCGTCACGTGCATGATGTCCATGCCGGGCGCGATTTCCACGAACAGCGACGCTTCTCCTGGCGTCGGCAGGAACCCCTGAGCCACCGTCCCGAGAAAGGACGCGTATTGCGGTTGCAGGCTATCCAGGAAGACGTAACACCGAAGTTCGGCCATGGTCGACGCTCCGCGGCGGGGCCGCGCTATCTGTCCATTCCGGCGCGTCTCCGCGCCTCCTGGAGAATCTTCACGGTGGCACTGGCGCCGATTCGCGTGGCTCCGGCCCTGATCATCCTCACCGCGTCGTCATAGGTCCGGATGCCTCCGGCAGCCTTGACACCCAGCTTCCTCCGGGCCACGGTCTTTGCCATTAGGGCGACATCCTCGGCGGTCGCGCCGCCCGAGGCGAAGCCGGTCGACGTCTTCACGTAGTCGGCTCCCGCCTTCATGCTCAACTCGCAGGCCTTCACCTTCTCCTCGTCAGTGAGCAGCGCGTTCTCGAAGATGACCTTCGACAGGGCCCGGCCGTCCTTGCAGGCTTCGACCACGGCCCGGATGTCTCGCAACACGAGCGCGTCGTCCTTGCCCTTGAGCGCGCCAATGTTGATCACCATGTCGATCTCGCCGGCTCCCTCCCGCAGCGCCTTGCGCGCCTCGAGCGCCTTGATCTCCGGCGACTGCGCACCCAGTGGGAATCCGACGACCGCGCAGACCTTGATGGGCGTCCCCCGAAGGAGTGCCTTGGCCTGACGCACATAGGTCGGGTTCACGCAGACGGAATAGAAGCCGTGGTCACGTGCCTCCTGGCAGAGCTTCTCGATATCCGCTTGCGTGGCTTCGGGCTTGAGCAGTGTGTGGTCGACCATCCGTGCCAGCTCGACGGGCCCGATGCCGGGTTCCTCGGGTGGTGTCGATTGCTGCTGCAGGAGCTGGCGGACCCGGTCGGCGATCCGCTGCAGATCCTCCTCTGACAGGTCAAGTCCGGCCTCATCCAACGCTGCCATGCCCTCCCTCTCAATCTCCCGAATCAGGTCGACTCTCCGCCGATGCCGCTTCGCCGTGCACGATGCCGCCAGGAACGTCTCGACGATGAGACGGGCCTCGTCGGCGTTGACCTGGCCAGACCCCAGCGTGAGGACATTCGCGTCGTTGTGTTCCCGGGCGTTGCGCGCGAGGGCCTCGTTGTAGCAGGCTGCCGCGAGCACGCCGGGCACCTTGTTCGCCGCCATTGCCGACCCGATGCCGGCTCCGTCCACAACGATGCCGACGTCACAGGCGTGGGACGCCACCAGGCGGGCCACCGCCCCGGCGAAGACCGGGTAGTCGACCGCATCGACGGTGTGGGTGCCGCAATCGGTGACCGAATGGCCGAGACCACTCAAGTGATTGAGCAAGAACGACTTGAGCTCGTATCCGCCGTGATCGGCCCCGATCGCGATGCGCAACGCCTGCACCATGCCTCTGTCTATGCTTGTCGGCTCTCAGGACTGCCAAGAATAGCACGGGGCTGCACGCCGGGGGCGGGACCGGGCGGCCTCGGTGGCCCCGCGAAGCCCCGCTCGGGGTCGGTGCCTTGCGGGTGAGCTACCAGCGGCTGATCGAGGCGAGGCTGCGGCCGAAGTCCGGCAGCACCACTGACACGAGCGGGTCCGCGCGTGCGAACGTTCGGCGCTTCACGTTGCCGGCCCGCTCGAGGCACAGCACCTGAACACTCCGGTCGATCTGGTGCACCAGCCAAGCCTCGGTGACGCCATGCTCGGCGAACCAGGACAGACGTTCGCCGAGGTCTCCAATGCGCGGGCGGGGCGACAGGACTTCGATCACCAGGTCCGGCGCGCCCCAGATGCAGTCGTGAACGATCGATGCCCGTCGTGCGGACACGAAGACGAGATCCGGCTGTACGATCAGGTGCCGGCGCGAATCAAGGATGACGTCCACCGGCGCGAGAATCACTTCGCCGAGGCCCGACGCCTGCACGTGTGCGTCGAGGGCCTTGAACAGGTCGCCCACAAGGCGCTGGTGCCGCACGGTCGGCGCTTCCGCGACACGAAGCTCACCATAGATCAGCTCATGCGGCGTGAGCATCTCCGGCGTCCGCAGGTACTCAGTGGTCGTCATGGTTGTGCTCCGGCTCTTCCGAGTCGAGGCCGACGAGGCGCAGCTTTCCATGGCAAGCTCTCCTTTCCGCCGACCTCCGACGACGATGCCATCGTCTGGCTGGGAACGCAAGGGAAGATCCGTGCCAGTGCCGCGTTCGTGTGGATAGAGCCATTTCGCTTGGAGCTGTGGAGGGACGCCGGACAGGGCCCGGCGTCCTTCTCCCGTAACCTACCGCGCTCCTGGCCTGGCTGCGATCATCTGGATCTCGATCGTCGCGCCGAGGTTGAGGCCAGCCACCTGCACGGTCGCGCGCGCCGGCGGGTCCGTCGCGAAGAACTCCCGGTACACCTTGTTGAACGCCGGGAAGTCGTCGAAGCTCGTGATGAACGCCGTCACGCTGACGACGTCCGCGAGGTCCATGCCGGCCGCTCTCAGCACTTCCCGGACATTGGTGATGGCCTGACGCGTCTCGGCTTCGATGCCCCCCGGCACGAGCTTCGCCGTCGCGGGATCGCGACCGAGCTGGCCCGACACGTAGAGCGTGCCGTCGACGAAGATGCCGGGGCTGTAGGGCAACCCGGTGGCCGGGAACTTCTCGGGACGAATCACCTGTCGCGCGCCCCGCGCATCGCCCGCAGATTGAACGGTGCCCGATGACGATGACGCGGCGGGCGCGCTCGTCGCCGGCGCGGCGGCACTCGTTCCGGCACGCGCCATCGGCCGCAGCTCCTTCCATCGCGCGATGAACTGCACGGCCGCATCCACGAAGCGTTCCGTGCTCCGACGTCCCTGCTCGGCCGTCGCCTCGCGGGGATCGCGCAGCCCCCACTGCCCGGTCGTCGACATCTCGGCCGCCGACGTTCCCTTCCCTGTCTGTTTCGCCTTCAGCCCCTCGGCCAGGAACACGAGCGTCGCCGTCCGGTCGCCGGCCAGCACGTCGGGCACCATCTTCTCCAGATGCTCGGGCATCGTCAGCGTCGCGATCTGCGCCTTCGGGAGGTCCACGAGCGACGGGAAGAGATAGAGGCCGTCGGCGGTTTCGCCGACGCCGCCGTGACGGTCGAAGACCGGCGTGCGGCCAGCGCGGGCCGCACCAGGTTCGCGCGCGCTGCCGCCGCCGGCCATGAACGGCGACGCCGCCTCGCCCAGGTCCACGGCGATGCCGGCGGTCTCCTGGTTGATCCGGTCGACGAGGTAGCGGGTGATCGCGGCGTTGCCGCCGTGGCTGTTGAGCAGCAGGAAGCGGCGGAACCCATGCGCGAGCAGGCTCTGACACGCTTCGAAGTACACCCGCTGAATCGTCTCGGCCGGCAGCGTGATCGTGCCGGCGAACTCCATGTGATACGGCGAGCTGCCGGGCAACAGGATGGGCGCGACGAGCACGTCGGTCCGCTGCGCGACGAGCTTCGCCCGCTCGACACCGTTGATGAAGTCCGTCCCGATCGGCAAGTGATGCGCGTGCTGTTCGATCGACGCGATCGGGATGATCACCATGTCGGTCCGGGTGAGCAGGTCTTTCACCTCGGGCGACGTCATGTGGGGCAGGTAGTTCTTGATCTTCGCCTCGTGCCACAGCGGGTTCGTCGCTTGCGCGACCGCCAGGGCGGGCAAGAGCGCGAACGACAGGACCAACACGATCCTCAGCAGCCTGTTCATGATCACCTCGCTCTGGCCGAGCGGCCACCGCGGTCTGCCGGCCCGCCGCCCACTGTACCCGAGGACGCGCCCGCACGGTGCCTCCCCGCCTCCACCGCGTCTTGCGTCCCCCGGCCGCCGCGTCGTATCGTCAGTACCCAGTGGCCAGCAGCGACCTGACCCACTGGCCATCGCGGCTGAAGCCGTGAACGTCGGTCGGCGCCGAGCTCACGCGCCGCGCATGCGGGACGGGGAGAGGAATGGGGCCGTGCCGAACGTCTACTTCGAGCGAGGCGGCCATTGCCTATTTCCTTCGTTCCTTCGCCAGCGCGCGGTAGTAGTCCTCGATGAGCTTGCGGTACTCCCGCGGCGCGTCGTCGGCGTTGCTGAGGAACAGCGGATCGGCTTCGCCAGCGCCCAATTCGCGCCGAAGGTCGAACTCGAACCGGCGGAAGCCCTCGACCAACTGCGCCTGGAGGCGCGAGATCTCGTCGAAGTCCGTGTAGACGCGGGCATCGTCCAACGCGCGGAGGTCACGGATGAGCTGATCCAGATCGGCGGCGTCGACTCCGAGGGCCCGCAGTTCGCGGCGCAGACCCTCGGCCTCGGATCGCCGTTCGCGCGCCTGTCGCTGAAACTGACGGGCCTGGTCTGGCCCGATCGCGCCCGGACGCCGGGCACCGCCGCCACCACCAGGGTCGAAGCCGCCGGGACCGGAGCGACCCTCGAGCGCGGAGCCGCGCTCGCCGCCGGCGCCCTGGTTCGCCTGCCCGCTGCCCTGCTGGCCCTGCTGCCCTTGCTGGCCCTGTTGCCCTCGTTGGCCCTGTTGCCCTTGTTGGCCCTGTTGCCCTCGCTGGCCCTGCTCGCGCAGCCGCTGTTCCATCGACTCGACGCCACGCAGGAGCTGACGCGCCCGTTCGAGGGCCTCGGCGCGTGAATCCGTCTCGGCCTGGCCGACGGCCGCGGCGGCGTCGGTGAGGTGCCTCTCGAGGGATTCAAGATCGGCGCCGATTTGTTCCTCGAAGCCGGCAGCCGCCTCTGCAGGCGCCCCCTGCACGAGGCCCTTCGAGTAGCGGATCTTCTCCTTCATCTTATCGTCGCGAATCGCGTCGGCGGCTTCCTGCAATTTGCGTGAGGCTTGTTGGCGCTCGCGGCGGAAGTCCGAGGCCGTCTGGTCGAGCTGGCGTTCGATGTCGCCAAGTTCGTTGGCCTGGGCGTCCTTGCGTTCCATGAGCTGCCGCGCCTGCTGCTGCCGGCCCTGCCCGGCCGGACCGAGGTTGCGGACATCGCTCGTGATGTCTTCCTGCTCGGCTTGGAGACGGCGGACGCGGCCGAGGGCGTTCTCGATGTTGCGCGCCATCCGGTCGGACCGCTGCTGCTCGAGCCCGGCGCGCGCGCGACTGAGGCGCTCGGCAGCCGCCCGCGCCTCTCCGAAGGCCGCCGCGTCGCGGGTGGCGGCCGCCCGGCGCATGGCCTCGGCGGCTTCGCGCATCTGGCGCGCCGTGTCGGCCAGGTCCGGCCGGCCTTCCTCACGCGAGAGCCGCTCGAGCTGGCGCGCCGCCTCTTCGGTCTCGTCGGCGAGCTGCCGCTGGCGCACGGCCGAACTGCCGCCGCCCGCCTGCCGGTTGCCCGCGAGCTGACGCTGGCGCTCGGCTTCCTGTTCCTGGCGCCGGGCCAGCTCCTTCAGGCGCTCGAGCATCTCATCGACTCGGTTCTCCGCCTGCTGCTGTTGGCTACGCTGGAACGTCTCGTACTGGCTCCGCAGCTTGTCCATCTCGAGCTGGAACAAGTCGGCCAACTCCTGGGCCGCGGGTGAGCTGCCCCCGCCCTGACCACCCTGGCCGCCACGCTCCTGACTCATCATCACGCGGACGTCCCGATACGCCTCCTCCGCGCGGAGCAGGCCGTTGAGCGCCTGCTGCTCGAGCGGCAGCGCGCCCTTCGGATCGCGGGCCTGGAGCTTCGCCTCGGCGTCACGCATCGAACGCGCCGCGTCACTCAGGCCCGAGGCGACCTGCGCCATTTCGTTGCCGGCCTCGGCCACGCGCGATCGGATTTGCGTGGCCAGCGTCTCGACGCGCTCCCGCAACTGGCCCTGGGCCAGTGTCAGGAACACGACGTCCTCGCGGAACTTGGTCGCTCCCGACACGTCGCGGTCCCGCACGGTGTTGAATGTGCCCGCAACGATGCGCCGCTGTTGCTCCGAGAGGGCGGAGGTGTCGTTGGTGCCCTGGCCGCCCGCCTGGCCCGTCTGGTCGCCGGCCTGGCTCTCGGAGGCGCGATAGTCCTTGCGGAAAGGCCTGATCTGGAGGAAGTAGATGTCGCTTGTCGTTGTCTTCGGTCCGGCAACGGCGTCGTTGTCCGTGGCGCGGGCGTAGTAGGACACGACATCACCGGGCTTCAGCGACATCTCCTCGAGAAAGACTGTTTCGCCCGCCGTGAGTCCCCTCAGCGGCCTCGGCGAGGGCCCGGCCAAGCGCGTGCTCTTCTCGGGCCCCCCGTTCACCGACATCACGAGATCCAGTTGCCGCACGCCGAAATCATCGTCGGCCTTTGCCTCGAGAAAGACCTCTTCGACGCTCGTCGGCGACAGATCGCGCCCGGGCTTCGCGAACGAGACGACGGGGGCCTGATCCTCGAGGATGTCGATCGTGTATTGCGGCGAGGCCGTCACGGGCTTGCCCTGCGGGCTCTGCAAATCGATGCGGTAGAAGCCGCTGGCCGTCACCGTGAAGCTCGCGTCGAGCGTGCCGTCGGGATTCAGCGAGAGCGGCACCTGTTCCTGTTCGTCGCGCAGGATGTAGCCGCCCTTCGTGGGAAGCGTCGAGTGCACGCGCGCCCGGATGGTCGTACCCTTCAGGACGGCAATGTCGCCGCCGTTCTCGACCTTCTGCGCCGGCAGGTTCGTGTACGGCGGGAAGACGTACTCCAATTCGAGCCGCTCGACGAAGGGGAGGTCCGCGACCTCGATGGTGAAGACGGCCGAGCGGACGCCGGCCGACTGCACGAAGTACTCCGTCGACTCGCGCAGGGCGAAGAGCGTGCTCTCGAACGCCTGTCCCTCTTCGGGCGCGAGCATCGGGATCCGCTCGAACGGCGCGCCCGGGCTGCTGCGCGTGAACAGGTCCACCTCGGTGGACGTGAAGCCGGAGAGTGTCGCGGCGATCGTGACGTCCGCCCCTTTGGCAATGACCGTGCTGCCGGGCGTCACGTCGATGCGGTAGGGGCTGGCGGCTTCGGCATCGACGGCCGGCAGCAGGAGCGCCCGCGTGCCCTGCCAGAGGTAGGCCGGGCCGAGACCGAACACGAGCGTGGCCGCCGCGAGGATGCCGCCGAGCGCGACGGCCGACCAGCGCAGGCTCCGGCGCTCGAGCTCACGGCCGAGATCGGTCGCCTGGCACCGTTCGATGGCCGTCTCGATGAGCTTCCGCAGCAGCGCGCGCGAGTGGCCCGCGCGTTCCGCAGCGTTCTCGTCCCGCGCGGACACATCCACCGCGCTCAGCAGCGTCGCCTGCAGCGTCGGCTCGTGCTCCTCCAGGTACATCGCAACCTGCTGATCGGTCACGTGGCGCGCGAGGGGCCGGACGAAGAAGAACCAGCCGAACGCCACCAGGGCGGGGTACAGAATCACGCGGAACGCCACGATCGCCGGCGGGCTGAAGCGGAACTGCTCGAGGCCGTACGCGGCGAGGAGGAGGGTCAGGATGCCGGCGCCCGCGAGCACGGTCAGGCTCCGCATCACGATCTTCCACCGCCAACGGTTCCGCACTTCGCGGATGATCCGTACGAGCTCGTTGCGTTGGTCCGGCTGTATCGCGTCCATGCTCCGTACCCCTCAGGGATTGGGGAATGGAATGACGCTCGCGCGACAAGCGCGAGGCCACCTCCCGAATCCCGAATCCCGAATCCCGGCTCTTACGCCATCCGCGGCATCCTGTTCGCCAGCACGACCTCCGCGACAAGCAGCAGCAGCCCCGCGGCCAGCAGGTACCACCACATCGCCTGCCGCCGCTCCCGCTCTTCGACCGTCATCTCCTCAACCGAGGCACGGGCGTCCGTCTCTCCGGCTGCCGTCACCGCGCTCACGAGTTCGGCCTGGTCCATCAGTGCGAGATCCGATTCGCCCGGCTCGACGTTCACCGCCACGAGCGCCGGCTGTCCCGCTCCCGTGTCGGGCCTCCGGATCTGGTAGAACCCCTGGTCGACCAGGGGAAGCGCGCGCGTGTCTGCCGTCCGCTCGAAGGTGCGGCTCTCACCGTCCGGGCCGATGACGACGAAGGTGCCCATCTCGTCCTGGATGGTCGCTTCGGTGCCGGTCCTGGCGCCTGGGTCGAATGCCTCGCCCGACGTATACCACGGTTTGGGCTCGACGTAGTGCGCCAGGTGCCTGATGGCCTGGTGCAGGAACGGTACGAACACCGGCTTCAGCGCGAGGTCGTTCCAATAGCTGTCGAAGGTCGTCGTCCAAACCAGTACCGTCCCGCGGCCGACCCGGCGTTCGGCCAGTGCGATGGCCCCGTCGTCGAAACGCGCCAGTGTGGCGCCCGACGCCGAGAACTGCCGGTAGCGCAGCATGCGCCCGGCGGTCAGGTCGCCGCTGCGGGGCCGGCTGAAGATTTCGAAGACCGGGTGGCTGAAGTCGATGAACCCCAGCGTGCCGCCACGCGTGCCCGATCGGTCGGTTGTCCCGCCGAGCTGCCCGGGCAGGAGATCCGGGCCGGTTTCCGGCCATGCCGCCCGCTCGCCGAGCGCCACGAGCAGCCCCACGCCGTTCCGCACGGCCGTTTCGAGCGCCGGCGCGGCCGCGCCCGCCGGCGGCCGGCTGTCGTTGAGCACGATGGCGGCGGCCGACGAGATATCGGATGGCGTCACTCGCGCCACGTCCAGGACCCGCGTGGCGAAACCCGGGCTCGATCCGACGCCGAGTGCCCGAAGCAGGTAGGTATTCGAGTCCGGAGCCGGGTTCGGGCTCTCGATGAGCAGCACGGGAATCCGGCTCGCGCCTGTCAGCACGGCGTGGAACGCGTCGTCTCGCGGGAGCGCGTCGCCCGGCACCAGCCGGGCCGTCACGGCCACGCGCTCGCCCGCCAGCGCGAAGGGCGCGTAGGTGACAGTCGCTGATGCGTTCGGTTCCAGGCTCACGCGAACCGAGCCCGCCTGCCGTCCGTCCACGTCCAGGCGCATGTCGCGCTCGCCCGTCGGCTCGGCCGAGCGGTTGGCCACGCGGGCCGAGAGCCGCACGCGCTCGCGGTCGCCCTGTTCGCGCTCGATGGTGAGCCCGACAATCGCGACGTTGACCCGGCGCTCTTCCGCCACGGCGACGGGCGTCAGCACCACGCCTGGCGGGAGTCGCACATCCTGGCTCCGGTCCCATCCGGTCTTCTGGAAATCGGAGATCAGCACGATCTCGCGCCGAGGGCGTTCCGATGGCGCGATCAGGCCCGATGCCGCGCGCAGTGCCGGGATGTAGCGGGTTGTGCCCGAACCCGGTTGCGCGCGATCCACCGCCGTCGTGAGCGCACTCTTCTCGGACGTGAACGGCGGCCCGACTTCGACCTCGCCGTCGAACAGCACGATGGTGGCGCGATCGGTTGGTCCAAGCGCCCGGATCGCGCCGCGGGCCGCGTCGCGCGCCCGATCCCACGTGCCCGCGTGGCCCATGCTGTACGACCGGTCAAGCAGGATCACGACGTCGCGTCCGGCGCCCGCATCGCTGGCGACCAGGGCCGTTCCGGGCAGGAACGGCCTGGCGAAGGCGAGGGCCATGAGTGCGAACGCCAGGACCCGCAGCGCCAAGAGCAGCCAGTGCCTGATGGCGCGGCGCCGCGTCGACTGGTACGGAATCTTCTGAAGGAACATCAGCGAAGGGAACTCGACGAGCACCCGCCGCTCGCGTTGCACGAGGTGCAGCACGACCGGGATGGCCACCGCCAGCAGCCCGGCGAGCAGGGCAGGCGCGAGGAACGTCATCAGCGCACCCGGCTCAGCCGCTCGCGCAGCGAGAGATACTTGAACAGCGCGTAGTCGAGGGGCACCGACGTCCGGAAGAGCGCGTAGTCGATGTGGTTGTCGGTGAAACGCTGGCTCAAGGCGTCGATGTGGGCCTGGACCAGGGCCCTGTACTGCTCACGCACCGAGTCGGGCACGATCGGCATCCGCTCGCCGCTTTCGAGATCGCCGAAGCTCGCCGCCTCGTCGTAGGGGAAGTCGATCTCGGCCGGGTCCAGCACGTGGAACACGACCACGTCGTGCCCTCTGAACTTGAGGGGCGTGATGGCCTTGGCCACTGCCTCTGGCTCGTCGTACAGGTCCGAGATCACGGCCACGATGCCACGACGCTTGAGGCAATCTGTGACCTTCAGGAGCGGAGCGGCCAGTGAGCCCGGCCCGCGCTCGCCGATCCGGTCGAGGGCGTAGAGCGCGAACTCGAGGTGTTTGGCCGAGGGCGGCACGTACTCGATCACATCCGTGTCGAAGGTGACGAGTCCGACCCGGTCGCGCTGCGTCGATGACAGATAGAGCAGCGACGCAGCCAGGTAGCGCCCGTAGTCGAGCTTCGTCACGCCGCGGCTGCCGAAGCGCATCGAGTTCGACACGTCGAGCGCCACCACGCAGTTCGCGTTCGAGTCGGCCTCGAACTGTTTCACGTAGTACCGGTCGGTCCGTGCGAACAGCCGCCAATCCACCCGTCGGAGGTCATCGCCGGGCTCGTACCCGCGGTGCTCGGCGAAATCCAGCGAGAAACCGAGATACGGCGCGCGGTGGAGGCCGTTGATGAAGCCGTCCACGACGCTGCGCGCCAGCAGCTCCAGGTTGTGGATCCGGGCCAGGGCCTTCGGGTCCACGAACTGGGCGCCGCGCATCGCCGGCCGTTCCTGACCTCGCGCCATCGCTACATCCCGGACTTGGGCACCGCCACCGCGTCGAGCAGCTTGTCGATGATCTGGTCCGGCCGGATCCCTTCTGACTCGGCATGGAAGTTGGTCAGCACGCGATGTCGCATCACCGGGTGCGCCAGTGCCCGCACGTCCTCGAAGCTCACGTGGTAGTGTCCGTTCATCACGGCCCGCGCCTTGGCACCCAGGATCAAGTACTGCGCCGCGCGGACGCTGGCTCCGTACGACACCCACTTGTCCACGAACTCGAGCGTGCCCGCGGCTCGGCGCCGGCTCGCGCGCACCAGGCTCAGCGCGTAGCGCATCACCGGCTCAGACACGGGCACGCGGCGCACGAGCCGTTGGAACGCCGTGATTTCCGCGCCTGTCACCACCGGTGTCAGATCGGCGTCCTGGACTCCCGTGGTCGTCCGCAGCACCTCCAGTTCCTCATCTTCGGGCGGGTGCTCGATGACGATGTGAAACATGAAGCGGTCGAGCTGGGCCTCGGGCAGCGGGTAGGTGCCTTCGAGCTCGATCGGGTTCTGCGTGGCGAACACGTGGAACGGCTCATCCAGCGTGTAGGTCCGGCCCTGGATGGTGACCCGGTGCTCTTGCATGGCCTCGAGCAGGGCGGCCTGCGTCTTCGGCGGCGTCCGGTTGATCTCGTCGGCCAGCAGGATGTTCGTGAACACCGGCCCTGGCGAGAACACCATGTGGCGCTTGCCGGTCTCGGGATCGTCCTGGATGATGTCGGTCCCGGTGATGTCCGACGGCATCAGATCGGGCGTGAACTGGATGCGCGCGAACTTCAGGTCGAGCACCTGCGACAGCGTCCGGATGAGCAGCGTCTTGGCCAGACCGGGGACACCGACGATCAGACTGTTGCCGCCCACGAACAGCGTCATCAGCGCCTGTTCGACGACGCCGGCCTGGCCGACGATGACCCTGCCCAACTCGGCGACGATCCGGTTGCGCGCCACCTGCATCTTCCCAGCCAACGCCACATCGTCCAGCGTGTCCAACGTCGTCGCGGTGTTCTCGATCAGCGTCACGTATGTGCTCCTCGCCGGGATCCGGGATTCGGGATTCGGGATTCGGGTGGTGCGCGCTGAATCGCACCAGTCTGTCCCGGTTCCCGAGTCCCGAGTCCCGAGTCCCGAATCCCGAATCCCGAATCCCGAATCCCGGTTCTTAGTGCGTCAGTCCGTACACGATGTAGTTGACCCCGAACTTGTATGCCTCGTTCGACAGGTCGATGGGCGTCCAGCCCGTGTCCGAGTACTCCCAGTACTCGCCGATGTCATTGTTGTAGTTGGCGATGATCATCAGGCGCTTCGAGGGATCGTTGTCCTCGAAGACCCCATAGAAGTACGCCGGCTCGTTGCGGCCGTAGAACTGCACGAAGTCGAGTGACGTCACGTCGAAGAACGCGTGGAAGATCGGGTGAGACACGTCGAGCTGAACCGGCCGTGCGTCCGGCAGGACCCGCTCGAGCTGGAACTGGAAGTTTGTCCAGTCCCCGCCACGGAAGTCGTCGAAGATCAGGAACCCGCCCTTGCGCAGATAGGCGCTGAGGTTTGCGGCCTCCTCGTCGGTCTGCGTCCAGTAGCCCGCCTCAGCCATGTAGGCGACCGGGAACTTGAAGATGTCGGGTGAACCGATGTCGAGGATCACCCCGCCGGCGGGCCCCGTGTACGGGTGCACCGTCGTGATCTCATCGAGGATCTTCATGAAATTGCGCTCGGCTCTCGGGTAATCGTGCGACCAGGGCGGTTCGCGGTTGCCGCCGCGCCGCCGCCCGCCGCCGAACAGGCCGTCGATGCTCAGGCCGCCATCGGACGCCTGCGGCACGTCGTACTTGAGACGCGCGAACACGAACCGGCCGTCGTAGGAGACCTGCCCGGTCTCGAAATTCGCGGGTTCTCCGCCGCGGAAACTGCGGCCTCTTCCCTGGAAGAACGGGCGGTCCTGGGCGGCCACGACGGCGGCGGCCATCGCGACCAGCAAGGCGAAGAGGATCCGCGTCCACGCCCCTCGGGTCATTTCTTCTCCTTCTCCCGGATCTCGCGGCTCTTGCGTGCCAGCTCGACGAGCAGCCGCTCGAGTTCCCGGGCATACTCGGATTCGTCCATCTTGCCCTTGCCCGCCTTGAGCGACGCGATGGCGTCCTCGAGAGCACGTCTCTCGGTGTACAGCTGCCGCAGCGCGGGATCGGCGATCGACTCTGCCGATGCGGGTTCCGCAGACGCGGCCGCCAGAAACTGCGTGCGCGCGAGCGCGCCGTCCCCGCCGGGCTTGTCGAGCGCATCGCTTCCCTTGCCGTCGCCGTCATCGTCGAGCATCGCGTGCTCGGTCAGCAACTGCCCCTCCTTCTTGTAGGACTCCTCGACGCGCCGCCGGGCCCACGTGAACGCCTCGAGCATCGACACCCGCCCGTCCTTGTCGATGTCGCCATCGGTCCCGCCGAGCGCCTCGGCGAAGAACTCGCCGAACCGGGCTTGATTGCGTTCGCCGTCGGTGCGCGTCGCGGTGATGATCGTGCGATCGCGTCCCGAGAGGGTTGCCACGAAGCCGCCGCTGGCGCTGGCCGTATTGACGAGCGTCACGCTCTGTGCCGTGAAGCGGTCGAGCAACGCGGCAAAGTCCTTCGCCGCGAGATCGGGTCCGGGCAGGTTGAAACGCGGCGCGCCGGCCGCGGCGGCGCCGTGGCCGATGAGGACGATGAAGACGCGATCGCCGGGACGGGCGCGTGCGACCAGCTTCTCCACCGAGGCCTGGATGTTCGCGCTGGTCGATCGGTCGGTGATGCGGAGTGCGTCGCGTGCCGGATCCTCTCCCAGGTAGATGACGCTCTCGGCTGGGAGTCCGTAGCGCTGCCGCGCGGCGTCGATGATGGTCGAGGCCCAGCGGTGGAACTCGTCCGCAATCGCCGGTTCTCCGGCCAGGCCGACGATGACCAGCAGGTGGCTCGACTGCGCCGCGGCGGGCCGCGGGACGGCAATGAGGGCCAGAAGCACCGCGACCAGGCCGGCGAGCGCCTTCATGCCAGCCCTCGGCGCCGGCGCCAGAACCACTCGCCGCCAGCAAGGCCGACCATCAGGATCAGGATGATCGGCATGTCCCACAGCTCCTTCTCCTGGACGACCGTCACGCCCCGGCCCAGATAGGTGACGTCGTCGGGCAGCGTGGAGACCGTCTCGGGCGTGTAGAAGCGGCCGCCCGTGTCCTCGGCAATGCGCCGCAGGAGCGGGGTGCGCATCGCCGCATCGAAGTACTCGCTGTCGGACGGGGCAGATCTGACGTAAAGCGTGTCGCCGCCCGCCGGCCTTCCGTCGCGCGTAGCTTCGACGCGAACTTCGTAGAGGCCCGTTTCGTCGGCCATCGTGGTGGCGCGATATTCGCCGTCGCGATCGATCAGGAACTCGAGCGGGATGGTCGACTCGCGGCCGGACGGGCTGATGACGTGCGCCTCGACGGCCGCGTCGTTCACCTGCACATACCCTTCGTCCCGGACCTGGGCCGTGATGGTGATCGGCTCGCCAGGCTCGACGCGTTCGCGCTCGGCGCTGGCCACGATGCGATCCGGTACGCCGTCCACGAGCCAGCGCAGCAGCCGCCGCCACAGCGTGTGATGCGTCGTGTCGTCGACAGGCATCCGGGCATCCATGCGCCATAGCCACGAGTCCTGGACGGCGAGCGCCAGCGCCTTGCCGGCTCCGTAGCGCTGGTACGCCAGCACAATCTGATCGTCGCGCGTGCCGGTGCCTGACGCGAGGAGGACGGCTGCGCCAACTTTGACCCGCCGGACGGGATTGACCGTCGTCACCCGCGGCATCGTGCTCCACTTCTCGGCCGACGCCTCCTCGGTCGCGGCTATCTGGGTGGCGACGTGCGTCTGGCCGAGACGGGTGGGGCGGACCTGAATCTCTTCGATGAACGTCTCAGGGGCCTTGGACGACTCGAACTCGATGGGCAGCGCCTCAGCCACGGGCGTCGCCGCGTATCCGCCTTCTGCGAAGGACTGCCGGCCGCCGAGGGCGAGCAGGCCCCCGCCGCGCTCGCTGGCGAAATCCGCGATCATCCGCAGTTGATCTGGCGTGAACGCGCTCGCTTCGATGCTGCCGAGTACGATCCCGCGATACCCGAACAGCTCCTCGCGGGTCTTCGGGAATCCGCCGCCCAGCTCTTCCGGCGTGTCGATGTCGAGGCGCAGGAACTTGCGGTCGGCTGTTCGCTGCAGCGTGACGACCTGCAGATTCTTGTCGTCGGACACCGCCTGTCGCACGAACTTCATCTCGGGCCTCGGCGTGCCTTCGATGTAGAGGATCTTCTCGCGGCGGTCCTCCACCGTCACGAGCGCCTCGCGCACGTTGTTCTGCGTCACCTCTTCGCCATCCAGCGTCGGCACGCGAAAACGCAGGTGCCGCGGGCCCGCCTCGGCCAGCGTGAAGCTCACGCGCACGGTGGCGGGCTCTCCGTCGGCAGGCAGCGTCACATCCTGCGACGCGATGAGGCGGCCCTCATCCTCGACGAGGAGCTGCGTGGTCTTCCGCTCGTAGCCGCTCTGTGCGATGACCGCATCGACGACGAGTGTCGCCCCTTTGAGCGCGGTGAGCGGCGGATCCACGCGGCCAATCTGTACGTCCCGGTCGAAAGCCTCGCGGCCGAGGCCGACGCTGAAGACGGGAAGACCCGTCGACTTCAGCGCCCGCAGCGATTCGCCCACGGCCGTCTGCGACGTGTCGGCGCCGTCACTCACGAGCACGATGCCGGAAACGGGAAGACCGGCCAGCTCCTCGGAAGCCCGCACAAGCGCCTCGCCGACGTGCGATCGGGTGCCGGCAAATGCGAGGCCACCGACGTCCGCCACCCGTTCTGTCGACGACGAGAAGCGGAAGAGGCGGAGGGCGAACTTGCTGCCGAGTGCGGCGCGCAGCGGGCCATCGGCGCCGAGCGCCTGGGTGATGAACGCGCCCCGCGGAACGCCTTCGCGATCGGCAATGGCCATGCTCCGGGAGTCGTCGACGACGACGGCCAGGAAGTTGCGCTCGGGCTGGGTGGCGCGCACGACCAGCACGGGCCGCAGGAGCGCGAAGAGGAAGAGGGCGAGGACGGCGGTTCGAAGGCCCAGCAGTAGGGCGCGGTCCCGGCGGGTCAGCCCGCGGCCGACCCGCGCGTACGCCCAGGCCGCTACCGCGAGCGCCGCCAACACCAGCAGCACCGAGACGGCCGCCGGCCATGGCGGGCTGAGCGCCAGCTCGCCCTGTTGAAACACGACCGGCCGGTGCTTGAAGAGCACCTCGAACACGCGGTCGAACACGGCCTCCTCGGTGACTCGTTCATTCCTGGCCCGCGGGTTCAGCTCGCGGGGACCCGGGCAGTCCGCCTACAACCGGAACGTCATGCGACACCAGGCCCTCAGCCCTGTGCGGCCCGTACAGGGTCAATACGACCGCCACGGCGCTCCCGTTACTCACTGGGACGCGTTCCGGAGGCCGATGGACTGTTTCTGGCGTCAGATTGCAGGATAACATGGGGGGGGGAAACAGGCGTCAGGCGACGGGCGTCAGGCCAAGACGGTGATCCTCAGCCAGAATTCAGGAGACAGGAGTCAGGAGTCAGGAGACGGGAGTCGCCGGCCTCCTTGTCGGCCCTCTCGGGCCGGAAGCCCACGCCGCGACGCGGATCACAGGTGAGTGGGGCCGCGGCCTGCGGCCGGAGTGGATGGGGATGTGACACGAGGCAGGCATGTTCAGACAGTGTCGAGTGGCATGGAATCCGCCCTTCTCGTCGAGGGTACCCGCTCTGGCCGGCGTCGTCGCGCACCAACACCGTCTCACGTCGGCCGCACTCGCCGCCGCGTGGCTGCTGCTGCCCGTCGCCGCCGCGGCTCAGAGCGGGGCGCAAGGACCCGAGGCATTCCTTCGCGCAGCGCGCCAGGCGATCGCCCAGGGCCGATACGGCGATGCCGAGTCGCTCGCGCGGGCCCGGGGTGCGGGTGATCCCGACGCTGCGGGCATCCTCGGCCGCCTGCTCGTGCACAAGGGCCGCTACGAAGAGGCTGAGGCCCTCCTTGCCCCGGCCGCCCAGGCCGGTCGTCGCAGCGAGGCAGCCCTCGAGTTGGGGTTGCTCCTGATGAACCTGGGGCGCAAGAGCGAAGCCCGCGCCCTGCTCGCGCCGCTCGTCGACGCCGCCGCAGATGTGCGCACGCCCGACGCGTATCTGCGGGGCGGGCGCGCTGCCCGGGCCCTGCGCCAGTCCCGAAGCGCCGACCTACTGCTGCGCGGCGCGCAGGCCGCGGCCCGCGATGACGCCGCCATGGAGACGGCGTGGGGAGAGCTGTTCCTGGAGAAGTTCGCCCCCGGGGATGCGGCTTCCTCCTTTCAGGCTGCGCTGAAGCTCGATCCCAAGTGGGCCCCCGCACACCTCGGCATGGCCTGGGCGCTGGAGGCGGAGGATCCTCCGGTTGCCCTCGCCTCCGCAAGGCGAGCGGTGGGAATCGATCCCGCGCTCACCGAGGCACATCTGTTCGTTGCCCAGTCGGCGCTCGACAATGACCGCGTGGATGAGGCGCGGGGCGCCATCCGCCAGGCACTCACCGTGAATCCGCGGCATCTCGAGGCGCTGGCGCTTCAGGCCGCCGTCGGATGGCTCGAGGGCCGAGCGGACGAGTTCGAGGCGCGCGCGATCGCCATCCTCGAGATCAACGCGGACTACGGCGACGTCTACCGCATCGCGGCGGCACAGGCCGCCCGCAAGTACCGCTTCGAAGAGGCGGCGGCGTTGACCCGCAGGGCCCTCGAGATCGAGCCCGGCAACATCCGCGCGCATGCGGATCTCGGCCTCCACCTGCTCCGGACCGGCGACGAGCGCGAGGCCCGCCGCGCCCTCGACACGGCGTTCGAGGCCGACCGTTTCGACATCGTCACCTACAATTTGCTGACGATGCTGGACACCCTCGACAGCTTCGCGTCCGTGAAGGCGGGAGACGCGGTGCTGCGCCTGCACCCCGACGAGGCGCCCGTCCTCCGGCACTACGCCGTGCCGATGGTGCAGGAGGCCATGGCGCGGATGAGCGAGCGCTATGAGCTGAAGCCGAAGGGGCCCGTGCTCGTCCAGGTCTTTCCCAAGCATGATGACTTCGCCGTCCGCACGCTCGGCATTCCTGGCCTTCTCGGCGCGCTCGGCGCCAGCTTCGGGCGTGTGGTCACCATGGACTCGCCGCGAGCGCGCACGCCCGGATCGTTCAACTGGCAGGCGACGCTCTGGCATGAACTCGCCCACGTGTTCACGCTGCAGGCGTCGAACCAGCGCGTGCCCCGGTGGCTCACCGAGGGCATATCGGTGTACGAGGAGGGCCTGCTCAAGCCTGAGTACGCACGCGATTCCGAGAGCGACTTCGCGCGGGCGTACGGCGCCGGCAGGGTGCCGAAGCTGGCCGAGCTGAACGCCGGATTCACGAACCCTGCGACTATCAGCCTTGCGTACTATCAGTCGTCGCTTGTGGTCGGGTTGATCATCGAGCGATACGGTCAGACTGGCCTGAACAGGCTGCTGGCGGCGTACGGCGAGGGGCTCGAGACCGATGCCGCGCTCCAGAGAGCGCTCGGCGTCGGCTTCGACGACCTGCAGGAGGCCTTCGACGTGGAGCTGGCCTCGCGTTTCGGGCAGCTCGGTCGCGCACTGCGCGTCCCGGAGGGCTTCGGGCCGCCGAAAGAGAAGAATGCCGCCGCGCTCGCGGCCCTGGCTGACAAGTACCCCGGAAGCTATCCCGTGCAGATGAGCGTGGGGCAGGTGCTCGCGTCGGATCCGGCCGCGCGTCGCGAGGCCGTGCGCATCTTCGAGCGGGCCGCGAAGCTCGTGCCCACCGCAACCGGTGCCGCGAGTCCGCGGGCGATGCTGGCCGAGCTGGCGCTGGTGCAGGGCGACGAGGCCGGGGCGCGGGGCTACCTGAAGTCGCTGCTGGCGGACGACCACACCAACGTCGAGGCCGCGCGCAAGCTGGCCGCGCTCGCCGAGAAAGCGAGAGACGAGGAGGCGCGGGCGCTCGCGTACGAGCGCATCGTGACCATCGATCCCTTCGATGCGCGGGCGCACACCGAGTTCGGGAAGATCGCGCAGCGCCGCGGGGATCTCACCACCGCCGTGCGCGAATTTCAGGCCGCCGTGGCGGCCGGTCCCGTCGACGTGGCCGCGGCCCGCTGCGACCTTGGTGAGGTGCTGCTGCGGGCCGGGCGGGCCGCCGACGCCAAGCGCGAGGTGCTCGCCGCCCTCGAGATCGCTCCCACCTACGCGCGGGCGCAGGATCTGCTCTTGAAGATCGTCGAGCGGTAGGGTCCGTCCGCTCGTCCCGAGCGCAGTCGAGGGACCGAACAGGCCTGATACCGGATGGCAGGAAGTTCGCACCATCTCCCACGGCAGCAATGCAGAGACTTCCATCGTCACGCTGACGCTGACACCGGCGAGGTTCGCGTGCTGCTCGTCGGGACGTCATTGCCGTACAGGTGTTCTTCCGGGTCACCAAAGGGCGCCGCGGCCCAGGACTGGCTCGCGTGCTTCACGCCAGGCAGGCGCTTCGGCGTATCCAGCCCGGCTGCGGCTTGGCAACCATCGCTGTTTTCAGGGGGACGCGAACGGTACCACCTCAGGGTGGCCGAAGGACGTACCCCGTCACGGAGAGTCCGATGCAGGCGTTTCACAGAATCTGCAGCGCAGGTGTGTCCGCACTGGGAATCGCCCTGGCCGTACTGATTCCGGCCTGCCGACAGCCAACAGCGGAGCGGATCGTTGCCATGGCAGCGCAAGCCATGGGAGGAGTCGGGCGGGTCGATGATGTGAAGACCTTGCGCATCAGAATGGTCTATCCTGACCACGAATACCCCGTGGTCACGGAACTCCGTCGCCCGAATCGAATGCGGACCGAGGGCGTGGGACGATATGTCCTGGTGTTCGATGGGAAACGGGGAGCGTTCCTTGTGCGCCCGCCAGCCGCGGACGGCGCACCGCAAGCTCCCGGGCTCATCGATTCCGAACAGCTTAAGGATCTCGAACTCGACATTGCCTTTCTCTTTCCAGCGTTCTTCGATCACCCGTCGGAGTACCTGGGTCGTGAAGCGACAGAAGGAGGTGAGACTCACAAACTCCGCGTGATCCTCCCGCTGGGCGTCCGCGTGGTGTACTTCATCGATGCGAAGAGCAGCCTACCAATCAAGGTCGTGGCCGATGTCACCGTCGAGGGCACTGACTATCACCCTGGGCGAGTCTTCAGCGACTATCAGGACGTGGGGGGAATGATGTATCCCCGTACGGTTGCCTATTGGTGGATGGCGGACAAGGTGCACACTGCCGTCGTCGACCAAGTGGAGGTCAACGTGCCCCTTGGCGACGATCGTTTCACTATCCCCGAAGGAGTGACGAAGTAGGCGTTGCGGTCTGCCAAGCACCTGGATCAGTCGGGCCTTCTGGCCCTTTGCTGCCGCCTACCTCGAGGCCCGTTTTGGCCCCGACTGGTCGCTGTCGCCGGAACAATCGCTGTCGCTGCACGGCGGCAACTGGACGGTGCCTGGAATCCCGATGTCGACGAACGGGACCGTGAACGCCGCAACGCGATGGCGGCGCGTGGGTACCACCAGGCCTTCCGGGCGGTCCAGCAGAGTCTCCGCAGGATCCTGGAAGGGCAAGACCCCGGCGTCGTCGCCCGTGAGGATCACCGCGTCTGGTACCGCGAGCTCTTTGCACCGAGCCTGGCTGAGGTGTGGGTCTGCTGGGTCCGGCTGACTTAACTAGCTCTTCTCCATGGCCCTGGCGGCCCACATCCCGCAGATCTGCCCTTCGGCACCTGCGGCCCTCGTCACACGGACAGGAACCCGTAGACCCTCCCCTTCGGCATGTCCTTCACGCGGCGGAACAACTCCGTCTCCGTGATTTCGCTCGGCCAGTTGAGATTGACGGAGATTTCCAGGTCCGGAGCACCCTCGGGCCTGGTCGCGTGGATGACCTGGAGTCGGCCGAGGTAGCCCAGGTCGCGCATCAGCGCCTTCATGGGGTTCTTCACGGCGTACGCGTGGCGCGAGTCACGCGCAAGCTGACTCAACGACCGCGGTCCGCCGTCGAGGAGCATGCTCAGGATCTGCACGTGCCGGGCCGACATCACCCGTTTCCGAGGCGAGCGCAGACGTCCGAACAGGTCCGTCATCGTGTTGCGGAAGAGAGCCTTCGTGAGGTGCACGCGAATCTCGCCGAACAGGCGTTGACACTGACTCTCGATGCCGCGCAGCCCGAACACCAGCGGAGTACCGGGCGCTCGGTCGCTAGCTGGCCGCCAGCCACCTTCCGAGGGATAGCCGAGCAATAATCGAGCCCCTGACGAACAACCCGAGCGCTATCCTGGGCGTCGAATCCAGAAGAACACGTCCGCCGGAACGGAGGCAATCGCCCGGGGGCCGTGACAGGAGGTTCGCATGAACAAGGCGGATCTGTCGCAGGCGTCACGCTGGTGGATTGCCGGTGCGGCCTGCCTGTGGGCAGTCGCGGTGCCTCAGGCGGAGGTCGACAGGCGGGCGGAGCAGGTGCAGGCACAGCCGCCGGGCCTCTACCTGGGCCAGACGCCCCCGGGAACGAAGCCGGAAGTGTTTGCACCAGGCATCGTGTCAACCGACGGCCACGAGTTCGCGTGTTCGTTTACGCCGGACGGCCGCGAGTTCTACTTCACGAGACGAGCCGCCGGCGCTGTCCCGACGCTGATTATGGTCTCGCGTCTCGTCAACGGCGCGTGGACCCAACCCGCGTCGGCCCCGTTCAACGATGCGCCGGGACAGATGTCGTTCGAGCCGCAGGTGACGCCAAACGGCCGCCGGCTGTACTTCCAGTCGGACCGGCCGCTGCCGGACCAGGCCGAGCCTGGGGGGATGCCGACGTTGAACATCTGGTACGTCGAGCGCAAGGGCGACACGTGGAGCAACCCACGTCAGGCGGGACCACCCTTCAACCCGATGCGGGCGATGTACGTCACCATGACCAACGCGGGAACTGTCTATACCACCGACATCTCCGGCGGCATGGGCACCGAGCGTATTGCTGTCGCCAGGCTGGCCAATGGCGCGTACAAGGAGCTCGAGCCGCTCGGGCCACCCGTAAACGTCGGCGCCGGCAACATGTCCCCCTACGTCGCGCCGGACGAGACCTCTCTCGTCTTCGTGAAGCGCCTGGGACGACCTGGCGACACCGGGCTGTTCGTGTCGCTCCGGCAGCCCGACGGGTCGTGGGCCGAGCCACGGGCCATCGATCTCGGCATGCGAGCGGGCACGCCCACCGTGTCGCCTGACGGCCGCTATCTGTTCTTCTCGGGCGGCGACCGCACGAAGGGCGATATCTACTGGGTGAGTGCAAGCGTCCTGGGTCTGCCTGCGAGGCAGCCCTGACGTGCGCCTGCAGGTTGGCGTCACGCGGAGACTGACATGGCGAAGGCCGATATGAGGCGTGGCTGCATGGAACGGTGCGATTGAGGCGCAAAGCGTTGAGGTGCAGCGGGTGAGCCGGCCGCGTACGTCCAACCAATGCACGAGTACCACGATGAGGCTGAAGGAGCGACCGTGAATCACCGAATGACCCTTCGGGGGAGGGCTACCGCTACCTCCAGTTCGTCGTGGAGCGGATCACCGGCAAGGATCTCGAGACCCTGGCCCGGGAGCGCGTGTTCCGGCCCCTCGGCATGCCGGACACCAGCGTTGCACTCTACCAAGGACCTGGACCAGTCGGGCGCTTAAGGCCCAGGATTCCCGGGATCCCTCGAACAAGGCTCCTGTGAGAATGCGGGGCGCGGCGAGGGAACCCTGCGCCGGCCCCGGCGTCAAACTCAGCGTAACCGGGGAGGACACACTCATGCGAAGACACGCCCTCGTATTGCTGTGCGTGCTGCTCTCAACGGCGGCCGCCGCACCCCAGGACTACGGTCTCCTGCGGTCGAAGTCCGACTCGGACGAGCGGTGGGCGCCGATCACCGCGCTCAAGAGCCAGGCGCCGGCGCTCGCCAAGGCCTTCGCGCCGGACGTCTACGTGAACCAAGAGGGTGAGCGGATGCCGTACCGGCTGTTCACGCCAGCCCGCCTCGAGCCCGGTCGAACCTACCCTCTCGTCGTGTTCCTCCACGGAGCGAGCGGCGGTGGCATCGACAATGCGAAGCAGCTGGAGGGCGGCAACCTGTATGGTGGACTCGTCTGGGCGCTCCCGGAGAATCAGGCCAGGCACTCCGCGTTCGTGCTTGCGCCCCAGAGCGACTGGAACTGGCCGTGCACGATCTTCGATCCCAAGAACCCGCCGAAGATCGCCGCCGACATCAAGCTCTGCCCGCCGGACGCCCTGGGCATCGGCGCGCGCCTGGCCTTCGAGGTGATCGACAACCTGCTCGGGTCGCTTCCCATCGACCGTGGCCGCATCTATGTGACCGGCCACTCGATGGGCGGGGCCGGAACGTGGCACATGATTGCCCAGCGCCCCCGCTTCTTCGCCGCGGGGGTGCCGGTGTGCGGGCGCGGGCATCCCGAGACGGCGGCAGCCTTCAAGGACGTGGCGATCTGGAACTTCCACGGGGCGCGTGACGAGGTCGAGCCGGTCGCCTCGTCCCGCACGATGATCGACGCGCTGCGGAGGGCCGGCGGGAGACCTCGGCATACGGAGTACCCGGAGCTCGGCCACACCGTGTTCGCATGGGTGTACACCGAGCCGGCGCTGGTCGAGTGGCTCTTCGCCCAGAACCGTCCCGGCGGCTCCGCCGATTGACGTCCTCAAGCGTTAGAGTCAGATGCCGGGAGCGGGGCCGTCGCGGCGGACACGTCGATATGTTCAGCCAGACATGTCGACCATCGGGCCCATCTTTCAACACGTCTGTCGGCTCGGCAGAAGACAGGCCGAGTTTCAGAACCCCGGCAGCCGCCTGACGGCCTTGGCCTGGACGAGTCCGTCGAACTGGGCGCGGAGCTGGCGGGCGAAGTGGGAGCTGCGGACGAGGACGCCCGCCTCGACGTTTCGCTGCTGGGCCCACTCCGTGAAGTTCGCCGACGTCACGAACGCCTCCTCGTCGTCGATGACGACGCACTTGGCGTGCCAGGATGCGCGGACGGTGGGGTCGGTGGATAGGCTGCGCGGGTCGTAGAAGATCTGGGGACGACGGGCGCTTGGCCAGATTGACGCGAAGTCGTCGGCGAACCCCCGCAGAAGCTCGGATTCCTCACGCGTGTCCTTCCAGTCGCGGCCGACGTGGAGGAACAGCCGGACGCTCAGGCCGGCGACCTCGTCCATCCTGCCTGCCAGCGGCCCGAAGACCTGGCGTCCCTGCTGGATCACGAACGTGCTGACGAGCACCGACCGGGTGGCTCTCGCGAAGAGTTCGCTGACGACGACCGCGGTGTCGCGGCTGTGGGACACGACCGACTCAGGCCCAGTCCAGACGAGTTCCCCAGCGGTGGCATGAGCCAGGCGTGCGTCCGTCACGGCGGCCGCGGTCTCGAGCAGCAGCGCCAGATGCGCGGGCGCCATGCCCTGCTCGGAGAGCGTCTGCAAGCCAGCGGCGAGGGTGGGCGGGCACGCACACACCATCGACAGGGTGAACGTGTTGATGGGCGGCCTGAGGCTTCCGTTCCTCACCGCAGCGGCGAGGGCCCTCAGGGTGCCAGACGACACGCCATCGAACGGCAGTAATGACTCAGGGTTCGTCGACATCGAAGAACGCGGTTTCCGTTCCGTCCACGGTTGGTACGACGAGCGCCCGGTCGAGGAAGTCGTTGCGACGCTCGCAGGAGCTTTCGGGCAGAAGCACACAGCCGTGGCAGGCTGCGCCGAGCAGCGGACGATCCTCCTCGCGACTGTCGGGCCGGTGCTGGGCGCAGACGGGGTCGTTCGAGCACAGTCGCCCGAGATCGACAGCCTGCCGCAGGTAGCGATCAATGCGGTCCGCTGCCTCGACGAGCCCACCCAGCGTACCCTCAGCGTCTGGGCTGGCGGTGTAGAGCAGGATGCCGTATCCTCCATCGACGACGTAGATGCGCTCGCGGATAGAACTGGACGCGTAGCCGCAGTCGAGCGACACCGCGGTGATGAGCAGATGCGCCAGCGTGTGGAGCATCACGTACGGCAGGCCTGGAAACTCGGCCTTGCTGCCCTGGTGCTCTGCCTTCCAGACGTTGAAGGCCTCCAGCAACTGGATCCCGCGAGCCTGGACAGGGGGCCGCTTGACCCAGGCCTCCACATCATCCGCCCTGAAACCGAGGAAAATTCCCTCTCCGCGGTTCTCGATGGCCGGGAACCACGACTGGTTGAGCGACAGCGCGGCCCGTTCGACACCGAGCGCGAGTTCGCCGTTGACGTCGGGAACCGGAGCCTCGAAGCGTGTGAAGCCGATCTGGGCGATGACCTCTCGCAGGCGATGGACCTTGACGACGCGGCTGAGTGGCTTCGTGAGACCCGGCTCGCCAGCCGGCATCTTGAGCGTGCGCGCGAAGAAGACGCCGTCGGGCGCGTCCTCGCCAGCCTGATCCGGCGACTTCATCAGCGTTTCGAACTCGGCCTGCCGTATGCCAGCCGTCTGCGGAAGGGCTCCCCCCTTGCGCCGCTGGATCTCGGCCCAGACGTCCCCGTCGGAGCAGTTCTCGAGCGCCGCGCTGACCTTGGCCTTCTTGCGCTCCTTGGTGACGTCCACAACCGACTCGCAGTACTGCAGATAGTCGGCCCACACCTCCTCGACGGCCAATTTCACCTTGCTGCCGGGCTCGGGGATCGAGATGACCGACAGCGTCTGCGAGAAGTAGGCGTTCGAGGCCGACCGCACGAGGAGGCGGTTCGGCATGGCTCCCTCATCGGGGCCGCCGCACTTTTCCTTGCTGTACGCGCCAAGCCAGGGACGCGAACCGTCGCAATAGCCCAAGGGCACGTCGCCCAGCTTCGTCGCCGCCGACAACGCTTTGAACGCACCACATTCGCAGCGAACAACCACGTCGGTGAGGTCGCCGGTGGTCCCCCGTTCGTCGAGCCAGAGCGGGCGCTGGCACTGGCCGCCGGGACCGTGCACGAACAGACGCCAGTTGATATCGCTGACGTGTCCCCGCACGCACGCCTGGACGAAGCGCACGGGCACCACCTTCACGGCCTTTTCGCCGCGCGCGCGTCGATACTTGCGACCATTCTCGAGATCCAGCCTGTGCACGAGCGGCCGCGACCGCGTCCCTGTCTTCTGGTCCACCTCTTCGAACTGCGCGACGAACCATTCAGGGAACAGCCACGCCGTGATGCCCGTGACGGGTGCGGATGGGTCGTCCCTGTCGGCCGGCGGTGCGTAGAACTCGACCGACTGCACGCCCACCGCGGCCCTCACCTTGGCGGCCAGGCGGTCTTCCACAATCGGGTGGTCCTTGTGGCCGTTCCACTCTTCGAGCCCGGCAATGATGACCGAGTGGTCGGGCAGATCGACCATGGCGCCCGGGCCAAAGGTCGTCACGATCTGGCTCTGCCGGATCTGTCCGTGCGGCCGAACGTCTCCGCGCGTCCGAGCCGGGCTCACGACGCCTCCTCCTCGGCCGGCAGCTCGATCTCCACCCCGTCGAGCGTCCTCACGAACAGATTCACCGACGGCTCAACATCCCGCAGCGACCGCGGCGCCTTGAACTTTCGCCCATCCTGACCAAGATCCGGATCCGGAGGCTCGAGCGGCTGCCGCAGCAGCGCCTTGCCTGCCGTCTGCTCGAATCGCTGGTACACGAGCCGCGCACCTACCTCTTGCTGCTTCTTAGCCACTCGCGCCCAAGAGTCGAGCAGATCCATCGTGCGGGCACGCAGGTAGGCATCGATGCGGGCCTCCTCATCCTGCGTCAGGCTCCGGTGCCGCCGTGCGCGACTGGCCAGCACATCGGGCAGCAAATCGAGCTTCGCTCGCTCGGACACCATCGCCAGGGCGCCGCGCGCCGGCGTCAGCACATCCTGCGTGTGCCGCGCAAGAGTGACCACAAGTGCCGGCAGCGCCCGATCCAGCGCTCGCGGCGCGAACGGCGTCACGCTCGTCGCCTCAACCGCGCGGTAGAAGGACTGATGGAACGCCTCGAACCGCTCGAAGTGCGACCGGTCGCGCGGCCGGTGCACGTTCAGCAGCGTCACCACGAGGCCGGGTTTGGCCTCGTCGCGCCCCACCCGGCTCGACGCCTGGATGTACTCGGCCGTGGCCTTCGGCTGGCCAAGCACGACCATCAGGCCGAGCCTCGTGATATCGAGGCCCACCGAGATCATGTTTGTCGCCAGTGCCACGTCAACGCGTTCCTTCGCCTTGTCCCTCTCCGCGAAGCCGATGGCGAGACGACGCTTCGTGTCCGAGACCTTGTCGGTGCTCTCGCGGGACGTCAGCTCCGACACGTCGCGCGACATGGCGCGGTTCGCAAAGCTGCCTGCCTCCTCGCCAACTCGCTTCCGGTCCGCATAGCCCAACACCCGCGACGTGACCTCGTCTTCGACGATGCGGCGGGAGCCGCCGAGCTCGCGGAGACTGTTGAAGTAGCCGACGAGGGTCATGTAGGGGTCGGCTGGGTTCTGGCCGTTGTCGGCACCGCCCGCCTCGGTCCAGTACCGCTGCGCGGCCGCGAGCAGCGCCAGATACGAGCGCAGCAGGACGACCTTTAGCGAGCGTCCCTGCGCGGCCAGACCGACGTACAGCCGTCCAGCCTTCTCGTCGAGCGACACCGTCTTGGCGAAGAACGAGGTTCGCCGGTCCGGCCCCGGCGGCGGGAACACCTCGACGCCCGCTCGCGTGAACAGGGCGCGAATCTGCGCGTCGGCGCGGCGCACGGTTGCCGTCGACGCGATCACCTTCGGCCTGACGACGTGCCCCTCCACCTCCCGCGTGCACAGCGCGTCGATCGCCGTCTCGTACAGCCCCGCCATCGTCCCCAGCGGTCCCGAGATGAGGTGCAGCTCGTCCTGGATGATGAGATCCGGCGGCCGGAGCGGTGCCGGCAGCTTCTGGCCGACGTCCGGATCCCATGGACCGTAGAAGCCGGCGACGTCGTAGCGGTCGGCGCCGCCGAGCAGCGCGCCGCTGGCTCCCGTCCATGCGAGGCTGGCGAACTTGTCGACCGTGGCGATCACGAAGCACGGCACGCGGCGGTACAGCGGCTCGTCCACCGCGACGATCGGGAGCGGGTTCCGGCCCTTGAACCGACAGGCCGCGTTCAGGCAGACCACACGCAGGTCGAGCGGCTCGTTGGCGTCGGTCTTCCACGAGCCGTTGGACGCCGTGCGGCCCAACTGAAACGAATCAGGTTTCAGTTTGCTACCGCACCACGGGCACACTTCGACAGGGATTGGTGCCGCGCGGCGGCTGTTGTTCCGGTAGCTGATCGTCTTGGCGCGGGCCGTCGTCCGGTCCCGTTCGCCTTTGCGGCCCATGCGGTTCGGCGTTGCCGCTTTGCCCACCCACAGGCCGATCTCGAACGGCCACGCGCCCAGGCACCCGGCCATCCCCGGCTCCTGGCGGATGAGTTCGAGCGCGCACACCAGGGTGGTGGCGCGGCCCAACTGGTCGAGCGTGAGCAGGCGGAGCGTGTACCGCATCAGCACCGTGACGCCTGCCGAGGTGAGCCCCGGGTCGCGCAGCCGGCGCAGCAGGATGGCGAAGGCGGCCAGTCCGAGGTAGGCCTCTGTCTTGCCGCCGCCCGTCGGGAAGAACAGAAGGTCGACCAGTTCGCGATCCGCGTGGGTTGGCGAGACGACCGCCCGGAGGTTCATCAGGATGAAGGCCAGCTGGAACGGCCTCCATGCCGGCGGGTCCACGCTCTCCGGCGCGACGCCCCGTTCGACCGCGCGCCGCTGCCGCGCCGCCATCGCCATCGCCCGGTTCGCGAGACGGAAGGCTTCGAAGGCAACCGGATCCTCGAGCAACCGGATGCCTGCCTCGATGCGATCGGCCGCGAATCGTGCGCGCTGCAGGAGGCCCACGGCGACCTCCGCCTGCGCGCCCGCGATTTGCACGTTGCCCTGCTCGTGGATCCACTGGCGATAGCCCGTGGTCAGGTTCTCGAGGGCTGCGCGAGCCGACGCCGCGTCGGGCATCTGCGCCAGCGCCTCCATGCCAAGCTCGACACCATCCATCAGGGCTGGCTCGACTCGTTCCACCTCGGCCTGGGGCACCCACGTCGTCTCAACGTGCCGGCAGACCTCGTCAACGACCGTGCTGCGTGTCGACGTGCCGTGGCCGACCGCGTACTCCATCACGTCGCGGTACTGCAGCTCCGCGATGCGCTCGTCCGGGTCTGTGCCGTCGCGGCCGCGCGGGTTCGGGCGCGGCACGAACGGTTTGTCGGCTTCCACTGCCAGCGAGACCTGGAAGACGAAGCGGCTGTCCTTCAGCTCGTCTGTTCCCTCGATCGGCACGCGGCGGTTGATGAGGAAGACCGACACCGCGCGGGTGCCCGCCGGCGGGCCGCCCAGGTCCTGGGAGCGCCGAATGCTCCGGGGCGAGGTCATCACCTCCAGCCCAGCGCTTTCGGGCACCGGCGCGAGTGGGGGCACGGCCCGCTCCCCCGCGAGCTCAATGGTCACCGCTTCACGCCGTTCCCGTCGGCGCCACTGGACGTCGGGCTTCGAGCCCACCTCGACCGGTTCGTACTCGCCCCACCGGCTTGTCACGCGCAGGTGCGTCGCGTCGGGCGGAACCAGCACGCTCAGGCCGATGGACGAGGGGAACTGCCCGCGGCGCGCGGCCGGTGGCTCCGCCGTGCTCGCATCTTCATCTCCGCTGTCGCCAGCTTCGTTCTGTTCCAGTTCGCCCTGGTCGTCGCTGTCCTGCTTCTGGCTGGCCGGCGCGGCCAGCGGCGCGAGGAAGCCCGTCAGGTAGAAGCGCGATGGCGGCACCGCCAGTACTTCATCCACCTGCGATTCGCTCGGCTCCGGCCCTACCAGATCCAGCCGTAGGGCATGCACAAGTCGGGCGCGGACATCAACGGAGTTCATTCCGCGGTCATTCTAGCGCGGGCGTGCTCGCAGGCCATCACTGTCTTGCCGCGTCGGGAGATCTGGGGCGGATGGGCGACTACACCGGAACTGCAGTAGTTCGCTGAAACTGCTCATTCCTGCAGACTCGATATCCGACAGCGAGAGTCGACAAAGGGGTCACACGGACAGGAACCCGTAGACTTTGCCCTTCGGCATCTCCTTTACTCGGCGGAAGAACTCCGTTTCCGTGATTTCGCTCGGCCAGTCGAGATTGACGGCGATTTCCAGGTCCTGGGCACCCTCGGGCCTGGTTGCGTGGATGGCCTGGAGTCGGACGAGGTAGCCCAGGTCGCGCATCAGTGCCTTCATGGGGTTCTTCACGGCGTACGCGTGACGCGAGTCAAGCGCAAGCTGACCCAACGACCGAGGTCCGCCGTCGAGGAGCATGCTCAGGATCTGCACGTGCCGGGCCGACATGACCCGTTTCCGAGGCGAGCGCAGACGTCCGAACAGGTCCGTCATCGTGTTGCGGAAGAGGGCCTTCGTGAGGTGCACGCGAATCTCACGGAAGAGGCGTTGACACTGGCTCTCTATGCCGTGCAGCCCGAACACCAGGAATGGGGTCAGGTCGTGTCCGCCGGCGCGAGTGTCGTTCAGCGACGTCAGGTACTGAGCCTTGTGCTCGTAGTAGTAGTTCGACATGGCGACGAAGAGCGTGTCGCGCAGGCCGGTGCGCTGAAGCAGCAGCGCCTCAACCGCTCGGGCCGTTCGTCCATTCCCGTCGAGGAACGGATGCATGGCCGCCAGGTGATAGTGGAGCGCCAGCGCCTGGATCAGTGGATCGTGAACACGGTACTCGGTGCGCGCGGCTTCCATGAGTCGAGCGAAGGCGCGCGCGCACTCCTCGCCGCCCGGCACCCCGCGATGCCGGGGTGCCCCGAATGTCACGTTCTCATCGCGGCCACGGAGCTGTCCCGGTGCGCAGTGGTCGTCATCGCACCCCGCCACCAGATGGCGGTGCACCTCCCGAACCAGCTGATCATCAACTGGCCGGTCGGCCCCAATTGTCGCGATCCACCGATAGGTCGCGACCGCTGCGGCCGCCTGCTTCTGGGATCGGGTTTCGAGCTGCTGTGGTGTCTCTGCCAGCGCGGCGTCCAGCTCGCGTTCGGTGAACTCCGCACCCTCGATGCGGGACGTCCCGGCCACCTCCCGCTTCAGCTGGATTCGCTGCAGCTCGTCGGCCCAGCTCCGCTGATAGGGAATCTGCGTCAGCGCCAGCAACCCAGCCTTGGCGGCCGCCAGAGCCGGCAACACTGCGGTCACTTCGTAGCGAATCCACTGTCGCGGGAGCTCATAGCGGATGATCACGAGGGCATTGTAGCCCAACTCGTTTCTAACCACACGGCATGATGCAACAAGCACTAAAGTACTGATAAATAGATTCTTAGGATCGAATTGTCACGATTCTGACAACCCGTCGTTTCCAGTCTCGTTTCCCTGCTCGTTTCCCGTCGGGACCCCGCAGCACTTGGGCCGTACGTGGACCCAGAGGGGTTCGGCAGTTGGTGTACTGGACTGTGGTCCATTGACTCATGAGCAAAATGGACTATTTGCCGACCTGCCTTGGCCCGCCGAGTACAGGTTCTCGAGGATCGTCAACCATCGGTCGACCGGTACCGATTCGCGAGTGAGTCGCTCCCTTTCCGGCCGTAGAGCCGCCGGCACCCTTCGGCATCTTCGTCAGCCCTCGACGAGCAGCGCCGAGCGTCTCCACCTCGCCCGTCACGCGCCGGGCGACTCGCTGCCGGGTGCCGGTGCCGCGACACCGGCCTGAAGCAACTGCGCGATCCCGGAGAACAGCGCCGCCAGCGTCGCCGCCGTGTCCGGCGGGGCTTCGATCACCAGCCCGCCCCCTCCCGTCGGGCGCATCGTCAGGCCGGAGAGCAGGCGCTGGATCCCGGCCGCTGACGGCATGGCGGCTCCTTCCGGCGGGATTGGCGCCGGCACGTCGCTCGCCTCATCGCCGGCCGCCACGATCGCATCGATCTCGCGATCCACGCCGTCATCATCGGGAGGAGCGGCGGCCACGGCAGGGCTTGGAGTTGCCGTCATCGCCGGTGCGAGGATGTGCTCGATCCGGGAAAGGAAGCTGCCCGCACGCTCGAAGACCACCTCGTCGCTCGTCCCGTCGAACAAGCCCGTGAAGAGCGCCCGCTTCGACCCGACCAGATCGGCGATGCGCGATTCGACGCCCGGCTCGCTGACGAGGTTGTAAACGTCGATGGGCCGGCGCTGGCCGAGGCGATGGATGCGGCCAATGCGCTGTTCGAGCACCGCAGGATTCCAGGGCAGCTCGATGTTGATGCAGGCACTGGCCGCCCGCTGCAGGTTGAGGCCGACGCCACCGGCATCGGTCGCGAACAGCACGCGGCAACGGGGATCGTCGTGGAAGTCGACGAGGCTCTGCGTGCGCTGCTTCTGACCCTCGGCGCCGGTGAAGAACGCCGGCCTCACGCCTTCGCGGGCGAGTTCGGCGCGGGTCGCCCAGTGCGCCAGCCGGAGCATCCGCCGCCACTGGCTGAAGACCACGACCTTCCGTTCCTGCGCCAGGGCAAGCTGGGTGACGAGCTCGCGCAGTTCCGAGAGCTTCGGGCTGGCCAGGCCGCGCAGCGTGGACTCCGTCGGTCGCTCGATGCGCGACAGGTCTGGCCAGGTTTCGGTGAAGCGCAGTTGCGCCAGGCCGTTCGCGATGATCCGCTGCGTGGTGAGCAGCGTCATCAACCGCAGGAACTCCTGCTGCCGGAGCGGCCGGCGCCGGGCGATGGCGTAGATCTGCGCGATGGGCTGGTTCAACGCGTCGTGCTCATCGATCTGCTCGGGACTCATCTCGATGGGAATCCGCGTATCGGTGCGCGAGGGCAGCTGCGAGATCACGTCCTGGCGGATGCGCCGCACCATGCAGGGCGCGAGGCGCAACCGTAGGGTCTCGAGATGGCGGGCACCGCCCGCGCCGGCCTGGCCGTCGGTTGGCATCGTGTGCCACGCCCCGAGCCGCCACTTCGGTTCGAGCGCCAGGTCGTCGACCCACTCGACAATCGACGCGAGTTCGTCGAGCCGGTTCTCCATCGGCGTGCCCGTGAGCACGAGTCGATACGCCGGGTCGAGGCGCTTCACCGTCAGAGCCGTCCTCGTGGCCCAGTTCTTGATGCGCTGGGCTTCGTCAAGCACCACGATCTCCGGCTGCCATGCGCGGACGATGTCGAGGTCGCGGATGAGTTGTTCGTAGTTGCCGAGCAGGAACCCGCGTCGGTAGGCTTTGAAGGTCGCGCGGCGCTCGGCGGGCCCTCCCTCCACCACGGCGGCGGGCGCGTCGGTGAACAGCTGCCACTCGCGCAGCCACTGCGGTTTCAGTGCGGCTGGCACAATGAGCAGGCCGCGGCTCACGCGGCCCGTATGGTAGAGCGTGTGGCACGCGGCAATTGCCTGGGCCGTCTTGCCGAGGCCCATGTCGTCGGCCAGGAGCAGTCGGCCCTCGGTCAGAAACCTTTCGACGCCGTCAGTCTGGTACGGATACAACGGCTGCTTCAGGGTCCGCAGGGCTCGGCGAAGCACCTTCCGTGCCGCCGAAGCGCTGGCCCGGCGATCGAGCAGCGTGCGCTCCTGCTCCAGCAGCGCGTGCAACGCGGGTTCGGCCCCGGCGTAGCGGAGCGCGTCGCGCAGGGCATCGACCAGCGCCAGACGCTGTCTCGGCTGCTGCGGCACCGTGATGATCCAGTCGCCCCCTCCTGCTCGGCGAAGCCAGCGACGAGTCGCGCCAATCGGCGTGCCGTTCACGAAACGCACCCGTGCCAGCCAGTCGCCGGGACCGGTCAGCGGACGAATCGGGTCCCATCGCCACGGGAGCGGCGCCGGAGTTGCGTGATCTGCGCTTTCGGTCCGATGGCGTTTTCTCACATCCTCGAGCACCGCGACGAGGTGCTTGCAGAGTCCGAGCGAGTTGCGTAGGAAGTCTGGGCACTCACAGCTTCCGTCCAGCGGGTCGAGCTGGTGCAGCAGTGTGCGGTACGGACGCGCTCGCGAGTCACGGCGTCGTGTGGCGTAGATACCCAACGGTCCCCTCGACGGTCGTCTGACCACCTGCACATCGTCGGCGCGGGCGGAGGCGCATCTGCGCAGGGCCGCCTCGAGCGCATCGTGCTGGACCGGCCAGTCGCCGCCTCTCGTCACGGCCAGGATGTGCTCGACGAGGCGCTCGGGCGTCAGCCCTACCGTGTGCCGCTTCGCGCGGACGAGGAGTGTCCGATAGGCCTCGGTATCGGTGATCGGGGTGGCGTCCTGCCTGGGGAGTGGCATGCTCATGATCCGTGTATCCTGTCGAGTCCGGGCGTCTGACCGCCGACGTATTCTGTCACGGTCGCAGGCGTGCAGGTCGGCGATCGCCATTGAGCGGCGTATAGTAGCCCACGCCCGAGCAGGAAGCCGCGACCTACGACATCTGACGCGGTGCATGCAGTCATCGGGCATTGAGCCGAGGAGCCCTGCCGTGCGCTACGCCGAATCCCGTGACCGACTTCAGAATGCCCTTCACGAGGCCGGCCTGTACTCCCCTCACACAAGTCGTCGCATCGAGCGCATCGAGCTCGGTGATACCGCCCGGAGTTGGAAGATCTATCTCCACCGGGTCGTGCCCCCGGGGACGGAGCCGTTCCACGTCTCGGCGTCGGTCGAGTTCGGGTGGAGCCCCGTCAACTCGGCTCGCGCGTACACCAGCGAAGAGGACGTTCTGACGGAACTCCTCGGTCGACGGCGTCGCCCCCTTCGCACCGAGCGCAGATGGACGCGGATCGACCTGTCCCTCCGGGCGAGTCTCCCGTACGGCTCCACGACGCCAATGCCAGAGCCTCAGGTGTTCGGCGCCTGGACTGCCGCTGTCGTGGCAGAGGCCGACGCGGTCTTCACCGCGATCGAGGAAAGAAAGGGGCGGACCGTGGCTGTCCTGGGCAGCCACGGCGGCGTGGAGCTGCGAGCACGCTGCGGACCCGATGGCCTGGCGTCCCTGGAAGCGTTGGCGCTTTCCGGCTTTCGGATGGTTCGCGTGCCTCGGGTTTGGGATGATCCCGATCGTCTGGCTGCGGAGAGGGATCCAGGCATCGAGCTTCGGCAATTGGCACGAATGTTCAGGACCGCATTCGACGAGTGGTCACAGAAAGTGGCGGACCTCGCAACCTGGATCCGTTATTCCCCTCCGCCACCTGGGTCGACGCCGGTTGGGCCCTGGTTCGACGACCAGGCCTGGGACGACGACGACGATGATGATGATGGCGGACCGGAGACGACGCACTGACGCGCCGATCTGTCTGCGTGTGGGGCGCGCGATCGCGCGGCATCGCTGCCGCGCGCTTCGACGCGACACGAAAACCTAATCAGCGCGCGACACAAGAACCTAAACGCTGACCGAACTGTCGCCGAGATTGTCACGTCGGTGTCGGCTGCCGGATATGCCGTCCGTAAGCGCGCGGCTGTCGCGCCGCGTCCGGAGGCCTGGAGACCGTTCTGCTGCCGGCACGATTCGCGGAAGCTCGTCCCATGTGCGGCCTTCGAGCAGGCGCCCGGCCTTCTTCTTGTTCGTTCCGCCCCACTGCTTGAAGAAGAAGGGCACGCCAGCCGCCCGGCACGCATTGCGTATCTCGATCGCCCACTCGGCTTCCATGGACCTCGCCCTCGGGCCGGACTCCCCACCCACGATGGCCCAGTCAACCCCGTCGAGGTTGACCGCACCAACAGACTCGAGCAGGGGCTCGAATGACACGAAGCGCACCGAAGCCGGCACACGGCGCAGCTGATCGATGCGGTTCAGGTACTTGGCGCTCTCCACACTGACGCCCATCCACACGTTGGCGGACCATTCGAGGCGACCAGCCATGGCCTCCAGGCGCGCGGCGCGCTTCGTCAGCACCTGGAACGTGTGCCACGAGGCTCTCCGCATGACATCGAACACCCGACTCAGGAATGCCTCGGGCACGTCCTCATGAAAGAGGTCGCTCATCGAGTTGACAAAGACCGTCTGCGGTTTCTTCCAGGAGATCGGCAACTCGAGTACGTGGTCGTGCAGCGCGACGTCGAAGCCGGTCGCGTAGTTGGGCTGCCCCATGGCCTGCAGCCGCCTCGCCATGCGCTCGGCGTAGCAGTTCTTGCAGCCCGGGCTGATCTTGGAACAGCCGGTCACGGGGTTCCACGTCGACTCGGTCCATTCGATGGCCGACTTCCCCATGTCACCCCTGCCTGTCTCGGTACTTGTCGAAGATGTCGCGGACGATCTTCGCGGCAACCGGTTGCTGGCTGGCGAAGAAGAGATAGTACACGATGGCGTTGACGGAGTTTCTCATGGGAAGGGGATTGAGCACGAACTCGAAACCGGCCACAGACTTCAGACGCCGCGCAAACGCATCGACCACGTCCCGGTTTCCCATCTTCACGTCGTCCATGTCCCCGAACAGGGTGGGCTCGCTCTGGTACGCAGCCGTTCGCCAGGATTCGTCTCCCCAAACGCCGTCATGCGCGCCTGTCCCTCTGCCGTGGCCTTCTCCGGGCGGCGCCACAATGCGTTCCGGTTGATGTCCATGATCGGGAAGTTGAGGAATATCTCAATGGACTTCATCCTGCCGGCGGTTTCAATCACCTTCCAGTTGAGGTGCAGCCCGTACGGGTCCAGCACACACAGGGCACGTCGATAGTCCTCGTACCGCACATGCGGAAACACCTTCTCCAGGAGGACCTCGTTGCAGTCTCCCTGGAAGGGATGCACGTTCGTCCTCCCTTGCACCTCCGGAAGCGCACGAAGGTGATCAACTTTGTCTCCGGCGAGATCGACCAGATAGTAGCTCCGAAACGGCGGCTCAACGTGGAGGGCATTGAGCGGACTACCCGGGATGAACTCCTGCCGCGCCCTCGACAGGTGAAGGCCTGGGCCGGCGAATCCGTCGATGTAGGCGTAGTCGAGTTTCTTCGTGGACAGAATCCGCGAGTACGCGGCGGCGTACTTACGGATGATGTCGAGCTTCACTTCGCTCCAGTACCCTATCTCGTCGAACTGGAGGTCCCCGGCGGCCCGTCGCCTCGCCCGTGTCATCGGTGGTGCCTCGGGTGTCCCAATCGCACCCGTCCAAGGGAATTCTGCGTCTCGCCTTCGGCTACGGTCCTGGAGGAATCAGACCGAGACTGCATTATATTCGCTTTTTATTCGTCTCGCAAGCAGCTTCCTATTGTGAGGTATTTCGTTAGCGAGGCGAATTCCCTTGCCAATGCAGATGCTGTTATTTACACTTCTGTATACAACTATTAATAACAGGTTGCGCTACTTAAGTATGCTCAACAGCGTTCAGGGCAGTCCGGTATGAGAAGAGGGGAAACCGGCCGCTACGAGGTCACCGCGGTCGGCGGCGAGCAGGTGCGCGCCTTCGTGCCCGCCCCGCTCCCGCCCGTGCCGCCCATTGAACTCGAAGGCTCGCTGCAGCAGCAACTCGAGGCGGCGGTCCTCGCCCTGGGCCGCCTCGACGGCGTGTCCACGCTGTTGCCCGACAAGTCCCTCTTCCTTTATGCCTACGTCCGCAAGGAGGCCGTGCTCTCCTCGCAGATTGAAGGAACCCAGTCGTCGCTCTCCGACCTGCTGCTGTTCGAACTCGAGGCGGCGCCCGGGGCGCCCCTCGACGACGTGGTCGAAGTGTCGAACTACGTTGCCGCACTGGAGTATGGCCTCGCGCGGCTGCGCGGGGGCTTCCCGCTCTCCAACCGGCTGATCCGCGAGATCCACGGCGTGTTGCTGTCGCGGGGACGCGGCAGCAGCAAGGATCCTGGAGAGTTCCGGCGCTCACAGAACTGGATCGGCGGCAGCCGTCCGGGCAACGCGGTGTTCGTCCCCCCGCCGCACAGGGCGGTGCCGGACTGCATGGGGGCGCTCGAGCGTTTTCTGCACGCCGACGATGATGGCCTGCCCGTCCTCGTGCGCGCCGGGCTCGCGCATGTGCAGTTCGAGACCATTCACCCGTTCCTCGATGGCAATGGCCGGGTGGGCCGCCTGCTCGTCACCTTCCTCCTCTCTCATACCAATGTGCTGCGTGAGCCGCTCCTGTATCTGAGTCTGCACTTCAAGCAGCATCGGGGGCTCTACTACGAGCTGCTCGATCGAGTGCGCCGCGAGGGGGATTGGGAAGCCTGGCTCGCGTTCTTCCTCGAAGGCGTGCAAAGGACCGCCGAGGGCGCCGTCACGACCGCGCAGCGGCTGGCGGAGATGTTCGCCGCCGACCGCTTACGAATCGAGCGGCACGGTCGCCGCGCGGGCTCGGCTTTGCGGGTGCACGAGGCGATCAAGTCGCGCCCGATCACGTCCATGGCGGGCGCCTGCCGGGCCACCGGCCTCTCGTTCCCGGCCGTGTCCTCGGCGATGGACCTGCTGGTCGAGCTCGGTATCGTGCGCGAGTTCACCGGCAAGCGCCGAAACCGCCTGTTCGTCTACGACGGGTACCTGGCCGTTCTGAACGAGGGGACAGAGGTGCAGGGCCTCGGGTAGAGTGCTCCATCGCCGGCACAGCGGGCGCATCCACACGCCCAGGCATCGTTTCGATGGCACTCCTGGCTAACTCAGCCCAGAGAGTGTTGACGCTCCGCTCAGCGCTTCGTCGCCTCTGCGAGCACCGCCACGAACACGTTCGCGAGTACCCCAAGGACCACGACCGTCCACCAGTACCCAGCAACCCTACGGAGTCTTACAGCGACTCGAGGGTTCAGATCGGGGACGCGACCAGCCATGAACGAAACCACAGGCATGTAAAGGGCGATTACAGCGAACCACACGGTGACATGCACGACCCACGCTGGATACCGAGGCAAGGCCATGTCCGCTGAGACTACACTCAGGTAGTTCCCGGCCACGCCCGCCACAGTCGTGGCTGCGGCAGCACGCCATAGAAACGACATGAGTGCTCTTCGCCGCCTGCGCGACAGGCGCTCCTCGTTCAATTGTTCCTCGGTGGTCGCAACACGCTTGGCGAGTTCTTCTCGCATCCGGCGTTCTTCGTTCAGTAACCGCTGCAGTTCCATCACTTGCGAGTCGGCTCCATGTTGGACTCGGGACAGTTCGTCCCTCAGGGCGGCGGCCGTTTCATCACGCGCCTTCACCACATCTTGCAGTTGAGCCACCTTGCGTTCCGCCTGAACAACCGACTCTTCGAGTCGCCGATTCTCATCAACGAGTGCTTCGCGTACCAGCTCGATCTGTTCCTCGATCTCTTCTGTTCCTGCAATCCTGGATCTCAGTGCGTCGTTCATCAAGACCCGCTGAACAGTTTCTCCTGACAGGTCGGCAGCATTGTCGAAACGTGACATCGACCGAAGGATCTTGAGCGCAACAGACTCGGCGTTGAAGTCGAACACATGGGGGAGTAGCGGCAGCAGCGAATCAACGAGAGCCAGATCCAACTTCTCAGAGCGCGGCACCCAGAGTTGGAGCAACTGAAGCAGTACCGTTGCGTGAAGGCAGACAGGCACTGAAGTGGGCCTCGTTCTTCTCTTGTGCCTGTCAAAGCCGAGGAAACCAAAGTCTATGGTCGCCACCCAGACGCCAGCCTCCAGGGGAGACTCGATTCGGGCGGGGCGCCGTCGGTCGACGAAGTGCCACAAGACGACGTCATGCAACAACGTCTCGTACGACTTGACCCGATGCTCACTCTTCTTGTTCTTCTCGAACGCCTGCTGATCCAGCACGTCATCCAAGACGACCTGATCGACACGGAGCTTGTCCAAAGACTCGTTGTACAATTCGACGCCCTTGCTGCGAGCAACAGCGAGAAAGTCGTCCTGATATGGCCTGAAGAAGTCCTCTGCCGTAAGTGGCAGAACAGCACGCGCCGCTTCGCTGAGGTACTTCAGCGTGATGCCGCTGTAGTCTTGGGTCGCGAGCCGAGCTGCGCTCGCGACGTTGTTTGGAACGCGCAGGCCGGCAAGCCTGGTCGCATACCCCGCCAGCGCACGTTTGGATTCGTCAATTGTGATTGGAAGAATGTACAGCTTGACCTCGACTCGATCCTGAATGGACGAGATGATGCTGCGAAGCGCGTCTACCACGTCATCAGCTGGGTTCTCATGCAGCCCGATGAGCGAGAAGAGGAAGTTCGTGTCGAGGATCACGTGCAGGCGGACCTTGGCTCTGGTCACTCTGGCGATAGTGTCCAGAGCCGACTCGGGCAAGCCAGTCGCCTGCACCAAGAATGCCGCGTTCAATTGTCGGAGCAGGTAGTCGCGAATGTCTTGGTCGTGCGGGTCAATGAACTGAGCGATACACTGGCTGACGGCCGGGCGCCGCTCGGCCGAGATCGAGTTGACGTACGAGGTGTGGGTTGCGGAATCAGAGACAGCTGGACGTGCGCCAGACACGAGTTCGTACGTCCGCGCCCCAAGTTCCCACACGAGCGGTAGGAGGAATGAACGCTCGAACGCGGCCCACTGCCCACTGAGGCCAACCTGGTGAAAGCAGGCGTCGAACCTGGAACGCACTCTTGCTTCGGCGGCATTCGTCGAATCGCGTTGCGTGACTAGTTCCTTCTTGCGCTCTTCAGAGAGCTTGAACCCGCGTGAGGGGACTTCGAGTAGCACGTGGCGCCTTAGCAGCTCCCGTGTGACGGACTCCAACTGCGCACGCCCCAGCGGTGCCGGTAGTCGTTCGCCAAGGCATTGCAGTAGGTCTTCAGAGGGGGTGGGGTCCTGCGTCTCCAGCAGAACGGCCTGGACTAGCAATTCAAGCGTCCTCTGCCGCCACCCGGTCTTTGACAGCTCAACATGGTGGACCAGCGGGGCGAGGGTAGTCGACAGCTCGTGGTGATCCATGACTCAACCTCATATTGGCGACATCGCGGGAACCCCACTCCGGACCCAACGGTGAGTGTCGCACCGCTGAATAGCCAGGAGCGGTACAAGTCGATCCCGATCCAACGACTGTGACTTCTGCGGTGTGGTCCCTCTCGAAGCGGACGCGTCGGTTCCGGTGGCACATCTTCAATCACTACCATCAAGCAGCGGCGTTTTCTGACTCTTCGAGCGCCGCTTTCGGCGGACCGACGACGTCGTGCTCGGCTCACTGGCAATAGCCAGCGCTTCTTCTTTGGCCCGCTTGGCGTTGAGGTCGAGGAGGCGGGCGAGGACGTCGTCGCGGATGGCGTCGGGCCAGCGGTAGCGCCAGGGCTTGCGGCGGCGGGTGCGCTCGCCGGCGGTGTCGTCGTCATCGTCCTCGTAGTCGAGGATGAACTGGCACGTGGGGCGGATGTCGGTCCAGCCGTAGGCGTCGAGGACGGCGCGGTCCATGACGTCGTGCAGGTGGCGCAGACGCTCGATGTCGCGAACGACCTCGGCGGGGTCGCGTCCCGCGACGCCGGTGCCGTCGTGGTCGCGGTCGTGGAAGCGGTTGTAGGTCTTCGTCAGGCCTTCGTTGTTGCGCACCATCAGCGCGGCGCGGAAGTCGTAGTACTCTCGGCCGGCGGCCTCCAGCGCGGCCTCGATGGCGGGTTCGAGATCTGGGGCTTGCCCTGAGCGAGCCGAGCTTGCTGGATCCCGGCTCGGCGAGTCGAAGGGAAACGGGAAGGTCTCGAAGCAGTCCGACGGGGTGTAACGGAGGTCGTCCTTCATAGACGAGCCGAAGGCACGGGTCCAGTACTCGTGGGGGCGTGACTGGCACGCGGCAAGGAGCGCCGCGCTCGCGGAGGCGATAACGACCAATTGTTCTGAGTAGTTCCCCACCCGGCTGCGCCGGACCCGCATCGCGATGAAACGAGGTAAAGTGACGGCCGAGGCTGGACCAGAGGTCGGTTGTTCTATGGTGCTGAGAGCCCGCGGAGTAGTTGGACCCGGAG
>JBFMFH010000008.1:0-41645 GCA_040752275.1 Acidobacteriota bacterium
CGGGTCCAACTACTCCGCGGGCTCTCAGCACCATAGAACAACCGACCTCTGGTCCAGCCTCGGCCGTCACTTTACCTCGTTTCATCGCGATGCGGGTCCGGCGCAGCCGGGTGGGGAACTACTCCGGGAGTGTTCCCAGGGTGCGCCGGGCGGCAGCGAGCGCCTCGTCCAGCGTGGTGATGGTCCCCTCGAGTTGTTGTTCGTACACGTCCTTGAGGATCCGGCCGACGTTGGGACCCGGTGACATCCCGATGGCCAGGAGGTGTCGCCCCATCAAAATGGGGTCCGGCGGACGGTGCTCGACGCCCAGGCCTCGCGCGCGTTCCAGGAACCAGTCCATCGCCGAGCAGTCGAACGCTCCGGTCCGGCCCCGGCAGTCAGCCCGTGCCAGACGTGAGAGCAGGTCGAGGTCCACCTTCTGGGCCAGCCTGCGAAAGGCCGTATGGCCGACCGGGGACGGCGACGTGTGCCACATGCCGGGTGCGAGATGGTAGGCAACGAGCCCGACGACGTGGCGCCGTACATCGAAGCCGTCGAGGGTGTGCAGGTTGAGGCGGTCGAGCCAGGCGAGCGCGAGCGGGACACCGGCTGGTTCGTGATTCGGAGAACGGATCCGGCCTTCGGCGAACACGGTCGTCGATGGCTTGCCGAAGTCGTGGCAGACTGCGCCGAGCATGAGGGTCAGGGCCCGCGCGCGGTCGAGATCGTCCACGAGGCCCCTCGCTTCGTCGATCACCATCAGGGTGTGGACCCACACGTCGCCCTCGGGGTGCCAGTCAGGCTCCTGTTCGCAGCCGATGAGCGCCTCCATCTCGGGAATCAGCCGGCGAATCACGCCGAGTTCCCGCCCCAGTTCGAACCCCGACGAGGGACGCGATGGCAGCAGCAGGAGCTTCTCCAGTTCGCCCAGGACGCGTTCGCTGGCCAGATCGTCCAGATCGATGCTGCGACACAGCTCGCGCGTGGACGGATCCATGGAGAGGCCAAAGCGCGCGGCGAACTGCATCCCGCGAAGAACGCGCAGGCTGTCGTCGGGGAAGGTGGCGCGATCGACGGCCCGGAGGACGCGCCGGTCGAGATCGACGCGGCCGCCCACGGGGTCTTCGTACCGGCCGGTCAGCGGATCCCACAGGATGGCATTGACAGTGAAGTCGCGACGCCTCGCGGCCTCGCCGATCGTCATGGCGGGGTCGCCCCGCACCTCGAATGCCCGGTGACCGCGGCCGGCTTTCGACTCACGTCTGGGGAGGGCGACATCGAGACCCATCACCTTGTAGACCGTGAAGCTCTCCCCGACGGCGTCGACGCGCCCGAAGGTCCCGAGGACGGAACGCAGACGCTCCTGCGGCAGACCGTACACCTCCACGTCGATGTCCTTGCCTGGGAGACCCAGGAGGCGGTCGCGCACCCATCCGCCAACGATGAGGGCTCGCCCTCCCTCGCGATAAACCGCCCGTGCGATGGCCGTGGCGGCAGCCAGGCTGTCGGTGGGCGCGTTCGGGGCGCTCGGTGCCGGGCGTGAAACGTCCATGGTGGTGCCAGCCTTGCCGAGTGGTCCGCAAGTTGAGATGATAGTGCGATCCCGTCCTAGCGAGGCTGCGCCTCAGACCGCCGAGGCGTGTGGGGGTGGCTCAGCCTCGCTAGGTCACAGTGTTGGCTTTGCCCCGCCTGTGGCGGGGCGAAGACGTCTTGAAGGCCGGGGTGCGGAAACTCGACTCATGTGCATGAGATTCGGGCCTTCAAGACGTCCAGAAGGGTGTCGAGGACCGCCGAGCGGGTCGCCGGCGCCGCCGGGCGAATCGAGACAGGAGAACGACTCGTGCGCATGAGTTCCGCGTTGATCCTGGCCGTGGCCGTTGCCGCCGCGTCCGCCCTGGTGACGGCAACATCCTCGTCGCCCACGCTGCAGGCCGGTCCGCCGGCCGGTTCCTCGGCGATGGTGGTGCCATCGCTTCCAGACGAGCCCCGTCTCGCCAACGTGCGCCAGTTGACCTTCGGAGGCGAGAACGCCGAGGCCTATTTCTCGTTCGACGGCCGCCGCCTCACGTTTCAGTCCACCCGCGGCGACCACCCTTGCGACGAGATCTACTCGATGAGGGTCGACGGGTCGGACCTGAAGAAGATCAGCGACGGCGGCAGGACCACGTGCTCGTTCTACACGCCGGATGGCAGGAACATCGTCTATGCATCCACCGTGAAGGGCGGGCGAGCGTGCCCGCCCAAGCCGTCCTTCAGTCAGGGATACGTCTGGCCCATCTACGACACCTACGATATCTACATCGCCGGCGCCGACGGATCGCACATGAGGCCCTTGACGACGACGCCAGGATACGACGCCGAGGCGACGATCCGGCGGGACGGGCGAATCGTGTTCACGAGCGTCAGGGACGGCGACATGGAGATCTACTCGATGAACGCGGACGGCACGGACGTCCGGCGGCTGACGCACCGCGAGGGTCCCGACGGCGGGCCGTTCTACTCGCCCGACGGGCGCCGGATCGTGTTTCGCGGGAGGGCCCTGCACGGAGGCCCGGAACTCGACGACTACCGGAGACTCCTGACACTCGGACTGTGGCGGCCGACCGCGCTCGAGATCTTCGTGATGAACGACGACGGCTCGAACCTGCGGCAGGTCACCAACCTCAAGGCCGCGAGCTTCGCCCCTTACTTCACGCCGGACGGTACGCGGATCATCTTCTCGACGAACGTCGGCGACCCCCAGGGCCGCAACTTCGATCTCTACCTGATCGACGTCGACGGAACGGGGCTGGAGCGTGTGACCACGAACCCGACCTTCGATGGGTTCCCGATGTTCTCGCCCGACGGGAAGACGGTTGTGTTCGCGTCCAATCGCCACGCGGCCAAGGAGGGCGAGACGAACGTGTTCCTGGCGGACTGGACGGACGCCGGACGGTAGGCGACTCGCGACCGACACGCCACACGCGTAGAGCCCGCGCCTTGCTGGCGTGAGCGAAATCGAAGGCGGCCCTCCCCTACCGCTCCCCCAGGATCCCCTTGAGCACCCAGGCCACGTTGGCGGGTCGTTCGCCGAGGCGGCGCATGAAGTACGGGAACCACTGCTTTCCGAATGGCACGTAGACACGCATCCGGTAGCCCTCGCTCCTGAGCGAGCCCTGCAGATCGCGGCGGATGCCGTACAGCATCTGGAATTCGTATCGGTCGTTCGGGATGTGCTGGTCCCGGGCGAAGGCCTTGGTGGCCTCGATCATCTTCGGGTCGTGGGTCGCGATGGCCGGGTAGGTTCCGTCCCTCAACAGGGACTTCATGATCCTGACGAACGCGGCGTCCACGTCGGCCTTCGCCTGGTGCGCCACGTCGCTCGGCTCCTTGTATGCCCCCTTGACGAGGCGGACGCGGGCGCCGAGGGCGTTCATCGCGTTGGCGTCGTCCTCGGCCCTGAAGATGGCCGACTGCAAGACGACGCCGGCGCACCGGTAGTCGTCCGACCAGAGACCCTTGAAGACGCCGAGGGTCTTCTCGATGTAGGGCGAGTTCTCCATGTCGATGCGCACGAAGAAGCCGTGCCGCTTCGCGAGGTCGAGGATCCTCCGCACGTTCGCGTTGCAGACCGCGAGATCGACATCCAGTCCGAGTTGCGTGAGCTTGATCGAGATGTTGCGTTCGAGGCCCGATTCCACGATGCGTTCGATGAGCGTCACGTATCCCTTCGCCGCCGCTTCGACCTCCGGCAGGGTCGTGACACTCTCGCCCAGCTGATCCAGCGTCAGCAACATGCCCTGTGCCTGGAGCTCGCGCGCCGAACGGACCGCTTCCTCCAGGGTCTCGCCGGCGATGAACCGCCGGGCAAAGCTGGTTGGCCTGGCCATTCCGTAGGTCGATGCCATGCGTTCGATGGCCGTGCTCCGCGCCAGGGCATGGAAGAAGGATTTCGACAGGGCGTCCAGCATGATGGTGTCCTACGGGGGGTCAGGATGCGAGCAGGTGGTTCAGCGAGCGCGAGTAGTACTTGAGCACGGCCCGGTTGCGTACGCGCGCCCGACCGGGCTCGAGATGAATGATACCTCGTTGCTCGAGCAATCCGGCGCCGGTCTCGACCGCCTCGGCTGCGCTCTCGACGCCGAGATTGGCCCCGATCGCCCGCAGGCGGTCCACGAGCGCGGCTACGCGATCCTCGAGATCGGGCAGTTCCGAGGACGGCCGCATGGCCGCTGCCACGAGCGCCGTCGGCAGCACCTTGAACAGCCGGCCGATCGCATCGCGCGTGCGATGGGCGAGACCCAGCAGGTCGCGCCTGGACTCGCCGTCGTACTCGGACAGGGGAATCGGGTCGCCGAACACGACGAAGGCGCGCGACCGGTAGCCGACGGCCGAACGCATCATCTCGGCGATCTCCCGCGTGAACGGCCGCTGGCGCCGCTTCACGCCCTGCCTTGCCAAGGACCAGTCCTCCAGCACGAGATCGTAAGAGATGGCTGTCGGGACAACCAGCAGGTCGCGCACGCCTGACTGCAGAGCCGCCCTGAACAACCCGGTCTTGGCAGGCTTCAGCTCGCCGCTGTAGGAGCGACCGCCCTCCAGATAGAAGAGCAGGTCCCGGCGGGTCAGCAGTTCCGCGATGTAGGCCTGCAGCGTGACGAGGTACACCGGGTCCTTGGTGTTCCGGCGAATGGGAATCGCGCCGGTCACGTGGCGGTGCAAGAGGCCCAGCGGCCCGCCGAACAAGTTGATGCCCGCCGCGATGAGCGGCGGGCGGATGCCATTGTCGTCGAGGACCAGTGGTTCGACAAGGTAGTCGATATGGCTCCGGTGATTCGACACGTAGATCACCCGCCCGTCCTGGATGGCACGCTTCACCTTGTCGAGGTGTTCGTGATTCCGGGTGATCTTCCGGAGGATCGGGTAGAGGGGGTGCTGGAGCGCCCGGTAGAACTGGTACCGCTGTGTCGTGCGCAGTTCGTCCAGATACGCGTGCACGCGCGCTCCCGCGTCCGCGGGCGTGCCGCCGTGGCTCCCCCTGAGCAGGCGGACGACCTCCTCGCGCTGGAGGATGGCTCGTGTCATGTCGTCGAGGAGGTCGGTCGTCGGCATCGGGCGAGGAACCCGCACTCGGGCAGCGACTGAACCGGCTCGGCCGCGTGCGCGGCCGGACAGCCGGGCGGCGGCACTATATCACGCAATGCCCATGTTACACTTTCATGCTCGCATGCCCCACGGACGACACGCATGACCACGGATGCCCGGCTTCGTCCTCCAAACCCCGCTCTGGCGAGGCTGATTGCCGAGCAAGCGGACAGGAGCGATGGCCTGATCGCGCAAACGCCGCTCGTCGGCCGCCGATTCGAGTCGAAGGTCCTGCCGCTCCGGCTGGATCCCGCCGCCCGCCCGCTGGATCGCGACGGTGAACTGGCACTCGCGGCGCTCGAGAAGACGGCGGCCGCGACTGCCGTCCGATCCCTGGCCTCGCTGGCGCAGGCCGGCGACATCGATCACCTCGGCGGAGGGCTCGAGCTGATTCCGCCCCTGCTCATGACGCTGGCCTGGAGGGACGATGACGCACGGCGCTTCACCATCGAGCACGGCCACACCAGCATCGGCTACTACGCGGCGCTGGCGGCCTTGGGGTTCCTGCCCGAGGAGCGCGTGATCGACGCGTTCCGCCGGAGCCTGGATGTCGCGGGCCACGTGTCATGGGTCCCGGGCGGGACGGAGCTGAGCTCGGGCCGCCTCGGCGTGATCGTGCCGGTTGCCGTGGGTCAGGCGCTGGGCCTCAGGGCGCACAAGGGCCAGGACGCCGCGGTAATCTGCCACTGCGGCGATGCGGGATGGATCTCGGGACAGGCCCTGAACGGCATGATCGGCGCGAGTCTCCATCATGCGCCCGTCGTGTTCGTCATGCACCGGAACGGCATCCAATTGTCGGGCCCGACATCGCGGATCATGAGCAAGGACCCGCGGCCGATCCTGTCGAGCCTGGGGGTCCGCGTCGTCGAGATTCCGTCACTCCACGATCGACGGGCGCTGCACGAGGCCTACGGCCAGGCGCTCACGCTCGCCAGGACCGGCCAGCCGGCCCTGATCTACCCGGTCGGCTTCCGGTCGAGGCCAGGCGCGCCCGTGACCGTGCGGACGTTCGGCGACATGTACGGCATCGGCGCCGAGACACGACGGTTCGCGGAACGTCACAACGTCCCGCTCGAGACGGAGGTGTGGATCCCGGGCTCGCTGATGAGCTTCCGCGACAGCGATGCGATGCTGGAGTGCCTCTTCTACGTGAACGGCCTCCCCGGCGGCGGAGGCCACCACGACGGCGGGATGAAAGGCCGCGCCGCCGCCGCGGTGCTGGCCGGGCCCATGCTGCAACTCACCGCCGGGGAAACGGCCGCGTTACAGGGCCTGAGAGCGGGTCCATCGCGCGTCGTCGTCTCGACGGCCCGGCCGGAGAAGGGCAGCCGGAACCTCGTGCTCGAGCCCGCCGACTGGGCGGACGTGACGCTGCCGGGAACGCACGCGCCCGTGACAGCACGCGCCGGATCGGAAGCCGCCTACGCGATGGTCGCGAAGAAGTACCCGGCGCGCTGCTTCTTCGTGTCGTGTGATCTGGATCCGTCGACGAAACTCGGGAAGGCGGCGTCGCTGGTCGATCCGGGCCACCATTTCGAGATGAGCATCCAGGAACTGGCCGCGGCGCTGATGGCCAACGGCCTGTCGTTCAGCAGCCGGGAGCCGCAACTGAACGTCTTCGCCACCTTTGCCGCCTTTGCCGAGGGGATCGCGCGCGAAGCGTTCGAGTTCTGGCGCTATCAGCGCAACCTCACCGGCCGCAACGAAGGCCTCAACGTGATCATGCACCTGTCGCACGTGGGCGCTTGCACGGGCCGTGACCACTTTTCCGGATGGAGCCTCGACTGGATCAACCTGGCCCTGGGCTACCTGCCGTACCTCGACCGCTTCTACGCGCCCGCCGACGCCAGGGCCGCGTTCATTGCGGTGAAGGACGCCGCCTCGCGGTGGGGCGGACACATCCTCGGCGTGCCCCGCGACACCCTGCCCGTGCTCGCCAAGGCCGGATCGGACGAACCCTTGTGGAACACCGGCGATGCGTGGACGAGCGTGACACCGTGGAGAGAGCACCCGGAAGCAGGGACGGCGGTCCTGGCCATGGGCGCGCCAAGCTACCTGGCCGGGCAGGCGGCCGACGCCGCGACGGCCAAGGGTAGGCCGGCCGATGTCCATATCATCAACGGCTTCCCGGTGGACGAGGCGTTCGTCGCATCGCTCGCCGGACGCTATCGCCGGATTGTCACGCTCGAAGATGGGCTGATTGGCTCCGTCTCGTCAGGCCTGCGTGGGATGGCCGGGTACTTCGCGACCGTTCTCGGCGGCAGGGGCCTCGAGCTGGATCACATCGGCATCACCGACCCTCAAGTGGCTCCGTCCGAGCACTACCGGCATGTGTGGGAGCACTACGGGATGACCGCCGACGCGCTCCTGGCGCGTCTCTAGAACGACCGCCTGTCGTGACGTTGCCCGCGATCTAGAAGGCTGCCGGCATGCGGCGCTTGTGCTCGCTGGCCCGGACCAGGCGGTCGATCCTCTCGGCGGGAGCCGGCTCGATGGCCTGCGGGCCCTCGCGCAGGAAGCGCTCCAGCTCGGCGTAGGTGAACCCCATCTCCCCTTCGTCTGTCTGTCCCAACCACAGGCCGGCGCTCGGTGGCTTATCGATGACTCGCCGCGGCACGCCCAACTCTGCCGCGAGGGCCCGGACCTCGCTCTTCACGAGCGAGGCCAGCGGAAGCAGATCGACGCCCCCGTCCCCGTACTTCGTGTAGTAGCCGATGGCGATCTCACTGCGGTTGCCGGTGCCGGCGACGAGGTAGTTCAGCCGGTTGGCCACGCAGTAGAGCGTGGTCATGCGAAGCCGTGGTTTGACGTTGGCGATGGCCAGCTGTTCGGTGGACTGATGGCCGGCTGCTGCAGAGGGATGCGCGGCCAGCCCGCCCTCGATGGCCGCCACCAGACTGTCGAACGGTCCGGACAGGTCGACACGGATTGTGCGGAGCGTGAACTGGTCGGCGACCAATCGCGCGTCCGACTCATCCTGCGGATTGCTGTGCGCGGGCATGATGAGGGCGACGACCTCGTCGCCCATGGCGAGCTGCGCCACACGCGCCACGACGGCAGAATCGACACCGCCGCTCAGGCCGACAACGATGCCACGGGCGCCTGCCTCGTCCACCCGCTGCCGGAGCCAGGCGGCCATACGATCTGGAAGGGATGTCATGACCCGATCATATCGATGTCAGAAGACAGAAGACAGAAGACAGAAGACCTTGGGCCGACGGCTGGCGCGCCGGTGCCTATACGACCTCTTGCCCAGCCGCGTTGGCGATGGCCTCGGCCGCCGGCGAGTCTGGCCAGACCGGCACGGGGGCCGCGGTGTACTCCGCGTGCGCGAGGGATGCCTGGAAGAGCGCGGTCTGGGAGGCGTAGAAGAGCAGCTTTGCGAACAACCGCACGGCCAGAAACGCAAGGCCGACTGCGAACCCCAGCCACGCGATCATTCCGGAACCGGCTGCTCCCGGGGCGAGGGCGGCGTACAGAACCACCACGAAGACGAACGCTGCGCCGTTGAGCGCGTAGAGACCGACGGTGCGCCCCGGATGGCGGGCAACGAACCGGGTACCGGCGAACAGGGCGCCAAGCATGCTGCGGCGATCCTCGACGACCGCCCGGATCTTCGCGTAGTCGAGCACGAGATTCCATGCAAGCAGTAGAACACCGAACACGGCGTAGAGCCCGAGTCTCAGGATCACGGCGTTGCGCTCCACCGTCCAGTTCCGGGTCGCCCACCCCCAGAGGTCGTCGATCAGCCACCCATGGAGCAGCCAGAACAGGAACCCGTACCCAATCACCGCCAGGATGCCGAGCCTGACGAAGCGAATCACGTAGGTGCCGCAGGCGGAAAAGAACGCCTGGGCGCGCAGCACCCGGTTGCGGGCGTACCGATCGAGGATGCCGCCCACGAGGAAGACCCAGACGACGAGGTAGAGCAGGGCCGTGCCCATGACCGGCTCCGGCACGAATCCCCCGTCCATCAGACGGCTCAGATTGTCGAGGAACGCCGCGAAGCCGATGACACTGGGGGTGAAGGTGGTGCCGACGCCCTGGGCCGACTCGCCGTAGAACGTCCACCACTCCATGTCGACGCCGTCGGACGACCGATCGGCCGCCAGGCTGTTCCCGAGGCTCTCTGCAATGCTGGACTCGAGCACCAGACCCGGCGGAACGGTGATGGCGATGGTGAGGAGGAAGACGCCGATCCAGACAGCGGGGGCGCGAAGCACCCGCAGAACGCCATCCCTGAACGCGGTCACAATCGTAGACATGTCATCCCCTATCGCCTGCCGCCCGACGCCTGACCCCTGGTCCCCTCCCCGTCGCCTGTCGCCCGTCGCCCGACGCCTGCCTCTAGATGAAGAACCCCGCCCCCATCAACGCGTCCTGCAACCACACGAGCCACTTGAGCATCCACTTGCGGGCAGCCTCGTCGCGCTTCGGTGTCGTCGAGTAGCTGTTGTTCACGCGGTTGATGTCGAGCAGGAGCACCCGCGACGGATCGACCTCGGCGTACGCGGCTTGCGCCTCCCGCTCGTAGATGAACGCCTTCCACCGATCCCGTCCATTCCACGCTTCCCGCACCTGCTCGCCGTCCCTGAAGACGACCAGCACCTCCGTCGGGAACACGGCCTCGCCGTGGCGCCGCACGACGACGGTGGTCCGGAACCTGGGCGTGCCCGTGGCACCCTCAGCCGGCTGGATCTTCCCGTCGCGTTCGACGAAGCCGCTGGCAGCCACCGGCTCGCTCTTGACCAGGCTGACACCGTAGTCGAAGACGTTCGACGACCGGTGCACCTGGTCGAAGTACCAGCCGAGATCGCGACCGCTCACCTCATTGGCGACGGTGAAGAAGTCCTGCGGCTGCGGGTGCCGGAACTTCCAGCGGTCGAAGTAGGTCGACATGATCCGCTGGAGCATCGGCCACCCGAGGTAGCGCTCGAGCGTGTGCAACCACAGGGCAGTCTTGCTGTAGGACAAGCCGCCGCCCGTGGCCGGGTAGTACATGTACGTCGGTGTGGACGGCACGTCGGACTCGGCCGACCCGCGATAGCCGGCCAAGCCGTTGCCGTCCGCTTCGCGAGTCCGGACGATGTCCCGGAACACCCATGGGATGAAGCCGCCGAAGTACCGCTGGGCGTAGTAGTTGGTCCGATAGGCCGGGTTCGCCTCGATGGCCCTGGCCGTCGAGAACGTGTTGAAGCCTTCATCCATCCAGGCGTGCTCGAACTCGTTGTTGCCGACGATCCCGTACCAGAACTGGTGGCCGGCTTCGTGCACGGTCACCCCTTCGGGCTGGGTGACGCCCGCGGGCGCGAGCCAGCGTGAGCCGGCCGTGAACAGGGTCGGGTATTCCATGCCGCCGGATCGGCTCTGCCACGCCGGATCGATGATGGTGAGGTAGCCGTACGGGTAGGCGCCGTACCATTCGCCGTAGTAGCGCAGCGCGGTCCGCGTCGCCTCGAAGTGCCGTTCCGCCTGCGTGTCGTGTTCGGGCTGCAGCAACAGCCGCATCTCCACCTTCGGCAGGTTCGGATGTTCGAAGGCGGCGCGTCGCTCGACGTAGTCCGGACTCGTCGTCCACGCGAAGTCGTGCACATCGTCCGCATGGTACGCATGCGTGGTCGTGCCGTCGGCGTTCTCCGAACGGCCGCGCTCCTGTCCGCTCGCACCGACGACCCAGCCCGAGGGCACAATCATCCGCACGTCGTACACGCCGTAGTCCGCGTAGAACTCGGTTCCGGCGTGGAACTGGTGACAGTTCCAGCCCGAGTCCTCGAGCACGCCCAGCTTCGGGAACCACTGGGCGAGGAAATAGTAGGACCCGATCGTGCCCGTCCGGGAGAAGGTCCGGGGAACCTTCGAGGTCCACGCGACCTCGACGTTGATGGTGTCTCCCGGGGCGACCGGTGCGGGCAGCGGCACCATCAGCACGGTGCGATCGCTGGGATTCCCATCATCCGGCGCGATGAACCGGGTGCGCCCGGTCAGATCGACGGGCTCCGTGGCTCCGGTGAGGAGGCGGACCTGGCTGACGTCCATCCAGCCCCAGTCGCCAGGCCTCGGCGCCTGGGCGCTGGAGCCGCGCAGCCTCGCCTCCCGCATCCAGGTCGACTCGGAGTTCCTCCACGCGTTGTAGTAGAGGTGGAAACGCAGTTCCGACGTGGGTACCGATGCCACGTTGCGCCACGTCAGAATGGCGCGCCCGGAGAGTGTGCGCGAGGCATGATCGAGGCGGACGTCGATCGAGTAGCTGGCGTTGCGGGGCGACCAGGCGCCTGGGTGCGCCACGGCCAGCGGAGCGGCCTGGCCGGCTGCAACGGCCGCGACCGCCTGCCGGGGGGCAGGTGCGCCCTCAAGTGGCGGCTGGGCGACCAGAGCAGCCGTGCCGAAGGCGGCTGCCAGCGCGGCAAGCATGATGAGCGCCGTGCGCGCACGAGGCATTCGGGTCCTCCTCAGACGTGTTGGGTGAATCCTAGCGCAAGACCGGGCGATAGGCGATAGGCGCGAGGCGTCAGTCACGTTTCAGCGCGCCACGTGACAGGCGCCGGGCGACCGTCCGATGCGCCCGTCTTCGGCGTGGTCTGACAGGGACCCCGCTGCGCGCCCATCCGGACTTCTGGAATAATAGGCAGGTGAGGAGGGCTGTGTCCTCCCAGGAGTCATCATCATGCCGATTCGCGTACTGCACATGGGTCTCGGGCCGATTGGGTGCGCCGTGGTGCGCCAGGTCGCCGCGCGCAAGGGATTCACGGTTGTCGGGGCCGTTGACATCGACCCGGCGAAGGTCGGAAAGGACCTTGGCGATGTCGCCGGACTGGGCAAGAAGCTCCGGATCAAGGTCTCGGACGCGCTGGCGAAGACTGTCAAGACGGTCAAACCCGATGTCGTCGTCCACTGCACGAGTTCGTCGCTGAAGAAGGTGCTGCCCGAGTTCGAGGCGCTGGCGAAGCTGAAGGTCCCGGTGGTGTCGACCACCGAGGAACTGATGTACCCGTTCTACGCACACAAGAAGCTCGCGAAGAGAATCGACGAACTGGCCCGCAAGGCCAGGATTGCCATCGTCGGCACCGGCGTCAATCCGGGTTTTGCCATGGACACCTTGCCCATCACGCTGACCGGTGTGTGCGCCGACGTCAAGCGCATTGCCGTCAACCGGATCCAGGATGCCAGGATCCGCCGGCTGCCGTTCCAGCAGAAAATCGGCGCGGGCCTGACGCCGATGGAGTTTCAAGCCAGGGTCGACGCCGGCACCGTGCGCCACGTCGGCCTGACGGAATCGGTGTCGATGATCGCTGATGCAATGGGCTGGAAGCTGGACAGGATCGTGGACGAGATCCAACCCAAGATCGCCGGCGAGACCGTGTCGAGCGACTTCCTCACCGTGCAGCCGGGCCGCGTGTGCGGCATCATCCAGGATGGCTACGGCTACTGCAACGGCGAAGCGCTGATCACGCTGCACATGGAGGCGTTCCTCGGCTCACCCGAAACCTACGACTCGGTCGAGATCGAAGGCACTCCGTCGCTGTCCATGAAGGTCGCAGGCGGGTTCCACGGCGACATTGCCACGGCATCGATTGCCGTCAACTCGATCCCCAAGGTCGTCGGTGCGGCCCCGGGCCTGCAGACCATGCGCACGCTCCCGATCCCGTCGTTCTTCGGAGGGAAGTGAACGGTCAGTAGCGGACACCGAACGAAACCGAGAACTCGCGTGGCGGCTGGTAGGCGAAGGGGCTGACGGGCTTCCCGAAGTCGACGCCGTACTCGTAGTGCACGCCTCGGATCGGAGTCTGCGTGAACGGGTTGAACGCCTGGAGCGCCGTGCTGTCGTTGCGCGTCAGCACCGTCCGATTCACGCGCAGAACGGCCGAGCGGTTCAACGCATTCATGAGCACGGCACGGGCAAACCACCGGCCCCTCGGTGCCCCCGGAAGCGGGCGTGACCAGTTCAGCGACAGATCCGTGGAGTCGAGGGTGTCGGTCCGGTAGGCACCACGCGGGCTAAAGTAGTACGACACCGACGTGGGCGGCGTCGCATACCCCGGGTTGGCGACATACGCCCGCGGGTTGATGCTGCCGACGGCGCTCCACGCCAGCCCGGACTCGAGACGTTGCACGAGTCCGACCGAGACACTCCCGAGCCACCCGGGCACGCGCGGACTCCACGTGGCCCACACGCGCAGGCGATGGCGCCGGTCGACGGCAAGAGGGCCCGATGGCGCGTTCCATGCCAGGCCCCGGTACTCGGGATAGTCCAGCGTCGCCACCATCGTGGGACCCACGTTGGCATCCTCACCATCCACATTGCCGACGAGCGACGCCAACGTGTAGACGGCCGACGCCCGGACGCCTCGCGAGGGACGCCAGGCCGCCACGATCTGCACCGCGCGATAGCGCCGGGCGACGTCGGTCGTGGCGTTGGTCACGAGCGCCACGTCGCGAACAACGCCCGGGGCCGTCGTGATCTGGCCCGTCGTCTTGTCACGCCTGAACGCATAGAAGCTCAGGTACTGCCGCCACACGCCTTCCACCCGGATGGACCCCAGCCGGCCGAACTGCCGGGCCACGCCGGCAAGCAGCTCCCGCGCCTCCAGGGGCCCGAGCTCAGGATCCATGCGCACGTTCACCCCGGGGATGACGGGTGCGCTTCGGGTCGCTCGACCGGTACCGGCACCCGACAGGAACCAGTCGAACAGCACCCGGAGCGCAGCCGGCGAATCGACGAGGGCAGACGTGCCCTGTTGGTTGACAGCCGGGCCAAGGTAGTCGTACACGAACGTAGCCGGCCTCCCGCCCGGCGACGCGGCATCGGCCACGTTCGAGTTGATCGACGTGACATACCGCGACCACGCCCCGCTCAGGATCCACTGCCCGCGCCCGGTTGGATCCCATGAAAGCGCCACCCGCGGGCTCCACGCCGCATCGAGGACCGCGCGGGCCCCGACGCTGTCTCGTGCATCGTTGAGATCGAACCGGATGCCGCCCTTGAGCGTCAGAAACCGGTTCGGCCGCCAGGTGTCGGCCGCAAAGGCCGAGTAGGTCCGAAGGTCGTTGCCCTCCGCCGTCGTCAACACGGGCTGCCAGTAGATCCACGTGGTGCGATCCGGCAGGAAGACCGGATAGACGTGGCCGCCGGTCACGATCGATCGGGTGGCGCGGACGCGATAGCCGCTGCCGGACCCGTAGGCGTTCGTCTGCCGCGTATCCTGGAACAGATCCACGCCGGCCAGGAACTCGTGGGACCCGAGCCAGCCGGTCCCGGGTGCGACCACCACCTTGGCGGACACGTCGCTGTTGTTGCGTTCGTCGCCAGAACCCGGGCAGACGGCGCAGCCCGTTGGCGAGTTGAACCGCGCATCGGATCGTGAGCGGTCCCAGATCGGCGTGCCGGCGACCAGGCTGGTGGTGGAAGACCCGACCCCGCGCGTGGCCAGTCGCCTGGCGGAGTACCGAACCTCCATCAGCGTCCGGCCCCCGAAGCCCGTCTGGTAGTCCACACCGGCCAGCCATTCGGGCGCGTCGACGTCGTACAGGCTGGTCGCGTCCATCACCGTCCCGGTGCTGGCGTTCTTGCGGGTGGTCTCGACGCGGAAGTAGTTGACCCTGAGCGTCTGCGACGTGGCCGGCGTCCACGTCCCTTTGGCCTGCACCTTCAGCTGACGGCTTTCGTAGAGGTAGTGGCCGCGGGTGTACGAGAGGGTGCGCTGCTGTTGAGTGCTGCCGCGCTGGACGGCGCCGAAGTAGAAGAGCCGGTTTCGGACCAGCGGTCCGCCGATGACCCCTTCCCAGGTCGGCACCCGTTGGTTCAGGGTCGCGTCGCCGCGGTACGGAGTCAGCGCCCGCCACTGATCGTTTGTCAGCCCGATCCGCAGCGACCCGCTGAGGCTGTTTCCGCCGGACCGCGTGATGGTATTGACCACTCCGCCCTGGAACCGGCCGTACTCCGTTGGAACCGCTCCCGACGTCACCCGCGTCTCCTGCACGGCGGACTGAATGAAGAACGGCCGGGATCGTCCGCCCGTATTCTCGGTCGCGACCAGGCCGTCGACGAGGAACAGATTGCCGTACGAGAAGGCCCCCGCCATGCTGATCGCGCCGCTGGAGCCGGCCGACGTGACACCGGGCGCGAAGAGTGCCGCCGATTCCGCAGACCACTCGTCAGGCAACGGATCGGCCTCCGGGCCCGGGATGACGAACTCGCCGAGGATTGGCCAGCGATCGGCCGGGGAGTCCGTGGCGGCCGCGACCTGAACCGTCTGGGGGATCGATGCGAGTTCGAGCCGGACATCGTGCGTGGTGACCGCCGTGGGCCGGACCACGAGGATGGCCAACCGCGGCTCGAACCCCGCGATGGTGTAGGTGAGACGGTACTCGCCAGGCGCGAGCGTCAGGACATACCTGCCGTCGGCGTCCGATCTCGCCGATGCCGCCTGGCCGGGTCCGCTGGCGGTGATGGTGACGCCCGGAAGCGCCAGCCCGGTCGGGTCCGTCACCCGTCCCGCGACGCGGCCGGAGTCCTGCGCGCGAAGGGCAGTCGCGTGACACAACAGCGGGACCAGCAGGACGACGGCTCGAACACAGGTCCTGGGCATCGACGAGCCTGCCAGCCGGCAGGGCGCGCGCATTCTACCTCATCTGTTACCTCCGGAGGCGGCCGCCGGTCTAAATTGCTGAGGGGGGATTCCACCCCACCGGATCGAGAGACCCGCATGCCAACGACCCTGGAAGCCGCCACGACCCTCCTCGGCCTGACGAAGCCGCCGTCCCCGGGTGAACATGACGAAATGGTGGCTCTCGGCCTCGTGGCGCCCGACGGCCACGTGCTTCCTTCCCCGCGGCCGCCGGACAACGGATTCGACACCTCCCTGACCCGGCGGTCTGCCATTCGGGCGCCCGGCGTGCTGAACGAAGCCCATCGCTACCCGAGGCCGTCGTCGTTCGCCCGTGGGATCAGATTCGATCCCGCCGATTCGACCATGCTGCTGATTTCGGGGACCGCCAGCATCGACGAACACGGCGCCACACGGTACCCGGGCGATTTCCGCGCGCAGTTGTGGCGCACCTACCGGAACATCACCGCCCTGCTGTCTGCCGAAGCGGCGGGCTGGCACGACGTCGTCAGGACGACGTGTTATCTGCGCGACATCGAGCGCGACTACCGGGACTTCAACGAAATCCGAACGGCGTTCTTCACCTGGCTGGGACTGGACCCGCTGCCGGCCAGCACCGGCATCCAGGCGCGACTGTGCCGCGAGGATCTGCTGGTGGAGATCGAAGCCATCGCCGTCTTTCCACGCCTTCGGCTGGGAGAGGCCCGCTGACACACCGGCCTGGAGCGCACATGGCACCGCCCGCCGCGTCCGATTCTCCCCTCGGTGGCCGCCTCCGGTTGGCGCCGCGATCGCACCGGCCGGCCGGCACCGTCGTGCGTGTGCGCGAGGTGGAGTTTGGCGGCCCGGCCATCGTTCTCGTGGCCGGTCCCTGCGCAATCGAGAGCGAAGCGCAACTGCTCGCGACGGCGCGCGCGGTGAGGGCCGCCGGCGCCACGGTGCTGCGGGGCGGGGCCTTCAAGCCGCGGACGTCGCCCTACAGCTTCCAGGGCCTGAGAGACGAGGGGCTGGTCCTGCTCGCCCGGGCGCGAGCCGACACGGGCCTGCCGGTCGTGACCGAGGTGCTCGACACGCGTCACATCGAGCGAGTGATGGCGGTGGCCGACATCCTCCAGATCGGGTCGCGCAACATGCAGAACGTGGCGCTGCTCGAAGAGGCGGGACGATCGGGCAAGCCCGTGCTGCTCAAGCGCGGTATGAGCGCCACGCTGGCCGAGTACCTCGCGGCGGCCGAGTACGTGATGCTCGCCGGAAACGAGCGCGTCATCCTGTGCGAGCGCGGCATCCGGACCTTCGAGCCCTCGACCCGCTACACGTTCGACATCAACGCGATTCCGATGCTGAAGCGCCACACGCACCTGCCCGTCATCGCGGATCCCAGTCACGGCGTCGGGCGCGCCTGGATGGTCGCAGACATTGCGGCGGCCGCCATCGCCGCGGGCGCCGACGGCGTGATGATCGAAGTCCACCCGGACCCGCAAAGCGCCCTGAGCGACGGTGCGCAGGCACTGACGCCGGACCTCTACGCCGCCGCGGTCCGACACATGGCCGCGGTGGCGGCGGCAATCGGCCGGTCGCTCGCCGGGGCCGCATGCCCGGCCCGGCCCTTCCAGGCGGTCGCGTCATGAGACGAGTGATGCTGGCGGCAGTCTTCGCCGGAGCCTGTGTGTGCGGTCCCGCCGCGACGGGGCAGATCCAGGACCCGTTCGCGTCGCGGGCGGTCCCATCCCCTGCGAATTCCCTCGACGAGATCGTGTTCGCCAGGCTGAGTGCGCTGGGACTGCGGCCCTCCTCCCTGTGTTCGGACGCGGTCTTCATCCGGCGCGCGTTCCTGGATGTCATCGGCACGCTGCCAACGGCGGACGAAGCCAGGAGCTTCCTGGAGGATCGGGATCCCGCCAAGCGGCGGGCGCTCGTGGATCGACTGCTCGAGCGGCCCGAGTTCGCCGACTACTGGGCGATGAAATGGGCGGACACCCTGCGAGTGAAGTCCGAGTTTCCCATCAACCTGTGGCCGAATGCGGTGCAGGCCTACCATCGCTGGATTCGCGCGAGTCTCCGCGACAACCTGCCCTTCGACGAGTTCGCGCGGGCGCTGCTGACCTCGAGCGGCAGCAACTTCCGCGAGCCGCCGGTCAACTTCTACCGGGCAGTCCAGGCCCGCGACCCGCAGTCGCTGGCTGCGGCCGTGGCCCTCACCTTCATGGGATCCAGAGTCGAGTCCTGGCCAGCCGAGCGTCTGGCGGATCTCTCGGTGTTCTTCTCGCGCGTCGGATACAAGGCCACGGGCGAATGGAAGGAGGAGATCGTCTTCTTCGACCCCGAGCGGCCGCTGCCCGGCGCGGCCCCAGGATCGCCGCGCTCCGGACGGTTCCCGGACGGAACGGCAACGTCGCTCGCGCCCGATCGGGATCCGCGCGTCGTCTTTGCCGACTGGCTCGTCCGACCCGGGAATCCGTGGTTCGCACGCGCGGCGGCGAACCGCGTGTGGTACTGGCTCATGGGCCGGGGAGTCGTCCACGAACCCGATGACTTCAGGGCGGACAACCCGCCGTCCAGTCCGGAGCTGCTGGCTGAGCTCGGACGGGCGTTCGTCGAGAGCCGCTACGACATGAAGGCGCTGATGCGGATGATTCTCAACTCGACGACCTACCAGCTCTCACCGGTGCCGGCAGGCGCGGGCGGCGTGTCGGAGGCCAACTTCGCCCATGCCATCGTCCGTCCGCTGGATGCCGAGGTGCTGATCGATGCGCTGAACCAGATCACCGGCGGCACGGAACAGTACTCCAGCCCGATTCCCGAGCCGTTCACCTTCGTGCCGCCGGGCGTGCGCAGCACGGCCCTGGCCGACGGCAGCATCACGAGCGCGTTTCTCGAGACCTTCGGGCGCCCGTCGCGGGACACGGGACTGGCGTCGGAACGCTCCGACCGCCCCAGCGCGTCCCAGCGGCTCTACTTGCTGAACTCGGCCGAGGTGCAGCGCAAGATCCAGCAGGGACCGGCAGTCCAGGCGCTGCTGCAGCGAGGCGGGGACGGGAGGGCACTGCTCGACCTGCTGTACCTGACCATCCTCTCGAGGCACCCGACCGAGGCCGAGATGGCCGCGGTGCAGCAGTACACGCAGGCCACGGAGCCGAACAGGCGGGCGCTCGTGCAGGACCTGGTGTGGGCGCTCATCAACACCGTGGAGTTCAGGTACCGGCATTGAGCAGGCTCTCGGGCGGGCAACAGGCGACGCGGATGACTGGGGGAGACGCATGCAGATGACACGACGGGCCGCCGTCCGGAGCGGGCTGGCCGGCGCCGCGGGATGGTGGCTGGCCGGACAGAGGACTGCGCGCGCCTGGCCCGCTCCAGCGGCCCCGCGGGCAAAGGCGGTCATTCAGATCTGGATGTGGGGCGGACCGAGCCACATCGATACGTTCGACCCCAAGCCCGATGCGGGGTACGACTACAACGGACCGCTCGGGAAGGCGATCCCGACCACCGTCGACGGCATCCAGGTCGGTGAACTGCTGCCCATGCTGGCGGCGCAGGCTGGCAAGTACTCGATCATCCGGAGTCTGACGCACGGCATCAACGCCCACGAAACGGCAGCCTATGCGGTCCAAACCGGTCGCAAACCCGGCAGCCGGCTCGTCTACCCGGGCGCCGGGGCCGTCGTGTCACTGTTCAAGGGCTACGGCGCCGGTTACAGTGGCCTGATTCCGCCCTACATCGTGCTCACCCAGCTCCAGGGGCGGTTCTCGGAGGTCGGGTTCCTCGGGCCGCGCTACGCCCCGTTTGCCACCGGCGGAGACCCGAACCAGTCGCCGTTCGTCGTGCAGGGAGTCGTCTCCCCTGGTGTGTCGGAGCAGCGACAACGTGATCGGCGCGGGTTGCTCCAGGAGCTGAATACCCTGGCGCGCGCGATGAAGGGCAACCAGGTACTCGACGCGGTGGTGGCAACCGAGGATCAGGCGTACGACCTCATCCTCGGAGAATCCGGCAAGGTCTTCGACCTCTCCCAGGAGAGCGACGAGACACGCGAGCGGTACGGGCGGAACACGTTCGGGCAATCGTGCCTGGCGGCGCGCCGCCTCGTCGAGCGCGGCGCGCCCTACATCACGATCAACTACAACGGCTGGGACACGCACAAGCTGCACTTCCAGGCGATGCGCCAGCGGCTGCCCCAGATGGACCGTGGCATGGCCACGTTGCTGCAGGACCTCTCCGACCGCGGCCTGCTCGACACCACCATCGTCTGGTGGAGCGGCGAGTTCGGTCGAACGCCGAGGGTACAGTGGGAGCCGCCATGGAACGGCGGCCGCGGTCACTGGGGTTCGGTCTTCTCGGCGGTCGTCGCCGGCGGCGGGTTCAAGGGCGGCCGCGTCGTCGGCGCGTCGGACGCCCGAGGAGAGCAGGTTCGCGACCGCCCGGTCGACCCCGGTGATGTGATCGCAAGCATCTACGAGCTGCTCGGGTTCGACCTTGACGCGAAGCTGCCGAACCCCGAGGGTGCCGACATCAGGCTGGTCGCGCCCGCCACGGAGCGCGGGGCGCTCGGGGGAAGGCTGGGGGAGATCATGTAGAGCCGGGATTCGGGATTCGGGATTCGGGATTCGGGATTCGGGAGGGACCTGGTTCGGGGACTGGCATCATGAAGCACCTTACTGGGACCGTAGCGGCCGTGGTGGCGGCCATCGCGGGCGTGGCGACGGTGGCTCTTGCGCAGCAGCAACCCCTGGCACCGCGGGTGGCGTTCGTGTACCCGGCTGGCGGCCAGCAGGGCACCACTGTCCGCGTTGTCGTGGGCGGGCGTTCGATCGTGACTGCCGTCGGGGCAATGGCCTCGGGCGCGGGCCTCGAGTCGGCTGTCGTGGACCGAGACCGGCCCTTGAACCAGCGCGAGATCAACGACCTGCGCGAGAAGGCCGAGGCGCTCCAGAAGGAGACCACACCCGAAGCCCGGGCCGAGCTGCGCGAGATCCGCCAGCGGATTGGCGACTCGATTCAGCGCAATCGCAACCCCACCATTGCCGAGTATGTCACGCTCGAGGTGACCATCGCCGCCGATGCGGAGCCGGGCCCCAGGCACCTGCGCCTTCAGACGCCGCAGGGCCTCACGAACCCCCTGATCTTCATCGTCGGTCAGCTCCCGGAGTTCGACGAGCCCGTCGTGCGGCCCAGTCCGTCCGGCGCTCCTCAGCGGCCCGGCCAGCCAGCCGCCCTTCAGCGGCCCGCAGTCCTGCCGCCAGTCGTCACCTTGCCGGTGACGGTGAACGGCCGGCTGGTTCCTGGCGAGGGCGCTCCGCCCCGGCCTCTGGCGCAGGCCGGGCAGTATCAGCCCGGCGACGTCGATCGGTACCGGTTCCAGGCGACGGCCGGGCAGGACCTGGTCGCCGTGGTCAGCGCCAGGAACCTGATGCCGTATCTGGCGGATGCCGTGCCAGGCTGGTTCCAGGCCACGCTGGCGCTCTACGACGCCGGAGGACGGGAGGTTGCCTACTGCGACGACTTCCGCCTTCAGCCCGACCCTGTCCTGCACTATCGCGTGCCGGCCGATGGCGAGTTCACCCTCGAAGTCCGTGACGCGATCTATCGCGGCCGCGAGGACTTCGTGTACCGCGTGTCCATCGGCGAACTGCCGTACGTCACCGGCATCTACCCGCTCGGCGGCCCGGCAGGCGCCTCACCAACGGTCGCCGTCACGGGGTGGAACCTCCCGATCGATCGGCTCGCGGTCGACACCAAGCGGGCCGTGCCCGGTGTGTATCCGGTCTCCGTCCGTGCCGGACGCGTCGAGAGCAACCGCGTCGCCTTCGCCGTGAACACCCTGCCGGAGGTGCTCGAGGTCGAGATGGGACCGGCCGCCGAGCGCCGTCAGTCCGTCACGCTCCCAATCATCGTGAACGGCCGTGTCGACAGGCCTGGCGACTGGGACGAGTTCACCTTCCCCGCGAAGGCCGGGGACACCATCGTCGCCGACGTGCAGGCCAGGCGCCTCGGGTCTCCGCTCGACTCGGTCCTCGAGTTGACGGGTCCGGCTGGAACGCGCGTCGCGTTCAGCGACGATGTCGAGGACAAGGGCGCGGGGTTGGTGACGCACCACGCGGACTCGTCGCTGACCGCGGTGCTGCCTGCGGCCGGCACCTACCGGGTTCGGATCAGCGAACGCCAGCAGAAGGGCGGCTCCGAATACGCGTACCGATTGCGCATCAGCAGGCCGCAGCCCGATTTCGACCTGATGGTGGCACCCTCCAGCCTGAACGTGCCGGCCGGCACGTCGGTGCCGCTGACGGTCGTGGCCGTCCGGAGGGACGGCTTTGCCGGCGACATCGCGCTGTCGCTGGCGGACGCCCCGCCGGGGTACAGCCTGAGCGGCGCCATGCTCCCCGCCGGGCAGGACCGCGTGCGCCTGACGCTCAGCGCGCCTCCGCGCCTGCCGGCTCCCCAGGCGGGAAGCGTCCCGATTGGCATCAGGGGGACCGCTGCCATCGAGGGCCGGACCATCACGCGGCGGGCCAAGCCGACCGAGGAGATGATGCAAGCGTTCGCCTACACGCATCTCGTCCCGGCAGACAGTCTGCGCGTGTTCACCACGGGGCGCGGCGGGGCGAGGATGCCGATCCGCGTCCTCAGTGGCATGCCCGTGTCCCTCGGGCCCGGTCGGAGCAGCCGCGTGCGGGTCACCTTGCCGCCCGGGTACCGGAACTTCGAGAACATCAGAGTCGAGCTGAGCGATCCGCCCGAGGGAATCGGCATCGGCGACGTCGACCTTCGGCCGGACGGCGCGGAGTTCACGATTCACGCCGACCCCGCGAAGGCCAAGGCCGGGCTGCGGGGCAACCTGATCGTGGTTGTGTCGGGCGAGCGGGTTCCGCAGGCGAACCGACCGGCCAACCCCAACCGGCAGCGCATTCCGCTCGGTACGCTGCCGGCCATCCCGTTCGAGATTGTGAAGTAGGGGGATTGGGGATTCGGGAGCGCGATCAGAGTCTCGTGACCATCACCCCGGCCTCGCCGAGCAGTTCTGCGACGAGCGGGTCGTTCCTGTAGTCGAAGTGGTACTTGACCGTCCGGATACCCGCCGCGGCGAGGACCTTCGCGCAGTGGATGCACGGGAAGTGCGATACGTACGCCGTTGAGCCGGCGACACTGACCCCGCGTCTCGCCGCATCGGCAATCGCGTTCTGTTCGGCATGAACCGTGGCCTGTTCGTGTCCGTTGCGGATGCGCGACCGGTGGGGCGTGCCCGGAAGATAGCCGTTGTAGCCGGCGGCCACGATGCGGTGGCTGTGCTCGCCGCCCGAGACGAGGATGCAGCCGACGTGCTGCCGCCCGCACGCCGAGCGGGAGGCGATCAGCAGCGCGGTCGCCATGAAGTACTCGTCCCAGGAGGGCCGGTCGGGGTGACTCTCGAGTAGACCGGCGATCCGGTCGGCGAGACTGCCGGGGCCGGGCGAGATCGCCGCCGGCGTGCCCCGGCGCGCGCGTGGTGAGATGAGGTGACGACGGACGGCCTTTCTCGGTGACGACACGCGACGATTATAGCGGAGCGAGTCGAAGGATCTGTGCTGAGCGAGCCTAGCGAGTCGAAGGGCGAATCTCGACCAACCCCGCGTCAATCACCTGCCCGCCCTTTGTCTGCCGGCACGTGACCGCCACGACGTTGACCCCCTTCCGGATGGCCCGGGCGGCCTCGGACCTCACCGGCACGATGACGTACCCCGTTGTGTAGCCGCTCATCGAGGCGGCTTCGACGCCGTTGAGGTAGATGGTCGCGTCCTCATCGTGCGCGATCACGAGATGAAGGCCATCGGCGCTTCCGCTCTCGGACACGAACGATTGCCGGAGCCAGATGGACGGCGTCGTCCATGACGTGCGCCGGGGAACGCCCTCGGTCGAGCCGGCGCCGAACGGCGCCAGCCCCGTCTGCCACGCCCCATCGTCGAAGTCGGGCGACATCCAGGTGTCCGGTGGCACGTCAGTCGTGAAGCGCCACGTCCTGGGCTGCAGGTCGGACAGAGGGAGCAGTTGAACGACCGACGGCAGGGCGTCATAGAGCGTCGCGTGGATCTCCTGCAGCTTCGCCGGCGCGATCTTGACGATCTCGCGGTCGTAGGTCATCAGCCCGTTGACCTCGATTTCGACGTCCGTCGTCTGGGTGTAGATGGCGGCACTGAGCCCGCGGGCCACGAGCAGGCGGAGCTGGCCGATCTTCTCCCGGTAGGCCTGCTCGAACGCGGGGGCATCCGTGTAGCTGACATACCCCCAGTTCTTCTCGTCCTGCCACGTGTGCCCCGGCGTCGGCAGGCCGAGGCCGCCGAACTCCCCGAGCACCGCCGCACGGCCCTTCTCGAGTGCCGGCATCGCCGGACCCGGATAGCGATGGATATCGGATACGTGTCCGGCCCCCGAGTCCCTCCATCCCGAGGCGTTGATGACAAGGCGGGTCGGATCGAGCTTCGCCGTCATGTCGGCAATCTCCCGCGTCCCCGCCGCGTCAGGTTGGCCCCAGCCCTCGTTGAACGGCACCCACAGGACGATCGACGGGTGGTTGTAGCGCGCCTCGATGATGCGACGCCACTCATCGGCGAAGTTGGCTCGGGCCTCGGGCGTCGAGTTCCTCCCGCTCGGCATGTCCTGCCAGACGAGCAGGCCCAGCCTGTCCGCCCAGTAGTACCAGCGATCCGGCTCGACCTTGATGTGCTTGCGGGCGAGGTTCATGCCGAGGCCGCGGGTTGCCGCGATCTCGAACCGGATGGCGTCGTCGCTCGGCGGCGTGTGCAGACCGTCGGGCCAGAAGCCCTGGTCGAGGAAGCCGTACTGGAACAGCGGTTCGTTGTTGAGCAGCAGGCGCGCCGCGCCGTTGTCCAGGGTCCCGAGCGAGATCTTCCGCAGACCGGCGTAGCTCCGGACCTCATCGACGCGCGTGTCGCCCTTGAGCAGCGAGATGACGAGGTTGTACAGGAAAGGGTGGGCCGGCGACCAGAGCCGCGGGCGGGGTACCGTGACGGTCACAGGACCGGCCGCCGGGCCCTCCGCGGTGGCGACCACTTCCCGCTCGGCGGAGGCGGCGACGTGCAGGGTGTAGCCGGACGAGGGTCGGGTGAGGACGGCCTCGACGGCGAGGGTTCCCGTGTCGGCGTCTGGCACCATCCTGAGACGGCTGATGGCAACGTCCGGAAGCGGCTCGAGCCAGACGGTCTGCCAGATGCCCGTCGACGGCGTGTACCAGATGCCGCGGGGATTCGCCACCTGCTTCCCGCGGGGCTGGTCGCCCTGGTCTGACGGATCCCAGACGCCGAGGACGAGCGTCTGCTTGCCGGCGGGCTTCAGCGCCGATGTGATGTCCCACGCAAACGGATCGTAACCGCCCGTGTGCGTGCCAACGTGCTGCCCGTTGACCCAGACGGAGGCCTCCCAGTCCACCGCTCCGAACCGAAGCCAGATACGGCGACCCTTCCAGGCGGGCGGGACGTCGAAGGTTCGGCGGTACCAGAGGCGCTGGTCCTGCGTGATCCTCTGCCCAACGCCCGAGAGAGCCGACTCAATCGGGTAGGGCACGAGGATGTGCCCATCGAACCCGCCACCCGGCTCTGCAGCCGCGCGCGGGCGCACGGCGTACTCCCACAGTCCGTTCAGGTTTTGCCAGTCGGGACGGACCAGTTGCGGCCTCGGGTACTCGGGCCAGGCATTCGACGGTGACACGCTCCTGCCGAAGCGCGTCATCAGCCGGCTGGTCGCCGGCGCCCACGCCGCGCCCGGAGACGATTGCGTTGGCGCTCGTCCGTCAATGGCCGGCAGCGACAGCGCCAGACCGAGCCCGATCATCACGGGAACGCGGGCGGGAGAGCGGCGGTGGTTCACGAGGCCTCCTTGTGGCGGCCCATTCTGGCACCTGGATGTGCCTGGAGACAAACGCGTCACCCCAAATCCCCCCGAATCCCGTCCCCGAATCCCGTCCCCGAATCCCGAATCCCGGATCCCGAATCCCGGATCCCGCCTTGCTTCTGTCTTCCGTCTTCTGTCTTCTGTATTCTGTTCTCGTCCCGAGCATGCCCGCGAACCTGTCGCCCGAGTATCACCGTGCCGAGCAGCGGTTCAGGAGCGCAAGGACGCCAGACGAAAGGGTGTCCGCGCTCGAAGAGATGCTCCGGGTCATCCCGAAACACAAGGGCACCGATCACATGCAGGCGGACCTCAAGTCCCGCCTGGCGAAGCTGCGCAGGGAGTGCGGCAAGAAGGCGGGGAAGGGCGGCTTCAGCTACGTCATCCCCCGTGAGGGAGCCGGCCAGATCGGGCTGGCCGGACCCCCGAACTCCGGCAAGTCGTCACTGGTTCGGGCGTTGACGCACGCCGCGCCTGCCGTGGGCGACTACCCGTTCACGACCCGCGAGCCTGTGCCCGGCATGATGCCCTTCGAGGACATTGCCTTCCAGCTGATCGACATGCCCCCGCTCTCGGAGCAGCACGTCGAGCCCTGGGTGTTCGATCTCATCCGCTACGCGGATCTCATCTGGCTGGTGCTCGATGGTGCCTGCGCGCTCGAAGGCTACGACGAGTCCGTGCGCCTGCTGGACGCGAAGAACATCGGCCTGCATCCCGCGAGCGTGCCGCCGCGCTACGACCGCGCGGCCGTGCAGAAGAAAGCGATGATCGTCGCCACGGGGCTGGATCGGCCCGGAGTGGCCGGCGAAGTCGCGGCACTCGAAGAGCTGCTCGAGAGGCGCTGGCGCATCGTTCCGGTGTCCGCCGTCGACGGGCGCGGCCTGGACGAGCTGCGCGCCCTGACCTTCGAGGCCTTCGACATCATTCGCATCTACACCAAGCAGCCCGGCAAGCCGCCCGATCGGAACAAGCCGTTCACCTTGCCCCGGGGTTCGAATGTCGCCGACCTGGCCTCGCGCATCCACAACGAACTCGCCGGGTCGATGACCTTCGCGCGGGTGTGGGGACACAGCGCCTTCGAGGGTCAGGCCGTGATGAAGGAACACGTGCTCGGGGAGGGGGATGTAGTGGAGATACACGAATAACAGGGACCGGGGACCGGGGACCAGTTCTGACCATCGGGCGCTGGTGGTTGCCGAACACGGGCGCTGCTCGAGGCGCTGGGCGGCATTCAGGGCGGGCGTGTGCCATAATCGGCGCGAGGCGACGACATGGTCGTTCCTGCGAAAGCCCCTGAACCGACGACGGCGGACGCACTGGAGCGGGCCCGTGCCCGTGTGGAGCGGGCCCGCGCCATCTGTGACGCCGAACCCGACGCGTCCTTCGAGAACATCTGGCACACGCTCATCCTGCTCGAAGATTCTCCACTCGACAGACTGAACCGGAGTCTCATCCGTGGACGCACCACCACCCTTCAGCGATAGAGAGATCGCCTTTCTCGATGCGTTGGTTGCTGAAGGCGTGGACTTCCTCATCGTCGGCCTGGCCGCTGCAGCGCTCCAGGGGGCACCGGCAGTGACGCAGGACGTTGACCTCTGGTTTCGTGACCTCATGGATCCAAGATTCTCGAATGCGCTCCGGCGTGCGGGTGCGTCCTACATTCCCCCGGCGGCTTCCACGCCTCCTCTGCTCGCCGGAGCCGGCACCGAGCTCTTCGACGTGGTGGTGCACATGCACGGGCTCGGCTCCTTCGATGTGGAAGCCGCTCGAGCCATCAGCGTACCGCTCGGTCAGATCGAGGTGCGGGTCTTGCCGCTCGAGCGGATTATCGTCAGCAAGAGGGCAACTGGGCGGCCCAAGGACCTGTCCATTCTTCCTGCGCTCGAAGACGCCCTGCGGGCGCACAGGCGCCAGGGCTCCTGACTGCTCGAGCCGGACCTCCGGACCAACGAATCAGAACTGCTGTCGGCGGATCAGTGTGCACGCCTCAGCAGCGTCTCGACGAACCGCGATCGGAGCTGGCTGTTGGCGAGGGCCTGCTTGGCGGGCGGCAGCTTCAGGACGACACCGAGGATCGCGGCCATCGCCCGGTGGCTGGCGAGTGCGTGATTGTCGGCGATCAGGTTCTGGAGCTTCCCGCGTTCGATGGCCATCAGCACGACTCGGTGCGTGGAGTCCACGGGCGTGATGACGCGCTCGCGACGTTCGACGAGACGCAGCTGTCCCTTGCGGCAGGCCGCGACGCACACGCCGCATCCCAGGCACGTGGCCTCGTCGAGCACGGCTCGGCGCCTCTTCGGGTGATGCGGGTCCTGGGCGGACACGAGTGACATCGAGCCGACCGGGCACGCGTTGACACACAGCCCGCAGCCCGTGCAGGTGCGTTGGTCGACGGCGGGCAGAAAATTCGTCGTGTGAATCGGCCTGAGGGTGCCGAACCGCTGAGCGGCAATCATCGCCTCGCAACAGCACCCGCAGCAGTTGCAGATGAACGCAACGTGCCGTTGGGCGTTCTCGCCGAACTGCACGAGCTTCAGATCCCGCGCCTGCTGCAGGAGATCGAGGCATTCCGCCCGGTCGACGCGGCGAAGGACCCCGTGCTTGATCAACGCCGTCGCCGTGCCGCCGAAAGTCATGCAGATGCCGAGCGGGGCCGAGCACGCCCGGTCCAGGTGGGCCATCTTGTGGCGGCAGTAGCACAAGCCGATGCCGCGATCGGTGGCCGACTCGACGACCCAGCTCGCGCGCTCGTAGTCGAGCACGTGCAGCGCCTGCTCGCTCGTGAGCACGGGTTCGTGGACGAACGTCCGCCCCAGCTGCGTGTCCCCTTGGGTGAACAGGGCCTTGATGAAGTCCTCTTCAACCGTCAGGTACTCGTAGAAGAGCTGCGACAGCCTCCGCTGGTCGATGTCCGTCCGGACGCGCATCAGCGAGAACTCGAAGAACCCGGCCATGGGCGGCGGCAGCACATAGGTCTGCTCCCCCCGGTGCTCGAGATCCAGCAGCAGAGCCTTCGACGCGAGGGCATCGAGGGTGGTCCGTGCCTCGGCCGCTGTCACCTTCCACGACTCAGCCGCCCGAGCGACGGTGAAGGGGCGGATGGGCAGCTGTGCCACCAGTTCGGCCTCTTGCGGCGTGAAGAGCATCGCCAGGATGCGGTACAGCAGGTCCGAGGGAGGCGCGCCCTGGGGAAACTGGTTCAGCCGCGCGACGAGCAGGGCGTAGGAGGAGCGGGCGGTGAGGTGGGCCATGGGGCGGGATTATAGGCGACAGACGTGGACGAAGGCCTGCCGGGCGCGCCGGAGGATGGCCGGCGACGGGGCGGATGACCCGGTGTCTAATCAGAGAGCGTGAAGGGAACCTCCCTCGCCCTGCTGTTCGCGGTCCTGGCCGGGTGCGCGTCGCACCGGGTGCGGGTGGATCCGACGGCCTTCATGGCCGCGACGGCCGACCTCGGGCGGGCTGACATCCTCGTTCGACAAGGCTGCTACGTGTGCCTCCAGGAGGCGCTGTCGATCTACGAACGGCTGGCGCAGCGGTCCGAGGCCACCGCAAGGGCACAGCTGGGTGCCTTCGAGACGACCTTGCTGCTCGCGGCGCGGGAGCGCGAACTGGGCCTGGGAAGCGGTACGGCGCTGGACCGGGCCCGCGGACTCGCAGCGGGCCTGCCGGCGCCGTACGAGACCACCGCCCGGTTGTCGATGGCCGAGTCGCTTCCGTGGAAGACCACGGGCGTCTCCCGGGAGTTCGTCGACGAGCAGTTCCCACTGCGGCGCCGTGCCGGGCTGCAGGGCCGGGCATGGCGCGAGCGCTTGCAGGCCGCGCCGGATGACGATCTCGCGGCTCGGTACCTGTTGCTGGCCTTCGACTGCACCAACCGCTACCGACTGCGCGACTGGACGCTCGAGCGCACGTCCGTGACCGACAAGAGTCCGGCCCTGCTGATCTTCCGGGATGCGACGTGCGACGGCATCGAGCCGGACCGTCTGACCGCGCTCGTCGACGATCAACCCCGCTTCATCGAGGCCCATCTCTTCACCGGTGAACTCGCCCTGCGCGAGGGCCGCCTGGTGACGGCCGAGCGGCGGCTGACGACGGCACTCGACGGAATCCCCAACCTGGTGGCGGCCCGACTGGCCCTCGGCCAGGTGTACCAGGCCATGGAGGACTTCGAACTCGCCCTGCAGGCGTTCAGCGCGGTCGTCGCCGCCGTGCCCGGGCATCGGGAAGGCCTGCTCGGCAAGGCGATCGCGCTCGGCTACACCGGCCGGCACCTCGACGCGATTCCCGTGCTCGACGAGATGGTCCGTCTTGGCACGTGGTATCAGGGCGAGGCGTTCTACTGGCGCGCGTGGAACCGGTACCGGCTTCGCGAGTTCGACGCCGCGGACGCCGACGCGGCCGAGGCGCGGCTGCGGCTGCCGATGGATCCTCAGGTGGACAAGCTCACCGGCCTGGTCGCCCTGGTGAAGACCGACCTCGATCGCGCCGAGCGCGAGTTCCGCGCGGCGGCCGAGCACCTTGCGGGCAGAGGCGCGCGCGACTGCGACGTCGGCTACTACCTGGCCAGCACCCTCGTCGCGCGGCGGAAGTGGCCCGAAGCGGGGCCGCTCTTCGAGACGGCGGTGTCGTGCTACACGATGGACGAGGATGCGCTGCAAACACGCATCGAGGAGATCCGGCGGTCCGAGCTGGGCGGCGAGCGCAAGGCCCGTCTCGTGGCGGCCAAGGAACGCGACATCACGCTCCTGCAATCTCAGCAGGCTCGCTCGGCCTACAACGCCGCCGTCGCGTACATCAACGCGGGCGACACCGAGAAGTGCCGCCCGATGGCCGAACGCGCAATCCGCCACCCCGACTTCGCCGCCCAGGCCCGGGCACTGCTCGACAAGCTCAAGTAGGCCCGGGGCCGGAACTCCCGTGTGCGGAGTTGATACAGGTCCCCGGTCCCCGATCCCCTAGTCGGCGATGCCGTACGAGGCCCGTTCCGGATTCAGCACCTTCAGATAGAGCACGCCGTCGACGCCCACCTGCACGTTATCGCGGGTGATGCACACCTGGGCGGGAATGTCGACGGCCTGCTCCTTCAGGGTGCGTTTGTAGCGGATCACGTCGACGAACGGCACGAGAATCACGACGAGAGCAGCCAGACCGAAGAAGATGATGATGAAGCCGCCGGGTGTGAGGATCTCGAGCCCGGCGAGGAACAACCCCAGGACCGCCCAGTGCCACCACAGCATGCAGGACCCCCGCGTGAGGGAGGCATTCTACTCCCAATCGCGCCCGGCGCTTCGTCGCATTCGTCATAAGCGCGCCCGCGACGCCCTGCCACGGCGCACCGCCGCACGCCGGTTCCCGATGGACGCGCCTCGGGTGAATCCGGTATCGTGAGGGATGTTCCACACGGCCGCCGCCTGAGATCTACCTGAGGATCCCTACCGTGACCCGATCGATCATCGCCGGCAGCGGCTCGAACGTCCCGTCACGGTGCATCACGAACGACATGCTGGCCAGCGTCATGGAGACCAGCGATGCGTGGATCCGCGAGCGGACCGGCGTCGAGACCCGCTACTTCGTCGAGCCGGGCACCACGACGCTGGATCTGTCCGTGCCGGCCGCGCGCCAGGCCATGGAGGCCGCGGGCGTGACCGCCGGCGACGTCGACATGGTCGTCTACGCCACGATGACGCCGGATCACTACATGCCGGGCAACGGAGGCCTCCTGCAGACCGCACTCGGCCTGCGGCACATCCCGTGTTTCGACATCCGGCAGCAGTGCTCGGGGTTCGTCTATGGCCTGCAACTGGCCGATGCCCACATCCGGTCCGGCCTGGCGAGGACGGTGCTGCTCGTAGGCGCCGAGGTCCATACGATGTTCATGCCGTTCGGCGAGGCGAGCTGGGCCCGCCTGGACGGGCGGACCGACGTGCCGATGCCCCAGGAGGAGTGGGACTTCACGACGAGCGTGCGCCACCTTGCCGTGCTCTTCGGCGACGGCGCCGCGGCCATCGTCGTTGCCGCGTACGAGGGAGAGGATCGCGGCGTGGTCGACCACCTCATCGGGAGCGATGGGGCCGACTACGATCGCCTGTGCGTGCCAGGTGCCGGCTCGGCGTGGCGCCCGTACGTGAGCGAGGCCATGCTTCGCAGCGGGGAGCAGTGGCCGCGAATGGACGGCCGCTACGTCTTCAAGCTCGCGACCACGCGCATGGCCGAGACCGCCGAACGGATCCTGTCGCGCAACGCCGTCCGACCCGCCGATCTCTCGCTCGTGTTGATGCACCAGGCCAACCGGCGCATCAACGAGTACGTCCAGAGACTGCTCGAACTGCCCGATTCGAAGGTGTTGCACAACATCCAGAAGTACGGGAACACCACCGCCGCGACCATCCCGCTCCTGTGGGACGAGGCCGTTCGCACGGGCCGGATCGCCCCCGGCGATCTGGTCCTGACCGTCGCCTTCGGCGCGGGCATGAGCTGGGGAGCGAACCTCATCCGGGCATAAGAGCAGGGATCGGTCGCCCGCGTGATCCACTTGGGTTCCGGGCCCCGGTCCCCGCCCCTCGACCCGGCTCGCCCTTCGGCCAGCTCAGGCCGCGGTGAGCCTGTCGAACCGCGCGGCGGCCTTGAGCAAGGTCGAAGGGCCGTTCCCAGGTCCCTGTCGTGAGGCGACCGAAATGGTCTCATTTGGCCAGTCATCTGAGACTGGTGCCCGTTCGGGACCCCGGGTTGCCCGTTCGCAGGAAATCCCAGAACCCGTTGACGCGCCTCCTTCAGAATGATGGGGCCCCCAAGCGAGGTCCCGCCGCGGCCTGCGGCCGGAGTTGACGAGGATGTGTTCCCGAGCGGGTGGCGCCGGACGGGCGCCCGCCGCGGCGGAAGACCCTCAGCCGTGGTCATGTTTGTGGGTCTGAGCAGCGGTGGGCTGTCCGGCGACAGGACCCGCGAGGGAAGGATCACAGATAGGGTCCCGCCGGTCCGGCGGGGCGCGCGAGGGGTGTCCTCCGCGTCCCGGCCCGCGATCAGGCGGCGTGGAGGACACATGGCCGCTCCCTTCAAGTACGTCGAGAAGGGCGTCACCCTGGCCGCCAACGGACTGTGGTACGCCCTTCAGCCGCTATATCGCATCGCCCCGAACCGGTCATTCACGCCACCCTGGTCGGATCGACCGCTGCTCAAGTCGACGGAGAAGTTCACACCGCCGCTCGGCGTGCCGCGCGACACGACGTCGCTCTGCCCCACGTGCACGCGCGAGGCGCGCCAGAGGGTCGTGGACGGACAGGCCGGGCCCGACCTCTTCGTCAAGGAGCATGCGGGCGAGATCCCGGCGAGGATCATCGAGCGCGACGGCCGGATCCTGATGGTCAAGGACTGCCCGACCCACGGCCACTTCGAGGACGTGCTGTCGAGCGATCCGGCGTTCTACAGGCGGATGGAGGCGCTGTTCCCGGGCAGCGACATCCCGATTCATGCCGGCGATGAGCTGCACAACCACGGCCTGAGCAGCCTTCGGTACGGACGGGGCACGGTCCTGACGATCGACCTGACCAACCGCTGCAACATGATGTGCGATCCGTGCTTTACCGACGCCAACCAGGTCGGGTTCGTCCACGAACTGAGCTGGGAGGAGGTCAAGACCATCCTCGATCGGGCCATGTCCAAGAAGCCGCGCCGGCAGATGTCCGTCCAATTCTCGGGCGGCGAGCCGACGCTGTCGCCGCATTTCCTGAAGGCGGTGGCGTACTGCAAGGAACTGGGATTCAACAGCGTGCAGGCCGCGACCAACGGCATCGAATTCGCCAAGGATCCGCAGTTCTGCCGGCAGGCGGCCGATGCCGGCCTCCGTTTCGTGTACCTGCAGTTCGACGGTGTCGGGAACGCGGCCAACGCCCATCGCCATGTGGCGAACCTCTTCGACGTCAAGATGCGGGCCATTGAGAATCTGCACGAAGCCGGCGTCGACATCGTCCTGGTGAGCACCATCATCAACGGCGTCAACAACGAACAGGTCGGCCGCATCGTCGAGTTCGCGCTGGATAACCCCAAGAAGATCTCCTTCATCTCGTTCCAGCCCGTGTCGTTCACCGGACGCGACGAGGAGATCAGCGAGGAGCGACGAGCCGCCCAGCGCTACACGACCGCGCACCTCGCCCACGACATCCGGCGGCAGACGGGGATCGGAGAGCCGCTGCGCGACTGGTTCCCGATCTCGCTGATGACGACCTTCGGCGACTGGGCCGATCTGGTGCACGGGCCGAGCGCCGCCTTCGGGCACCTCAACTGCGGGTGCCATCCGGATTGCGGCGCCGGGATGGCCGTGATGATCGACAAGGAAACGCGCGAGCGGGTGCCCGTCTCCGCCTTTCTGGACGGCCAGGACCTGGTGAAGGACCTCGCCATCGTCAACGACGCGGCGCGGGGGCGCTTCCTCTCGGTGCTGGGCCTGGCGGTGAGCCTGCTCCGCAACTACGACCCCTTCAAGGCGCCAAGCCGGCTGAGGCTCACCGACATGCTGAAGAAGTTCGACAAGGCCTTCGGGGCGACCGGGCGGAGCTACGGCAAGGTGGGCAAGGGCCGGACGCGCGCCGATGTCGAGCAGCGCCGGTCGGACGGGTTCCTGTTCCTGTTCATCGCCGGCATGTGGTTCCAGGACCTGTGGACCTACGACTTCCGTCGCACCCAGCAGTGCATCATCCCGTACGGCACCCAGGAGGGCGAGATCTCGTTCTGCGCGTACAACACCGGCGTCGGCTGGCGGCAGATTGTCGAGAAGCGGCATCAGACCGCGACGCTGGCCTCGTGGTACGACACGAACGGCCGCCACCACATCTACACCGGGAACCACCTCGTCCCCCTCGCGTCGACCGAGCACTCGCTGCGGCTCAACCAGGAGGCACTGGTCGCCGGCCCGCAGCACGACCTGGACCTAGCCGGCATCGCCAAGACGTCGCGCGAGGAGAAGATCAGGGCGCGGCACGGCGAGCACGTCTGAGGACGGGGACCAGGGGTCAGGGAACGGGGAACGGGGACCGGGTTAGCGCGTCGATCGGCGCATGTCACTGTCACGACAGGCCACAACCGCCGTGGTCGGCGTCGAGAAGGGCGTCGCCATCACCTCTCGACACGCTCTGCCGTCGCTGCTCGATCGGGGCATGTGCCGCCCTGTTCTTCGGAGCGCACTTCGCGGGCGAGGAACGGATCGACGCACTCCTGAGAGGACTGCGGTCGAATCCTGCCGATCCTCGGATTTCTCTCCTTTGCCGTGGTGAACCCAAGAATCGCCCCAGCAGATTTCGTGCTTGACAGCGTTGCCGGCCATCGGCAGATTCCGCCTTCACCCACGGTCTGGCGTCATCCTGCGCGGAGTCGTTACACGGCCGCATCATGGGCGATTGCCCACTCCGGCTCATGATCGCTTCAGCCGGTCCCTGGTGCCGCGGCTGGTGTGCCAGCTTGGCTTGCACCAGTCTTCCGACTGTGGTATTACCATGGTATGAAAGTAGCACTGTCGATTCCCAACGAGCTCTTTGACTCCGCCGAAACCCTGAGCAAGAGGTTGGGCGTCTCCCGCAGCCGTCTGTACGCCACGGCTTTGGCCGAATTCATTGTCAAGCACCGGGGTCGAAAGACGACGGAGCGCCTCAACGCCGTGTACGCGACCGAGGACAGTCGCCTGGATCCGCGGCTGCGTCGCGTGCAGGCCCGCTCGCTCGGGGAATCGTCGTGGTAATTGAACGAGGCCAAGTCTGGTGGGCCGACCTCGGCGAGCCCGATGGCTCAGAGCCGGGTTTCCGCCGCCCGGTGCTCATCGTCCAAGGCGACGCGTTCAACCGGAGTCGGCTCCGGACGGTGATCGTCGTCGTCCTGACGACCAACGTGCGACTCCTGGACGCGCCAGGGAACGTCCTGCTCCCGGCCAAGGCGACCGGCCTGCCCAGGGACTCAGTGGCCAACGTCTCCCAGGTAGTCACGGTTGACTTGGACTTCCTGCTCGAGCCTGCCGGTCGGATCCGCGGCCAGCTTCTTCAAGATGTCGAGAATGGCCTCCGACTTGTACTCGAGCTGTAGCCCTTCTCAGTGTGGCTGAGGTGCCTCGTCAGAAACGGGCTCTACCTAATTTGCGCGCGACCACTTCTTGACCTGCGACTCCCGCTTCCGCGCAGCGGACCACGATTCATGCCGTTCTGAGTACGCCAGGCGGACAGGAAGCCGAGTGCGAGTGTTCCGAACCGTGTCCTTCGTTATGGACGCGTTCCCGCTCGACTAGTGCCCTGGAACCGTGATGCCTTGCAGAAGTCCCGGAGCGCGGCGCCCGGCTGGCAAGGCGCGACGACTGAACATACTCCCGGTATGTGAGGGAGGAGCAACGCCGCCAGGCGGGATGCCCCGCCCGGGAATTGTGTGAGGCATCACGGTTCCAGGGCACTAGGTCTGTCGTGCAGCCCACATAGTAGGTCGCGTCGGAGCAGCGGAGGATGTAGACGAAGCAGGGTTCCGTGCCAGGCGCTGTCATGCCCCTTGACTCGCGTGCGATCGTACGCTCGCTCAGGGCCACTCTCCATGGGCGCGGCAGAGGGTCGAGGCCGGAAACACGTTCGGCAAGCGCCTGTCGAATGGCTTGCTACGAGCGAGCTTACCGGCCAGCGTCAGTTCCCGCTTGCGAGTCGAGTGGCGGAAGCGCCTGGGAGTCGAACCCGCTGCGATCACTGATTCTAAAGGACTTACGGTGTTTTCGAATCCTGCCGATCCGCAGATTTCTATCCTTTGCCGCGGTGAACCCCCAAATTGCCCCCAGCAGATTTCGTGCTTGACAGGGTCCGAGCGGAACACCCGAGGCGTCGTGCACACGTCGTTTTGAACATCCTCTTCTATCGTATTGTTGCTACGACTAAGCCCGTGACTTGAAACGTCATGTTTGCTATGTATAATTGAGTCGTAGCTTGGCTACGATATAAAATGGGGAAAATAAACGACCTGTACCTGTCCCTCAAGCCCGGTCACCCGGTGACATCGCGGGACCTCGCAACGCTGGGCATATCGCCAGATCTCGCCGTCCACTACGTGCGTGCCGGGTGGCTCAGGCGTCTCGCCCGTGGAGTATTCACTCGACCGGACACGCCGCTCGACCTGCACGCAAGCCTGCGGCTTCTTGAGCGACGACTCACAGGAGTGCATGTCGGTGGCGTGACAGCGCTCGACTGGCAGGGTGTTCGGCACCACGTCGTCCAGCAACCTCACCTGCAGCTCTACGGATGGGCGTCCGGTTCGATCCCGACATGGTTCACCGACAGTTTCCCGGGCACCTACCGCCGCCTGCGGCTGTTCGACGAGGAACCCAAATCGCCCCTTCGCGTCTCGCGTCTTCAGCGAACGGCCGAAGGCCCCATGGTATCCGAGCCCGAGCGTGCCGTCCTCGAGCTGCTCAGTGACGTCGGCGTCCGGCAGTCGCTGCAGGGCGCCCGAGAACTGCTCGAATCGACGCCAGCACTGCGGGCCGCGGTCCTGCAGGATCTGCTGACTCGATGCCGGCAGGTCAAGGCCGTCCGGCTTTGCCTCACCCTTGGCCGGGAACTCGGTCTCCCCTGGGTGGCGAAGCTCGACCCGACACGGTTACCGACCGGAAGCCAGAAGCGGTGGGTCGGGCGTTCGAAGGAAGGCCTGCTGGTACTCAAGGCATGAACTCCACCTACATTGCCACCGCCAGACTTCTCGTGGAGGTTGCGCCGGTGGTCTTCGAAAGCGGGCAATTCGCCTTGAAGGGCGGCACGGCGATCAACCTGTTCTTTCGAGACGTTCCACGCCTCTCCGTCGACCTCGATCTCGTGTTCCTCGATCGGCGACTTCCTCGTGCACAGGCGCTGTCGGCCATCAATGACGCGCTGCGCGTCGCCAGCCACGAATTGGGGAGACGCGACCTGAAGGTGCACCCTGTCTCGTCGGCTGATCTGGGAGAGACGAAGCTGATCGTGCAGCGCAACGACATTTCGGTGAAGGTGGAAGTCAATACCGTCATCCGTGGGACCGTGCATCCAACGCGAATCCTGGATCTCACGCCTTCGGCCAGCGACATGCTGATGGCCGACCTCGAACTCCCGCTGCTCGCCGAGGAGGAGGTGTACGGTGGCAAGCTCGTCGCGGCCATGGACCGGCAGCACCCGCGCGATCTGTTCGACGTCGGCGAGATGTTCACCCACGGCGGCCTCACGCCTGGGATCACGGAGTGCTTCGTGGTGTACTTGGCCAGCCACAATCGCACCATCCATGAAGTACTGTTCCCTCTGCCGAAAGACATCAGCCTGGCCTACGACAGCGCCTTCGTCGGAATGACGGCCGCGCCCGTCAGCAAGGCGGAGTTGCTCGAAACGCGCGAGCGTTTGTTCCGCGAGCTACCGTCGGCCCTCAGCATGAAGGAACGCGAGTTCCTGAGAACCCTGGTGCGGGCCGATCCGGACTGGTCGTTGATTCCAATTCCCCATCTCCAGGAGTTGCCCGCGATCCGCTGGCGGTTGCAGAACGTGCAGAAGTTCGCGCTCGAACAACCAAGTCGCCACCGGACACTGTGCGAGCAACTGGACGCAGCGCTTGACCGGCTGGCTTGAGAACGTGCGTCGGGACATCTGGCTCGGTCCCACCGCTGTCGGCGGGCGTTATCGAACCACGGTGGTCATCCGGTCGGCATGACGATGATCGTCGTCGTCCGGACGACGACGATCGTGGTGACGACCAGGATGACGCGTGTGGTGATGACGTCCATCGCGGAGATCTTGGCAGATGCCTGGGCAGAGAAGGCAAGTTCCGAGCCATGGGCTTGGGGGAAGCGGGTTGGCGCCCCACCCGCGTCCCACGATCTTGTGCGTTGGGACCGCCGACAGGGCACATCTTGTAGGTAGCGAGTTGGAATCAGCGGATCAACAGGAACGCGCGATTCGAACGCTTTGAGCGGTGGCGGAAGCGCCTGGGAGTCGAACCCAGCCCCCCCGCGATCAGCGGGGAGCGACCGATTTTGAAGACCGGGAGGGCCACCGGGCCCCGTTCGCTTCCAAGAATCACATCGGTCGGGAGACGAAACGTCGATCGCCAGGCTCGGTGCGTTCCTGATACAGGCCGGGCGCGATTGGACGCCGTCGCTTGGCACCGGCGGACGACACGCCCGCAGCGTGCCGCACCGCATCGGCGATACTGAGGAGACTGAGCCGTCAGCGTGCCGGGAGCGTACGGCAAAGCCGGCTCGATCGTCGGAGCCGGCTCACCGGGGGCGCAATCAGCCTTCGATCAGCCGAACGTCAGCCGCGCGCGGTCCCTTCTGCGACTCTTCGTTCGTGAACTCGACGCGCTGGCCCTCGCGCAGCAGCTCGAAGACCGCCCCGCGCACGGCGCTGCGGTGAAAGAAGTGCTCGATCCCGCCTTCGTCCCTGATGAACCCGAACCCCTTGTCGATCAAGAGGCGTGCGATGGTCCCGGTTGGCATACCTTGATCCTCCGAGAGACTGGTGCCTTCTCCAGCCTCAGGTCGCGGGCGCCAGCGTGACCATAACAGACTGCCCCCTACGTGGCAGCCACAAGACACGATGCGCCGGATACTTGTGGCGCCAGTTTAGGAGCTTGGCGACCGGAAGTCAAGCAATCGTCGGGGTTTGTGGCCGCCACCCCGGTCGACCGGTCTCTCCGGCGCCCGGCACCCGGGTCGACCATACGCCGGGAACGTCACCGCGGGCTTCAGCTGGCGGCCTTCTCCGTGTCTTTGCTGACGGGAGCCGGGTAAGTCGACCAGAAGTGCCGCCCGCACTGCGGGCACACCCAGTACTGATCGGGCCGCCAGTCGGCTCCCGGGGCGGGGTCCTTCAGCTCCATCTGGCAGCCACAACGTGGACACAGAATGCGCGGAAGCGCGTCGCTCATGCCGGGATTCTAGCATCAGTTTCAATGGACAGTAGATGGTAGAGGGCGCCGTGAAAGGCGTCGTCATCCAGCAGGTGCAAGTCCTGCCCGAGGAATTGGTGGTACACCTCGGTAGCTACGGAGCGGGCGCGGGGGGTAACTGCCGCGGCTGAAGCCTCCGGACCAGGTTCGAGTACGTCGAGCTGCAACGCGACGGGCCGTAACACGCGTGAACTCTGAGCAGGCCCCGAAAGACTGTTGTGGACGCCGACCCGCCTCTACTACGGGGAAGGCCGCAGAGTCCGACTCATCCCAACCACCCGAGTCTGGACTGTCCACCGGGGTAGTGGAGACGGCACGCCGTGAGGGATGGCGGGGCAACACGGGAGACCCGTGATCGTGCGCGCCAGCCACGCGCAACTGACCATGCGGGTCGGGCGATGACGGGAGTCGGAGGGGCCGACAGTACTGACGAAACCGGTGAACGCCGGTGGAGGGAAGCGGTCCTGGTTCTGGGTGCTTGCCCAGGAGTCGAGGGTCAGGGAGATTGGCGATGCGCCTGACAACCCCACCAGCGATCCGGACGCTCCAACGCAAGCTGTACGTCAAGGCCAAGGCCGAGCCGACGTACCGGTTCTACCGGCTCTACGATAAGGTCTACCGAACGGATATCCTGGCCCATGCGTATGCCCGCGCCAAAGGGAAGGGCGGGGCGCCTGGTGTCGATGGGCAGACGTTCGCGCAGGTCGAGTCAATGGGCCTGGAAGACTGGTTACATCGGCTCCAGGAGGACCTGCGCACGCGCACGTATCAGCCCGCCGCGGTTCGGCGGGTCTACATCCCGAAGCCCGGCGGTGGAGAACGGCCCCTGGGGATTCCGACGGTACGAGACCGTGTCGTGCAAACCGCGGCCGCGCTCGTGCTCTCGCCCATCTTCAAGGCGGACTTCACCGACGCGATGTATGGATACCGACCGCGGCGCAGCGCGCATCAAGCGGTAACGGCCGTGCACGAGGCGCTGCGCGCCGGCTACACGGACGTCGTCGATGCCGACCTCTCGAAGTATTTCGACACGATTCCGCACACGGACCTGCTCAAGTCGGTCGCGCGACGGGTCAGCGACGGAGCCATGCTGCATCTGCTCCGCCTCTGGCTCAAGGTGCCGGTCGAAGAGCGGGACGCCAACGGAGCGTGGCGAACAACGGGGGGGCGCCATCACGGGATGGGCACGCCGCAAGGCGGCGCCATCTCGCCGCTGCTGGCCAACGTGTACATGCATCGGTTCCTCCGGGCGTGGCAGGAACGAGGCATGGACCGGCGCTTGAAGACGAAGGTGGTCTCCTATGCGGATGACTTCGTCATCCTGTGTCGGGGGACGGCGGCTGAGGCACTGGCAGTCACCCACCGGTGGATGCGCGTGTTGAAGCTGACGGTCAACGAAACGAAGACGCGGGTCTGCGATGCGACGCAGACCCCGTTCGACTTTCTCGGCTACACCTTCGGGCCAACGGTGCATCGGCCAACGGGTCGGACCTACCTCGCGGCCCAACCGTCGCGAAAGGCCATGGCCCGTCTGCGCATCCGTGTGCGAGGCATTCTCCGCCCCGGCAATCAGGCTCCATGGCCGGAGGTCGTGCGTCAGGTCAACCGGGTCGTCGCCGGCTGGCAGCACTACTTCTCCTATGGTACTGTGTCGCGGGCGTACTGGGGGGTGGACGCATTCCTCCTCCACCGCGCACGCGGCTTCCTGGCGCGTCGGCACAAACTCCCCCGGCGAGGGACACAGCGCTTCACGGCGGAGCAGGTCTTCACACGCGATGGCCTCTTCTCCTTTGGTGCGGTGCAACGTGCCGCCCGACCGCATGCGTTGGCGTGAAACCAGTCCGAGAGCCGTGTGCTGGAAAACGGCATGCACGGTTCGATGAGCGCTCGTCGGAAACCGGGTCGGGCGCGTACGCCCGGCACCACGGCGCCGACGTTCGACTCTACCAGTAGAGAGTAGACAGTAGGCGAACTGGTGATCCTCGTCGAGACCGGGGACCAGGGACCCGGGGGCCAGTTCTGGAGGTCCCCAGTTGGCTGTCCGGCGACAGGACCCGCGAGGGGAGGATCACAGACGGGCCCCGCCGCGGCCTGCGGCCGGAGTAGACGTGGATGTGATCCCTCGCGGGTGGCGCCGGACGGGCG
>JBFMFH010000009.1:0-27132 GCA_040752275.1 Acidobacteriota bacterium
CGCCGGCCGCGGCAGGGCTCATCTGTGATCCTGCCGAACACCCCCGTTCTAGAGCGGGTCTCATCCCGGAGTCCTCCCGGAGTCATCCCGGAGTCCCCTGTCTCCTCCGGCTGCAGGCCGCGGCGGGGCTCCTCCGAAGTCCGCTGGCGTCGGTGATGGCCGCTCCGGGACCGGGCCCCTGTTCAGCGCCGATCGCCGAACAGGATCGGGCCGATCGTGTCGCGGTGCGTCGAGATGAGTGTTCGCATGTAGGGACCGATCGCGTCCGGGCTGTCGAAGCCCACCTTCTTGGCGGCGGCCATCGACACGCCGGCCGGGATGGTCTCCTGCTCCGCGAAGTGCCTCCAGTCCCTGAACACGTCGAGCGTGATGACGTCCCACGCGGCGCCCTGGTCGTGGACGAAGACGAGCGTCTCGGGCCGGCCCCGCTCGCGGTTGTACGCATTCTCCATGTGCCGCTCCTGGATGAGCGCCTCGCGCGTGCCCGGCAGTGCCTGCATCATCTCGTAGTGCGCGAGGCCGGCGCCGCCCACGCGCTCGCGAAACACCGCGAGTGGCGGCCCCTGGAGGTAGATGTCCTCGTGCCACGCGATCATCGAGTAGAAGCGGCGCGCAAACTCGGCGTTCGTCACCCCCGACGCCTCGCCCGCGGCCTCCCGCCTCGCGATCCGCTCGCGGCTGTAATAGTCGGGCCAGTTGCCGCTCGGATACAGCACCGCCAGATCCCAATGGTCGCCCTGGGAATGGCGCACGACGAACGGTCGCTCGTCGCCACCCGCCTCGATGACGGGCAGGCGCGCACGGTAGAGTTCGATCAGATCGAGGAGCCGGCCCGGCGCGGCCTGGACGAGGACGAGGCGGTACAATTCTGGCGCCGGCCGGGATTCGCGCTGGCCCTGGTCGGCCGCCGCAAGACTCGCGGCGACCGCGACGAAGGTCGCCAGGACGACGGATGCATGGCTTCGCTGGATCATAACTCGCTCCTCGTTCTTTCCGCTGACCTACCGGTCCGCCAGGTCGACGACGGCGAGCAAGACGATCCGCGCCAGATCCTCCATGATCTCCGGCGTCAGCGTCTCCCAGCGGTCTTTCGTGGTGTGGTAGGTCGCGTAGGGGAGCGGCGGCGCCCCCGAGGTTCCGATTGACACGGTCGGAATGCCGGCCCAGACGAAGTGTGCGGCGTCCTGGCGGGGTCTGGCCGGGTAGCTGTTCGAACTGGCCGACAGGGGCCGGTGTACGTACTGCGTGTTGGCACGCGCCAGGGTCTCGAATACCTCCGGGACGTCGCGCCCGGAACCCACGCCGATCCGCTCGCCGCGGCCCACGCTCTCGAGGTTGATGAAGGCCTTCAGCCGGGCGTTCGGGAAGGTCGGGTGTGCCACGTAGTACTCGGAGCCCTTGACCCCCTGCTCCTCGGCGCCGAACAGGATCACCGCGACGGTCCGCTTGAGCGGCGTGGCGTAGCGGTTGAGCGCCTCGGCGACGCCCAGCAGAACGGCGACGCCCGACGCGTTGTCGTGGGCACCCGGCATGAGTTCCGGGTTGTACCCCAGGTGATCCAGGTGGGCCCCGATCATGATCACCTCGTCGCTCAAGGCCGGATCCGAGCCCCTCCTTGCGGCGATGACATTCGATCCCACCCCGTCCGCGTGGTGCTCGGTCGTGTTCCTCATCGTCACCGTCTTGCCGAGAGGCATGGAGGCGGGACGGCGGGCCTTGCGGATCGTCTGCAGCACCTCGGCGTGCGTGCGGCCCGTTCCGGCGAACAGATCGTCCATCACCGTCCGACTCACGTAGGTGAGCTGGAAGCCAGGGATGAACGCGCAGTTGGGGTTCGCGATGTGGTAGTCGTAAATCATGCCGGCTGCGCCGTGTGCCTTGGCGTTCCTGACCTTGTCGTCGTGGAACGAGTAGGGACGCCACCGCTTGAAGAGCGCCAGGTCGGGCTCGGGCGTCACCGGGACTTCTGGTTCGACGACGACGATCTTGCCCTTCACATCCAGGCCCGCATACTCGTCGAACCCCAGTTCGGGTGCCGTGATGCCGTAGCCCACATACACCGTCTCGGCCGTCAGCGTGCCGGAGTCCGACGTGGATCCGGGGAAGTACTCCCGCTCGTAGACATACGTCTTCTTCAGCGTTGCGCCGCCGCCGGCGGGGATGTGCAGGGTCAACTCGTCGCCCGGCAGGACGAGCGTGTAGGGATTCGGAAATCGCTGGTAGTAGGTGCCGCCATCTCCCCCCGGCTCGAACTTCCAGCGCGTGAGCAGGTCGACCGCCCATGCGGCCGAAGCGTCGTAGCCGGGTGTGCCCGTGAGCCGGCCGCCGAACTTCTCTGCGGTCATCTCCTTCACGTAGTCGAGGATGGCGTGACTCGAGATGCCATGGACGGTGGCGAGCAGCCGGTCGGTCGGCGTGGCTGCCTGACCGCCCCGCTGCGCGGCCAGTGGAGGCACGGTGACGAGTGCAACCGCGAAGATGGCGGTGGTGAGTGCCGAGATGCGGCGGAACGAACCCATGAGTCCTCCCTGGCCTGCAGAGAGTAGCACAGGCGCCAGGGACAGGCGCCAGGCACCGGGCAAGCGGGGCGCCGGGCAGCAGGGGAGGCGCTGGGCGATGGGCGGCATGACCGCCGTCATGGGCGCCCGGGGTGGCACGGCGGTATGATTCACGTGCCCCCTGAAGCCCGACGCCCCCGCGGGCCGTTCTCATCACCTCATCTGAAAGGGAAGAGCATGCAGATGTACAGGTACGCGGTGGCGGTCCTGGCGGTGGCCGGGCTAGCCGCCCCGGCAGCGGCGCAACCCTGTGTCGACTGTCACAAGAAGGTGACCCCAGGCATTGTGACCGATTGGCAGATCAGCAGACACAGCCAGAACGACGTGGACTGTTCGACCTGTCACGGTGCGGATCACACCGGCACTGCGGATGTGGCGAAGGTGAAGATCCCGACGCCCGACACCTGCGCGACGTGCCACGAGGCGCAGGTCACGCAGTTCAAGGGGGGCAAGCACGCCTTGGCGTGGGTGGCCATGAAGGCCATGCCGAGTGCCCACGCCCAGCCGGTGGCCCTCATGGAGGGCCTCAAGGGGTGCGGCGGCTGTCACAAGGTCGGCCTCAAGACCGAGGCGGAGCACGCCGACATCAGAAAGACGTCGGCCGGTTTCGGCGTGGCGTCGTGCGACGCCTGCCACACGCGGCACACCTTCTCGAAGCAGGAGGCACGGCAACCCCAGGCCTGCCAGACCTGCCACATGGGGTTCGATCACCCCCAATGGGAGATGTACTCGGCGTCGAAGCACGGCGTGCGCACCCTGCTCCGGCAGACGGGCGCGCTGCCTGAGAGTGTCGCGGCCCCGACCTGCCAGGACTGTCACATGCAGGACGGCGACCACGGGGCGATGACCGGATGGGGCTTCCTGGCCGTCCGCCTGCCGTTGCCCGAGGACAAGCAGTGGGCGGCCGACCGCGTGACCATCCTCCAGGGCCTCGGCGTGCTCGACCCGGAGGGCAAGCCGACCGGGCGCCTCGACGTGGTCAAGGCCGGCAAGGTCGCACGGCTGACCCAGGAGGAATTCCAGGCCCAGCGGGACAAGATGCTCAAGGCCTGCAGCCGGTGCCACTCAGCCAACTTCGCGAAGAACGAACTCGAGAAGACGGATCACCTGATCAGGGAGGCCGACCGCCTGATGGCGGAGGCCATCCGGATTGTGGCGGGCCTCTACAAGGACGACATCATCTCGAAGCCCGCTTCCTACACATCGGCCTTCCCGGATCTCCTGACGTTCCACGATGCGCCGACCGTGATCGAGCAGAAGCTGTTCGTCATGTTCCTGGAGCACCGCATGCGCACCTTCCAGGGGGCGTTCCACAACAACCCGGACTACGCGCTCTGGTATGGGTGGAGCGAAATGCAGCGGGACCTGTCGGAGATCAAGGAGTTGGCCGCCGACCTTCGCGGGAAGGACCGTCCGGGGCCGGCGCCGGTCCCGTCCCACGCCCGCCGCTGACGGCTATCGCCCGGCGGGCCTGCGGGCCCGCCGGCACCCTCTCCTGGCTCGCTCGCTCCCCGATGCAACCCAGCGACCACGCCGCGCGTTCTTGTACAACGGGCGGTTCGGGGTGAAGTGTGTACGGCGGATCTCGGGTCAGCCAGGCGCCCGAGGGAAAGGGAGACACCGTGACCAGACGACGAACACTCAATGTGCTGATGCCACTTGTGAGTCTGTTGGCCTGTGGGGTGAGTGCCTATACCACCCAGCAAGGACTGGCCACGGTGACCTCCGATCTGCTCGTGTCGGCCGGCGTCGCGCTGGCGGGCGGCTTCTTTCTCTTCGTCTTCTCCCTCTTCCTGATGTGGCGCTTCCCCTACGCCGATTCGGGCCGCCAGGTCGGCTACGGCATCGTTGCCGCCATCGTCCTGATGCTGGCCTTCGGGTTCTCGACCCAGTGGAGTGTCATCGCCATGGGCGGGAAGGATGCCCTCAGCATCCACATGCAGCGCGTCCTCGAGGAGGCCGATGCGCAGGCGCTGGGCCTGCTGCGCCAGGCCGCGGTCGAGGCCAATCTGGCACCGCAGCTGGCCAGCCTCGGCCAGCAGTACGAGGACCTGGCCGCCCGCGAGACGCGCGGGGCGTTCTCTGGCCTCCGCGGCGAGGGCAGCGTGGTGGCGACACTCAGGAACATGTCGCAGATGTTCAACAACCTGAGCCGGACGGTGAAGGGCGTCGACGCCGAGAAGAAGGTGCTCTACGACCAGTACAAGGAGCTGTCGGCCGAGGCGCGGGGAATCGCGAGCGAGATCGAGCAGGCCGATGTGCGGGAGAGCGAGAAGATCCGCCGGAGCAACCTGGCCTTCAGCCGCGTCCTCGGGGAGATCAACGAAGTGATGACGCGGATGCGCGAGGCCTCGTCGGCCGCTTACGTCCGGGTCGTCAACCAGAACCTCGGGTCGCTGACCACCACCTCGCGCCCGGGCGACACGGCCGAACAGCTCGATGCGCTGGCGCGACTCGAGGGGCTCAAAGACGCCGCAATCAAGGTCGTGGCGCAGATATCAGGCGGCCGTCGCCCTGAAGACGAAGCGGCGGTCCAGACCTTCACCATGTTGCCGGCCGCCCGGGCCGTCTGGGTCTACGCATGGGACGTCTTCTACGCATGGGCTGGCGGCATCGCCATCGACGCGATCCCCACCATCTTCGTCATCCTCCTGACCTTGGGACGCCCGGAAGAGGAGGACGACCTCGAGGAGGAGCGCCAGGCGGCCGCGATGCCCCACCCAGGTCCTGCGCCGAGGTCCGTGGCCCGCGCCGGTGCCTGGCCGGGGGGCACGGCCGGCACGAGCGCCCTGGCGGCCCCCGGCAGCCGTGCCCGCGAATCGTGAGACGGCGGGCCTGAGATCTCGCTCCCGCTCCCCGTTCCCGCGAAGGTGGGCATCCGGGCTCCGGCAGGCCAGGCGTCCGCCCGCAAGGGGACCACGACGCCGGCCTCCCCGCTGGCGTAAACTGATGTCTCTTTGGCGGGACCTTCGCTGACAGGAGGCGGACGTGAGCGTGATGCGCGGTGCCCTGCTGGCGGTGTCCGAGAACCGCTGGATGCGCGAACGCGGCCCGAAGCTGTGGTTCGTGCGCAAGGCCGTCAGGCGCTTCATGCCTGGCGAAGAGTTCGACGACATGCTGAGGGCGGCTGAGGCGCTGAACGGGGAGGGCATCAAGGTGGTCTTCACCCGGCTTGGCGAGAACGTGACGGACCCGGCCGAGGCCGACTTCGTGATGCGTCACTACGTCGAGGGCCTGGACCGCATCAGGAGCCTGGGCTTGCCGTGCGAGCCGTCGATCAAGCTCACGCAGCTCGGCCTGGATCTGGACAAGGAGCGCTGCTACTCGAACCTGCGTACCATGGCCGAGCGGGCGGACACCACCGGGAATTACCTGTGGATCGACATGGAACAGTCGTCCTATTGCGATGTCACGCTCGAACTGACGAGGCGCCTGCGTGGCGAGTTCCCTCGCGTGGGAGTGTGCCTCCAGGCCTACCTCCACCGGACGAACGACGATCTGGCCGCGATCAAGGCGGAGGGCATCGGTGTTCGGATGGTGAAGGGCGCCTACAAGGAACCACCATCGCGCGCGTTCCAGGCGAAGGGGGACGTGGACGCCAACTACTTCAGACTGGCGGCGGCGATGCTCGAGCCCGGTCCGGCAGGCTTCCGGGCCGTGTTCGGCACGCACGATGCACGCTTGATCCGGCTCATCCGCGAGCATGCCGATCGAGCAGGCCTCGGCCCTCGCGCGTTCGAGGTGCATATGCTGTACGGAATTCAGCGTACCGAGCAGCTGCGGCTCGCCCAATCAGGCGCCGACATCCGCGTGCTGGTGGCGTACGGTTCGTACTGGTTTCCGTGGTACGTGCGCAGGCTCGCAGAGCGCCCGGCCAACGTCTGGTTCGTGGCACGCAGCCTGTTCTCACGGTAGCGCGCAGCTGTGGAGAGCCATGTCATGACCGTGCCAGCCCGGGGCTGAGGAGATGAGTCGTCTCTTCATCGGCATCGACAGCGGTACTCAGAGCACGCGCGTCCTGGCCGTCGACGGCGACACGGCCCGGATAGCGGCCGAGCACGCCACGCCGTACGGCGTCCTTCCCTCGGACGTTCCAGGCACGAAGGAGCAGGATCCAGCCATGTGGGTGGACGCGGCCGCCGCCGGGATGACCGCCGTGCTCTCTTGCGGAGGCGTGCGGCCGGCAGATGTCGCGGCCATCGGGATCTCGGGCCAGCAGCACGGGTTCGTCCCGCTCGACGAAGCCAACAGGGTCATCCGGCCCGCGAAGCTCTGGTGCGACACCAGCACGGCCCGCGAAGCGGAGGAACTCGTCCGGCGGATCGGGGGACTCGAGCGCACCATCGCGATCATCGGCACAGGGATTCCGGCCGGCTTCACCGCCTCGAAGGTCCTATGGCTGAAGGAGCACGAGCCGGCGAACTACGCGCGCCTCGCCTCCATCCTGCTGCCGCACGACTATCTCGCGTTCTGGCTCACCGGCACGAAGGTCATGGAGTGGGGTGACGGGTCGGGCACCGCATTGATGGACGTCCGGACGCGCACGTGGGCGCCGGACGTGCTCGCCGCGATTGACGAGGGCCTCGCGGCGAAGCTCCCCGCTCTTATTCACCCGCGCACGCCGGTCGGCGTCGTCAAGCCCGACCTCGCCCGGCGATGGGGACTCAGACCAGACGTTGTCGTGACGGGGAGCGGCGACAACATGATGGGGGCGATCGGAACAGGCAACGTTCGCGAGGGTATCGTGACGGCCAGCCTGGGGACGTCGGGGACGATCTACGCCTGCACGGAGCGCGCGGTGATCGATCCCCGGGGGGAGATTGCGGCGTTCTGCGACGCAACCGGTCGATGGCTCCCCCTGGCGTGCACGATGAACGTCACGGTCGCGACGGAACTGGTGTGCCGGCTCTTCGGCCTCGACCACGACGGCCTCACGCGCGCCGCGGCCGAGACCCCGCCAGGCGCGGACGGGCTGGTGCTCGTTCCGTTCCTGGAAGGCGAGCGGACTCCCAACGTCCCCGAGGGCACCGGTGTCTGGATCGGCGCCCGTGAACGGACGCTGACGGTGGGCCACATGGCCAGGGCTGCCATCGAAGGTGTCACGCTTGGCCTGAACTACGGCTTGAATCGGATGCGGGATCTCGGCCTGTCGCCGACCGAGGTCCGGCTCACGGGCGGCGGGGCACGCAATCCGCTGTGGCGCCAGATAGCGGCCGACGTCTTCGCCTGCCCGGTTGCGTGCCCCTCGGTACGGGAGGGCGCCGCGTTTGGCGCGGCCCTGCATGCCCAATGGGCGTGGGAGCACACCTTCGGGAGCGGCGTCGACATCGGGGACCTGACGGATCGAGCGATCGGTGTGGACAACGCCATGAGAGCCGAACCCCGGGCCGGTGCCGTCCGCACCTACGCCGCCTTGCAGGGCGTGTTCGATGACACCGCGGCATGCCTGCCGCCGGCCTTTGCCCGGCACCGCCGCTTCATCACGGCCGGCGTGCGTTGAGCGGCGGGAAGGCAGACGGCTGACATGACCCTGCCGATGTGTGCCGTTCCCGGATGCGTGGCGCTGGCCTCGCGCGGCGCGTTCTGCGCGGCCCATCGCTGGGCGGTCGAGGAGCTGGGCCGCCGCCGGCTCTCCCAGGCGCAGGCGCGCGAGTATCTCGAGGAACTCGTCCGGGAGTTCCGGACCCGCTATACCCGGCTCTCGAAGTACCTGGTCCACGTCGAGCGCCTGCCGCTGCCGCTGCCGTGTCTCCTCGACTTCGAATTCCACAGTCCGCGCGCGGCACTGCTGGTGTCGGAGTCGATCGAGCCTTCCAGGTTGCCGGCACTGCTCGCACACGAGTTCCGGCACCTTGCGCGGCAGGTCCGGCGCTACCGCCGCCGCGCCGCCCCGGGGGCCGTGCCTCCGTCGGACCGGCTCGGTGGCCGCGAGCGCTACGTGCCGTGGGAGGGCGTCGAGTCCGGCCGGCATCTGGGCGAGGTGCAGCTTCCGGCCCGCCGCCGGCGCCAACTCACGGAGACGTCGGGGTCGTGCCCGTCGTGTGCGCTGCCGGCGCCGGACCTCCAGTGGACCTACGTGGTCAGTCCCGCACCGTCGTGGACCACGCTGGGCGGCTTCGCGGGCTGGCTGGCCGTGTGTGCGACGTGCCACGAACAGGTGGCGTTCTACATCGACAAGCAGAACTGAAGAGTGCCGGGCCATGGGATCTGGATTGGTGTGGACGCGGTCAGGGCCTTCAAGACGTCGAGCGGGGGGACACACGCAGGATGGTCGCTGAACAATCCGGACCAGCGTGGTGGGATGCTCGCCTCGTTGCGCCGCCGTCCGACGTCGATGTGGCCAGGGGGTTCCTCCGGGTGCTGCAACAGCGCTATGAGCCGACGGCACGCACCGGTCCCCGGGAAGACCCCCTCGCGGACCTGAAGGCCGACATCCTGATCCGGCAACTGGCCGACCAGGCCTTCGTGCTCGGGCAGGATGACTACGCGCGCTACCGGCGCGAGGCCTGCATGCGTCTGGCCGCGCTCAGCATCGGGCGCGAAGCGCGTGAGGCGAGCGAGGCGCTCGAGCAGGTGCTGCAGGACCTGCTCGACGAGATCGTGTCAGGCGGCGAGGCGGCTTCCGGCAGCGCGTCCTTCAGGATGGCCGTCGGCTTCCTGCCGCTCGCCGGCCTCGAGGTGTTTACGCTCGAGGTGCCGGGAGAAGACGATGCGTACGTGCTCGTCATGAGCGAGCAGATTCCCACCTACGTCAACCTGCTCGCCAAGGCCTGCGCGCAGTTGCTGCCCATCCGGCGATCGGGTCAAGACGTCAGCATCGATCTCGACACTCCGGCATGGCCGACCCGTCTCGGGATGGAGGCCCAGGGAGTCCAGCGGTTCCTGGAGCTGATGTTCGCCTCGTTCGGCGGCACGCCGTCCGATGCCGAGCAGTACTGGCCCGATCCCGACTGGCAGGCGCCGGCCGAAGCGCTGCGTGAGGCCGGGGAGGCGTTCCTGTTGGCGCGTCAGTTCGTACACGTGGCGCTTGACCACGGCGGGTCCGGCACCGTCGAAGACGTGTTCGTGCGCGGCGAGCGGCTGGGAGCGCGGCGATACACCCGCGAACAGGAATCTGATGCCGACATCGAGGCGTTGCGGCTCCTCCTGCGGATCCCGAGGTTCGCCGATCATGCGGCGATCACCTGCTGGGGCGTGGACGTCCTGTTGGCCAGCCTCGCCATGCTGGAGGCGTTGCGGGCTCGCGACTCCTCGGACGATGAGGGGCGGGGCATTGTGACGCCTGACGAGACATGGGCAGGTGAACGGCGCGAGAGGCTCCGCGAGGCCTTGGAGGACATGGGCGGGAGCCGTCCGGGCCTCGTCGAGGTGCTGACGGCCCTGGATCCGGTCGGTCGCGCCCTCTGGGCCCGGTTGAAGGACCTCGTGCTTCAGCGAGACTCCTGACGCGCCGGCGGGTAGGCCACCCGCCGATGGGTCGAATCGACGAGGGCGCTCACCAGGGCTTCGCGAATGCGCCGCAGGTCGCCGAGCGTCAACGGGGCGTCGTCCAGCTCTCCTTCCCGGCGGATGCGTTCGATGGTGCGCTCCACCATCCGGTCGTAATCCGCTTCGGTGGCGTCCTCCATCGACCGCGCAGTGGCTTCCACCTGGTCGGCGATCATCAGGATGGCCGTTTCCTTCGACCTCGGTCGCGGTCCCGGATAGCGAAACTGCCCGCGGTCGACCGTGGCCCCGCGCTCCTCGGCCTGAGCCAGGAAGAACGCGAGGGTGCCGGTTCCGTGATGCTCCCGAACGAAGTCCGCGATCCGCTCGCCGATTCCCCGCTCACGGATGAGCGCCAGACCGTCCTGGACGTGCGCGCGAATCAGGCGGGCGCTCTCCTCGGCGTCGAGTTGGTCGTGCGGGTTGAGCCCCCGCTGGTTCTCGGTGAAGAGGGCGGGCCGCTCGAGCTTGCCCACATCATGGTACAGCGTGCCGACCCGCACGAGCAGGGCGTGGGCCCCGACGGCTTCCGCGGCCGCGGACCCGAGCACGGCGGCCGAGATGCAATGCTGGAACGTGCCGGGTGCTTCGGTGGCGAGGCGCCTCAGCAGCGGATGCTCGTAGCTCAGCAGCTCGACGAGGCGGATGTTGGTGGTGTACCCGAAGAGGGACTCGACCACGCTGCTCAGCGCCACGACAACCAGGCCGGCGACGGTACCGCCCAGAAGGGCACCGGCCAGCACGGCGACGATGTCTGCAGCCCTCACCGGCGTCTCTGCGAAGGCCAGCAGCGCCGCCGCGCCGACCATGCCCGCGGCGCCAACCGCCAGGCCCGCGCGCACCACGCACCCGCGCCGGCTGCATCCCGCCACGCGGTCGATGCCAACCAGGCCGGCAATCGCGGCCTGCAACGCGAGGATGGTCTCCAACTCCGACAGAAGGCCCGCCAGGATCGCGACGACCAGCAGGTGCGAGAGGCCGTCGCGGCGGTTGCCGACCAGGGAGACGAGCATGGCACTCGCCGGGATCGGGAAGAGGAGGGTCAGACCGACGCGCGACACGCCCGGCGATTGGGCACCGAGGGCGTCGACCACGAGCAACCAGAGCCAGAAGCCGACCGCCGTCAGCAGGACGCCGACCAGGCTGACGGCCGCATTGCGGCGGGAGTCCGGCTGGCGCACCCCGGGCATCCGCCGGGTCGGCCAGATCGCCACGTAGAGCAGCAACAACCCGAAGGCAGAGGCGGCGAGCCATCGGGGAAAGATAGCTCTCGGCAGGTCCCGCGATCGGAGTTCGTCCAGCACGAGCTGGGCTTCGCGCGTGACCTCCTGGCCCTCGCCGATGATGAGCTGGTTGCGCCTGAAGCCGAGCCGGACCGGAAGCACGGCACCGGAGGCCGCACGCCGCCGCGCATCGGTGAGATTGGCGTCGTAGATCAGGTTGGGGCTCAGCAGCCGCGACGCGAGCCCGGCCATCACCAGGTGGGTTTCGAGCGATTCGGGGGCGACATCCTGTGGCGGGCGCCGCACGCGCTGGCGTGCCGAGTCGAGGTCGTCGATCTGCCCAAGGTCGCTCACCGTGCGCTCGCGGCCGGCCGCGTCGCGAATCACGATGCGCGCACCCGTCGCGTCGGCGGAGTCGAGGGCGAGCTGCCGCAGCCTGACGGCGTCGTCCGAGATCGAGTGGCCGTAGGCTGAACGGACCAGGCGCACGAGGATGTCCTCGAGATTCGTCCTGAAGCCGGCAGCTGCCAGGAGCCGCCGCTCGTCGGTGGACAACTCGAGACCGATCCGGTCCTGCATGCGGGCGAGCTGGACGGCCGCGGCGTCCTCGATGCGCTGGCGGCGTTCTGCTTCGCGCCTGGCGGCGAGTGCCTCACGCTGCGCGCGGGTCAGACGCTTGGCCTGGGGCTCAGGTTCGGCGGCCGCCGCCCGATCCAGCGCCTCACGGGCCGCGGCGAACGACGATGAGATTCTCGCGGCGATCCGGTTGCCCGCCTCGGCGTCGAGGGCCGCCACGGGCGGCGTCGTCCTCGCCGCCTCCTCCCGCTTTCTGGCCGTGGCCACCTCGTCGGCGACCGAGAAGTCGAACGGTGCGCGAACCGAACGATCCGTGAACTGGCCCGTCTCGTAGCTGGGGGTCCGCTGCATGACGCGCGGCGCGGCCAGGAGCACGCCGATGGTGGCGGCCGCCAGCCCGAGGGCGATACCCAGGCCAGGCCTTCGCCCGTCGGTCTGGCGGGCATCGCCAGGAGGAGTCGAGCGGTCACGAAGGCGGGACCACCAGGGCATGGGCAAGTCACCGGGGATCATACCCCGGCGGGAACTGGAGCGGCTTGGCCCTCCCGCTCACCCCGGCGCTCGAGGCCTTGCTGCGGTGGTTCTGACCGTTGTGACTCAGCCACACGAGTGATAGGGTCGACAGGGGATACCAGGCATCCCCTCGCGGGCCTATGCTTGTGGGAGCCCCGAAACAGCCGGCTCGCTGTCACATGGCCAACCGCCTTCTGATCGTCACCAATCGTCTCCCTGTGTCCGTGCAACGGGACGAAGACGACTTCACACTGCGGGAGTCGTCCGGCGGACTGGCCACGGGCTTGCGGGGTGTGCACGCCGCCGAGGACACGATCTGGATCGGATGGTCGGGCATCGGCGAACGGCTGAGCCGCTCTGCCCGCCAGCGGCTGGACGCCGACTTCGCTGAGCGGCGTCTCGTGGCCGTGCACCTGAGCAAACAGGAGGTCCGGCAGTACTACGAGGGGTTCTCGAACGGCGTCATCTGGCCCCTCTTCCACTATCTGCTCGATCGAATGCCGCTCCAGGCGCCCACCTGGAGCGTCTACCAGGCCGTGAACGAGAAGATCGCCGACGCGGCGGCGCGCCAGTACCGGCCGGGCGACACCTTCTGGGTGCACGACTACCAGTTGATGCTGGTGCCGACCCTGCTGCGCCAGCGGGTGCCGGACGCGCGTATCGGCTTCTTCCTCCACATTCCGTTTCCGTCGGCCGAGATCGTCCGTTTGCTGCCGTGGCGGGAAGACCTGCTTCGGGGCTTGCTGGGCGCGGACCTCATCGGCTTTCACACCCCGGGCTTCGTCCGCCATTTCGAGACGTCGGTACGACTGCTGATCGGCCTGCAGCCACTCCACGACGAACTCCAGTGGGACGGCCGCCGGGTGAAGGTCGGGTGCCACCCGATGGGCATCGATGCGGCCGAGTTCGACCGGCTGGCCGGCAGACCGGATGTCGAAGCGGAGGTCGCCCGCATCCGTGCGGAGGTGGGGAGGCGCTCGCTGCTGCTCGGCGTCGACCGGCTCGACTACACCAAGGGCATACCGAGGAGACTGCTGGCCTTCGGGGAGCTGCTCGCATCCGACCCCTCGTGGCGGGAACGCGTGCGCCTCGTGCAGATCGCATCGCCCTCCCGCGATCGGCTCGAGCCCTATCAGGCCTTCCGCCGCCAGGTCGAGGAGATCGTGAGCAGCGTGAATGGCAGATTCGGCACGGTGGATGGCGCGCCGATCCACTACCTGTACCAGAATCTCACCCGTGAGGAACTCGTGGCGCTGTACCGGGCGGCTGACGTGATGCTGGTGACGCCGCTTCGTGACGGCATGAACCTGGTGGCCAAGGAGTACGTCGCGTCGCGGATCGACGGAGACGGGTGCCTGGTGCTCAGCGAGTTCGCAGGCGCGGCTGCCGAGATGGGCGAAGCGCTCATCGTCAACCCGTACGATGTGCCGGCAACCGCCCAGGCCATCCGCCGAGCGCTGGACATGGACCCGGCCGAGCGCCGAGTCCGGATGCGGGCGCTGCGCCAGCGAGTCCAGCGCAACACGGTGCAGCGGTGGGCCGAGGAGTTCCTTGGCGATCTCATGGGCGACGATGGCCCGGCCCGCGACGGGACGTTCCTGTGGTCGCCGGGAAGCGACATGCGGCGCCTGGTCGAGCGGTTGTCCCGGCTCGACCGGCTCAACCTGCTGCTCGACTACGACGGCACGCTCGTGCCGTTTGCCAGCACGCCTGAACTGGCCGCGCCGGGTGCGGGCGTGGTCGAGCTGATCACCCGCTTGGCGGGCCAGCCAGGCTGGCGGGTGCACGTGGTCAGCGGGCGGCCACGGGCCAGCCTCGATGCCTGGCTGGAACCGACGCCTGCGGTGCTGTGGGCCGAGCACGGCTACTGGCACCGGCGCGCGCCCGGCCTCGAGTGGGCGTCCACCGTCGACGTGAACCGAGAGTGGATGACGGCCGTCCGTGCGGTGATGACGCGTTTTGCCGACCGCTCGCCCGGAGCGATGCTGGAGGAAAAGACCGCGTCGCTGGCCTGGCACTACCGCATGCTCGACCGCGAGCTGGCCGCGACCAGGCTCGTGCAGATCCGGCAGGCCCTCGCCCCTCTCGTGGCGTCGGAGCAGCTCGAGATGCTGGAGGGGAACTGCGTGCTCGAAGTCCGGCACCCGGTTGTGAACAAGGGCCGTGTCGTCCAGGAGATCGTGCGGCAGGAGCCGGACGTGCCCGTGCTGGCCGTTGGCGACGACCGCACCGACGAAGACATGTTCGCCGCGGTGCCGCCCGGTGGCGTGACCGTGCGGATCGGGGCCGGGGTCACGACGGCGGCCTACCGCCTGCGCGATCCGGAGGCCCTGTTCGAGATCCTGCAGGAGCTCCTGGCAGCCGCTCGGGCCCTGCACCGTGAGGAGCGAAGACCATGACCGGGCCCGGCCCCTTCGTCTTCCACTCCGAACGGAGGATCGTGCGGCTCACCGCCCGGACGGCCAGCACCCTGCCCGAGCTCATCGAGCAGATCGCCTCCGTCTCGGGCGCCTCGATCTTCTTCCATACGCACCAGCAGTACCTCTCGCATCACTTCCAGCGGCCTGCCTACTACAACGACTTCGCCGCGTGGCTGCTGACCGGCGTCCAGGAGGCCGCGCTTGCCGAAAAGGTCGCGGTGATCGACCTGCTGGCGTTTTCGGCGATTCGTCCCCTGCGCGAGGCCATCCTCGACGTGCTCCGCGCGCACCCGCCGGGGACCGAACCTCCTCGCCAGTGCCAGCCCGGGAGCGAGTTCCACTTCTGCGAGTCCCAGAGCTTCGTGCTCAGGACCGGCCTGGTGGCCCACACCGTCCCGGAGTTTTTCGCTGCCCTGCCCCGTGTGACCGTGGTGTCCCTCTACTATCACTTCTTCGAGGCGCGGCTTCGGCTCGGTCGACCCACGAACGACTTCTCGACGTGGCTGCGCGACCAGGGCGCGACCGACCTGGCGACGGCGATCGATCGGCTCGATCCTTACGCCAGTTCGCTGGACCAGCTCAAGGCCGACATCGTGTCGATTGGCACGCAGGCCGGGGAGATCTGACGGCGTGAGTACCCTTGACGAATACGCGGCCGTTGCCGGCGAGGACGTCATCGACGAGCTGCGAGTCCTCGCGCGGCACGTCGGAACGAGACGTCTGCAGAACATCAACTCGACCGCGGTCGGAGGTGGCGTAGCCGAGATCCTCAGCCGGATGGTGCCGCTGCTGCGGGAGCTGGGCGTCGGCACGACCTGGGACGTCATCAGAGGCGACGAGGCCTTCTTTGCCGTGACCAAGGCGTTTCACAATGCGCTCCACGGCCAGCGCGAAACGCTGTCCGACGAAATGTTCGACATCTACATGGAGAACACACGCCGCAACCTGGAGGGAATCGAACTGAACGGCGACGTGGTCCTCGTGCACGACCCCCAGCCGGCCGGCCTCGTCTCCGCGCGCCACGGCGCGCAGCGCTGGATCTGGCGGTGCCATATCGATGTCTCCGCCCCGGACCGTTGGGTGTGGGGTTTCCTGCGGCCGATCGTGGACCGCTACGACGCGGCGATCTTCTCGATGCCGAGTTTCGCCCAGGTGCTCAGCATTCCCCAGTTCCTCGTGGCGCCGTCGATCGATCCGCTCGCCCCGAAGAACCGGGATCTCGACGACGAAACCATCGCGAAGGTGCTCGAGCTCTACCAGATCGATCCCGCGCGCCCGCTGCTGGCGCAGATCTCGCGCTTCGACAGGTTGAAAGACCCGCTAGGCGTCATCGCGGCGTACAGGATGGTCAGGCGCCGCCAGGACTGCCAGCTCGTGCTGGCCGGCGGCGGGGCGAGCGATGACCCCGAGGGCATGATGGTGCTGCAGGAAGTGCACGAGGCAGCCGAAGGGGACCCTGACATCCACGTCATCCTGCTGCCGCCCTACAGCGATACCGAGATCAACGCTCTGGTGCGCGGCTCGACCATCGTGATCCAGAAGTCCCTGAAGGAAGGATTCGGGTTGACCGTGGCCGAGGCGCTCTGGAAGCGCAAGCCGGTGATTGCCGGAGCGGTCGGCGGCATCAAGATCCAGGTCATCGACGATCTGACCGGCTATCTCGTGCACTCGCCCGAGGGGGCGGCACACCGCATTCTTCAACTCTTGCGGGACCCCCAGCTCCGACGCGTCATGGGGGAGAACGGGTACGAGCACGTGCGCCGGAACTTCCTGCTGACGCGCCACATCAAGGACTACCTGCTGATGATGCTCGCCGTCGACCACCTGGGCGAGCACGTCGTGCTGCTCGACGCCTGATTGCGCGGGGCGGACCCCACATCGCCGAAGCCCGTCAGGCCCCCCTCGTCGCCCCGGACCGCGTGGAGATCGTGCAGTCGGAACCGGCCGGCGAGCAGTCGGCCGGCCCCGGTGGCTCGGCTGGGCCTCTGCTAGGCCACTGCTGGGCCGCCTCCTCGTGCGCGAGTGCGTCGAGCGCCTCCATCAGGTGACCCAGTTCCCGGTCGAGAACGGCCCAGAGGTCGGATGCGCCCGCCAGGCTCCGCCGGGCCCCCAACGCCTCCAGGCTGGCGGCGGCATCAGAGACGCGCCGGGCCCCGAAATTGCCCACCGCCCCCTTGAGCGTATGTGCGGCACTCCGCACGGCGTCTGCATCCTGGCGCTCGATGGCCTGTCGGATCTCGGCCGCGAGCCCCGGGCCGACGTCCCGGAACAGCACCGCGAGTTCCCGAAGCAGCGCCATGTCGCCGCCGGCGCGAGCCAGGGCCGCCTCCCGATCGATGGCCGAGTCCTCCCGCACCGCCGGCGTGACGAATCCCTCGGCGGCGGCCGCGTCGTGACCCCCATACTGCGCCAGGACCGAGCGCAGCTCGGCGGGCGCAATCGGTTTGGCGACGTACCCGTCCATTCCGGCGGCCAGACACCGCTCCCGATCCCCCTTCATCGCGTGAGCCGTCACGGCGATGATGGGAAGGTGGCGCCCGGTACCCTGTTCGCGGTCTCGGATGGCGCTCGTGGCTTCGAAGCCGTTGAGTTCGGGCATCTGCACGTCCATGAGCACCACATCGAACTCGCGCCCGTCGATGAGCGACACGGCTTCCAGGCCGTTGTTGGCCACGGTGACGGCGTGGCCGAGCTTCTCGAGCAGTTTCACCGCTAGGCGCTGGTTGACCGGGTTGTCCTCGGCCACGAGCACTCGGAGGCTCCGCCCCTGGGGCGGGCCGGGCTGTTCCGCGCATGGCCCCTCTGGACGGGCAGGCGTCTGAGTCGTTCCGAGCGCCGTCAGGATGGCCCGTCGGAGGTCCGACTGTCTGATGGGCTTGGCGAGCAGGGCGGCGACACCCAGACGCCGGCAGGTCTCGCCTTCACCGGTCCGGCTGGCAGACGTCAGCATGATGATGGTGGTCGAGACCAGCCGGGAATCCTGCCGGATCTGCTCGGCCACGGCAAACCCGTCCATGCCCGGCATGTGGCCGTCGAGGAGCACCAGGGAATAGGGCTGTCCGGCCTGGTGCGCGCGTGCCAGAGCCGCCATGGCGGCGGGGCCGCTCTCGACCGTGAGAGGGCGCAGGCCCCAGTTGGCCAGCATCTCGTGCACGATGCGCCGGTTGGTCGCATTGTCGTCGACGACCAGCACGGCCAGATTGCGAAGGGACTCGGGCTGGATGTCCAGGGCTGCCGGACGTGCGTCGACGCCGGCCACGGCCAAGGGGACCGTGAAGTGGAAGGTGCTGCCGTGGCCGTGCGTGCTGTCGACCCAGATCCTCCCGCCCATCATGGCGACGAGCCGGGACGAGATCGTCAGACCCAGCCCGGTCCCGCCGTACCTGCGGGTGGTCGATCCGTCAACCTGGGCGAACGCCTCGAAGATGAGCGCCTGTTTCGCCGGGAGGATGCCGATGCCCGTATCCTGCACCTTGATGTGCAGCACGACGTGGTCGGCCTCGCGGGATTCCACGCTGACATCGACGAGCACCTCACCGTGCTCGGTGAACTTCAACGCGTTGCCCACGAGGTTCGTCAGGATCTGGCGTATCCGGAACGGGTCGCCGACGAGCAGGTCCGGCACGTCCGGTGAGACATGGCACATCAGCTCGAGCTTCCGCTGGTCGGCGCGAACGGCCAGCGGCTTGGCCGCATCCGCGACCAGCTCCCGGAGGCTGAACGCGGTCTGTTCCAGGTCCAGTCGACCCGCTTCGATCTTGGAGAAATCCAGGACGTCGTTGATGATCGTCAGCAGCGAATCCGCCGACTGCTTGACCGTCTCGATGTAATCGCGCTGCTCTGGCGTCAGCGGCGTATCGAGTGCGAGATCCGTCATGCCGATGATGCCGTTCATGGGGGTTCGGATCTCGTGGCTCATGTTGGCCAGGAACTCGCTCTTGGCCCGGTTGGCCGCGTCGGCCGCCTCCTTCGCGTGCTCCAGATCGGCCTGGGCACGCTCGCGCTCCTGGACCTCCTGCCGGAGGGCCGCCGTGCGCTCGTCCACGAGGCGCACCAGTTCGCGTTCGCGGCCCCTGATCCGGCGGAGCCGCAGTTGAGCCGAGCCCGCGACCAATCCGAGGAGGCTCAAGCCGGTGAGGATGTAGAACCACGTGGCCTCGTAGAAGTGCGGCCGGAGGCGAATCTGAATCGACGCGGGCGTCGGCTGCCAGACGCCGCCACCGGTGCTGGCGCTTACCAGAAACGCATAGTGCCCGGCGGGTACGTTGGTGTAATAGGCGGCGGGGCGGGTGCCGGCGTCGACCCAGCCCGTGTCGAACCCCGACAACGTGTACCTGTACCTCACCCTGTCCGGCATGGTCAGGCTCAATCCGGCGTAGTGGAACTCGAGGTGACCCTTGCCCCGCCGCAGGTCGAGCTGCTGATTCGGGCCGTACTTCTCGCCGTTGACCACGACCTGTTCGAGTGCGATCGGGGGCGGGTTGTGGGCGATGACGGCGTTTGCGGGATCGATCGTCGCGACGCCCTTGGCGGTGGCAAACCACAATTGACCGTCGTGCGTCTCCAGGCCGGCCGGGGAGCCGGAGTTGCACTCCGCGACCCGCATCCCATCCGCGACACCATACGCGGTCGAGGTGATGCGTGTCAGCTTCCCGTCGGCGAAGTCGTTCAGATCCTGCTTGACAACCCGGAAGATCCCCTTGTTGCACGACATCCAGAGGTTGCCCCGGGTATCCTCGACCACCGCGTACACCACGTCGTCGAAGAGGCCCTCGCGGACGGTGACCGTGGAGACCCGGCCGTCCTTGAGGCGGCTGATGCCATCTCCGAAGGTACCAATCCACAGGACTCCATCAGCATCCTCGTACAAGCTTCTGATGGCGTCGATCCCGATGGCGTTGCGGGAGGTGGAGGGCTGAGCGCCTGTCGGGCTCACGACATTGAGTCCCATGTTGCTGCCAACCCACAACGCCCCGGCGCGGTCTTCGAGAATCGCCCGAACCATCTCACCGATCCCAGCTTCCCGTCCGAGGTGCGTGAACTGCCCGTGCGCGAAGCGGATCAGTCCTCCGCCCTCCGTGCCGATCCACAACGCGCCCGCGCGATCCACGTGCAGCGCTCGCACCATCCCGATCTCGCAACAGTGTGTCCTCGCGTAGTTCGTGAACCGGCCGTCTCGCAGCCGGCTGATGCCGGCGTGGGTGCCCACCCAGATGTTGCCCTGCGCGTCCTCGGCAAGCGCCCGAACCGCCGGGTTGATCAGTCCGGTGCTGGTGGTGTAGTTCGTGAAGACCCCGTTCTTGAAGTGAGAGAGCCCGCCATTCGTGCCAAGCCAGATGCTGCCGTCTCGACTCTCGTGGATCGCTCGCACGCGATCGTCGACGAGGCCATCCCGTGACGTGTACCCGGAAACGATCCCCCGGGACAGACACACGAGGCCGGCATCATTGGTCCCCACCCACATGTTGTGGCTGTTGTCCTGGTGGAAGGTCAGGACCGAATCGCTTGGCAGCCCGTCCTGTGCGCCGTAGTGGGTCACCTCCCGGTCGATGAGGCGGTAGATGCCGTCCGCTTCTGTGCCGACCCACATTTCGCCTAGCGTGCGTTCGAGCAGCGCTTGAACGCTGGCCTCCACCGACGCTCCCAGGCCACCGAAACGAACGAAGCGACCCCCCTGCAGCCGGTCGAGGCCGTAGGCGGTTCCGACCCACAGCGTGCCGGCGGAGTCCTCGATGGCCACATTCACGCGGTCACTCGACAGGCCGTCGGCCGTCGTGAATCTGACGGTCGCGCTGTCTCGGTGGCGGTACAGACCCGGAAACGGCCCCCCGTCAATCGCGAACCAGAGCGTCCCGTCCCGGTTCTGCGACACGGACCGCACGCGACCCTCGCTCAGCCGATCGTCCTGGAGGGGAAAGAAGCGGCCGCTCCTGAACCCGACCACCCCGGATCCCATCGTGCCAATCCACAGCGTGCCGTCCTGCGCCTCGAACAGGGACCGCACGTTCTCATCAGGAAGGCCCTCCGTCCTTCCATATCGCGTGAACGTCCCGTCCCGGTATCGCAGCAGACCCGCGCTCGTCCCAACCCACAGGGCGCCGTCCAGCGCGACGATCAAGGAGTACACGGCGTTGCGGTGAATGGCCGGCGTGTTGGACTTGTCGTGGACGACGAAGCGGGCGCCGTCGAACCGGACGAGACCCTCCTGCGTGCCGAGCCACAGATAGCCGTCCGGCGTCTGCGCGATCGCCTGGACGGAATGCTGTGGCAGGCCGCTCTCGGCCTGCCAGTTGCGCTGGTGATACTGCGTGATGGCCCTGATGTCGCCGCCTGCGGATTCAGGCGCGACGGCGAGAGTCATCCCCAGGGTCAGCGCGCCCAGGACGCGGGCTGGTGTCAAGGGTCGGGCCTTGGCCGTCATGGCGTCACTCCGAGAGAGCAAGCGAGGCTCCGCCTCGGTCCTTTGATGCGTAGGTCTGGCAACGTACTTGCGCCCTCAGGACTGAGCGCTGAGCGAACAGATCCGACCACGTTCGGCGGGAACGAATCGTGGCCGTACTGGCGAGGCGAAGTACTCAGACCACCGAGCCTGTGCGGGTGCCGCAGTGTGCCCCATGGGCGTCGCGCCCAGCTCCAGTCTGGGCAATGACGTCTCCGCACGCCACGAGGCACAGACACGTCAGATGCCATGGTGTGTCGGCGCGGCGGTTGGCTCAGGACCTGCCGGCCGCCCGTCCGCGACCGCGCGGTAGACCGCCACCCTGTTGCGGCCGCTGTGCTTGGCCTCGAACAACGCCACATCGGCCGCCTGCAGCAGATCCAGGGGGCCGCCTCCGTTGGCCGGAGCCTGCGTGGCGATGCCGATGCTGACGGTGACAATGCCGAAGGACTGGTTGCCCGGGTGCGCGATCGCGACGTCGGTGACCGCTTGCAGCAGGCGGGTGGCGGCGGCCAGCGCACCCTCGCGGTCCGTCTCCGGGAATAGACAGACGAATTCCTCTCCGCCGTAACGAAAGACCAGGTCCGACGGCCGGAGCGAGCCTCTGAGCGTCTGGGCCACGGTTCTGAGGACGGTGTCTCCGGCGGCGTGGCCGAACCGGTCGTTGTATGCCTTGAAGTGATCGATATCGATCATGCCGAGGCTGTACTGGTGCCCGTACCGACGGGAGTGCCGATGGGATCGCTCGAGCGCGTCATCGAACGCACGCCGGTTGAGAATGCCGGTGAGCCCGTCCATCATGGCCATGCCGGCAAGCTGGCGGTTCTTGTCCGCGAGCTGGCGTTCGAGGTCGATGATCCGGCGGCCACAGTTGACGCGAACCGCCAGCTCGGCGCGGTCGAAGGGCTTCGTGATGTAATCGTCGGCACCGGCTTCGAGGCCGCGTACGATATCCTGCTTCTCTGCGCGCGAGGTGAGGAGAATCACGTAGACGTAGTGGTCGGCCTCACGATCCCTGATGCGTCGCACCAGCTCCAGGCCGTCGACGTCGGCCATCATCCAGTCGGCGACCACAAGGCCGATGTCTTCCCGCTGAAGCACCTCCCAGGCCTCTCGCCCATCGGCGGTCGCCGTGACGTCGTAGCCCATCTGGGTCAGGGCGGCGTGCAGCAGGCGGCGCGAGATGGGCTCGTCTTCCGCGATCAGGACGCGCATCGTGACCTCCCGGGCGGTTTCAGCCGCACCGCGGTTCCGGCCGTCTCTCCGTGTATCGGGGCGAAGTGGCGTGACCAGCAGCCCGGGCCGCCAGACGCGGCCCTCGGGGCGAGGGCTGGGCCACCCGGACCCGGGCGACGATTCCGCGTGTCCGCGTGCAGAAGTGTGCTTCACAGGGTGGGGCGCGGCGCCAGCACGGCGGCTGCACCGGCGTGCATTCCCGGGCAGCGCCACGCAGGAGGACGGTCCGTGGGCACCTGGCGAGGTCCTTGCTGAGGGACTGGGGCAGATGCCTTGCCCTCGAGGCCGCGATGCCGCACGGCGGACTCGCGAGACGGACTGTCCGGGACCTGAGGCAGGCACGGGAGAAGACCCATGCGCCACCTCGCCGCAGTGCTCGTGCTGGTGCCCCTGCTCGCCCCCGGCCCGCAGGCGCAGGCCCAGTCGACGGCCGGGGTGCAGCGGCAGGACACGCAGCGAAGCGTCAGCCTGGTCCTCCGCGTCAAGCCCGATCAGCTCAGGAAGGCGGCGAGTGATTTGGCGCACATGGTCCAGGGCGGCGAGTCGCTCGGCCTGCCCTGGCTGAAGGAGGCCTTCGGCTCCATCTCGGCAGAGATCGTCGTCGAGGACGCCGATCCGTCGGGCGGGACCTTGACCGCCTTCCGCGCCTCGAGCGCCGGATGGATCGGGACCGAGAGGGCGGCGGCCGGCCCGGTTCGGGATGATGGGCATTCGGCCGGCGCACGCAATGCCCGCGGCGATGACAGACCCACCGCGCCCGCGCACCGGTACGCCACGGCGGCAGCGATCATCGGCCGGCACGCCATGGCGATTCGCGATGGCGCATCGGCGCTCGTGGACTCGCTGCCGGCGGACAAGGCCGCAGAGCTGCGCCAGCAACTGGAGCAGCTGACCACGAGCGCGGGCACGATCGGCAGGGCAGTCGAGGGGCTCATCCCGGAACGGACCTCCGCCGGCCGGTCCGGAGCCGATCCGAAGCGCTGACATTCAACGAGGGCCTCGGCCTCGACCGCGAGTCGCCGCGCCTCCGATACCTCGAGGAGCGCGATCGCCACCTTCGGCATCGACGGCGCCAACCACGATCAGGCTGCGCGGCGATGTCGTCGAGCGAATGATCGCGGAGGGGAACATCACCTGAGCCGCAGGCCGGCCTGCGCGGTCGGCTCCCTCGGGCGCGTTTCTGGTAGGATGCGATACCCGTGCGCGCAGGGAGCCGAATGTGAACATCTTCGCCCCCGACTACTCGGGCCGGCCCTTCGTCTTCTTCGACGGGATTCACCTGGCGACGCTCGGGCTCATCCTGGCCCTGAACCTGCTCTTCGTGCGGTGGAGCGGACGGGCCGGCGAGCGGACACGTGTGGCGTTCCGGTATGGGGCGGCCGGCCTGCTGCTGCTGAACGAGGTCGTATGGGTCGTGTGGAACCGCGCCACAGGCCAGTTGTCACTCCAAACGGGATTGCCGCTCCACCTGTGCAGCGTCATGGTCTACGTCGCCGTGGCTGTGCTCGTGACCAGGCGTCAGTCCCTGTACGAGCCGCTGTACTTCCTCGGGATCGGCGGGGCGTTCCAGGCGCTGATGACCCCGAACATCGGCGCGTACGGTTTCCCCCACATCCGGTTCCTCTCCTCCTTCGTGTCCCACGGCTTGATCCTCTCGGTGCCCGTGTACCTGACGCTGGTGGAGGGGATGCGCCCGACGTGGTCGTCCCTGCGCCGGGTGTTCGTCTGGGGAAACCTGTACCTGGGGTTCGTCGGCCTCGTGAACTGGCTGATCGGCAGCAACTACATGTTCATCGCCCGCAAGCCGGAGACGCCATCCCTGCTCGACATGATGGGGCCCTGGCCCTGGTACATCATCGGCATGGAGGTGATCGGCATCATCACCATGCTGGCCCTGTACATGCCGTTCGTCCTGCGTGACTGGCTGCAGGCACCCGACGCCGGTCAAGAGGAGCAGGCCGACCTCCTCCGATGAGCGCGGGTGTTCCCGACGTTCCCCGCCCAATCGCCACGGAAAGGAAGGCCGTGGCCGATCAGTGGCCCGTGTGTCCGAATCCGCCGCCGCCCCTCGGTGTCTCGGGCAGCGTCTCGGTCGAGGCCCATGTCACGTGGGCGACGCGCGAGACGATGAGCTGGGCGATGCGCATCGCGGGGGTGACGGTGAACCTCTCGCGCCCGTGGTTGATCAGAATGACCTTGACCTCGCCGCGGTAGTCGCTGTCGATCGTCCCCGGCGCGTTCAGAATGGTAACGCCGTGCGTGGCTGCCAGGCCCGAGCGGGGCCGGACCTGCGCTTCGTACCCCGGCGGTACGGCAATGGCGAACCCACAAGGAACGAGAGCGGACGCGCCAGGTGGGATCTCGAGCGGTTCGTCGATCGCCGCCGCCACGTCCATTCCTGCGGCGCCGGCGGACTGGTACTCTGGGACGGCGACGCCGGGCCTCACAGCGGTGATGGGAATCCGGACCAGGTCCATCATGACAACGCCTTGTCGGGACCGCCGGCCAGCTCGATGAACCTCTCGACGATGCCCGTGCCGTCCATCGATCCGCCGCCGGCGATGACGAGTGCCCCCTTCGCTGGCCCGTACTCGGGAGTCTCCTGGGCTGCGGTGGGCCCGAAGGCAGCCGGTACGAGCAGGATCGATGCCAGCAGCAGCGCGCGTCGATATCGCATCAGGTCCTCCGATGGCACGTGGATGGCGCGTTGCCGTGCGTCGGCAACGCCAAGTGGCGCATTCTAGTTCGCGGGCGCGCGCGTGTCGAGGCGTCAATCGCCCTGCTACGCTGGTGGCAAGGTGTCCGAGGCGATGCAGGCGTTTCGGACCTTCCTCGGCGACTCGAACATGATGGCGTACCTCGCCATGATGGCGCCGAGGCTGGTCGAACTCAGGCGCGCGCTCAAGCCGACTGGTTCGATCTACTTGCATTGCGACCCGACGGCGAGTCACTACCTCAAGATGCTGATGGACGCGATCTTCGGGCCGATAAACTTCAAGGACGAGATCGTCTGGAAGCGCACAAGCGGCCACAGCGACGCCCGACGCAATTTCGGCGATCAAACTGACAGCCTCTTGTTCTACGGAAGAGGGCCCGACGCCATCTTCAATGTCCAGTATGTACCGTACAGTGAGTCCTATCTGAAATCGCACTACAGCAACGTCGACGAAAGCGGGCGGCGGTTCACGACTCGCGATCTGCGCAGCCCGCATCCTCGTCCCAACCTGACCTACGTGTATAAGGGCTATCAGCCGCACCCGAACGGATGGTCTGTGTCCCTTGAGCGGATGCAGGAGCTTGACGCCGCTGGACTGCTCTACTTCCCCTCCGGCAAGGCTGGGCGCATTCGGATCAAGCGCTACCTCGACGATGCTCCCGGAAGCCCCGTAGGAAACCTCTGGGACGACATTCCACCGATCAACTCTCAGGCGCAAGAACGACTCGGCTACCCGACACAGAAGCCAGAAGCCCTCCTTGAACGAATCATCGACGGTCGAATCTACTTCCACGAAGGCGACACGGCCAAGACCAGACAGATCATCCTGTCCGTCAAGGCCGGGCACGTCACCGTCGCGCATCTCCGGGATCTGCGTGGCGTGCTGGACCGCGAGAAGGCCGAGATTGGCGTACTCATCTGCATGGACGCCGCCACCACGCCGATGCGCAAGGAGGCGGCCTCTGCCGGCTTCTACGCCTCCCCTTGGGGCCAGCATCCGCGGCTGCAGATTCTCACCATCGAAGACCTGTTGACCGGCAAGACGATCAGTCGGCCGCCTCAGCAGACGAACGTCACGTTCAAACGGGCACCGAGGGCGCGGGATGAGGTACGCGAAACAAGACCCATGCCATTTGGCGAGCCCGAGGATTCAAACTGACTTCGACATGCAGCGCCTCCTTCCAGGATCCGAGGCGGAGTCTCCAGACCAGGCGCGGTATAGTGCCAGGTAGACATCGTCCCGTGACCGGGAGGGCTCCCTTGGCCGATCCGACGCCGGCGAACACCCACGTCTGCCCCTGGTGGGGCGGGTACCTGCTGACGAGTCCGCTAAGAAGACTCTTCGAGAACCCGGACCGGATGCTCGATTCCCTCGTCCAGCCGGGGATGACGGTGCTCGAGCCCGGGTGCGGCATGGGGTTCTTCACGCTGCCGTTGGCCCGGATGGTCGGCCCGAGCGGACGGGTCGTGTGCGTCGACCTGCAGCAGAAGATGCTCGACGGCCTTGCCCGGCGCGCCCGGCGCGCCGGGCTGCTCGATCGGCTCGAACTGCGTGTGTGCGGGCCGCGAGAGCTCGGCATCGGCGACTGGGCGGGGCGCATCGACCTGGCGATCGCCATTCACATGGTTCATGAGACGCCGGATCCCGAGGCCTTCCTGCGGGAATGCCATCGGGCCCTGCGCCCGGGCGGCGCACTGCTCATCCGTGAGCCGAGAGGGCACGTGCCCAGGGCGCAGTTCGAGTCCTTCATCGCGACGGCGGCGGCGATTGGTCTCACCGGAGCCCGGCCGCACGGGAGCGGCCGAGGCCTGAGCGTCGTCGTTCGCAAGCCGGCGGCCTAGCAGCCCGTGGTGCAAGTCGGTCGTCGCACCGAGACCGGCGATGCGCCCGGATCGCAAGGCGCGAGACGCGAGAATATTGGCCCATATTTGAGCGTTGAGCAACGCGGCGAGGCGGGATGCAGCG
>JBFMFH010000010.1:0-69681 GCA_040752275.1 Acidobacteriota bacterium
CGAGGGGCGAGAGAAGCAGGAGATGACCAAGCGCCTCCTGCGACGCCTCCGCGACCTGGGCGTCAACGTCGAGGTCAAGGCCGCGTAGCCTCGCGGCTGGCTGCGGCGGGTGGTTTCTCTTTAGACCGCGAGTAGACCGGGAGCAGAGCGGGAGTAGAGCGGGAGTAGAGCGGGACTGGGCGGGTGCAGGCACGTCGCCATGCTTGCGCAGCGAAGAACGAAGGCGGCTACGCCGAGCGGATGAAGTGTCCCAGCACCGCGTCGGCGGCCCGGGCGCCCACCACCGACGTGAGCGCCTCGCGGCTCGCGCGGCGCACGCCGGCCACACTGCCGAAGGTCTCGAGCAGCGCCCGGCGGCGGCGCGGACCGATGCCCGGAATCAGGTCCAGCTCGGATCGCAGGCGGCGCGTCGTGCGCGCCCGGCGGTGAAACGTCACCGCAAAACGGTGGGCTTCGTCGCGGATTCGCTGCAGCAGCAGGAGCGACGGGTGGCCGGTAGGCAGCACGAGCGGGTCGGGCCGGTCCCGCATGACCAGCAGTTCCTCCCTCTTGGCCAGGCCGATGGCCACCAGGTCCGCCAGGCCTAGGCGCTCGAGGCTCCCGTAGGCCGCCGACACCTGTCCCTTGCCGCCATCGATGAGAATCAGGTCCGGCATGGCCCCGCCTGCCTCTCGCACCTTCCGGTAGCGACGGAACACGGCCTCTCGCATCGCGGCGACGTCGTCCGGGCCGGGGATTGGGGATTCCCGCCCAGCCGCGTCTGGTTGCCGGTCCCCCCGGACGCGGTACTTCCGGTACTCGCCTTTCTTCATCCTGCCGTCCTCGCACACGACCATCGAGGCCACGGTGTCGGTGCCTTGCAGGGTCGAGACGTCGAAGCACTCGATACGCCGCGGGAACCTCGGCAGCGCGAGGATCAAGCGCAGCATGTCCAGGGCCTCGTAGTTGGCGACCGCCCCGCCGCTGAACCGGGTCTGGTAGGCGATGGCGGCATTGCGCGTCGCCAACTCGATGAGGCCTCGCCGCGCCTGATGACGTGGAACGGCAATCTCGACGCGCCGGCCAGCGCGCGCCGACAGCCACTCCTCGAGCAGGTTGGCATCTGGCAACGCGACTGCCACGTGAATCTCCGGCGGGATTTCCCGGTCCTCGTAGAACTGCTGCAACGCGGCCTGCAGGACCTCCGCCTCGTCGGGCTGCGCGTCGAGGGGCTGCGGCCCGGTTCCGGCATCGTCGTCGACGAGGTCGACCCGCTCGACGACACGCCCGCCGCGCATCTGAAAGACCTGGATGACGCTGCCGGACGGGCCGATCTTGACGCCGAAGGCGTCTCGATCGCCGAGCCGGACCGTCGCCATCTTCTGCTGCCGGTCGCGGAGCGTACGGAGCGTGCGCGCCGCGTCCCGCAAGTGCGCGGCCTGCTCGAAGCGCTCTTCGGCGGCCGCCGCGCGCATCTCCGAGTCGAGCTGGGCCGCCAGCTCGTCGACCTGCCCCGAGAGGAGCATCCGAACGCGACCGACCGCGCGCTGGTAGTCGGCCGCCGTGCAGACGGCTTCGACGCAGGGGGCCACGCAGCGGCCGATGTCGTACTCGAGGCACGGCCGAGGCCGTGCGCCGGTGATGTCCTCGGTGCACGACCGCAGGCCGAACAGCCGGTGAGTGAGGCTCTTGGTCCGCCTGGCCAGGCTGGCCGGCATGAAGGGTCCGGCGTAGACGTCCCTGTCCCGCTCGACGCGGCGCGCCACCATCAGCCGCGGGAAGGTCTCGGACACCGTGAGCCGGAGATACGGGTAGTTCTTGTCGTCGCGCAGCCGGATGTTGTATCGGGGCTGCCGTTGTTTGATGAGGTTGTTCTCGAGGGCGAGGGCTTCGACCACCGAGTCGGTGACAATGACTTCCAGGCGGGCGGCTTCCGCCAGCAGCGCATCGATTCGGGGGGAGGTGCCCCAGGCCCCGAGGTAGGACCGGACCCGGTCCCGAAGGGCCGCGGCCTTGCCGACGTAGAGCGTGTCGCCCGTGGCACCGTAGAAGAGATACACGCCAGGCTGCTCGGGCAGGCGCGCGATCTGGGCCTTGAGGTCGCCGACAGGCATGGACTAAGATGCCGCAGTTCTCGCGGGCCTCGAAGCCCGGCGTCAGGCGTCAGGGTTCCGGGCCCTCGGGGTCCTGGCCGTTCCGGCCAGCGACGAATGTTACTACGGGCGCCATGACCTTCACCGGCTTCATCGGGACCGTGTGCAATCTGCCCCTACGGGCCATCATCTGGACGTCGGTGCAGCTGAGAATCTCGCCGAACGCACTCACGCTCACCGGCGTCCTGCTCAACATCATCGCGGCGTGGGAGTTGGCGCACGCCCGCTTCGTTTCCGCGGGCTGCTGGATGATCCTGGCGAACATCTTCGACTACATCGACGGCAAGGTCGCCTTCGAGCTGAACCGTGTCACCGAGTTCGGCGCCTTCTGGGACTCGGTGATGGATCGGTTCTCGGACATCACGCTGTTCATCGGCCTCATCGCCCTCTACAACCGCATCGGGTCGGGTAGCGAGGACTACGTGCTGATGACGTCCCTCGCGATGATGTTCTCGGTGATGACGAGCTACACGCGCGCCCGGGCCGAGTCGCTGGTGGAGAAGTGCAAGGTCGGCTTCATGGAGCGCCCCGAGCGCATCGTGCTGTTTATGATCGGCGCGTTCACGAACCGGATGGGCGCCGTGATGTGGGTCATCCTGGTGCTGTCCGTCGTCACCGTGCTCGACCGGATCTTCTTCACGTGGCGCGAACTCAAGGCCGGCCGGAGCCTGGTCGCCGTTCGTGCCGGCACCGCCCCGCAGCCTCTGCCACCGACGCAGATGGGCCCCATCAAGAAGGTGGTCACGCTGCCGGCCATCGTCGTCTGGCGCGCGCTTTTCTGGACCTACGACCGGGCGACCTGGCAGTACGACCTCATGGTCCTCGCCATCCTGGCCTTCGTGTGGCTCACGCCTCCCGGTTGGCTCGGAGACCCGATGGCCCCGCAGGGCCTGGGATTCCTGCAGTGGCTCCTCCGGTAGCGCTGGCGGTAAACTGATCCTGGGTATCGACCGACAAGCTCCGAAGCGGGCCCGCGTCCGGGTCCCCGGCGGACGTTTTCGACAAGGCAGGTCACATGGCCGCGCGACCGACATGGAAGGGCTACCTCCGGGTCAGCCTCGTCAATATTCCGGTGAAGGTGTTCCCGGCGACGGACGCCAGCGCCACGATAAGCTTCAACCAGTTGCACGGCGAGTGTCAGTCGCGGATCCAGCAGAAGAAGTGGTGCCCGAAGTGCGAACGGAACGTCGCCGCGACTGAAATCGTCAAGGGCTACGAGTTCGAGAAGGGCCGCTACGTCGTCGTCGGCGAAGAGGACCTCGAGAAGGTCAAACCGGAATCCACACGGGTCATCGACCTCGTGCAGTTCAGCGACATCGCGACGCTGGATCCCATCTACGTGGACAAAGCCTACTTCCTGGCGCCAGACGGACCCGTTGCCGCACAGGCCTTCGCGGTCATGCGCGACGGGATGGCGGGACTCGCCGGTATCGGCAAGCTCGCCCTGTACGGGCGCGAATACTTCGTCGCCGTTCGCGCGCAAGGCCGGGGCCTGGTGATGTACACCCTGCACCACGCCGCCGAGGTCCGGTCGATGGAGGCCATCGACGAACTCGGTGACCTGCCGTCGGCGATCAAGCCGCAGGAGGCGAAGCTGGCCAAGCAGGTGATCGACTCGTTCCGGGGCGACCTCAACCTCGCGGACTTCAAGGACGAGTATCAGGCCGAGCTGCGGCGGATCATCGACGGCAAGATCGCGGGCGAGGAAGTGGTCGCGCCTGCGGCCGACGTGTCGCCGAAGGTCGTCGACCTGATGGAGGCCCTGCGAAAGAGCCTCGATGCCGTCAGCCAGTCGAAGAAGAAGACGGCGAAAGCCGAGTTGCCGAGGAAGGCCGCTGCGAAGATCACGAGGATCGATCAGCCGCGCAAGCGAGCGGCGGCGCGCTAGGGTCAGAATTCAGGAGTCAGAATTCAGGAGTCAGAGGCGCTCCGCAATCCGCAATCAGACCCCCCGGTCTCTGTCATATGTCGTCTCGCTCGTCGTGCCCACCTAGATCCAGGAGCGGCGGATCGAAGTGCAACTGGTGCTCTTTCACGCGCTCGTGGAGAATGTGCCTGGCCTCCCCGACGAGGTGCGGCGGTACCGGCAATCGCCCGGCCCGCTGGCGTTGCCCGGCCACCACCACGAGCGTCGGGCCCGGCTCCTCGCGCCACGTCGCGCCCGTCATCTCCTTGTAGCGGACGAACCCGCGCTCGAGCCAGATGCCCCGCTCGTAGAACCCGCGCGAGATGCGGGCGGAGAGGTGTGAGGCGAAGGCGAAGTAGAGGAACATCATGGCCTCGCCGAAGATCTGCCTGGGATGCCAGCCCAGCGCGAACAGCTTGTAGACGATGAGCGCGCCGAGTGCCACCCCAACGAGGGAGTTGAGCACGGCGAACCCCTGCGGTGGCAGCCGCCACACCAGCAGCGCTCCGTGCCGGACGCGGATGAAGCGCACGTAGTCCACGAGAATGACCACATTAGCAGCCAGGAATCCAATCCCCAGCACCAGGAGGACAAGGGTGAGGGAATCGCGCACCAGGGGACTCCCCTCGTCTCGGCGTCAGACCCCGCGGGGAGGCTCTGGCGGCGAGGACAGGGCCGGATCGTAGCACCGGCGGCACCTGGCCTCGTAGGTGCCCTGTGCGCCGAGCAGCAGCCGGTCGCTGCTGGCCACGAGGCGTTGGGTGTGGTTGGCCGGGTTGCCGCAGACCATGCAGATGGCGAGCGTCTTGGTGATGTACTCGGCGATGGCCAAGAGCTGCGGCATCGGCTCGAAGGGCGTGCCCAGGTAGTCCTTGTCCAGCCCGGCGACGATCACGCGCTTGCCGGAGTCGGCGAGCCGGTTGCAGACGCCAGGGAGTCCGCCATCGAAGAACTGCCCCTCGTCGATCCCCACGACCTCGGTGTCGGGATCGACATGCTCGAGGAGTTCCGCGGACGTCGCCACGTTGGTCGACGGGATCCGCATCTCGCTGTGGGAGACGATTTCGCTCCCCCCAAACCGGCTGTCGAACTGAGGCTTGAAGATCTGGACCTTCTGGCGCGCGATCTGCGCGCGCCGGAGGCGGCGGATCAGCTCCTCGCTCTTGCCGCTGAACATGCTGCCGGCAATGACTTCGATCCACCCCGCCTGCCGTGTGCGTTCGCCGTCCATCCGCAATGATCCTCGTGGGGACTGGGGATTAGGGCCGTCGTTCGAATCCCGAATCCCGAATCCCGAATCCCGGTTCTACGCCCTGGCCTGATACTCCCCCGTCTCCGTGTTGACCCGGATCCGGTCGCCGATGTTGATGAACGGCGGAACCTGGACGACGAGCCCCGTCTCGAGCGTCGCCGGCTTCAGCTGCGCGCTCGCCGTAGCTCCCTTGATGGCTGGAGCGGTGTCGGTCACGGCCAGGTCGATCGTCTGCGGCAGCTCGATGCCGACGGGTTCGGCGCCGTAGAATTCCATCCGGATGGTGCCCTCGGGCACGAGGTAGCCCACCGCATCGCCGAGGACCTCGTCACCAAGCGTGATCTGTTCGTAGGTGCCCGTGTCCATGAAGTGGTGCCCGGCCGGGTCGCTGTAGAGGTACTGCATCTCGCGCTCGTCCAGCGTCGCGCGCTCGATGTTGTCTTCCGACCGGAGCCGCTGGTCGGACTGCGTGCCGTTGCGGAGATTGCGCAGCTTGACTCGCACGAACCCTCGCAGATTGCCCGGGGTCACGTGCTGGAGCTCGACAATCCGGTACAGATCCTCACCCAGCTTGATGAGCATGCCTTTGCGGAGGCGGGTTGCTTGAATCGAACTCATGACAGCTCAGTAGTTTGGAGACGAGGCAATCTCGGAGTTTACCACAGGTGTCCTCAACCGGCCACTCATGCTAGCATGGCCGACGTGGCCTTCTCGCGCTGGGATCCGCTGCACGATCTGCTGACGTTGCACGAACGGCTCAACCGGTTGCACGTCGAAGACCCGCCGGGCTGGACGCCCGCCGTGGATCTGTACGAGACCGTCGATCGGTACGTCATCTCCGCCGAGCTGCCCGGGCTCTCCCGGGAGGCCATCTCGATTGAGCTGCACGATCACACGCTGCTCATCCGGGGAGAGCGTCAGGTCGCGGAGGTCTGCGGGGTGCGGTTTCACCGTCTGGAGCGGGGCCACGGGAAGTTCGTCCGCACCTTCACCCTTCCCCAGTCGGCCGGAGCCGACGGCATCACCGCCGAGTACGGCGATGGCGTCCTGACGATTCTCGTGCCGAAGGCCCGGCCCGAGCCGCGTCGCGTCGAAGTCAGCTAGACGTCTTGAAGGCCCGAATCTCATGCAGATGAGTCAAGTTTCCGTCCCCTGCCTTCAAGACGTCTTCGCCTCGCCGCAGGCGGGGCAAAGCCAACACTGTGAACTAACGAGGCGGAGCCGCCCCGACACGCCTCGGTGGTCTGAGGCGGAGCCTCGCTAGTCCCGGAGCTCAGGTGTGAAACGCCTCCTCAACGCGGCGCTTGCCATCAGCACCGGCTTCCTGGCCGGCCTGGTCATGACCGGCCGGCTTCAGACCGCCCTGGTCACCGGCGCGGCCCAGCCGGCCGAATCTCCCATCGTGCCGGCAACGTCAACCATCGCCGCCCAGCCAGCACGCACGTTCGGGGGCCTGCCTGATTTCTCGGACATCGCCGAGAACGCGGTCGACGCGGTCACGAACATCTCGTCTGAGCAGGTGGTACGGGCGTCGAATTCGCCGTTTGCGAGCGACCCGTTCTTCCGCTATTTCTTCGGCGACGACTCGGAGCTCTTCGGCTGGCGCGACCGGCGGTCCACGAGCCTCGGCTCGGGCGTCGTCGTGTCCGCGGACGGCTACATCCTTACGAACAACCACGTCGTCGGGGACAGCGCCGTGGAGATTACGGTCGCGTTGCACGACAAACGCGAGTTGCGTGCGCGGGTCGTCGGGCTGGATCCGCTGACCGACGTCGCCCTGCTCAAGGTCAACGCCAACGGCCTGCGGACGATCCCGTGGGGAGACTCCTCCAAGCTCAGGGTCGCTGAATGGGTCCTGGCCGTCGGCAATCCCTTCCAGCTCAACCAGACCGTCACGCTGGGGATCGTGAGTGCGGTCGGCCGCGCGAATGTCGGCGTGGCCGCCTACGAGGATTTCATCCAGACCGACGCCGCCATCAACCCGGGGAACTCCGGCGGCGCGCTCGTCAATGCGCGCGGCGAACTGGTCGGCATCAACACTGCCATCTACTCGCAGAGCGGCGGATATCAGGGCGTCGGCTTCGCGATTCCGAGCAATCTCGCCCGGCGCGTGATGGGCGATCTGATCAAGTTCGGTGAAGTCCGCCGAGGGTCGCTCGGCTACCTGGACGTGGTCCCGCTCACGACGCGCGTCGCCGAACAGCTCAAGGTCCCCATCGACAAGGGCGTGCTCGTGTCCAGGATGACTCGGACCTCGGCCGCCTACGAGGCCGGGATTCGGCCGGGTGACGTCATCGTGTCGGCGGGGGGACAGGCCGTCGAGGACGCCGCCCAACTGCTGAGGCTCGTGGCAGACGCGCCGGTCGGTTCGACGCTCACGATCGGCGCCTACCGAGACGGGCGGAAGGTCGAGTTCCGCGTCCGCGTCCAGCGCCTCTCGCAGCGCCGGCGGGACTGATCGGCGCACCCTGACGGCCGGCCGATACGGCAGGGTCACCGGTCACGCAGCAGCGCCAGTGGGGTTCGGTACCCACGGAGATGCCGATTCTCCGGGTCCAGGTCACGTCGGGCACGGCAACGCCCCGGTCTTCGATCCACAGCCGGGAGCGCGCCTCGCAACCGGACGCGAACCCCGCGTCCCGGCGCCCGCTTGGGGGCGTGTCCGGACGCCGCGCCGTCAGATCGGCGCGATTCTGGGACCCGCAGATCCCCATCGCCCTCGTGACGTTGCCCGGCCCGCGGCACAACTCGCAATCGGGAATCCGGCGTCCGTCCGCCTTCAGGCCCCGCCGCGCACGCATTACGTCCAGTCCTTCGATCGGGCTCAACGCCCGAATCAGCACGGCGGCGGGCGACCCCTCCGGTTCGGTCACGGCGTTCACCAGCCAGTGCACGCCATAGTTGAAGTAGACGTAGGCGTGACCGGGAGGGCCGTAGAGCGGCGCGTTCCGTTTCGTGGGGCCCGGCGCGGCGTGACACGCGGGGTCGGACTCCCCGATGTAGGCCTCGGTTTCGACGATGACGCCGGCAGTCGTGCCATCGACCGCACGGTGGACCAGCACCTTGCCGAGGAGGTCCCTCGCGACGTCGAGTGTCGGCCGGGCGTAGAAACGGCGCCCCAGCACGCGTCGTGTCGATCCCTGGCGGCTCACGGGAGGCGGGGGGCGCCTGGGGGCCGCGGCGTCAGCCGCTGGAGCGATCGCCGGGCTGCCGACGCCACGTTCCTGTTCTTGTCCCGCGTCAGCCCTTCGACCACCACGACGGAAGGCTCGTGACCGATCACCCCGAGCGCCTCGGCTGTTGCCGCCCGAACGCGCCAGTCCCTGTGAAGGGCGAACGATCCCAGGTCCGCGCCCACCGCCGGACCGAGATCCACGAGGTAGGTCCAGGCGACCGGGCCGAGCCGCCTGTCGCGGAATCCTTCCATGAGCTGGGCCAGCGCGGGCGAGTCGCCGCGTCTGGCACGCACATAGGCCAGTGCCTGCTTGACGAACTTCGATCTGTCGCGGGCCATCCGGATCTCGAGGCTGTCGAGGGCGCTTCCGTCGCCGACTCGGCCGATGCCGACCACCGCCAGCCGCCGCATCTGCTCGTCGTCATGGTCCAGGAGCGACGAGAACGCGCCGAGGCTCGACGGGTGCGCAATCCATGCCAGGGCGTCGAGCAGCTCCCTGGCCTGATCGCCCTTCTTGTAGTACGCGAGCTGGTCGGTCAGGGCCTGCACGGCCCGCTCGTAGTGCATCGCGCCGATGGCGCGAATCGACGCAGACCGGACGAGAGGATCGGCGTCGTTCATGCCAGCAACCAGCTGATCGCCGACCTCGCTGCGCACGGGCAGCAGGCCTGCGCGTCCGTTCGTGCTGGCCGTCGCTTCGAACAGGCGACCGAGGACGTGCGTGGCCGCGAGTCGCAGAGTCGGGTCCGGGGTCCTGACCGCCGCCATCAAGCGCTCGACGGCGACATCGGCGTCGGGCAGCGGCCCCTTCGCCAGGACGGCCGGGGCGAACACTCCCAGGGCGTAGATGGCATTGAAGCGCACCGATGCCTCCGACGACGCCGTGGCCCCGATGAGCCCACTCACCACCTCGCGCGGCACTGGACTGGCAATCAGGGCGCCAGGTCCCTGCGCGAACGCGAGCAGCGGCAGGGTCGCGCCCCGCTGACCCACGATCGCCGCTGCGTACTTGCGGGTGTAGTCCTCGTCGGCCAGGAACAGCGACACCTCGGTCTCGATCGCCTGCACCCGGACCTCGGCGATCGGGTCGGTGAGCAGGGCCGCGACCGGCACGGCCGCTTCCAGATACCCGGCGTCCCTGAGCAATCTGAGTGATTCGAGCCGGCCGCGCGGATCGCCGACCTCGAGCCTGGCAACGACATCCTCGAAGGCCAGCTGTTGGCCGGCCCACCCGCCGGCACCCAACGACGTGGCGGCGCAGGCCACCAGCACGACCAGCGCTCGCCGTGTGCGATTCATGCTCCAGCCTCCCACCTTCAGTCCGCCCAGCGGCGCCCGGCAAGCACGTCGCGGAGATAACGCCCCGTGTGCGACCCTTCGGCCGCCGCGACCTGCTCCGGCGTCCCGCACGTCACGAGCCGCCCACCGTCTTCTCCCCCGTCCGGGCCGAGGTCGACGATATGATCGGCCGTCTTGATCACGTCGAGGTTGTGCTCGATCACGAGCAGGGTGTGCCCCGCCTGGAGCAACCGCCTGAACGCCGCCAGCAGCTTGGCGATGTCGTCAAAGTGTAACCCCGTTGTGGGCTCGTCGAGAATGTACAGCAGGTGGCCCGTGCCGGACGCCGACAGGTGCGCCGCGATCTTGATGCGCTGGGCCTCACCGCCCGACAGCGTCGTGGCCGGCTGGCCGAGGCGCAGGTAGTCCAGGCCGATCTCCTCGAGGACGTGGAGGCGGCGCAGCACCTTCGGCGCCGTGCTGAAGAAGGCCAAGGCCTCGTGCACCGTGAGATCGAGTACCTGGTGGATGGTCCGGCCCTTGAACGCCACGTCAAGCACCTGAGGCTTGAATCGGCGACCATCGCACACGTCGCACGGTACGAACACGTCGGCCAGGAACTGCATCTCGACTCGGACCTGGCCCTCGCCTTCGCAGGCCTCGCATCGCCCGCCCGGCACGTTGAACGAGAAGTGGCTCGCCGTGAGCCCCCGTGTCCGTGCATCCTTGGTCGCCGCAAACAGCTCCCGGATCGGGTCGAAGGCCTTCAGGTACGTCACCGGATTCGACCGGGGGGTTCGCCCGATGGGCGTTTGGTCCACCAGCACCGCATCGGCGATGAACTCTGCTCCTTCAATCCGGCGGTGGGCACCTACCTTGCGCTCGGTGCCGCCCTTCAGCCGCTTCACCGCCGGGTAGAGGATGTCGTGCACCAGGGTCGACTTCCCGGATCCGCTGACTCCCGTGATGACCGTCAGCGTGTTCAACGGGATCTCGACGTCGATGTGCCGGAGGTTGTGCTCCGCCGCCCCGATCACGCGCAGCTTCTGTCCGGTTCCGTGCCTGCGGTGGGGCGGAACGGGAATCGACAGTTCACCGCGGAGGTACCGGGCCGTCAGCGAGCGGGGCTCGCGCTCCAGGTCGCCGACCGGGCCGTTGAAGATCACCCGGCCTCCCTGCTCGCCCGCCCCCAGGCCCAGGTCGACCACGTGATCCGCGACGCGGATCATGTCCGCATCGTGCTCCACGACAATGACGGTATTGCCCTGGTCGCGCAGCTGCTGGAGGATGTCGATCAGCCGCTGGTTGTCGCGCGGGTGCAGGCCGATCGAGGGCTCGTCCAGCACGTACAGCGTGCCGACCAGCGCCGAGCCCAGCGAGGTCGCCAGATTGATGCGCTGCGATTCGCCGCCGGACAGCGTGGAGGACAGGCGGTCGAGCGTGAGATAGTCGAGCCCTACCGCACTCAGGAATGCCAGGCGGCGCCGGATCTCGCGCAGGAGCTTGTCGGCGATGGCCGCGTCCGCCGGCCCCAGCTCGAGCCAGTCGAAGAAGCGCAGCGCCTCGCGGACCGTGAGGCCGCTGACCTGATCGATCGTACGCCCGCCCACACGCACGTCGCGGGCCTCGCGCCGGAGTCGCGACCCTCCGCAGTCATGGCACGTCTGGTAGCCGCGGTACCGACTCAGGAAGACCCGCACGTGGACCTTGTACTTCTTCCGATCCAGCCATCGGAAGAACCCCCGGATGCCGTCGAACTCCTGCCCGTCGCCGTCCATCACGAACCGCCGCTCTTCGCCGGTCAGATCGTGCCAGGGCACATCGAGCCGCACCGCCCCTTCGCGGGCCGCCCGCTTCAGTTGCGACAGGTAGCCCCGGTAGTGGGGCTTGCTCCAGGGTTCGATGGCGTTCTGGTTGATCGACTTCGACGGATCCGGCACGACCAGATCCATGTCGACTTCGATGATGTTCCCGAACCCGTGGCAGGTGGGACACGCCCCGAACGGGTTGTTGAAGGAAAAGAGTCGAGGCTGCGGATCCTCGTAGGGAATGCCGCACGCCAGACACTCGAAACGCTCCGAGAACGAGTGGAGCCTCACCGCACAGGCTCCGTCGCCCGAACCGCTCCCGTCCCCGGATGGCAGCTCGACCGCAAAGGCCGCGCCTCCCCCCTCTTCGTAGGCGGTTTCGATGGAATCGGTCAGGCGGCTCAACACGTCCGGGCCGACCGCCACGCGATCGACGACGACCTGCAGGGTCGGGTACCCTGCCAGCGGCGCCAGGTCGAGGTCTTCGAAGGCCACCGCCTGACCGTCCACGAGGAGCCGGCCGAATCCCTTGCGCCGCAGCTCGGCGAGTGTCGCCTCGATGGCCGCAGGACCGGCGATCGTCTGTTCGGCGCCGTTGCCGGGCTCGGGTCCGGCCGGCCCGCCTGGCGGCGAATCGCCGCTCCGGCGCCGCCCGCGGCCCTTGACAGGTAAATCGCCGTTCGTGGCGGCCCCGCCGCCGCCCGCGGCACCGTTGGCGGGAACGGGGTCGGCCTCGAGTTCGAACCCCGGGGCGCCCTCGTCTTGGACCTCCTCCTCACCGTCCGCGCTACTCCCGTTGTCGGACGTGGGCCCGGCCACCACCGGCACGTCGAACCCAAGCAGCAGCCTCGTGCCGTCTGGGCGCGACGCAAGGTGTCGCGCGACGACCTCGGCCGTATCGCGAGTCACCTCGTTTCCGCACTGCCGGCAGAACGTCCGCCCGACGCGCGCGAAGAGGAGGCGCAGGTAGTCGTGGATCTCGGTCGTCGTCGCGACCGTGGACCGGGGATTCCTGATGCTGTTCTTCTGGCGAATGGCAATCGACGGCGACACACCCTCGATGGCGTCGACATCGGGCTTCTCCATCCGCTCGAGAAACTGGCGCGCGTAGGCCGACAACGACTCGACATAGCGGCGCTGGCCCTCGGCGTAGATGGTGTCGAAGGCGAGTGAGGACTTCCCCGAGCCGCTGACGCCAGTGACCACGATGAGCCGCCCGGCCGGAAGCGTCAGGTCGATGCCCTTGAGGTTGTGTGTGCGTGCCCCCCGGACGATGATGTCGGTCGCCTGGGGAGCCGAAGGTTCACCCATGTCCACGTCGCCGCCGGCCACTGCGCGGCCGTCCACCAGCATCCTAAAAGGGGTATCGTAGCACGCATGTGGGCGCGCTGGCTCGCCGACGGGCTCGTCGTGCTGCACCTGGCCTTCGTGGCCTTCGTTGTGCTGGGCGGGCTGGCCGCCTGGCGATGGCGCCCGGTGGCGTACCTCCACGTGCCCGCGGCTCTGTGGGGTGTCTGGATCGAGTTGAGCGGAGGCGTCTGTCCGCTGACCCCCTTCGAGAACCGATTGCGCGTCTTCTCCGGGCAGATGTCCTACGAAGGCGACTTCGTCCAGCGGTACCTGATGCCTGTGGTGTATCCGACCGGCCTGACCCGTGAGATCCAGATTGCCTTGGGTGTCGCCGTCATCGTTCTGAACGTGACGCTGTACGCGTTGATGGTGCGGAGGCGTTCGCAGGGCCAACGACCCAAGACACCGACGCCGGCCCAGTCGACGTAGATGTGGGCCCATGGCGACCCAAGAAACCCGCGTAGGCCCCGGGGCTTTCGCCCTGGGCCGCTTCAGCCCCGGGCGGCAACCTCGAACCCCAATCCCCTGAGCATCCCAAGCAGACGCACCGACGCTCCTCGTGCGCGGACCACGGTGTTCCCGAACTCGCGCCGGTGCTGGTAGGCCTTGCGAAGCCGGTCGAACTCGCGGCCGCGCTCGTCAGGCGTCATCGGACCGGTCCTGCGCAGGGCCTCATCGTCCCGTTCGATCGGATAGAGGCGCGAGACGAGCTCTGCGAGCACGTCCACGTCGCTGCGCCCCGTGGCGTCGATCTCGACCGCTGGCACATCCGGAGGCGGTACGGCCGTTTGCGGGTCCCACGCCGGGGCCACGCCGACGAATCGGCATGCCGCGTCGTACACCATTCGGGTCCCGTTGAGCTTGCCCTCGAACGAGTACCCGGCAACGTGCGGCGTCGCCAGGTTGACGCGCTCGAGCAGGCGCGCATCGATGGCTGGCTCGTGATCCCACACGTCCAAGACAGCCGCCCCAAGCCGTCCGCTGTCCAAGATCCGCTGGAGGGCGGCCTCGTCGACCACTTCACCGCGGCCCGCGTTGCAGAACCAGGCCCCGCGCTTCAGCGTCGAGAAGAAGGCATCGCCGATGAGACGGAATGTCGGATCGAGTCCGTCCACGGTGAGTGGGGCATGACAGGTGACGATGTCGCAGTCCGAGAGTTCGTCGAGGGGCCGGTAGACGGCGCGGCCGGTCTGGCGGGCCAGAGGTGGGTCGTTGAGTACGGGGATCATGCCGAGCGCCCGGGCCTTCTCGACAACCATCGAGCCCACATGCCCGACGCCGATGACGCCGACACGGAGGCCCCGCAGCCCGACGCCCAGACGTGACGCGATGGTGACCCACGCGGCCGTCATGTATTCCGCGACCGCGTTCGCGTTGCAGCCGTGCGCCGCGGAGAAGGCGACGCCGAGCCGCTCGAGATCGGAAAGGGAGACGTGGTCGATACCGGACGTCGCGGTCCCGACGAAACGCACGCGGGTGCCGGTGAGCAGCGCCCCGTCGACACGGGTGACGGCGCGGACGACGAGCAGATCGGCGTCGACGAGATCCTCGCGTGAGATCTCGCGGCCGTGGCGGAGGCGGACGTCGCCGAGCGTCCCGAAGGCCTCTGTCGCGAAGGGGATGGTCTCGTCGGCGACGATCACCGGGCGTGGCACGTGGAGATTCTCTGCGGACCCGCCGGCGTCTGTCTACCTGCCCCGGACGCGGCACTCCATTGCGGAATGTGGACTAGAACAGCGTGTCCAGCGTCGCGATGTCGGGAATCCCCTGGCCCTCGGTCCCTGGTCCCGGTCAGTTGAAGTAGTTCGTGTACTTCCCCCACAGCTCCTCGGCCAGCTTCCAGTACCGCTCGACCGCCTCGTTCGCGAGGCGGTGGGAGTACTGCGTGAGGAATGCCTCCGCCTTGGCCGGATCCCGTGTGAAGAGCGCCACGGCCTCCGCCTCGACCTTCGCCTGACCCGCGAACGCCTGCTCCTCGATTGGCCGCCACACCTTCTCGATGTCGGCCACCATCGGCCGCCAGCGGAGGAACGCGAGTTGGCTCACTTGGCGGAACGCCCACCAGGCGCAGTCGCGGCGGAACCGTGCCCGGCCATCGACCATGTAGGTGGCCGGCATCTGGCTGATGCCGATGTAGATCGGCACGTGCGGGGTGGTCATGGGGTTGTCGTAGCCCAGCCAGACCACGCCGCCAACCGGATCTGGCAGCCAGCCGCGCGACTGCGTCACCGTGAGATAGGTGGCACGTTTGCAGGCGATGGTGCGCTCGGCGGGGATCTTGAACGCGTCCAGGTAGTCGTTGTTCATGAAGGGGTTGGCGATTGGGTTCTTCGAGGCTCTACCTTCCTTGTCGACCTTCAGGATCGTCCGCGTCATGTCGTACGGCGTGTTCTCGTAGGTGTCGCGGAAGATGTCGAGCACGTCCTTGACCGACAGCTTCTTCTCGGGCTTCACCGAGAGCGGATAGTGCTCGGCGTTCGGGTCGAGGTGGAGCGAGGGCGCGAGGCGGCTCAGCGCGCGCCACTCCCGGCGCCGGCTGCCCAGGCTGCTGCGCGAACCGTACACCGTGCAGAACTCGAAAGGCTCGCCGCTCTTCGGATCCCACCAGCCCAGTTCCTGGGCCAGCGAGTAGACGTTCCCCGATGCCATGAAGTGGTCCGGGTCCTTCAGGTTCAGCTGGCGAATCCGCGGTGCGTTCGCCGACACCGCCACCTCATCGTCCGGAATGCGGACGGCAGCCCAGACCGCGCCGAGCCTGCCTCGGCCCGGGCCGAGGATTTCGAAGAACCAGGTTTCGTCCTTGTCGGCGAAGGTGAAAGCCTCGCCGTAGTCGTTGTAGCCATACTCCCTGGTCAGCTCGTCGGCAATCCGAATGGCCTCGCGCGCCGTCTTTGCGCGCTCGAGCACCAGGCGATAGAGTTCCGGGCAGTCGATGATGCCGTTGTCGCTCTTCAGCTCTCGCTTGCCGCCGAAGGTCGTTTCTCCGATGGCGAGCTGGTGTTCGTTCATGACCGGGTAGGCCGCATTGAGGAACTTGTAGGTCTCGGCCACCTGCGGGATCTCGCCGGCGGGAATCCGGTCCGTGTCGTCGGGGCCTTTGGTCTCTTTCGGGTCCATCCAGAGTGTGGCCATTTCGCCGGGCTTGTGCGTGCGGTTCGGGACCATGTTCATCCAGGTGCGGTCCGTGTTGCTGTCGCACGAATGAGACGTCATGGTCGAGCCGTCGACGGAGGCGGCCTTGCCGACGAGCACGCTCGTGCAGCCGTCGCATGCGCAGTACGTGCCCTCGGGCAGGTCCTGGACGGCGAGGCCCGGCGGGAGCCAGAACAGCGCGGCGGCGATGACGATGGTGACACGGAGGAATGAGCGGACAGACGCTGGCGTCAACATGGGAGTCCCTCAGCTGGGGCTGATTGGCGCGGCGGGGGCGGGCGCGCAGAGAATAGCACGGGGGACGGCGATTCCGGGGATCGGGGATCGGTGCTGGCGCGCGCAGCTTGCCTCGCGGCAGCCCGCGAGCCTCGCTCACGTCGCTGTGTTATAGTTGTGGTTCGTCCTGCGACGCGTGAGTGTCGCCGTGACGCCCGCCAGCCGGCCGGCGTAGCTCAGTTGGTAGAGCAGCTGATTCGTAATCAGCAGGTCGTCGGTTCAAGTCCGACCGCCGGCTCCAGTCCAGCCGATACAAGGCAATCCCTGGGAGAAGCTGCAGCCGCCATTGTCTCCTCCCCTGAGGGGCCAGGGAGAGGGTACAATGCCTGCCGCACTACGCCTCGGCGCCGATCCTCTTGGAGCGAGATCATGTCATCTCAGACGCGTCTGAAGTCGTTTGCGATCGCGGCGATCATCCTCTCAGTCGTCCCCGCCTTCGTCTGGGCCGGGACGTCGGCGGTCACGCCGGCCGCTCAGCCAGCCCAGGCCCGGGCCGGCCGAGGTGCCGCGCAGCCACCAGCCGTGATCTCGCCCGAGATCCTCAGCGATAACCGCGTCGTGTTCCGGATTCGTGCGCCGAAGGCGACCGCCGTGACATTGAGCGCCAGTGACGTGCCCCGGACTGCGCTCGTGCTGCCGGGTTCCACCCCGACGCCCGAGACACCCGGCCCACCTCCCGGCCCCGTGCTTGCGAGAGCCGAAGGCGACGTCTGGGAGTTCACGACCGCGGCGCCGGTGCCGCCGGGCGCGTTCCGATACGTCTTCCATGTCGATGGGGTGCGGACGCTCGACCCCGCGAACACGAAAACCAGCGAGTCGAACACGGCGGTGTGGAGTCTCTTCTTCGTTCCCGGCATCGACGTCGAAGAACTCAGAGACGTGCCGCACGGCGCCATCGCCGAGGTGTTCTACTTCTCGACCGTACTGCACCAGACGCGGCGGATGCATGTCTACACGCCCCCCGGCTACGGGGCCGGCACAGGGACGTACCCCGTCTTCTACTTGCTCCACGGCGCCGGCGACACGGACGATGCGTGGACGTCGGTGGGCCGGGCCGGCGTCATTCTCGACAACCTGATTGCCGCGAAGCAGGCCGTCCCGATGCTCGTGGTCATGCCGGCTGGACACCAGCCCGCGAGGCCTGGTTCGGTGCCTGGCACCGCCGGGGCCGGTGGTCCCCCCACGTCGGTCTCGCCGCCATCGGTCAGTCCGTTCACGCGCGAGTTCGTGGAAGACGTGATGCCGTATGTGGAGCGCCACTACCGCACGCGCACCGACCGGCCCGGCCGTGCGATAGCCGGTCTCTCGATGGGTGGCATGCAGACGCTTGATATCGCGTTCAGACACCTCGAGCGGTTCGCCTACCTCGGGGTGTACAGCTCCGGGGCGACGCTCGGCGGCGGCCGCGGCGCGGCGGCCGGCGCAACCGCCACTCCTCCGCCGCCCGACTGGGAGGCGGGCCATCTCGCCGACCTCGACAACGCGAGCCTCAAGAAGGGGACCAAGCTCGTCTGGCTGGCCACGGGCGTTGACGACCGGCTGATCGCCAACACGCGCGCGACGGTGGACATCCTGCGCAAGCATGGCTTCCACCCCGAGTTCAAGGAGACGGCCGGGGCCCACACGTGGCTTGTCTGGCGGCAGTACCTGCGAGAGTTCGTGCCGCGGCTCTTCAAATGAGAGGCGCCCGGCGGTTCCGGAATGTCGATAGGCTGTGCGCGTGGAGGGTGATTCATGAGAGAACCATTACTCGTGTCCGCCGTGGCCTTGGCCGCCTGTCTGGCGTCAGGCTCGGCCGCTCGGGCTCAGTCCCTCAACACACTCACCGATACCGAAAAGAAGCAGGGTTGGGTACTCCTCTTCAACGGAAAGGACTTCGACGGCTGGCGTCAGTGCAACGGCACGGGCATGCCTGCCAACTGGGTCATCGAAGACCAGGCGATGAAGGTATTCACGGCCCAAGGCCGGAAGCCCGGTCAGGGCGCCGGAGGCGACATCCTGTACGGTGTCAGGAAGTTCCGCGACTTCGAGCTGTCGATCGACTGGAAGACGGAGAAAGCAGGCAATTCGGGCATCTTCTACAACGTGCGCGAGGTGCCCGGCCGGCCGATCTACTACGCGGCGCCGGAGGTGCAGGTCCTGGACAACGTCGACGCCACCGACAACAAGGTCGCAAGCCATCTCGCGGGTTCGCTCTACGACATGCTGGCCGCCGATCCGACGAGCGTGAAGCCGGCCGGCGAATGGAACACCATCGTCATCCGCGTGAAGGACGGCAGGGTGACGCACACGCAGAACGCCACGAAGGTCGTCGAGTACACGCTATGGACCCCTGAATGGGACGCCATGGTCCAGAACAGCAAGTTCAAGAACTTCCCCGGATTCATGGAGGGCATCTCCAAAGACGGCTACATCGGCCTCCAGGATCACGGGTATGCCATCTGGTTCCGCAACATCAAGATCCGGGAACAGTAGAGGAGAACAGGGAGGTCCACCCGTATGCACGTCACGCCTGTCCGGCAACTCGGTCTGATGCTGGCGGCGGCAGCGTCGCTGGCGGCGGCGCTCTCGGCCCAGTCGGCGCCGACCATCACGTTCACCGACACACGGCTCGAGAACGGACTGCGTGTCATCCTGGCCGAGGATCACACCGCGCCGGTCTACTCGATCGCAGTCACCTACAACGTCGGTTCGCGCGACGAGCGCAAGGGGCGGACCGGCTTCGCCCACCTGTTCGAACACATGATGTTCAAGGGCTCCGAGAACGTCGGCCCCGGCGAGCACTTCATGCAGGTGTTCAGCAACGGCGGCACCATGAACGGCACGACGAGCAAGGAGCGGACCCTCTACTACGAGACGCTGCCGTCGAACCAGCTCGAGCTGGGCATCTTTCTCGAGGCCGATCGGATGCGCTCGCTCGCCATCACGAAAGAGAACCTCGACAACCAGCGGAACGCCGTCCAGGAGGAACGACGACTCGGCGTCGACAACCAGCCGTACGGCCGGACGTTCGAGGTGCTCGATGACCTGGCGTACGAGAACCCGGCCTACGAGCATTCGGTCATCGGGTCGATGGAGGACCTCAACGCCGCCACGGTGGACGACGTGGCCGCGTTCTTCAAGACCTACTACGCCCCCAACAACGCCATCCTCAGCATCGTCGGCGACATCGACACCGCGGCGACCCTCGAGAAGGTGCGCAAGGCGTTCGGGTCGATTCCCGCACAGCCCGCTCCGCCGAGCGTCGACGACACCGAGCCGGCACAAAATGCCGAACTGCGGCGGACGCTCGAAGACGCGCTCGCCAGGCTGCCGCGCATCGACATGGCGTACGACCGGCCGGGCGTGGCCTCGCCGGACAACGACGCGCTGAACGTCCTGGCGACGGTGCTCTCCGGCGGGCGCAGTTCGCGGTTCTTCCAGGCGATCGTCCGCGAGAAGCAGCTCGGTCCCAGCGTGTCGGCGAGTTCGGCGGCCGGCCGGGGCCCCGGGCTGTTCCGCGTGGTGGGAACCGTCGCGCCTGGCAAGACCATCGAAGCCCTCGAGGCTGCGATTGACGAGGAAATCGAGAAGGTCAAGAGCGCGCCCATCGCAGACTGGGAACTGGAGAAGGCGCGCAACAACGCGAAGCGTGGGATCGTCGCCGGCATGACGAGTTCGCTGACGAGGGCCATCCAACTGGCGGACTTCGCACTCGTGTACGGCGACGCCAGCCGCATTAACACCCGGCTCGACCGTATCGCGAAGGTCACCGCGGCCGACGTTCAGCGCGTCGCCCGGAAGTACCTGACCAAGGAGAGCCGCACCGTCGTCTGGACCGTGCCGAAAGCCACGGCCGCGCCGAAGGGAGGCGCACAATGAGCGCCCGCAGCCGAAGCGTCGTTCCCGTGCTGCTCCTGGCGGTCGCCGCAGCCGCCTCCATCGTGGTCGCTCAGGCGCCACCGGCGCAGGAGCCGCCGTCCAGCAAGGCCGTCGTCATGAAGGGCAAGGCGCCCGTCTCGACCCAGGTCCTTCAGGTAAAGCTGCCGAGGCCGCTGGAAGCCGACCTGCCGAACGGCCTGCACCTGATGGTGCTCGAGGATCGCCGGTCGCCGCAGGTGACCTTCCAGCTCATCATCCCCGGCGCCGGCGGGTACTTTGATCCGGCCGACCAGGCCGGCCTGGCACAGTTCACGGCATCGCAGCTGCGCGAGGGGACAACGACGCGCACATCCCAGCAGATCGCGGAACAGCTCGAGCGCATGGCCGCCAGCGCCGGCGTCGGGGCCAGCCTGTCCGGCGAGGACGCCGCCCTCAGCGGTTCGTGCCTGACCGAGCACCTCGATGCGGTGCTCGATCTCGGCGCGGACATGCTCTTGAATCCGACGTTCCCGGAGGCCGAGTGGACGCGCTACAAGGCCCAGGCGAGGGCCCAGTACGTGCAGCTGCGCAGCTCTCCAGGCTTTCTCGCGTCGGAGCTGTTCAGCCGGATGATGTTCGGCACGCACCCGGCGAGCCGCGTGTCGCCAACGCCGGAATCCCTGGACAGGACCACCCGGGACGCCATGGTCGCGTTCCACCAGGCGCGCTACGTGCCGGATCATGCTGTCTTTGCCGTCGCCGGCGACATCACCCTGGCTGAGGCGCGGAAGAAGATCGAAGCGCGGTTCGGCCCGTGGACGAAGGCCGGCACCCCGAGACCCGCCGTCAGCGACCCGCCGGCGCTGGACAAGGGCGGCATCGCACTCGTCGCGCGGCCAGGCTCGGTCCAGACAAACCTGCTCGTCGGCGCGCAGGGCATCAGCCGGACGAGTCCGGATTACTACGTTCTGACCGTCCTCAACCAGGTGATTGGCGGCGGCCCGTCCGGCCGGTTGTTCCGGCACCTGCGCGAAGAGAAAGGGTACACCTACGGCGCCTACTCGAACCTCTCGAGCCCCAGGCACACGGGCGTCTGGCAGGCGAACACGCAGGTGCGGACGGACGTGACGGAGGCGGCCCTGCGCGATCTGCTCGACGAACTGAGGCAGGCGCGGGACATCCCGGTGCCCGCGCAGGAGTTCGCCGATGCCAAGCGGACGATTGTGGCGAGCTTCGCGCTGACACTCGAGAGCCCGGGAGCCATCCTCGCGAATCACGTGACGCGGTGGCGCTACGGGTTCCCGGCCGACTACTGGGACCGCTACCCCGAGCGGATCATGGCGGTGACGACGGCCGAGGTGCAAGCGGCCGCGAAGAAGTACCTGGAGCCGGGTCGCGTGCAGGTGGTGGCCGTCGGCAACGGCGACGTGCTGGGTCCGGTCCTGCGGAAGCTCGGTGCCGTGGAGATGTACGACACCGAGGGAAGGAAGGTCGGCGGCCAGTAGCGCCGGCTCGACGACAGTGAATCAGAACCGCAGGAACCGCGTGACCTTGATCGCGATGCCTCGGTTCAACAAGCTGGGGAAGCCGCGGACTCCGGTGTCGCGCCCATCCGTGTAGACAACGAAGATGTCGCTGCCGGGCTGGTACTCCCACCGCCACCGTGCATTGGTCTCGACCGCCCGCGTTGTCGAATTGAACTGAATCAGCGCGCTGACGAACATCCGGGGCGAGATTGTGAAGGTCGGCCGGCCGCCGAGCAGGGTAACCCTGGCATGGCCCTGCGGCAGATCGACGTCGTCGATCGATACGCGCGGCTCGACGGCGAACTGTGACGTCAGCCTGACGCGACCGGTGTAGGCGACAGATGTGCGGGTGCCGCCATAGAAGCCGCCGCGGTCGAAGGAGATGGTGCCGGCGACCGGTCGCTGCGTCCCGAGCAGGTACGTGAGCACCACCTCCTGGAACGGGTAGCGCCCCGGCTCCACCTTCAGCCCGCCGCTCACCGGAAGCGGCAGCACGAGCTGCTCGTGATTGCGCAGGTAGTCGACTGTGAGCGAGTCGCTGCTGTGGAATTCGATTTTGAACGTGCCGCGTGCCTGCCGCGTCTCGACGATGCCGCGGCTGTTGACGTAGCGATCGAACGCCCCTTCCCAGATCAGCCGCCGCACGCCGCGAATGCCCTTCGGGCGCGGGCTGAACCGCCCGAGCACGTAGTCGCGGCGGAAATCCTGCCGGCGGAGGAAGCCGACCTCGGGGCTGAACGCGGGCCCGACCTTGAGCCGTTGCGCCTCGAACCCATACCGGTCCGCGAGGTACCGGAACTGCGCCTGGTAGCTCGAGGCGTCGCCCTCGAGGCTTGGTGTCACGGAGCGCGCGTAGTAGCCGGAGATCCGGAGATTCTGGTAGAAGACCAGATTCGCATCGACGCCATAGACCTGGTTCGAACCGCTTCCCGCCAGCGACGGACTCCTGTTGGTGAACAGCCCGCCGATGCTGCTCTTCTGGAACACGTTCTTCTTGACACGCGCCACCGTGAAGTTGGTCGACGCCGCCATGGCCGCCGGCGCGTCCTCGGTCTGGATGTTGAGGATCCCCATCGAATAGCCGCCGGCCCGGCCCATCAGCCGGGCTCCAGCCCTGATTGGCACCACCTGCCCGGCGTTCAGGCCAATGCGACGGCTGAAGAACAGGATCGGCGTCTCGTCGGGGGTCGTGGCGCGGCGGGCACCCGAGCCGGCGAATTCGAACGTGCCCTGCCCTTCCAGGAAGAAGTCGCGCTTCTCGGGAAAATACAGGCTGTAGCGCGTGAGGTTGACCTGTTGCTCGTCGATCTCGACCTGCGCGAAGTCCGTGTTGTACGTGAAATCCGCCGTGAGATTGCTCGTGACGCCGTACTTCGCGTCAAGCCCGATTGCGGCATCGACGTCGTTCGCCGCGCGGGCGGACCGGTTCGTCGTCACGCTCGTGATGGCGTAGGGCTTCACCTCGATGTGGCGTGACGTTGGGGGGGCATCGATGCCGACCAGCCGCGCGGCTGACGACAGCTTCACGAATCCCTGGAGGCCGTAGCTCCGCGGCACGGGCGACAGCAGGGTCTGTTCGTTCCTGGACTTCTGCAGCCGCTGCAGCTGGATGCCCCAGACCTGCGGCGAGCCCGGCTTGTAGCGGAGCGACTTGAACGGGATCGCCATCTCCGCGGTCCAGCCCTTGTCGATTCGACGGCTCCTGCCGGTCCACACGGCGTTCCAGTCGTAGTTCACCGTGTTCTCGTCGATGACGATGCCGTCGCGCAGGCCACCGAGGGGATTCGTCTGGAAGAACACCCCGGTGCGCCGATCGAGAAACGTGTCGAAGACGACCATGACGTTGTCGTTCGCCCAGATGCTCTGGTTGTCGCGGCGCATCTCGTTGGCGACGATGAGATCCGGGCGGCTGTCCCAGCACCGCACGCCGACATACAAGGTCCGGTCGTCGAAGAAGATCCAGAGCTCTGTGTCGTCGGTGGCCGGTTCTCCACCGCGCGGATACTGCTGAACGAAGCGGGTCGCCGGGGTCACGCGGCGGTACATCTCGTCGTCAAGCGCGCCGTCGAGAATCGGGGGCTGCTCCACGCGCACGGCCTGAACCGTCACCTGCGGGACGCCGTCTTCGGCGGCTGGCCCGTACTGGCCCGGCGTCGCGCTCGCGCTGGAGGCTCTCGCGATGACCTGGCCGGCGCGCGCGCCGGCAGTGACGGGCAGCGCGAGGACGGCCACGGCAAGGCACGGCACCGTGCGGCCTGCTGCCAAGGTCATCCACTGCATCCTGCCCCTCCTGCCCGCACGTGCAGCAGCCGCACCCAGCGGGCGCCAATGACCTCGCCCCCCGCACGCGCCCGCGACGCGGCGTCGAGCGCCGCTCCGGCGTAACGGGGCCGCTCGGTCGGTGGAGTCGGCTGTCTGCGGACGGCTGATGGCAGACGTGCGATCGCGTGCCTTCGACGCCCTGTGCTGCCTGCGCGAGACGCCGGCCATTCGGCACACGCCGACCTGGCAGACACCAGCGAGACGACGGTGAGGATAGCGGAACGCCGCGGCCGGCACAAGACGGTCTTCGCTGCGTCAGGCGGCCGGCGCCCGTGCGCGGGAGTCATCGCCGCCGCCCGACATTGAATTCTCCTTCGAAGATCGATCGAGAAGCCACCAGAGCCACAGTCGAAGCGAGAGACAGGAGGATGCGAAGGGCCGCGTAATCCATCGAATGCCGCGTGTTCGTCTGACATGCCAGAGCGGAAGGACGCACATGCGGCACAGGCTCGTCACAGTCTCGTCACACCTCCGTCCGGGCCGTGCCACGCCCTCTCCGTATTCCCAGGCAGGAAGGCTCAAGGGCACGACCATGAGAGCGCCCACCATTGCGGCGATCGTCTTTGCGGCAGCCGTCACGCCCGCGGCCGCGTGGACACATACCCGTCCCCTCACCCCCGGCGCAGCCGCACTCATTGCGGATGCCGCCGACCGCTCATCGATCATCGAATCGCTCCTGCAGGCGCTCGAGCGCACGGATGTCGTCGTCTACGTGTCCGATCAGGACAACCGGTCGGCCAGCATGCCTCAGGCTTGCCTCAGATGGCTGTCAGCGGCCGGTGGGCTGCGTTACGTCCTGGTGCAGATCGCCCCCTGGCAGACCATGCCGCTCGAACGCATCGCCTGGCTGGGGCACGAGCTCCAGCATGCCCTGGAGATTGCCCAGGCCCCTGATGTGCGGGACGCCGACGGGGTGGCGAGGCTGTATCGCCGTATCGGGTGGGAGGAGGGGCACAACCACTTCGAGAGCGACGCCGCCCGCCGGATCGGCGACCTCGTCCGGGACGAGCTGGCGGGCTTCACGCTGCCCTTCGAGCTCATCACCTCACCGGAGGGGCCGCGGCCAGTGCGCGATTGAGGGGCAGCCCGCTTCGCGAACGCCTGAGGCCGGACACCTGGAGCAGGCCGAGTAGAATGAGTCGTCCAGGAGGTTCGTGCCGATGGTCCGTTCCTGCACCTCGAAGCCCGTTCTGAAAGCCGGCGTGGAGACTGCGCTGGCTATCGCCCTCGTCGTGTCGGCGGCCGCGACTCCGGCCGGTGCCCAGCGCGTCGCGCCGGACATCGGCCAGGAGCTGCTGCGGAACGCCGATGTCCAGAAGGCGCTCGCCGCAGCGGAGCGCAACGAGCCGTGGGTCATCGGCGAGCAGGTGCGCCTCTGCGAAATCCCGGCACCGCCGTTCAAGGAACAAGCCCGGGCAGAGGCCTATCGCCAGGCGTTCCAGGACCTCGGCTTGCGCAACGTGCGGATCGACGCCGAGGGGAACGTGCTCGGGGAGCGGCCCGGGAAGGCGGCCGGCCCACACCTCGTCTTCAGCGCCCACCTCGACACCGTCTTTCCCGAAGGGACCAACGTCCACGTCACGCGAGACGGCACGACACTGCGGGGCGCCGGAATCGGGGATGACTGCCGCGGCCTGGCCGTGGTGCTGGGGGTCGCGCGGGCCATGAGGGAGGCCAACATCGAGACAGACGGCCCGATCACTTTCGCCGGCACGGTCGGCGAAGAGGGCCTCGGCGACCTGCGCGGGGTACGGCGGCTGTTCGGCGAAACGCTCAAGGGCCAGGTCGACCGCTTCGTGTCGGTGGATGGCGCCGGGTACGGCATCACGAATGTCGCCGTTGGCAGCCGGCGCTACAAGGTGACCTTCAAGGGACCCGGCGGCCACAGCTACGGGGCGTTCGGCCTGGTGAACCCCGTCCACGCACTGGGGCGGGCGATAGCCATGATCGCCGACCTCCAGGTGCCCGCCGACCCGAAGACCACCTTCAACGTGGGCCGGATCGGCGGGGGAACGTCGGTCAACTCCATCGCCTTCGAGGCCTGGATGGAAATCGACATGCGATCCTCCGATGCGGGCGTTCTGGCATCGGTCGATGAGAAGGTCCAGCGGGCCATCGAGGCCGCGCTGTCTGCCGAGAACGCCCGGTGGAACCGCGGGGAGCTCACCGTCGAGCGCACCCTGCTCGGCGAACGCCCGACGGGACGGCTGTCCGACACGGCGCCTGCGGTCCAGGCGGCGATCTCGGTCACCCGTGCGTTGGCACTCCCGGTCAGCCTTGACCCGGGATCCACCGATTCCAACATCCCCATCAGCCTCGGGATCCCCGCCGTGACGATTGACGGTGGCGGCCGTGGGTCCGGCGCCCACTCGCTGAGCGAATCGTTCGACACAGCCAATTCCGTCAAGGGCACGCAGCGCGCGTTGCTCCTGGCCATCGCGCTGGCGCGCTGAGGCCCGCGTCAGGACCCGGCGGTGAGAAGGTTCCCTCCCTGGATCGGCGCCGCGTGCCTGGTGCTCCTGGCGTCGGCCGTGTTCGCCGCTCGTGTCAGGCACGAAATGGCCGACTTCGAGGTGTACCGGGTGGGAGGTGCGCGGGTGGTCGCGGGTGAATCCCTGTACCGCGCCGAGGACGGCCACTGGCAGTTCAAGTACTTGCCGGTGTTCGGATTCGCCGTGGCACCTCTCTCGCAACTGCCCCCGCTGCCGGCCCGAGCCATCTGGTTCGCTCTCCTCGTCGGGCTGCTCGTCGTTCTGCTGAACCGCTCGCTGGCGCTGCTTCCGGATCGCAGGCACGGTTCGGGGTTCCTGGTCGGCCTCACCGCCGTGGCCCTCGGGAAGTTCTACCTCCACGAGATCAACCTGGGACAGAGCAACCTGCTGCTGGGAGCGGCGGTCATCGGCGCCGTCGCGGCCTGGCGCGGAAGGCGGGATGCAACAGCAGGCGCGCTGCTCGCGGCGGCTGCCATGGTCAAGCCGTACGCCATCGTGTTCCTGCCCTACCTGATCGTGCGGCGCCGGTGGCGCAGTGGGGCCGCATTCGCCGGAGTGTTGGTTGCGGCCCTGGCTCTGCCGGCGCTGCGCTACGGGTGGTCCGGCAACCTCTCGCTGCTCGGGCAATGGTGGGCCGTGATCACGACCTCGACAGCGCCGAACCTCCTCGGGCAGGACAATGTGTCGATCGCCGGCATGTACGCCGCCTGGCTGGGCATCGGGCCGGCGGCGACGTGGCTGGCAGCCGGCACGTCAGTGCTCGTCGTGCTCGCCTGCGGGTACGCGCTCATCCTCCGAACACCCGCCCGGTTTCCGGCGTACCTCGACGTCTCGCTCCTGCTGTTCGTGATCCCGCTCCTCTCGCCGCAGGGCTGGGACTACGTGCTGCTGCTCGGAACGCCAGCCGTGATGCTGCTCCTGGATCGCCTCGGCGAGTTCGCGAGACCGCAGCGCTGGCTGCTGCTGGCCTGCATGGCCATCGTGGGCCTGACCATCTGGGATCTGCTGGGGCGGGACCTGTACTCGGTTGTCATGATGTCGCGGGTGGTCACGCTGTGCGCCTTGTGCCAGATCTGGTTCCTGATACGACTGCGGGCCCGCGGTGCCGCGTGACGGCGACGCCCCCGGAACCTCCTGCCGGCCCGACGAGTCATAACAGCAGGAGCAGCCGTCGGAGGCCCCTGTTGTCCATTCGCCCGGTCAAGCGCATCGTGAGGTCCCAGCCAGCCGTCGAGGGCGCAGGTGTGCGGTTGCGCCGCGCGTTCGGCTTCGGCGATCCGCAGGAGTTCGATCCTTTCATGCTCCTCGACGATTTCCGCGGCGACAATCCCGACGACTACCTGAAGGGGTTCCCGTGGCATCCGCACCGGGGCATCGAGACCATCACCTACGTCCTGGCGGGGTCGGTCGACCACGGCGACAGCCTCGGCACGCGCGATACCATCGGTGCGGGCGATGTTCAGTGGATGACTGCCGGCCGCGGCATCATCCACCAGGAGATGCCCCGAGGCGACGAGCGCGGGCGCATGCACGGATTCCAGCTCTGGGCCAATCTGCCGTCGTCACTCAAGATGACGGCGCCGCGGTACCAGGGAGTCCGGTCGGTGGACATCCCGGCAGTCACCGAGGACGATGGCACGACGGTGCGGGTGATCTGCGGGGGTTTCTGGGGCGTCAGAGGACCGGTTGACGGGGTCGCAGCCGATCCGCGGTACCTGGACGTGTGGGTCCCGCCGGGCGTGCGGCGGGTGCTGCCGGTTGAAGACTCCAGGCACGCCTTCGCATACGTGTTCGAGGGCGACGGGCGGTTCGTGGATGCGTCGGCCCCCCGGCCGGTCAGGACCGACGCGGTCGGGACGCCAGCAGGCGAGCCCCCCCCGTCGGGTGAACCGGCGGACAACCGTTCGCTCGTGCTGTTCGACTCGGGCGACGCGGTCACGGTTCGGGCCGGCGACCGCGGGCTGCGGTTCCTGCTGGTGTCGGGCCGACCCATCGAGGAACCCGTGGCCTGGTACGGCCCGATTGTGATGAACACGCAGGAGGAGCTGGACCGCGCCTTCCGGGAACTCGAAGACGGAACGTTCCTGCAGGACACGCGCCGGTCCTGAGCGTAGAGTCTGCCTCGCGAATCAGGAGTCTGGGCGCTGGTTTCTCCTGACTCCTGGCTCCTGACTCCTGACTCCTGACTCCTGCCTTCAGTGCCGCTCCACCCACCGGTTGAACAGCCACATGGCGAAGGCGGAGAGGAAGCCGATCGCCATCAGGATGATCCAGCCGAGGGCGTTGTTGGCCGGAACGAGTTCCAACAGGCCGTCCGGCCGTGTCGTCGCCCCCCGCGTCATGATCTCGTTGAAGATGTAGGCGCCCACCGGCCCTCCGGTGAGTGAGCCAATGGCGAGCGGCAGGTTCGCGTAGCCGAGGAACAGGCCTTCTTGTCCCTTTGGTGCGAGCGCCCCGATGTACTCGTACATCCTGGCGGAGGTGAAGAGCTCACCGAAGGCGATGAGGGCGACGGTCAGGATGACGAACACCGACCCCAGTGGGAGCCAGTTCGCGGCAATCGCACGCATGCCGCCCGCCGCGTAGATCGGGTACACATTGATCAGCATCGACACGCCGATGATGACGGTGCCGACGACGATCGACCGGATCGCCTTCATCTTGCCGAAGTACTGCGTGATCGCCAGTTGCAGGCAGACGATCACGAACGGGTTTGCGGCCGTGTACAAGTCCATGGCCGGGTTCGGCTCGATGACACGCTTCGCGTAGAGCGGCAGGACGTTGTAGACCTGGTTGTAGAGGAAGAAGAAGCCGCTCATCACGATCAGGAACATCGTGAAGCGCGCGTTCCGCAGCACCAGCACCATGTCGATCAGGATGCGGCCGATCGACCGCCTGGGCTTGGCCGGAGCGTCAGCCGGTGCAGCCGGCTCCTGGTAGAAGAACAACACAACGAGGAAGGCAGCGATGGACGCACAGGCCGCGACGGCGAAGATGTACGACAGGCTGTCGCCAGACTCGACGCGCTCGGCGCTCCGGACGATCCAGGCGATGATGGCGCCGGCTCCTACGACGACGGCGAGGAATGGGCCGGCCATCCGCGCGCCCCTCCCCTGCTCCTTGGCGGCGACGGCCTTGCTGACCAGATAGACGAGCGCGGTGGCCGCCAGGGCGCACACGATCACCACCTCGAGAATGGTCGCCGTGCCGTAGCCGCGTCGCACGACGAACCCGGTGCCGCGTCCGAACAGGGAGCCGATGTTGATGATCATGTAGAAGATCGCAAACCCGAGCGTGGCTCGCGCACCGGCCGTCTTCTGCACGGTTCCCGACACGCAGGGCTTGATGACCGATCCACCGGTGCCGATCAGGAGAATCGCGACGATCACCATGACCACGAGCGTGCCGGGCGCGGTGAACTCGGAGCCGATCAACGGCGCGAGCGTCGCCGTGCCGATCCACACGGGGAGCCCCATGAGCGAGTACCCCAGGGCCAGCAGGACGAACGCGACCAGGAGCGACCGCCGGAATCCCACCTGGTCGGCGATCGTGCCCGACAGGATCGGCAGGAAGTACACCAGCGTCCAGAGAATGCCGTTCAGGTTCGACGGCCAGTAGTCGCCGAACCCGAGCTGGCCGAGGTAGATGACCACGAAGCTGGCCATCGAGTAGTACGCCGCCCGCTCGAACAGCTCGGTGACGTTCGCACTCCAGAACACCTTGGGGAACTGCGCCTTCTCGCCCAGGGTCGTCTCCATGTCACAGCTCCTTGCGCCGCCGTTCGGGCGGCCGCTGGCGTGTCTCGCGCGGACGTGTCCGGAGGGCACGTGGGTCGACCGACTTCGCTCCGGGTCCGCGCTCCGCCTTCGACGTCGCTCAGGCCAGGGAAATCCGCGGGCAGCGCCTGCCGGATTCGGCGCATGATACTCCAGAGCGCCGGCTGTCCGCATGCCGGCGCCGGCTGGGCCTCGAAAGGGCTTCCATCCGTTCGGTCGGGAAGGTAGGATACTCGGACACCAGGTGGCCCCACCGCCGGCAAACGCCTGCCCCGTCCCTTGCCCGAGGCCGACGAGTCCATGCTCAGAACCCTCGCCCTGTCGCTCTGCCTCTTCCTGCTGTCGCTGTCCCCAGCGTGGTCGCAGGACGGGTCGTCATCGGAGCCGCCTGCACCCCGCCAGGCCCTGACGATCTTCCTCGACTGCCGGACCAACTGCTGGCACGACTTCGTGAGGGCCGAGATCGCGTTCCTCGACTTCGTCAACGTGCGCGAGGCGTCCGACGTCCACGTGCTGGTCACCTCGCGGGGCACCGGCGCCGGCGGTTCGGAGTACACCCTGCAGTTCCTCGGTCAGGGCCGGTTCAAGGGCGTCGACGATGAGCTCGTCTACACGACCATCCCGAATGAGTCCGACGACAACCGGCGCCAGACGTTCGTCAACACGCTCAAGCTCGGTCTCGTGAGGTATGCGGCCCACACCGAACTCGGCCGGCAGCTACGGGTCATGCACAGGCCGGAGGGCCCCGATCAGAAGCCCGCCGGGGAGGCGAGGTCGGCGACCGACCCATGGAACTACTGGGTCATGCGGGCCAGGCTGAACACGACGGCCGACAGCGAATCCTCGAACTCGTCCGATCAGATCAACGGGTCCTTCTCCGCCAACCGGACCACGGACGCGTGGAAGATCAACCTCTCTGTCTCGCAGGACTACCGTGAGAGCACCTATACGTTCAGCGACGGGGACAGGTCGACCTACGTCCGGCGCAGCGTGTCATCGGGCGCGTCGGCCATCAAGAGCCTCACCGACCGCTGGTCGGCCGGTGCTCGCGCCGGGTGGTCCTCGTCAACCTACGAGAACCGGAAACGGAGTGCCGGCGCCGCTGGTGCCGTCGAGTACAACGTGTTTCGGTACGCGGACTCCACCAGGCAGCAGCTGACCTTCCAGTACCGCCTCGGCGTCTCTTCGAATACCTACTACCAGAGCACGATCTACGGGAAGTTCAGCGAGACCGTTCCCTACCACGCCCTGCGTTCGGCGTTCGACCTGAGGAAGACGTGGGGATCGATCAGCGCCGACTTCGAGATGTCGCAGTACCTGCACGATCGCTCGAAGAACCGGCGGACGCTCTCGGCCGAGGCGGACATCAGGCTCTTCAAGGGGTTCTCGCTGAACGTCGAGGCGCAGACGTCCTCGATCCACGACCAGCTCTACCTGCCCAAGGGCGACGCCACCGACGAGGAGGTTCTGGTGCGGCAGCGCCAGCTCGCCACGTCGTTCCGGCGCTCGTTCCGCATCGGGTTCAGCTACACCTTCGGCTCCATCTTCAGCAACGTGGTCAACACGCGGATCGAGCGGTTCTGAGGCGAGGATCGGGCGATTGGCGAGAGGCGGTCGTCAGGGCCCAGGCCCTGACCCCACCTCTCGCCTCGACGTCCTGAAGGCCGAAAATGCTTGCAGATGAGTCGAGTTTCTCTGCGGCCGCCAAGACGTCTTCGCCCCGCCGGAGGGCGGGGCAAAGCCAACACAGTGATCCAGCGAGGCGGAGCCTCGTTAGAAGTTGATCCTGAAGACCAGCTGCATCTCCCGCGGCCCGTCGGCGAGGCCGGTGACCTCGTAGGCGTCTGGGTTGGAGCCGGTCCCGGTGACCGGCGTGAAGTTCACCTTGTTGAAGACGTTGAGAATCTGGGCCTGGAACTCGAAGTTCACCTTGCCCTTGATGGGAATCTGCTTCGACAGCGTGAAGTCCACGCGGGACCGGATCGGGCCCGCCACCACCAGCGTCCGCATGCCGCAGTCGCCGTACCCCGAGATGGCCTCAATGCAGCCCGGGCTGTTTGCCGGCGCGACATACCGCCCGCTCGGCGCCCCGAGCGAGCTGTACCCTGTCGGCGAGGTGGCGCTCACCGAGAACGCCTTCACCGTCTCGTCGATCACGTCCTGTGGCAGCATCCACACCCGCTGCCCGTTGTCGATGCGCAGCTCGAACAGATTCACGAACTCCTTCGCGGACATGCCCACCAGCCGAACGTTGCCGAAGTCGAGCAGTCGCCCGCTCTGGACGCGAAGCGTACCGAAGAAGTTCCAGCCGCCCAGGATCCGTTCCAGGACCGGGCTCATGTCGTTCAGGTACTTCCGGTTGCGCCCGAACGGCAGTTCATAGACCCAGTTCCCCTTGACGGCATGTTCGATGCCGCCCTCGCTGCCCGTCTGGCGTGTGACCAGCCGCGGGACAAGGAACGAGTACCGATTCGAGTCGTGCGAGATGCCATAGGAGTAGCTGGCCTGGAACTGCAGGCCTCCGCTCATCCTGCGGCGCACCTCGACAGTTGCGCCGTGGTACTTCGTGTACCCCCCGTTGCTCGTGATGTTCGCGCCGCCCAGCAGGTCGGGGTTCGCCAGGAAGAAATTGGCCGGCAGCCCCGCCCGGATCGCGTTGGCCCGGAACGTCGAGGAGCCCATCAGACCCGACGTTCCGGTGCCGGCCGCCGTCTGCGGTGCGGGGTTCATCATCGCCAGCAGGTTGTAGAACGTCGACGAAGCGAAGCTCGATGAGCTGTAGCTCGCGGCGTTGCCGGCCTGGCTCGCGGGGAGACCGCTGAAGAAGGCCAGGTAGATCGGCAGCGGATACGTGCCGGTGCCTGGGCCGTAGTAGCGGAAGTTGTTTCCTCGGCCGGCGGTGATGTTCGCCTGCAGGTTCTGCTGGGCGAGTTTGAACTCGTCCAGGAATCCGTTGGTCGTGATGTTCACTTCGTTGTAGTTGTAGGCGGTCCAGCCGTCGTAGCTGCGCGAGCCGTTGTAGCGCACCTCCACCACGGTATTCCGGTCGATGGCCCGCTGGATCCCGGCCGACCACGTCTTCGCGTACGGTACCTGCAGGTCCGGGTCGAAGATGTTCACCGAATTCGTCACGCTCGGCGGCGCCATGGGGTATACCGGCGCCTCGGGAATTGGCGGCGCACCCAAGCGCCCCGGCTCCCGCAGCAACAGCGGCAGCGTGCCGAGGTTGCCGTCCGACAACGTCCGGTTGGCCGTGATCAGGATCCCGGGGTTCGACCCGTACCGCCCCGTGTAGTCGCTCATCCCGTTGCGCTGGTACGCCGTCGTCCAGCCGCCCCGCACGACGGTATCTCCTTCGTTGCCGAGCAGCCTCGCGAGCCAGCCCGACTCCACGTGTGGCGTCCAGGCCACGCCCACGCTCGGCGCCCAGTTGTTCCAATCGGTATTGAATGCTTTCGTCCCCTTCACGAACTGTTTGAAGGTCGGGCTCGTCCCCGTCATCACGCCCGGCTGGAACAGATTGCCCAACCCCGTGACCAGCGACCCCGGTACGAAGTCCGCCCCCACGCCCGTCATGCCCATGACGTCCGCGATCGTCGCGGTCGAGTAGCTGTCGTTCAACGCAATGAACGGAAGCTGGACCTCGTAGCGCAACCCCAGGCTCAGCGTCAGGTCCTTGCGCAGCCGCCACGAATCCTGGGCGAAGAACCCGATGTCATGCATCCGGCCCAACTGCCGTGACGGGCCCAGCAGCTGGTAGTTGCCCGTCTTCTCGTCGCGGCGTGCCTCGTAGTTGATCGTTGACACGTTGCCGGTCAGCACGGCATACAGACGCCGCGCGTTCGTCAGGTCCGAACTCGAAATGCCCGGGAAGTTCGACGTCGAAAACATGCTCAGCGCCGGGTTCCCCGACAGGATCTCGAAGTCGATGGTCGGCACCAGCCGCTGGTTCTTCAGCCACACGTCCGCCCGGGTCCACGAGGCTCCGAAGCTCATCGAGTGCGATCCCTTCAGCCAGTTCAGCGTGTCTTCCAGCACGAAGGTGGAGGCCTCACGCGAACTTGGCGTCGTGCTGCTGGATGGGTTCGTGATCCCCAACGCCCGGTTGATGTTCAGGCTGTAGCCGCCTTCATTGGCCACGCCCGGGTTGTTCCACATCTCCACGGTCACGTTCGGGTTGAACTGCGTGGCCCCACCGGTCCGCCCTATGCGTGCCTCGTTGACGAGCGACCTGCCCAGCGTCGAGCGCACCGACGTCTGCCAGGTGTACCGCTTCGAATCCTGGATACCCTTGTAGGGGAAGCCGGGGAAGCGGTACTCGCGGCTGTTGGTCGTGTCCGGGTCGGCCAGGATGTGCTGGTAGTTCGACGAGAAACTCACGCGGTGGTTCTGCGTCGCATTCACGTCGAAGCGCACCGTCGGGTACCGGTTGTGCGACGTCTGGTCCTGCTGGAACGAGAAGCGCTCGGTCGCCGGGTTCGTCAGCGCCGTGATCGTTCCCGTCCCCGCCGTGGACGCGCGGATGTCGGCCAGCAGTTTCGCGATGATCGGATCGATCGTCGCCAGCTGGCCCCTCGACGCCGCCAGGGCGAACAGGTCGATGGACCGCACGCCCGTGCTGGTGTTGTACTGGAAGATGCCGCGTTGCGCCAACTCGGTAAGGAGGGTGCGATCCCGCGAGATCTTCTGGGGCTGGTAGAACTCCTCGTAGTTCACGAAGAAGAATGCCTTGTTGTGGCCGTCAAACACCTTCGGGATCACAATCGGCCCGCCGATCCTGGCCCCAGGCTGGTACTGCGTGAGCTTGGCCTTTGGCAGGTCGTCTCGCCTGTCGAACCAGTCCCTGGTGTTGAGTTTATCGCTCTGGTAGTAGAAGTACCCGCTCCCGCGGTACTCGTTCGTCCCCGACCGCGTGGCGAATCGGATCTGCACCGCGCCCTGGCCACCGCTGTCCGCGCCCTGCGCCGCGCTCGTAAACGTCACCTCTTCAATGGCATCCAGCCGCGGCGTCACGCGCGTGAAGAAGCCGTCAGTCGTCTTCAGGTAGTTGTCCTGGACGTTCATGCCATCAATGGTGATGTTGATCGCGCTCTGCGGCAGGCCCAGCACCGTCGAGTTCCGTACGGTAGAGGCCGTGTCCACGCCCGGCAGGAACGCGATGAAGTCCAGCGCGCTCCGGCTGTTCAGCGGCAGGTTCGTCACCTGCTTCACGTTCAACGTCGTCGCCACCGCGGCCGAGGTCGTCTGCACGATCTCCGCGCCGCCCTCGACGATGACCGTTTCCTCGAGCGTCCCGAGCTCGAGTTGGGCCCTGACGCTGCCGGGCACGGCCGCGGACAGCACGACGCCTGGGATAACCAGCGTCTTGAAGCCCATCAGCGACACCGTCACCGTGTACGTGCCGGGATTCAGGGCCGGAACCGTGAACCCGCCGTTCGGGCCCGACACGGCCGGGTACTCGAACCCGGTGCCCTCGTTCTTGACAACGATGTCGGCGCCGGGCAGGACGCCGCCCGACGAGTCGACGACGACGCCATTCAATGACGTCGTGGCTGCGCCGCCCTGGGCGAAGGCGGGCCCACCGGCAAGCGCCAGCAGCGCCACGGCCACCAGGACGGGCCGGAGTGTTCGTGCTACGGTCCCCATCGTCTACCTCCCACACACAAGACGCCCCCCAAAGCCGGCCGGTGAGGGCCTCGGACCCGGACGGGCCTCGAGCGGAGTGAAGGGGCCTGGCCCCCAAGACCGCTCCCGCGGGAGGGTATCAGGACAGACCCTACTATGGCGCCAATGATGCCTTGAATCTGCTCGCGAAGAAGGTGTATATCGGCGCCGAGGACGCCACAAAAATACCGCCGGCCACGGCCGACGTCAAGTTCAACCGGGCCGGGACGGTCCAGCGTCCCTGGCCCGGAAGCGAAGGCCGGCGGAGTCAGCGAGAAGAGGAGACAGCCCTACCGGGGAGGAACCCTCGGCACCGACGGGTCATGGGACGGCCGCAGATGCCATTCGAAGAACGTCCAGACGCGATTCCACGAGTCGATCTGCTCGGGTGTGTCTTCCCGCTGAAGCGTTTGGCGGTTCACTCGCCGGTTGAAGGTGTGGCCTCCGCCACCGGACCCGGGCGGTGGATCCACGTAGATCCTGGTCTCCGCCAAGTCCGGCTTTCGCGAACGGAGCGCATCGACAATCTGCTGATCCTCGACGAAGTTGACATCCGTGTCGTTGGTGGCCACGTGCACCAGCAGCGGAACCTTCAGCTTGTCGACGTGGTACAGCGGCGAGCGCTCGATGTAGAGGGCTGGCTTCTCGAACGGCAGTCCGCCGATCCGCTTCTGTGTCGCAAACGACCGCTGGTAGCCAGGCCCCCTGTACGACAGCCGGAAGACCAGGTTGGTCACCGGCACCATCGCCGAGGCTGCGACGATCGGCGTGTCATCGCGGAACACCGAAAAGAGCGTGATGTAGCCGCCGTGGCTCCACCCCATCATGCCGATTCGCGCCGGGTCGACGTGCGGCAGGGTCTTCAGGTAGTCCACGGCCGTCAACACATCGTCGATCTCGTAGCCGCCGTAGTCGATGGCCAGATGGTGGGCTTCGCCGTATCCCGTGCTGCCTCGGTACTCGGGCGCGATGATCACGTACCCACGCTCGACGGCTTCCTTCACGAACGGGAACATGTTGATGCTCCAGTTGCCATGGACGCCGCCATGCACCCAGATCATGGCCGCATGGCCCTTGGGTCCGCGCCTCTCGATCGGCTGGAAGAGATACGCCGGAATGTCCATGTCCCCGACGCTCGATCGATACGTGATCTTGCTGAAGTCGACCACGCCCTTGCAGGCCTCCGGATACCGGGCATCCTCTCTGGCCTTGGCGTCCAGATCCCGCCGGAAGTCGTAGCCGGGCGCATGGTCTTCGTGCCGGTTCGACGCGTAAAGTGTGCGCGCCCGTTCCTCGTCGATGGGAATCTGCGGGCGCTGGCGCGGCGGCGGCTGGACCTGACCGGGGGAACGCATCTGCGGCGCCGCGCTCTGCGGGGCCTGGGCCGCGACCGACGAAACGACGAGTGCCACTCCAAGCAGCGTGGGCAGAACGTACAGCCGTCGAAGCACGATGATGACACCTCCTGGTGGGCGACGGACGGATGGTAGCACACAGGGGCCAGGCGATTGGCCACGGGTGTTTCACTCCGTCTTCTGCCCTCCACCAACCGTGGTCGGTCGAAGGCTTCGTGTCTCAACGCCGCGCACGAACTCGAGCAGCAGGCGGTTGAACTCCGCCGGCTGTTCCCAGCACGTGGCGTGTCCAGCCCCGGGGATGACGTGCAGGTCGCTGCCGGCAATCGAGCGATGAAGAACGTCCGCGTAAGCCGGCCCCTTCAACAGGTCGAGCTCGCCGACCACGATCCGCGCCGGAACTGTGACGGCCGGCAGGCGCGATGTGAAGTCCACGGATGAGAGAAACGCCTCGCAGAGTCTGACGACCGCCGGGAAGTCCAGGTCGCGGTAGCGCGCCCGGGCCGCGTCCAGGAGTTCCGCGTGCGACGCGATGAACCCAGGCGAGAAGTTCCACGGGACCGTCACAAGGTAGAACAGTTCCGGGTCGCCCAGGCGCGCGGCCTCACGCCAACCCTCGATGACGAGACGCAGTTCCGGCCCGGCCTCGCTGACCGTGTCTGCGAGGAACAGGCTGCGTGTGGCCGGCGGGTGTCGCAGAGCGAAGGCCTGTGCCACCTCCCCGCCGTAGGAGATCCCGGCGATGTGCGCTGCTGGGATCTCGAGCGCCACGAGCAGGCCGGCGAGATCATCGGCATGCTGCTCCATGGAGTACGGACCCGGGGGATGGGCCGACAGACCCTGTCCCCGGCAGTCGTAGAGCAGCAGGCGGCAGGCATCGGACAGGGCCCCACGTTGGGGAAGCCACGACGAGGCCGCATTCATCAGAATGCCGTTGTTGAGCACGATGACGGGCGCGTCCGCAGGACCGTGCAGTTCGTAGTACAGGCCCACTCCGTGAACATCAATGACTGGCACACACACTCCCGGGCAACTCTGCGGAGCACCGGCCGGACAATCATCCGGCGCCACGCACCCGCTCGCGCGAGCGGCGGCCCCGTCGCCCGGCTTCCGTGCTCATGGCGTCAGCTTGGGCGCGGTCCGGCGCCTGGTCGCCTGCTCGAAGGCGTAGGCCATCGCGATCAGCTTCGGCTCGGCGCACGCGCCGGCCGTGAAGCTCACACCCCAGGGAGCCGGCTTGGGATCGAATCCAGGCGGGAACGGTGCCGCACTGCCACGGCCGCCGCCCGCGCCACCGCGCCCGCCGCTCTCGCTGCTCCTCGGCAGAAATGCGAATGGCACCACGATGGTGGGGTAGCCGGGTTTCGCCGCGATGGACGCGCTGCTCGTGCCCGGGAACAGGAGGGCGTCGAGCCGGTGTGCCTTCATCGCCGCGTCGATGCCTTCGGTCCCGGCAAGCCGGAGGTCCTTTTCCCGGTCGGCCAGATAGCGCGTGCGGTCGGTCTGGAGGTTCATCTCGTCGGAGATGTCGAGCTGGGCCTGACCGTACTTGATCGCGCCAGCGAGCTGGTGGGCCACGTTCCACTGTCGCAGCTCGGTCAACGTCTTGACCGGGGTCCGGTCGCCGAGCGAGGCGAGCCACGCGTTGAAATCGCGCTTCATCCCGAACTTGAAGACGATCGAACAGTTCGCGTCCTTGCCCTTGCCGCCGTTCAGGCCCGAGCACGTGTTCCACGCCAGCAGGCTCTTCTCGGGATCGGTGGCGATGACGCTCGGAATGTCCGCCGGGTCGACCATCACCGCACCCCGCTGCTTCAGGATCTCGATGGCCTCGGCCATCAGCTTCGCCTGCCCCTCGTTGAGCCCTCCTCGGCCTCCTCGCCCCCCCTCACCCGGCAGGCGCTCGTAGTAGTACGCCCGCGGGACGCCGATGCGGGCGCCCCTCAGGCCGTCCGCGTCGAGGAACCTCGTGTAGTCGCGGCCGGGCGGTGGTTGGCAGGTCTTCGTGGCCGGGTCATTCGGATCCGGCGCCGCACCCTCCAGCGCACCCAGCACGATGGCCGCATCCGCGACAGTCCGGGCCATGGGACCTGGCGTGTCCTGATCCGCCGTGATTGGGATGACACCGTATCGACTCACGCGGCCAACGGTCGGCTTGATGCCGACCAACATGTTGGCGGCTGACGGGCTGAGAATCGATCCGGAGGTTTCGGTCCCCACGTTGGCCGCCCAGAAGCCTGCGTTCGTCCCGATCCCTGAACTCGAGCCCCCGGTTCCGAGAACAGGGCGTCCGTCGAAGCTCCCCTCCCGTGGGTCTCGCCTCGGATCGTACGGGTTCATCCCGTACCCGGCCAGTGCGTTGTAGTTTCCGGGCATCCCGCTGGCCACCCAGTTGGCCAGCTCCGTCATGCCGGTCTTGGCCAGGATGATCGCACCGGCATCCCGGAGGTTCTTCGTGAGCGTGGCCTCGTAGGGTGGAACCAGCCCGTCGAACGCCAGCGCCCCGCCGGTTGTCGGCATGTCTGTCGTGTGGATGTTGTCCTTGAGCGCAACGGGGATCCCATGGAGGGGCCCGCGGATCTTCCCGGCCGCGCGCTCCCGGTCCAGCGCCTCCGCCTCCTCGAGGGCTCTCGCATTCACCGTGATGATGGCGTTCAGCCTATCTTCGAACATGGCGATCCGTTCGAGATGCAGACGCACCAGCTCGCGCGAAGTCAGGCGGCCCTGCTCCATCGCCGCGCGCATCTCCGGAATGGTGGCTTCGGCGATGTCGAACGGCGGAGACGGCGCCGGCGGCGGACCCGACCGGCGGATCTGGGCAGACACGGCTAGGGATGCAACTCCGGCAGCCAGCAACACGGCAACGACAATGCGCTTCATGGCACGAGCCTCCTCCGCATTCCAGGCGGCACCGGCAGCATCCGGGACGCCCGAATCGGGCAGAGTCTACCAGAAAGGCGACCGGCTACGGACGACAGCGGTGGGCCGTCAGGGATCAGAACCGCGCTGTCGCCGTGAGCACCGCACTGACGCCTGGCGCCTGAACCGCACGCGAATCGGGGCTCACGGGGTAGGCCCGGTCCAGCAGATTGCGGACCGTCAGGTTCACGTCGAACCACCTCGTCACCGTGACGCCGCCGGCGGCATCGATGAGCGTGTAGCCCGGCATCCTGATCTCGGTCGGTCCCGGACGCACGTCCTTCGCGTAGAACGCTCCGCGCACCTGGGCGAAGGTGCGGGTGCCGATGGGGCGGCGGACGGTCAATGTGAAGGTCGGCGGCGGAATGTCGTCAAGTGCCGCCTCGTTGTCGAGCGCCCTGCCCCGCGTCACCGTGCCAGTCGCCTCGAGCGTGACCTTCGCGCCGAGCACCGCCTGGACCTCCAGTTCGACCCCCTGTATGCGCGCCTTGCCCCGATTCCGGAAGAAGAAGAAGTCGGTGGCGGTCTGGTAGCGCTCGATCAGATCCGTGATGCGGTACTGGTAGTAGAAGAGACCCGCGCGGATGCGCGATGCCGTGTACCGCATCCCAACGTCGAACTGGCGGCTTCGCTCCGGCTCGAGATCCGGGTTGCCCGTGATGAAGCCGCGGCCGGTCGGACCCCGGTAGTACCGGTCCGACACGGTGGGATCCCGGAAACCCGTGCCGGCCTGCCCGGTGATGGTCACCCCGGCGAACGGCCCCACGCTCAGGGACGCGCTCCCGGAGACGGATCCGCCGGACGTCGAGCGATCGCCGAAGTACCCCCCGCGATTGCTGCTGGTCACGTAGTCGCCGCGGACGCCGCCCCCTGCCGTGACCTTCGGGCCGAACGCCAGATCGATGGTGGCATACACACCGGTGTCTCGCCGGGCCGCGCGGTCGATCGAGACATTGACGACCTCGGAGGCGAGAGGCCCCGCGACCGCGTACTGCCGGATGATGTCCAGCGCGTGGACGCCGTAGCGGCCGTTCACGTCGGCCCCCAGCTCGAACCGCACGTTCCGCAGCAGCCGCTCGGCCGACGCGCGCACCTGGTAGTCGCGAGCGTCATAGTCGGCGCGTTCGATCGAACCTCCACGCGCCGACGTCGCGAAGCGCTCCTGCTCGGTGATCTGGCGGTAGGTGCCAAGAAAGGTACTGAACACGACGCGTTCGAACCCCGCCACCTGCCTGAGGTCGTAGCTGGCCGTGAAGCGGTGCGAGTCCTCGGTCGGGTAGGAGAAGCGAACGGCTCCGGAGTTCGTGCGCGGCCGGTCGATGTCCTCGCCGAAATCGCTCTGCCAGACCGCACCGAGGGTCCCCCGGCCGATGGCGTACTCGCCCCGCACCAGGAAGCCCCGGTCGGTCGCGCCCGAGTTGGCCACCTCGCCGGCCGGGCTCCGATAGTCGTCGAAGTCCCGGTAGTGAGCCTGGACCAGCAGGCCGCCCTTGCCCAGTCCCTTGGACAGTTCGACCCCGACGCGCCGCTGGGGAATGCCGGCACCCAGGGCCCCAACGATCCGCCCGCCCCACGGCGAGTCCGGGGCGATACGTCGTGTGCGCGCGTAGATCACCCCGCCGAACGCGTCCGACCCATACGCCACCGAGCCGGGCCCTCTCGCAATCTCCACCCCATCGAGTACGAACGGATCGAGATACGTCGCGCTGGGCCCGACGCGGCGGTCGCTCGTCACCCGGGCGCCGTCGATCAGGATCAGCGTCCGTCCGCGCGCCAGGCCGCGGATGGCAGGGACGGCCGCGTGCCCTTCCGAAACGGTCGACACGCCGGCGACGCTCTCCAGAGCCTGGGTCAGGTTGGCGGGTTGCCGGAGCTGGATGTCCAGTGCGGGCAGGTAGGCCGTTGCGCTCCCGGGCGTGGCCTCGATGTCCGGCGCAGCCCCGGCCGTGACCGTGACTGTTTCGTCGATCAGCGGCGAAATGCGAATCTCGAGAGGACCGTCCTTCGAGACCTCCTCGACTAGGACGGGCTTCGTGAACCGTTCACCGGGCAGGATCACCAGGATCTCGAACGGGGGCGTCGGGTCGGGCTTCCAGACGAACATCCCGTCGGCGTTGGTGTACACGGCGCCAGGCCGTCCGAGGATCGTCACTTCGGCATTGGCGATCGGCTTTCCCGTGCGAGCGTCCACTACGCGTCCTTCGAGCGCCCACGCCGTCGAGCCGAGCGCCAGCCCCAGCACCGCGGCGGCCAGCGTTCGAGCCGTCCAGAGGACCATTCGATCCCGCATGGAAGAAGACGTCCCCATCCTTGGGACCTTAGTCGGGACGACGGAACTACTACCATACCTCGTAGCAGAACCGACCGCCGGACGAACAGTGGCAAGGAGGAGGAGGCCGATGCGGGAAGCCGAGGAACTCAGGGCATACGCTGCACGAGCCACTCGGTGGCGGCATAGACGGTGCGTCCCGAGTCAGTGGTGACCACGAGCATGACGGCGGTGAGCGCCGCTGACATCGCCAACAGTGGCCAGGATGAGGACTTTGGGGTGGTCACAACGTCGGGATGCGACCTCTCCAGGAGGCGCCGCACGCGGTGTTCGATTCCGGCGCCACGATAGAAGAGCACGCCAGCAGACCACGTGGCCGGCGCGCGCATGGCGGCAAGGCGCGACACGGCCACGAGGGCGCCGGCCAACTCCACATCGCATGCGCCGGACGCCGCCGCGTGATCGTCGGCGGCCTCCTCCGCAGCATCCTGCCACGCCGCGATCATGTCCGAGCCCCGCCGCGTCCACCACAACGTGTCGGCCGCTGCCGTCAGCGCCAGTCGCCGGAGATTGTCCCGGGCCCTCACGTGTCCCTGCTCGTGGGCGGCAATCGCCGCCAGCTCCTCGCTCGAGCACCGCTCCATGACGGCACGCGCGACAACCAGCCGGGGCCGACACCACCCCACGACGGCTGCCACCGGAAAGTCGTCGTCGACCACGCGCACGGCCATCTCCACGCCGGGCACGGCCACGCTCCGGCCATCGGTCTCCCACGCGCGCGCGAGTCTCGCCGACGCCACCAGGGCGCCAGATGCCCGGGCCATCCCGCCCGCCAGCAGGAGAGCACCCAGCGCGGCTGGCGCGAGCAGGGTCAGACCCGCGGACTCGGACGCGTTCGGGGGCTCGAAGGCCACGAACGCCAGCCCGACGATGGTACCCGCGGCCAGCGGGGCGGCGGCTGGAACGATCCGCCAGGCGAAGAACACACGGGCCCTCACCTCCGCCTTGGCTCCGCCGGCCAGTCGCCTGACGAGTGGCCACGCCGACCACGCCGTGAGTCCCAGGAACGCGTTGGACAGCGCCACCGCCGCCGACGCCACCACGCAGGTCAGCCAGATGGCGTTCATGCACGCCCCCGATCGCGGGTGGCGTTCTTGCGCTCGCGTACGAGCCGTTCCAATTCGTCGAGCGCCCGTGCGTCGCTCTCGCTCACCGCGTCCACGAGGGTCGACAGGATCGGCCTCAGCAGCGCCCTCCCCGATTGGAGCAGTCCGGCAATCGCGTGCCGCGCCGCCTCTGACACCAGCGCTTCACGCGAGTACCGCGGGCGGTACACGTACGCCCGGCCGGACTTGCTCCGCTCCAGCAGCCCCTTCCGGTACAACCGGTCGAGCGTCGTCATCAGCGTGGTATAGGCCGTCGAGGGGAACGCCGGCTGCAGGTCTCGGACACTGGCCGAGCCCCTCTGCCGCCAGAGACAGTCGAGCACGCGGCGCTCGAGGGGCCCAAGCGCGGCGCCGCGACCGGCAGGAGGCCGGCCCGAGCGGAACTGGAGTCGTTCGCGGAACACGTCCCCCGGATTATACAGGGGGCCAAGGGCCGGGATTCGGGATTCGGGATTCGGGATTCGGGACTTGGGATTCGGGATTCGGGATTCGGGCCGGTGGCACCGCGTGGGGTCGGGCCCGCTGGGCGGGCGGCGCCCGATGTGGCTCGATATCGGATATCGGCGGCAATCGGCTCCCCCTCCTGCCCGACCACGATGGGTCCAGACGGAGGCGGTCAAGACGCGCCGCCGCCGTTGATTGGCCGCGGGCTTCCTGCTACGCTTTCGGATTGGTCTGCGGTTCCGCGAGCGGCGGACCAGGGGGATCAGACATGTCAGAGCCCACGATCCGCGTCGACATGGCCGTGCTGGACAGGCTCACCGAGACCGGCCGGGAGCGAGCGGTCCTCGAGGACTACCGCCGGCGCGCCGAGTCGAGCAAGGACGAGGTCGACGAACAGGTGTACGCGCGGGTGATGAGCGACTACACGTCGCGAATCCAGGCACTCGAGTCCGCCACGGAGCCGCTGCGGGCGCAGGCCCGCGCCGAGTTCGACAAGCTGAAGGCCGGCTACGAGCATGTCGAGCAGACGGCGCGGCAGGCACGCGCCGAGAAGACGGAACTCGAGTTCCGTCACGCCGTCGGCGAGTTCGACGCGGCGGAGCTTGCGCGGCGCCTGCAGGAGCCGGTGCGCCTGATCGAGGAGTGCGAGAAGGCCGGCAAGGACCTCGACACGCAGAAGATCCGGTTCATCGAGGCCTTTGGCAGCGAGGAGGCCCTGTTCGGTATCAGGACGAAGAAGGTCGCCCCAGGAGATCCCGATGCCAGACCGGCCGGGTACCGCCGGCGCGCCGTCGCGCACGTCGAGGGCGACGACATCGAGCCCATGGAGTTCGCCCTGGGGTCCATCGCCCGCATCGGACGAGCGGACGACAACGAGATGTGCATTCCGAGCCGGGGGTTGTCCCGCCACCACGCCATCATTCAGGCCACCGTCAAGGGATTCGTCGTTCGCGATCTCGGGTCACAGAACGGCACAGCGGTCAACGGCGAGCGTGTGGACACCCAGGATGTCCGGGATGGCGACACGATTGGCGTCGGACAGGTCCGCATCGAGCTGCGGATGTCCCCGTAGGCACCGAACCGGGTGAGGGCCGTCACCGCCTGGCCCCTCGTCCAGCCGGAAGCGCCGGGCCCGGCGTCCAGGCAAGCGGTCCGCAACGGCCTTGCATCATCGCCCCCGGCAAGGTGTAAAATCAAAACGACTTTCGGGTCATCTGCCCCTCCAGGAGACTGCCGTGACGAAAACATCCGCACCAAGGGTTCTCGCGACGCTTGCGCTGGTCGTCTTGCTTGCAGGCGCCATGCAACTGGTCGCCGCGGCCACCGCCGAGGCCCAGGACAACTACAAGACGCTCGCTCGATTGGGCTCGGCGAGCCGCTTCGACCGACCGATCCGCGACGCCGCCGCCCTGCAGAAATGGGCCAGCTCGAAGGCCGTGCAGGGACGTCTCGGGACCGTCATGGACAAGGCGGGTCTCGCAGCGCTGACGCCGACGGTCATCGACATCCTGACCAAGGCCGATCCGGCCCAGCTCAAGGAGACCGTTTTCGAGCCGGGCGGCACCATGGTGTGGATGGCGTTCCGGCGCGGCGGCAGGACGCCGGACATCGTGCGCAACATCAGGTGGGGCGGCAAGAAGGGGTTCGACGGCTGGACCTTTGTCATCGACGACATGGTGCAGACCTATACCTTCGTGCTCCCGAAGATCTGCGCGAATATCGCACTGGTCTCAGCAGAGCCGAGCCGGGAGAAGGCCCGCCTGGATGCCGAGCGCGCAGAGAAGGAGCGTCTTGAGCGCGAGCGGATCGAACGCGAACGGGCTGCCGAGCGGGCGCGTCTCGAGGCCGAACGCCGCGAGAAGGAGCGCCTCGAGAAGGAACGGCTCGAAAAGGAGCGCCTCGAGAAGGAGCGCCTCGAGAAGGAGCGCCTGGCCGCCGAGCAGGCCGAGCGCGAACGCCTCGAGGCCGAGCGCCTCGCCGCCGAGCAGAAGGCCAAGATCGACTTCTTCATCGCCCCGCTGTTCGGCAAGGAGCGTCGGACCCGCGACGTCGAAGAGAGCGGCCACACCATCGACCGATCGCTCTGTTCGCCCCTGCTCGGTGTGATGTTCGGTCCCGAGTTCAAGATGTCCCCGAACTTCAAGCTAGCGCCGACCTTCGGTGTTGCCGCCAACTTCGAGAAGGGCAGCTACTCGTCGGTCTTCGCCGAACTGCAGGCCAACTACTACCCGTCGACCGACATGACCTCCTACGTCGGCGCCGGGATCGGCGTGTGGGACTTCAGCCACAACGACTGGGTGGCACCGACGCTGTCGATTCAGTTCGGGCGGCAGGTCTGGACCAACGCGAAGGACGACAAGCTGTACTTCGTGGGCGAGGGCCGGCTGTTCCTGAACAAGGCCGACGACATCCAGAACAACTACCAGTTCTGGGGCGGTCTGCGCTTCGTCCTCCGCTAGTCCGCCAGTCCGCGACGCCCCTCTGTGGCACACGGCAGAGTCCGGGCGGCAACCGGGGATACCTCGGTTGCCGCCCGTTCTTCTTGTGCGTCCCTATCAAGAGGGGTCGCCGAGTTCGAACCCATGAACCTGAGACGCAACCTGACGCTCTTCGACATGACGATGATTGCCATCGGCGGCACCATCGGCTCCGGGATCTTCCTGACGCCGGCGACGATTGCCCGCGACGTGCACACACCATGGCTGATCCTCGGCGTCTGGGTGATGGGCGGCCTGATCACCCTGGCTGGGGCGTTGACCTTCTCGGAACTCGCGTCGCTGCTGCCGGATGCCGGCGGACAGTACGTCTTCCTGTCCCGCGCGTATGGCAGCCTCGTCGGATTCTTGTTTGGGTGGGCTTACTTCGTGGTTGTCAACGCCGGCGGGCTCGGAGCGCTCAGCCTCGCCTTCGCGACCTACCTCGGCTATTTCATCCCCCTGGGACCGGTGGGCTTGAAGGTGGTCGCCATCTGCGGCCTCCTGCTCCTGACCACGGTGAATGTCGTGGGCGTGAAGGCCGGCGCCATCTTCTCAGATGTCTTCACGGTACTGAAGCTCCTCGGCATCGTCGGACTGGTCGCGACAGGCCTGGCGCTCGGGTCGTTCGCGACGACGGATTTCTCGTCGTCAGGGTTCCAGCCGCCCGAGAGCCTGTGGGGCGCCCTCGCCCTCGGCATGGTCGGCGTCTTGTGGTCCTACGGCGGGTGGCAGCACGCAACCTACGCTGCCGCAGAGGTTCGACAGCCGCAGCGGACGTTGCCGCTGGCCATGACGATCGGGGCGGCAGCCGTAACGGTGATCTACCTGCTCACCAACCTCGCCTACCTCTTCCTGCTGGCGCCGGAGCGCATGGCCGCATCGCCGACCATCGCCGCCGAGGCCGTCGAGACGGTCCTCGGGCCGATTGGCGGCAGCCTGATCTCGGTGGCCATCTTCATCTCGACCTTTGGCGTTGTCGGCATCTACACGTTGACCGCGCCCCGCATCTACTACGCCATGGCCGCGGACGGGCTGTTCTTCAAGAAGGTCGCCGAGGTCCATCCCCGCTTCCGCACCCCGGCGTTCGCCATCCTCCTGCAATCGCTGTGGGCGGCCGTGCTGGTCCTCTTCTGGGGCACCTTCGAGAACCTGATCTCCTACGTGGTGTTCACCGACTGGATCTTCTTCGCCCTTGGAGGCGCCAGCCTCATCGTGCTCCGCCGGACGCTGCCCGATGCGCCGCGGCCGTACCGCGTGCCTGGCTACCCCTGGGTGCCGCTGTTCTTCGTGGCGACGTCCACGTGGTTCGTGGTGATGACGCTCATCCAGAAGCCGGCGCAGGCCTGGGCGGGACTCGCCTTCCTGGGGATGGGCGTGCCGGTCCACTACTACTGGAAGACCCGAAACCACGGCCGGGCTGACTTGTCGGCCGGCTCGGAGTCTTTGTAGAATGCGCGGGTAAGCCCCCGGGATTGAGTACGCCCCAGGGGACCCATGCGCTACTCCCTTCCACTGTTGTTGGCTGCCGCTGTCGCGACGGGTTGCCGGCCGACACCGACTCAGCCGTCTCCGGATTGCACGTTCGCGCTCTCGACGACCACCGTCACAATCGGCGCGCCCGGCGGAAACGCGTCCGTCACCGTGTCGACGCAGGCGGGTTGCGCGTGGAGCGCCCGGCCGGACGCGGGCTGGATCGCCGTCACGAGCGGCGAAGGGGGCACGGGTCCGGGCACTGTCGCGATTGCGGTCACGGCGAACGCCGACGTGACGACACGCACTGGCGCGCTGAGTGTCGCCGGCATCGCGGTGACCATCACACAGCAGGGCCAGCCTTGCACCTATGCCGTCACGCCGGCGGACCGGACGTTCGGGGCGGCGGGGGGAACCGGTACGATCGATGTCGTCGCGCCTGGGGCCTGCGCGTGGACGGCGGCCAGCAGCGCCGAGTGGCTGACGATTGCGTCCGGCGCTCGAGGCATGGGTGTTGTGGCCGCCACATCCACCGGCAGCGGTGCGGTGACCTATCAGGTCGCAGCCAATCCCGACGCCGGCCCGAGGTCGGCGACCATCGAGGTCGCCGGCGCAACGCACACGGTCCGGCAGGCGGGCGCTCCCAGTTGTGCCATCGCGATCGCCCCGGACGATGAGTCCCTGGGCCCAGGAGGTGGAGCCGGGTCCTTCAGCATCAATGCGGCGGAGGGATGTGCGTGGGTGGTGCAGAGCACGGTCGAGTGGATCCGTGTGACCTCGCCGCCCGGAGGATCGGGAACCGGAAGCGGGCAGGCGTCCTACGTCGTCGACGAGAACGCCGGGCTCACCATGCGCACCGGGACTCTGACTGTCGGCGAACGGACGTTCCTTGTCAGCCAGTCGGGGCTGGAGACGTGTACATACGTGGTGTCACCAACGTCGTTCTCGGAGTGCCTGAGAGGCGGGGAGCGAACCGTCTCGGTTGACACGCAGGAGGGCTGCGCATGGACCGCGAAGCCGGCCGCGGGGTGGCTGGCCGTCCTCTCCGGCCAGAGCGGGTCAGAAGCCGGCACGATCAGGTTCTCGTTCACCAGCAACTACCTGGCCACCCGGGAGGCGAACATCGAGGTCCGGTGGGCCGCGCCGACACTGGGACAGAACGTCCGCGTCGTCCAGACGGGGTGCCTCTACGCCATCGTCCCGGACAGCATCGACCTTGCGGCGGCGGGCGGGGATTTCGCGTTCAACGTGTTCGCGAGCCCGGCCGAGCCGGCATGCGGCGGGCCGCTCCAGGATGCTTGCGTGTGGAGCGCCGTGTCGGGAGCGCCGTGGGTCACGATCCTCACGTCCATGCCGCGGAACGGGGACGACCGGGTCACCTGTCGTGCTGCGCCGAACGCCACCGGCGCCGCCAGGACGGCGCCGATCACGATCGGCGGCCGGACGTTCGTCGTGCGCCAGGGCGGCTGAGCGAAGGCGGCCTCGGTTCGGCCGAGTGACATGCCCCGCCGCGGCGGGGTCCTATCGGACCAGCGGTTTGTAGCCGATCAGGTCATTCCACCACTGCGGGTATCCCGTCGTCTGGCCGTCGACCATCCCCATCGCGTACTTGCCCAGCAGCATGTCGCCGAGTCGGAGCCAGTCCTGCTGCCAGGCGATGGCATTGGAGGAGCCGTACTGGGTCAGCAGGCTGACCGCCGTCTGTGGGTCCTTGGCGTACATCTGCGCCACGAACTCGAGCACCCTTGGCGTGAGGGCATAGAGCATGGACAACCGCGGCTCACGCGCGGCACGGACATGCGTGATGGCTTCGTTGAAGTGCAACTCGGCCATCTGCTGCACATAGATGTTCGTCCAGAACCCGGACTCGCGATCGAACGGCCCGTAGCGTTCGCCCCGGCTCAGGAATGCGGGGATCTCGTCCATGATGGGCCAGAGGGGCGTGAGATACGACGTCGCGGGCGCGCCGTAGGCGAACCAACTGGTGCCGCGAAGCGGCTCGGGCAGCGAGGCGTTGACCTGCCCGACATGGAGGTAGTAGGTCCGCTGCACGTTGATGCTGCGCTCGAAGGCGCCCTTTCCGCCCCGGTTGACGTAGCGGATCGGGTTTCCCCACGGGCCGGCGGCCGGCCCCTTGGTCATGTCGTAGGGCGTCCCTTCGTAGTAGTCAGCCTGGATCTTCCGGATGTCCTCGAGCGTGAGCGGCTTGTCGGGCTTCACCGAGAAGGGGTATCGCGCCTGCGTCGGGGGCAGCTTCAACGACGGGGCAATGAGATCGAACACGCGCCACTCGCGCCGCGAGGAGGTCACCGGTTCGTCCGGCGCGTAGATGTCGTGGACCACGAACGGCTTGCCGGCGTTCGGGTCGAACCACCCCTGCTCGACCGCAAACGACACGATCTTCGGCGACGCCATGACGTTGGCCGTGTCGGAGAGGTCGATAACGCCAATGCGTGCTCGGTTCGCGGCAACGAACACATGGTCGTCCGGAATGCGCACGGCCGCCCAGATGTCGCGCCCGTAGAACTCGGCCGCCCAGGTTTCGGTGCCGTCGGTCACCGTCATGGTCTCGCCACCGCCCCCGGTCTCGGTCAGGAAGCCGAACTGCTCGACGAGCGTGCCCATGGTCCGAACCGCCTCGCGGGCGGTGGCCGCCCGCTCGAGCGCCACGTCCTGAGCCATCCAGCAATCAATCAGGCCGTCGCCCTTCGTCCACATGACCTCCCGGACCTTCTTGCCGTAGTCGGTGGTCGTGTCGATGCCGAAGGTGGACTCGGCGATGGCCACGCCTTTCTCGTTCATGAACGAGTAGCGCGACATGAAGTACCGGTAGGTGTGCGGCGCCTGCGGAATCTCGCCCAGCACGTTGCCGCCGTCGGGGGTGTGGGCGTTGGCGACGATCTTCCGCGTCGCACCGTCGGGCCAGTCCCGCGCTGGTACGATGCGCAGCGGATAGTTCGCCACGCTCGAGTCGTCGTTGTGAGTGATGACCGTCGTCCCGTCGGCCATCGCCCGCCTGCCGACACCCAGGATGGTGCAGGCGTCGAGCGCCGGCCCCCACTGCAGCACGACGATGCCGATGAGCATCCACGCTGTTCCACGCGAGTACTTCCTCATGGTGACCTCTCTCCTGTCGCCTGACGCCTGCCGCCTGCCGCCCGTCCCCTCCCCTGTCGCCCGTCGCCCGCCGCCCGCCGCCTGCTAGTTCCTGAACACCCTTCTCGGATCCGCCTTCGCGGGATCGTGCAGGAAGAACCCGATGCCCCGCTCCATGACCTGAGCGTAGGTCGGCCAGGTCACCTTCATGGTCTTGGCCGGATGGAACTCGCCCATCTGCTTGATCACCTCAAGCGCGCCGGAGAGGTGCCGGCCGACCCGGTAGTCGAGCGAGGCGCCAGTCTTGATGTCGTAGTCCGCGTAGAGGAGTCCGCGGTCCGCCGCCGTCTGCATGAACTCGTCCCGGCCGGTCACCATCAGGTCTTCGGTCATCGGACCGACGAACTTGTCGATGAACGGCTCTGGCGTTTCCATCAGGACCGCGAACGAGTCGGTGAAGTCTCCGATCTCGCGGTGGGTCAGCCCCCGCAACGTCTTCGGCGAGGTCTCGGTCTTCATCGGGAACTGCTCGGCCGACAGCATCATTGCCGCCATCATGCAGAGTTCCTCGGCCCGCTGGTGGCAGACGTAGGTCGAGACGACGGGATAGCCGAGCGAGGCTTCGTGCACGTCGATGGTCAGGTCGATCCTCTCTCGGCGGATGAGCTCGCTGATGGCGTAGGCCGTGCGCTCGGTGAGGTTGCCGTCCGGCCGGCCGGGGAAGGCGCGGTTGAGGTTGCGGCTGTCCTGGTAGGCGAGGTTCTGCCTTGACGGATAGTGGACGAAGGTGAACGGGTCGGGCCATTGCTCCAGCGGGCTCGTCTCGCGGTCGCCGATTCGATAGGTCTTCTCGCCCCACGGCGTCTTCACGCGGAAGAACGGCGGGTAGGCATTGCCGAGCATGCCCAGCGTCGCGGCGCTCATGTTGCCCCGGGGGATGACGAACACCCGCCCCTGGCTGACCTCGATGTTCTCCATCACCACGTAGGCCATCACCGGGCTCGCGGGTTCGTAGGGGTGAGTCCCGCCGAGAATCAGCGCCGATCCACCTGGCACGCCCGAGTCGAACACGTACACGGGAGCATCCATGAGCGTGCCGCTGATGCCGGTGAAGTACGTGCTCAGCGGTAGCTGTGCGGTCAGGGCCTCCGACACCACTACCGTCTCGCGGAACTCGCGCAGCGCGCGGATGTCCCGGGTGCCGGCGACCATCAGCACCATGGCGGCCACGACCAGCGCCATGCGTCTGGCCGCCAGTGCCCGGCCGCCTCGCCGCCCCCGGGGTTTCGATTGTCCATCGCGTCCTACCTTCACGACGTCACCTCACTTGATGTGCAGCGCCCTGAGCAGAAACGGGATGATGGTGTACGCGTACACGATGTCGTACGCGATTCCCGGACGCGTCTTCCTCCCGAACAGCCGTGACAGGAGCAGCAGCGCGACGACGCCGGACATCACGAAGTAGCTGTCGTGAATCAGCCGCTGGAGCAGGATCATCGGCACACCACCCGCGTCAGTACTTCACCAGAAACGCGAACCCCCGGGGGACGATCAGCATCGCCAGCGCCACGAACCCCATGACGAACCAGGGGACGGCCGTGGCCTTGAGGAACGACAGGTAGCTGCCCTCGTAGCCCACCGTCTCGATCGCCGTCCGACCGACGATCCGCGACGGCGGCAGGCAGTCGCCGAGGGCGAACAGCAGGCTGAAGGCTGCCGCCACGACCGTAACGTTGGCACCGACGGCGTTGAACACGAAGATCAGCGGGGTCCCGAGGATCACGGCGCTTCCGAATCCCAGCGACCCCTGTGCCAGGGGACAGACGAGCAGCGCAGTGGTGTAGATGCCCACAATCGGCAGCGCCACGAAGCCGATGGCAATCAGGCCGCGCACGCCGGTCGCCGCGAGGATATTCACGAGCACGCCGACGCTCACCATCGTTGCCACCAGCGGGAACACCTGCTCGACGGTGTCGTTGACGACCTCGCGCCAGCGCGCGAACGGCCGCCGAACCGGGTCGAGGGCGACGGTCGCCAGCCCACAGATCGTGAAGATCAGAGGGAACCCCAGTGTCGGAACGGCGAACGCCGCGTACTTGGCCGCGAGGCTCAGCCCTACCAGAATGGCGAGGGGAATGGCCGCGCGCCACCAGGTCATCCCGGGCGGAAGCGGGGGCAACCCAGCCAGGATGGCGTCTCTCGACTGCGGCACGGCTCCCCACCCGAGCGCAACGACGGTGGCGAATGCCACAATGAGCACCGGCACCAGCAGAACCAGGTCGAACCCCACGTACGGCATGTTCGCCCCGGCGGCCATCAGCATCGCCCAGACGTTGATCGGGGGTGCGACTGCCGAGAGGATGCCCAGCATGAAGACGAACGCCGCGACACGCCGTTCGGCCAGGCCCATCAGCCGCAGGACGGCCGCCACGAGTCCTCCCACGACGAGGATGGAGACCACGCCAGCGCCCGTCAGCGCGCCAGGAATGAGCATCAGGAGCGCGAGAACCTGCAACAGCCACCACTTCCGGCGGTGCAGCCTGGTGACCAGCGCGCGCACCAGCGCGTTCATCGCGCCCACCTCGGCGTAGGCGTTCATGAAGATGCACGCCGTGATGAAGATGAACGCGAGGTCCAGGAAGGTGAAGGTGCCCTCGACGAACAGCCGGGCGGGGAACCCCAACCCTGCCACCAGCGCGCCCACCAGCGCGGTCACCACCATCGACAGCTCCGGTGACCGAAACCGCCAGCTGCTGAGCGCGAAGCTCAGCACCATCGCCGCGAGCGTGTACGACGTCGTCGCGTAGGTACTCACGTCACTTCCCGTACATCGCCTTCACGACCTCCCCGAAGTCGACCGCATCGTCGATGAACGTGAGCGGGGCGCCCGTCTTCCTCGAAATCGCGTCGAACCGCCCGTCCGCGTTGCCGTCCTTCTTGACCACGAGGGAGCCGGCGTACGGCGCGATGGCGTCGATGCACCGCTCGTCCGCGCCGCCGGGCTTCCCTCGCCGCGTCTTGCCCTCGAGCAGCACCACGACGATCTGCAGCTTGAGCGTCCTCGCTTCGGCCATCATCGCGTTCAGGCGGTCGATCTCCTGGTCGATCGTGATGCCGGAGGCGCCGAGCCCTTTGGCTGTGGAGCCAAGCACCACCATCAGCGTTCTGTACGGCTTGGCCCTGAGATCCGCCGGCTGCGGCTCGGCGTTGTAGTCGAAATCGGTCACCACCCCCGTCCGCTGCAGGAGGAGGCGGGCCATCTTGGCGCCCGGACCCTGCCCGGCGTTGGTAATCAGCAACGGGACCTGGCCCTTGACTGGCGGAGCGCCGGAAACCGACCCGTGCACGGTCGGTGCCGTCGCGAGCACCGCCACCACCACCACCATCATCCCCATCCACGTGTTGCGCCTCATCACATCTCTCCTGTGCTGTGTCTCGATCACCGCCGGGACGAGCTTCTGGACGGCCCAGTCAGTCGTGCATGTCCCGCCTCGTACCCGCCAGCGGCAGCGGTGCCGGGTCGAACGGCACACCGTTGTCGCGCGCCAAGCCGCGCACGTGCAGCAGGTGGACGACCGCCACACCCCGCGCTGCAAACTCGAACACCAGCCCTCGGGTCGGCGATGCCGGGATGGCCGGCACCTCCCGCACGAGGCCGTTCGGGAGGTCCAGTGAGGCGGGCGTGTTGCCGAAGCTGGCCGAGGCGCCGCCGATGTTCACGAAGCACCGGATCGGCCTCCCGCGGCTGGCTGCGGCGTAGATCGACAGGCGCCGCTCGATGCTCTCAGCGAGCGAAGCCGCGTCGATGACGGGCAGGCCGCTCCGGCGGGCTTCGGCCGCGAGCATCGTCCCGTCCTCGTCGAAGAGCACGCCGGCACCACGGTCTTCATGGCCGCCCGGCGAGACGGCGGCGAGTTCGTACGGCAGGAGCCCTTCCGTCCGGAGATGCGACAGCATCTCCACGAAGGTGAAGCCCGGGAGGTTGGCCCCATACATCGACGATCCGATCGAGTAGATCACGATCGGCTCCAGTTCCAGGGCACGCGCGGCAGACAGCGTCGCCAGCAGAAGGGCCGGGAACGACCCGCTGGCCCCCACCCCCACCACGTCTCCGCGGCCGAGACCGGCCTCGCGGAAGTACCGCACCATCACGGCGGCGAACGCCGGATTTGTCGTCGTCCGCTTGGTCTCGACGTCGCCGAGCGAGGTCGTCAACGGGGTGAATTCGTCGCCGATGATGCCAGTCTCGTTCGGATCGAGCGCGGGGTCGATCGGCCGGCCGAGCGACAGCCGAAGCGCTCTGATCGCGTCGAGGGATCGGGCCATCACCTCGGCGGCGAGGGCTTCGCCGGCAACGGCGCCTCGCACATCCGGACGCACGGCGGCCGCCTGTACGTGCACCGTATCGCTATGGGTGGCGACAGGCACGCACAACGAGAGGACGAGCCAGAGGGTTCGGCAGGAGCACTGGCGCATGCGACGGTAGCAGTTCGGGGGGCTGCCGACACGGCCGCCGCGTTATCTTACCCGAAAACGAGGCCGGCCCCGGCGGCCCTCGAACCCGCCACCGCGCGCTCCGCTGTCCAGTCCGCGCGGCGCGCCGGGCACGCCAAGCTGGATTCCCGGGTAAGATAGTGCCCCAGTTCATCATGGCTTCGACCATCCCTCTCCCGCCGCGGCCGAAACGCCACTGGTTTCGGCGGTTCGTGTTGTTGCTCTTCGGCATCGTGATTGTCGTCTCGGCGTTCGCGTTCTGGCGGCTGCGTGCACCGTTGCCAACGGTGAGCGGTACGGAACGGGTCGACGGCCTTCGGGCGAAGGTCGAGATCATCCGCGACGTGGACGGCGTGCCGCACATCCGGGCCTCGAGCGAAGCCGATGCGCTCTACGCCCTGGGATACGTGCATGCCCAGGAGCGTCTGTGGCAGATGGAGTTCCAGCGGCGCGTCGCACAGGGCCGGCTGTCCGAGTTTGCCGGACCCGAGACGTTGCGCGCCGATCGACTGCTGAGGACGGTCGGGCTGGCCCGGGCCGCCCAGACGGCGTGGCACAAGCTCGATGCGGGGACGCGCGCCCTCATCGAGGCGTACGTGGCAGGGATCAACGGGTTCCTCGCCACCCATCGTGGCGGCGGTCTGCCTGTCGAGTTCGCCTTGCTGAGGGTGTCACCAGAGCCGTGGCGGGGCGAGGATGTGCTCGCGTGGCACAAGGCCATGGCCTGGTCGCTCAGTCAGAACTGGTCGCAGGAACTACTGCGGGTCCGGCTCTCGGCTCGAATCGGCGACGAAGCCGCCAACGAGTTGATGCCGGCCTACACCCGCAACGGCCCCATCGTCCTGCCCCCCGACGCCCAGCGCGGGCCGGCGCGCACCCTGCCGGTCCCGGTCCAGCCGATGACGCCGGAACCCAGGCCGCCGGCCCCGGGGGCCGACGCGAAGGGGCCGGCACTCCTCGCCGATCTCGAGGGTCTCGCTGAGCTTGCCGCATCCCTGCCCTACGGACCCGTTCCCGGGGGCGGCAGCAACAACTGGGTCGTGTCGGGTGTGCGGAGCGTGACCGGGAGGCCCCTGCTCGCCAACGATCCGCACCTGGCCGGCCAGGCGCCCGCCGTGTGGTACCTCGCCCATATCACCGGCGGCGGACTCGACGTCATCGGGGCCAGCCTGCCGGGGACGCCCGGGATCCTCGTCGGCCACAACCGGCACATCGCGTGGGGCATCACGGCGATGCTCGCCGATGTACAGGATCTCTACGTCGAGCGTGTCAATGCCCGCGATCAGGTCGAGTACAACGGCGCCTGGGAACAGATGACGATCGTGCGCGAAGTCATCAAGGTGCGCGGCGAGGACGACGTGCCAATCAGGATTCGGGTGACCCGTCACGGCCCCATCATCTCGGATGCCCTCGAGAAGCCGCAGGCTGCGCTCGCGCTGCGGTGGACCGGCCTCGACGAAGACGACCCCACCGCCCGCGCGTTCCTCGGCGTCAACCTCGCGTCGACCTGGGCTGAGTTCGTGACGGCGCTGGCCCCCGTGCACGTGCCCACACTGAACTTCGTGTACGCCGATGTGGAGGGCAACATCGGGTACATCGGGCCCGGCGCCTTCCCGGTGCGCCTCAACCATGACGGCAGCCGCCCGCTCCCGGGCTGGACCAGTGAGTACGACTGGCGCGGGTACCTGCACGAGAGCGAATGGCCGACATCGCTGAACCCCGGCCGCGGGTTCATCGTGTCCGCCAACAACAAGGCCGTGCCGGACTCCTACTCCTTCAACCTAGGCACGAGCTGGGAGGCGCCGTACCGCGCGGCGCGCATCATCGAAATGCTGGAGGGCTCGAGCCGCCTCGCCGTCGAGGACATGGCGCGCATGCAGCGGGACGTGCGGTCGGCCCAGGCCCGCACCGTGCTGCCGTTCCTGCTGCGCGCGCGGCCCCTCGATGCAGCCAGCCGTGATGGGATGGACCGGTTGCAGGAGTGGGATGGCACGCTGAGCGGCGACAGCCCGGAGGCCGCGCTCTACGAGGCCTGGTACGAGGCGACCGTCCGCGGCTTGTTCGAGGACGACCTCGGGAGCGACCTGTTCGCGGAGTACGCGCCGGTCCGCTATGTCGTGGCCAAGGCGGTCGATGCCATCGCCCAGGCGGGAACCACGGCCTGGTGCGACGATGTGCGGACACCCGAACCGGAGACGTGCGACACGCTGCTGGGCCAGACCTTGCGCCAGGCCATCGCCGACATGGGCGAACGACAGGGCACCGCCAACATCTCGAGGTGGCGGTGGGATGCCGTCAACGCCGCCCAGTTCCCCCACGATCCGTTCGACACCGTGCCTGCGCTCCGGTGGGCGTTCAGCCGGACGGTTCCCCGCGGGGGCGACGGATTCACCGTCACGCCGGTGATGCCGCTCCACAACAGGATCTTCGTCTCGTCGTACCGGCAGGTCATCGATCTCGCCGCGCTCGACGCATCGCGCTTCGTCATCCCGATGGGCCAGTCCGGACATGTCTGGAGCCGTCGCTACGCGGACCTGCTCGAGAAGTGGGACAAGGTCGAGTATCTGCCGATGCGGTTCACCGCGGACGCCGTGGATGCGGCACTGGCGGAACGCCTGGTGCTCGAGCCGAACTGACACGCCTGAGTCCTGGCTCGCGACACACCGGCCGGGGCGCACTCCAGGTGCACACTGCGAGGGCCGCCTGCTGGGCACGAGAAGGCGACCCGGCGGGTGGGGCCGAGGAGTTGTTCGATGTCCACTGATGATCGCCGACCTGGCATCCACACGACCGCCATCCATGCCGGAGAATCGCCGGATCCCGTCACCGGCGCGCTCGTGCCGCCCATCCAACTCGCTACGACGTTTCACCTGGGCACGGCCGAGCAGGGGGCCGAGATCTTCGCCGGACAGAGGGAGGCGTTCGTCTACAGCCGGTGGGCGAATCCGACGGTGTCGACTTTCGAGCGCAAGGCAGCTGCACTGGAGCGCGGCGAGGCCGCTGTCGCGACCGCGAGCGGGATGGCGGCTATTGCGTCGGCCATCCTCACCGTCGTGAAGTCTGGCGACCACATCGTCTCTGCCAAGGCCATCTACCCGAGCACCGTTCACCTGATGAACACGCAACTCGGGCCGCTCGGTGTCGACACGACCTTTGTCGACGCGACCGATCCGGCGAACGTACAGGCGGCTATCAGGCCGAACACACGCCTGATCTACCTCGAAACACCCGGGAACCCCACGCTCGCGTTGTGCGATCTCGCCGCGATCGGCGCGATGGCATGCAAAGCGGGCATCACGACCATCTGCGACAACACGTTCGCCTCGCCCGTGAACCAGCGCCCGCTCGAGCTCGGGATCGACGTCGTCATCCACAGTGCGACGAAGTACTTCTGCGGGCACGGAGACGCCGTCGGCGGCCTCGTCGTCGGCCGCCGCGACTTCATCCAGCGCTGCCTGACGGAGCCCGTGCGCTACTACGGCGGAATCATGGCTCCATTCACGGCCTACCTGATGCTCCGCGGCACGGCCACGATGCCGCTTCGGGTCGAGCGGCACAACGCCAACGCGGCGCGCCTCGCGCAGTGGCTCGAGACACACCCGGCCGTCGCGTGGGTCAGCTATCCGGGTCTGCCCTCCCATCCGCAGCACGAACTGGCAAAGCGGCAGATGCCCGGCGGCTTCGGCGGAATGGTCTGCTTCGACCTCAAGGGAGGCGTGGAGGCCGGCGCTCGCCTGCAGAACGCGGTGCGCGTGTGCACGCTGGCGGTGAGCCTCGGCGACACCCGTTCGCTCATCACACACCCAGCATCCACAACGCACAGCGTGGTGTCGCGCGAGGCGCGCCTCGCGCAGGGCGTCACCGACGGCCTCGTGCGCCTCTCCGTTGGGCTCGAGGACGTCGAGGACCTGATTGAGGACTTGGACCAGGGGCTGAGGTAGGGGGCAGAAGTATTCACCCCAGCGCTCAACACGCACGGCTCGGTACACAGCCCGACGCCCTAGACCCGGAACTCGAGGGTCGATGCTCAGATGCACTTGTGTTGATATACTATCCACATGAAACCTATACAGGTCATGTTCGACGAGCACCTGCTCCGCCAGCTCGACGCGGACGCCGAGGTGCAGCGGGACGGCCGGTCGGCCGTGCTCCGGCGGGCCGCAGCCGAGTATCTGCGTCGTCGTCGAAGCCGGCGGATCAAGGCGGCGTACGAATCCGCCTACGGCTCGGGTGAAGGGCTGGGCGACGAGTTTTCGGGCTGGGTCCGGGAGGGTTCATGGCCCGAGGAGTGAACCGGGGTGAGATCTGGATGTATCAGTTCTCTGCCCCCGACAAGCGCCGTCCTGTCCTCGTTCTCAGCAGGCAGGACGTCATCGGCCTGCTGCACACCGTCATGGTGGCCCCCGTCACCTCGGTGATTCGGGGTGCGCCGAGCGAAGTGGTCATCGGAGTCGATGAGGGGCTGAAGACCCAGTCGGCGGTCAATCTGGATCACGTCCAAACGGTCGAGCGGAGCCGCCTCGAACGCTTCGTCGGGCATCTGTCGCCCGCCACCATGCGGAGGGTCTGCCGCGCCCTGGCCATCGCCGTCGGCTGTGACGAGTGAAGGGCTCGGTGTAAGATTCCCGACTGACATGACCCACGACGCCGTCGCCGTGATCGACTTCGGAGGCCAGTACGCCCACCTAATTGCCACGAAGATCCGCCGCCTGCACGTGTTGGCAGAGATCCGGCAGCCCGAGGACCCGATCGAGGCATTCCAGCCGTACAAGGGCATCATCCTGTCGGGCAGTCCGAGTCTCTCGGCCTTCGGCGAGGACTCCGCCTACAACAAGGCCATCTACGACCTCGACCTCCCTATCCTCGGCTTCTGCTTCGGGCACCAGGAGATCGCCAAGCACTACGGTGGCACCATCGTCCACGGGGGGCGCGAATGGGGCCCGGCCGACCTGCACATCGTTGGAGAATGTCCCCTGTTCAAGGGACTGGCGAAGACCGAGCGTGTCTGGATGAGCCACTTCGACTCGGTCACGAGCGTCGGCCCGGGGTTCGAAGAGATGGGCTATACCTCGATCGGCGAGGGCGGGCCTGTCCATCGCTTCGCGGCCATCGGATCGAACGCGCGCCGGCGCTACGGATTCCAGTACCACCCGGAAGTCGACGACACGGTCCACGGCCGCGAGATGATCGCGAACTTCGTGTTCGAGATCTGCGGTTGCCGGCCGTCCTGGACGATGGAGCGGTACATCGACGAGCAGATCGAGAAGATGCGCCGGCAGGTCGGCGACCAGTCGGTGTTCCTGCTCGCCTCCGGCGGCGTCGACTCGACGGTCGCCGCCCGGGTGCTCGGCATGGCACTTGGTCCCGACCGGCTGCACCTGCTCCACATCGACAACGGCCTGATGCGCAAGGACGAGAGCCGCGAGGTCCTCGGGATGTTGGGGCAGTTCGGGCTCGATTGCAACCTGCACTTCGTCGACGCCAGCGACGTCTTCCTATCGGCTCTCGAAGGTCTGGTCGATCCTGAGGCGAAGCGCACGGCGATCGGCAACACGTTCGTCGGGGTCTTCGAACGCGAGGCGGAGGCACTCGGCATCGAACACCACCTGCTCGGCCAGGGCACCATCTATCCGGACACCATCGAAACCGGCGGGACGAGACGAGCCGACACGATCAAGACCCACCACAACCGCGTGCCGGTCATCGAGCGCCTGATCGAACGCGGCCGTGTTGTCGAACCGCTGGCCGATCTTTACAAGGTCGAAGTGCGCGAACTCGGCGAGAGGCTCGGACTTCCCCGCGACCTCGTCTGGCGCCACCCGTTCCCTGGGCCGGGTCTCGGCATCAGACTGCTCTGCTCGACAGGCGTCGAGGCGCGCGAGGGCCTCGATGAGGTGGAGCCGAAGCTGACCGCCGTGGCGGCCCGATTCGGCGTCGCGGCGATGGCGCTGCCGATCAAGTCGGTGGGCGTCAAGGCGGACCTCCGATCGTACGAGCACCCGGTCATCGTCAGCGGCGAGGCGCCGTGGCCGGCGCTACTCGAACTGGCCGCCACGATCTTCAAGGAGGTTCCGGGCATCAACCGTTGCATCTGGAACCTGGGGCCGGTTGCGCCCTCCCGTGTCACGCCGGTGTCGGCCACGGTCACCCGGGCGCGACTGGACCTGCTGCGCGAAGCGGATCACATCGTCATGCAGGGACTCCGCAGGCATGGCATCTACGGCGATATCTGGCAGTGCCCGACCGTTCTCGTGCCGGTGAGCGTCGACGGCGCCGGTTACGAGTTCGTCATCGTGCGGCCCATCCACTCAGAGCGGGCCATGACGGCGACACCGGCGCAGCTGCCTGCCGCGCTGTTGACCGAACTGCGGCAGCAGATCCTCGCGCTGCCGGAGGTGAGCGGGCTGGCGCTCGACATGACAACGAAACCGCCGGGCACGATTGAGTGGGAGTGAGAACCGGGATTCGGGATTCGGGGTCGGGAATCGATTCGGTCACGGGAGGGCGACATGAAGAACCTGTGCTGGATGTTGATCGTACTCGCAGCGCTCGCCTTTGCGGTGGGGACCTTCCTCGCCTTCGGCAAGACGACGTTCCTGCTTGAGCCGTACGGCTATTGGCGGGGGGCGGTGGGCCTGCTGCTCTTTGCGATTGCCCTGAGGACGATGGAGGACAGGAAGGCCTGAGGCAACGCCGGCACGCGCCAGGGTCAGCCTGGCGCCAGGTAGTAGGTCAGCTTCACGAGGAACCTGCGCCGCTTCGTGGGTGGTTCGCCGCCGAGGATCGCGCGCGCGTCGTCGAAGACGACGAACAGATCGGCACCGGGCTGGTAGGTGTAGCGGAACACCACATTCGCGCCCACCTCGCGCGTGTCGTCGTCCCGCTGAACGAGGGCCGACACGAAGGCCTTCGGCGAGAAGGCGAGCGTCGCCCGCCCGACGATGAGGTTCGTCGTGAACGTGCCGCCCTGAATCGGGACGTCGACGCGGCTGCGGAAGTAGTCCACCCCCGCCCGCAGCCGCTGGTGCAGTCTGACGGTCAGCGATACGTTGGGCGCCGCCAGGGTCCCGCCGTAGAACCCGCCGCCGTAGAATCCGCCGCCGACGCTCACCCGGCGGCCGCGGTTGGGCATGTACTGTGCGACGAACTGAGTCCCGCGATACGTCCCCTCAGGAATCTCCACACCGTCGCGAAGCTCGAACGGTTCCGTCAGTCCCTCCGCATTGACGATAGCCTGGGCGAAGAGGATCGACCCGTCCTCGAAGAGGACGGCCGGGCCGATGGCGCCGTTCAATGTCTGCAGGCGGTTCTGGCGGTCCGTGATGTAGGTGACGTCCGGTCCCAGGAACACCTGGCGGACACCTCGCCAGCCCGGCCGCAGCCCGACGTACGCGCCGCCCCTGTACTTCCGGATGCCGGTGCGTTGGAGGAATCCCATCTCACTGTTGAAGTCGTCGCCGATGTCCGCATAGATCAGGCCCCAGCCGTAGCGGTCCTTGTTCAGCGCCGCGTCGATGCTGAACGCGTGCGACGATCCGTTGAGCCCCGGCGTCAGGCTCTTGGCGGCAAACCCGATGATGGACAGCGCATCGCCGAACGAGAAACTGCCGTCGGCCGCGAACACCTGGTTCGACGTACCCTCCTCGCCTGGAACCTTGCTCAGATACATGGCGCCGACGGTCGAACGCCGCAGGACGTCCCGCTTCACGCGCAGCGCCGCGAAGTTGGTGCGCGGCAGGCGGGTTTCCCCGTCCAAGCGAATCGCGTCGGTCACGATGTCGAAGGCGCCAAAGTCCCAGGCCCCGGCCTTGCCGGTCACCCTCGCGCCCCCGACGATCGGCACGACGTCGCCGTCCTCGGACAGCCCGATCCGGCGGCTGAAGAAGAGCAGCGTCGTCGGAGGTTCGAACGGCTGCGTCCGCTCCCCGACCTTGAACAGGCCGGCGTTCTCCAGGAAGAACGTCCGCTTCTCCGGAAAGAACAGGGGGAAACGCGTGAGATTGACCTGCTGCTGATCCGCCTCGACCTGGGCGAAATCGGTGTTGTACGTCACGTCGGCCACACCCGACGCCCCGAGGCCGATCTTGGCGTCGACGCCCAGCTCACCCGCCCAGCCGTTGGGCGATCGAAACGCATCTTCGAAGTCCCGATCCCACCCTCCCACCGCGAACGGCCAGACGCGAAACGGTGAGGGCGTGGCGAGAACCGGGAGCCCGCTCAGCGTGGCGAACGCCGACACGCGCCACTTGCCGAAGAACCCGAAGTCGCGGCTGATCGGGGCAAGGTAGCTCTCTTCGCGCATCGAGGCCGCCAGGCGGCCGAAGTTGATCCCCCACGGCCGAGCGACCCCCGGTCTGTAGCGCAGCGTCGAGAAGGGGATCGACATCTCGACCGTCCATCCGTCCCGGTCTCGCGTGCAGGACACGTCCCAGATGCCATCCCATTGCCAGTTCAGATCCTCACCCTCGTTGCGCACCAGGGCGTCGCGCTGAGCCCCGAGCGGGTTCGTGGCAAAGTAGAACGCGTTGCGGTGATCGTGGAAGGTGTCGAGGTACACCTCGAACGTGTCATCCGAATCGAGGTCCGCGTCGCGACGGTACTCGGTCGCGATCAGGGTCGACCCGGGTGGCCCATGGAGGCGCGCAGCCACCAGCAGTGCCGTGTCGGTGTGGATCACTCTCACGTCGGTCCGGTGCGTCGCCGGTTCCCCGCTCCTCGGCTCTCGTTGGACGAAGCCTGAGTGAACCGGGGCGTCAGCCCAGGCGGGCTCGTCGAGGCGCCCATCCAACCTGACCGCGCCGGTGGCTGGGGCAACCACGACCGCGCGTGTGAGCGGTGGAGGCGCTTGGGCTCCGGCGCCGCCGGCCAGAGAAACCAGCACGACGGTCCCTGCGGGGACGAAGATGTGCAACGGGGATCTCGGCACCTCTCCCCTCCTACAGCCGCCCCGACCGGACAATGCCGATGACGAGCCAGATGCCGAGCAGTGCAGCCGTCAGGAATCCGGTCAACCCCAGCGCCGGGTAACCGAACAGCGCCGGGCCGGCGCCCGACTGGAAGATCAGCGACGAGCCGACAATGAGCGCCGCAATCACGATGGCGAACGAGAGGCGGTTGCTGGACCGGTCCATTTCCTGGACGAAGTAGTCCAGGTTCCTGTGCACGAACTGGATCTGGAAACGATCGCGACGCGCCTTGCCGAGGATCTCACGGATCTCCCGCGGGATCGCCTGGAGCGTCTCGGCCGCATCCCGCCCCGCCTCCCCGAGCCGAGAGGCCATGGCTGACGGGCTCAGCCGCTCGCGCAACACCTCCTCCACCAGGGGTCTGGCGTGTTCGACCAGTGTGAACGACGGATCGAGCTGCCGGCCAACACCCTCGATCGTCACGAAGGCCTTCGCCAGGAGCAACAAGTCCGGCGGGAACCGCAGCCGGTGCCTGCCCATCATGGTCACGCCCTCCAGCAGCAACGCCCCGACGGCCATGTCGTTCAGCCGCACGCTCGAATACGCGTCGAACACCTCGGCCACATCCTGGCGAAGCTCCTGGACGCCGATGTCCCCGACCGGCTCCGCGATGGTGAGCACCGCGTCGGTCATCCGATCGACGTCTTCGCGGACAATGGCCTGAACGAGTGAGGCGAGCCGGTCGCGCAGGCGACGGTCGAGCCGACCGACCGTGCCGAAGTCCAGAAAGCAGATGACGTCGCCCGGAAGCACGAAGATGTTGGCAGGATGCGGATCGGCGTGGAACAGCCCGTGCTTCAGCACCTGGCGGAGGATCGCATTTGCGCCGCGCCTGGCCACGACGGCACGATCGAAGCCGTGGCGCGGCACACCGAGGTCGGAGACCTTGACGCCGTCCACGAACTCCATCGTGAGCACCGCGCTCGTCGTCCGTTCCCAGAACACCCGCGGCACGAAGACCGTGGCATCGCCGTCGAAGTGCTGCCGAAAACGGTCGATGGTGCGACCTTCCCTGGCCAGGTCCTGTTCACGGCGGATGGCGCGCGCGAATTCACGGACGAGCCGCACCGGCTGCAGCAGGTCCGCGTCGGCCAGATAGCGTTCAGCCAGCCGGCCGAGCTGCGCGAGAATCGCGAGGTCGCCCTCGATCGTCGCGGCGATCCCGGGCCTGCGGACCTTGATGGCCACCCGCTCGCCCGAGGGCAGCCGCGCTCGATGCACTTGCGCGATCGACGCGGCCGCGATCGGCTCCGACTCGAATTCGGCGAACAGGCCGGTCACCGGGCTGCCCAGTTCGGCCGCAATCGTGGCTTCGGCAACGCCCGCCGGCATCGGCGGGACGTGGTCCTGCAGCTTCGAGAACTCGTCGAGGAAGTCAGGGGGCAGCAGGTCGGCCCTCGTGCTGAGGGCCTGGCCGAACTTGATGAAGGTCGGCCCGAGATCCTCCAGCGCCTGGCGCAGGCGCCGGGCAGTGGCCGCCTTGGCAGCCGGCCGGTCCGGCTTGAACGGCCCCTTCCGAGGCCGCGGCGCCAGACGCAGCCGCGCCGCCACGTCCTGGAACCCGTAGGTGACCAGGACCTGCGTAATGTCGCGCAGCCGCCGCAGCTGCCCGGCCGGCGGGACCGCCCTGTCTCGGGACATGAGCCGAGGTGTCGGAGTCGCCCCAATCGCGGAGCTCACGTGCGTTGACGATGCTCGCGCCGGAACCGAGGGCCGCCTTCGACGTCGCTCAGGCCAGGAAAGCCCGCGCCCTACGTCCCCGGCGCAAGGTCAACTCACGTGAGCGCCGGGCTCAAGCGGCCGGCGGCTGAGTCCCGTCCGGCGGTGGCGTGACCTTGCGCTCGAGCTCCGCCACACGAGCGGCCAGCGCGTCGTACTCCGTGAGCCGGACGTAGCCCATGGCCTTAAGGCCCTTCTGGACTGACTCGTCGACGAGAGACTGCACCTTCTGCCGCTGCTCGACGGCGCGGGCCTTCCAGGATGCGATCATCTCCTTCGCGTCCTTCTCGTTCATCTCCCCGCGCTTGACCAGGTCATCGAAGACGGCCTTGAGCTTCTCTTCGGTGAGGTCCAGCGTGCCCAGTCCAGCCAGCAGGAGCTTCCGGAGTGCATCAACCATGATCGGCCTCCTTCAGAGGGGCGCCTGATCAGACTACCACTCTTGGGGCAGCACATGCCGGCTCGCTGAGGCGGCGGCACCCGCCGACAGCGATGGGTCCGACGCTCGGCCGCTCGGGAGCCGCGGTGAGCATCTTCGCATCTTCCCGGGAGACTGGCTCCGCGCTACGATGAGGAACTTGGGCGTCCGACCTGCCGTCGCCCGCGAGGGCGCCGGCGAGGCCAGCCTCGCGCGCCCAGCCGAAGGAGGAACGGCCGACACCCATGAGCGACCATGCCCTTGCACTGGCCCGGCAGCACGAACGCCGGATCGTCCGGTTCCTCCGGGATCTCATCGCGACGAAGTCTCTCAGCTCCCGGGAGGGTGATGCCATCAGGCGCGTCGAACGCGAAATGCACGACTGTGGCTACGACGAGGTGCGCGTCGACGCGATGGGCAACGTGATGGGGCGCGTAGGCAGCGGCCCACGCATCCTGGCGTACGACGCACACGTGGATACGGTCGATATCGGCAACCCGGCCAACTGGACGGTCGATCCGTTCCAGGGCAACGAACGCGACGGCATCGTGTACGGCCGTGGAGCCTGCGATATGAAGGGCGCGCTGGCCGCCATCGTGTACGGCGGCAGTCTGGCGCGTCACGCGGGTCTTCCGGACGACGTCACGCTCTGGGTGGTCGGTAGCGTGCAGGAAGAGGACTGCGACGGGCTGTGCTGGCAGTACATCCTCAACGAAGGCGGGCTCGCACCCGAGGCCGTCGTGATCGCCGAGCCCACCAACCTCGGCATCTACCGCGGCCATCGCGGGCGCATGGAGATCGAGGTCCGCACGAGCGGCGTGTCCTGTCACGGCTCGGCACCCGAGCGTGGCGTGAACGCGGTCTACCGGATGGCGCCGATCATCCAGGACATCGAGCGATTGAACGAACGACTCGGTGGAGAGCCGTTCCTGGGCAAGGGAACCGTGACGATTGCCGAGATCCGGTCGACCTCGCCCTCACTGTGCGCGGTCGCCGATTCGGCGACCATTCACCTCGATCGCCGCCTCGCCGCCACCGACACGCAGGAGTCAGCTATTAGCGAGATCGCGAGCCTGCCGGGTGTACGCGCGGCCGGCGCGGAGGTCGTCGTGCTCGACTACGCCGTCCCGAGCTGGCGCGGACTCACCTATCCGACCAAGAAGTTCTACCCGACCTGGCTCCTGCCCGAGGATCATCCGCTGCTCCGAACCGCCATCAGCACCTACGAGGCACTATTCAACGAGCCTCCCTCGGTTGGCCGCTGGGTCTTCAGCACGAACGGCGTCGCGGTGATGGGCATGCGTGGAATCCCGTGCATCGGCTTCGGCCCCGGCGATGAACGCTACGCCCACATGGCCAGCGAACACATTCCTGTGGACCATCTGGTCAGAGCCGCGGCCTGGTACGCGGCGTTTCCCAAGGCGTTCGCCGGCACCCGGCCTCTCCCCGGGGGCTGACGCCGCCATCGGCGTTGGTGGCAACCGCGATGGCCGGCGGCGGAGGCGTCCTACTGATCGACCGGCCGGTTCCGGCTCCAGATGAGGTAGGCCGGGATCCCGATCGCGATGATGCCGAGGCCGGCCAGGGCATTCATCGGCTGGGTGACCAGGGTGTTCACCGCGATGAACGCGGACGCCAGGATGAACAGCGCCGGCGTCACCGGGTAGCCCCACGTCCGGTAGGGCCGGGGAAGGTCGCGCCTCGTGTGCCTCAGCACGAAGACCGCCGCAACGGTCAGCCCGAAGAACAGCCACTGCCCGAAGACCACGTAGGTCGCCAGTTGTTCGAACGTCCCGGACAGGGCCAGCACGGACGCCCAGACGCCCGTGGCCACGATCGACACGTGCGGGGTGTGGTAGCGCGTGTGCACGCGGGCGAGACTCTTGAGGAACAGTCCGTCGCGGGCCATGGCAAAGAACACCCGCGGCGCAGTCAGGATAATCGCGTTGCCGGCCCCCACGATGGAGAACAGGATGATGCCAGCGACGAGCGATGCGCCCGCAGCACCGACCGCGGCCTGCATGGCATCGGCGGCAATGCGCGTGGAGGCAGCGATCTCCCGGGCCGGAAAGACCCACAAGTACGCCACGTTCGCGATGGCGTAGACGCCGATGACCACGAGAGTCCCGGCGAATAAGCCGATCGGGAGATCGCGTTTCGGGTCCTTCATCTCGCCGGCGCTGAAGGTCACCGATTCCCACCCCTTGTACGCCCAGAGCGCGGCGACCAGCGCCACGCCGAACGCCCCAACCAGACCGCCCGACCAGGGAGGCACCGGGGGCGACACGAAATGGGACACCTCGCCGTCGGCCAGCGCGAGCACGACGAGCGACACGCCGACCACGCCGGCGAACTTGACGACGGTCAGCGTGTTCTGCACGAACGCGCCCCACCGGGTCCCGACGTAGTTGGCCACCACCAGTGCACCGATCATGACCAGCGCCGCGATCTTCGTGGCAACCGGAGTGAGCGTGACGAAATACGGCAGGTACTTCGACGCGAAGGCCATCGACAGCGTGGCGATGGCGCCGGAATCGATGACGAGGAAGAGCGTCCAGCCGAAGAGGAACGCCACGGGTCTGCCGTACGCTTCCCGGAGGAAGACATACATGCCCCCCGCCCGCGGCAGGGCGGCGCCCAGTTCGGAGAACGCCAGCGCACCAAAGAAGCTGAGGACGCCGCCGAGCACCCAGACGGCGAGCATCAGCACCGGCGACTCGACGGCGGCGGCAATCGTCGCCGGGACGATGAAGATGCCCGAGCCGATCACGCTGCCGATCAGGATCCCGATGACGCTGCCCAGGCCGAGCACCCGATCCAGGCCCGCCTCTCTGCCCGGATGCACGGTCGATTGTGGCTCCTCCTTCACGACTCCTCCGTTCACGCGCCCCTGAAGTCAGACGGGCCGCGCGCGAACGGTCGCGCGCGGCCCGCCACG
>JBFMFH010000011.1:0-60625 GCA_040752275.1 Acidobacteriota bacterium
CCGCCTTCTTCGGCGCAGCCTTCTTGACCGCCTTCTTCTTCGGCGCAGCCTTCTTCTTCGGCGCCGGCGCCGCCAGCGGGGTCTCGGCCGGCATGTCCATCACTGGTGGAACGTCCATCATCGGTGGCTGTGCGTGCTCGTCCATGTGCTCTCCTCCCACAATTGGGATCGTCGCCCTTCGATCGGGCTGTCGCCGAGTATAGGAGTACACGACGCGACTCGCAACGACCAATATCGGGATTCGGGATTCGGGATTCGGGATTCGGGGTTCGGGGTACGGACGGCGGCCCGAATCCCGAGTCCCAACTCCCGAATCCCGGCTAAGATCGCCCCATGCGGCCGCTCAAGATCGGCATCAGCGGCGTTCGGGGCATCGTCGGTGAGACCTTCACGCCCGAGCTCATCGTCTCCTTCGCTCAGGCGTTCGCCACCTACCTCGACTGCGGACGTGTCCTCGTTGGCCGCGACACCCGTCCTTCGGGGCCCATGGTGCGCTCGGCGGTCATTTCGGGTCTGTTGGCCGCCGGATGCGAAGTCGTCGACCTGGACATCTGCCCGACGCCCTCCCTGCAGCTGGCCGTGCGCGCGCTCGGCGCCCAGGGCGGCATCTCGATCACGGGTGGCCACAACCCGCTGGGCTGGAATGCGTTGAAGTTCGTCCGCGCCGACGGACTCTATCTCAACGCCACGCAGGCCGAAGAACTGCTCGATATCGTCCACCAGGGCGAGTTCGAGAAGGCTCCATGGAGCCGAATTCGCACGTCGGTGGGCGGCCACGACCCGATAGGGCCGCACATCGACAGGCTCCGGGCCGCCTTCGACGTGCAGGCCATCCGCGCCCGGCGCTTCCGTGTGGCTGTGGATTGCTGCAACGGTGCGTGCGCTCGGCTGTCGCCGCAGTGGCTCGAGGCGCTCGGCTGCACGGTGCTTGCGATCAACGACGATTCGTCAGCGCCGTTCCCCCATCGCCCTGAGCCGAAGCCCGAGACGATGGCGCAGCTCAAGGCGGTTGTTCGGGCCGGCGGCGCCGATCTCGGCTTCGCCCACGACGCGGACGGCGAGCGCATCGGGCTCGTGACCGCCGAGGGTACCGCCCTCTCCGAGGAGCGCACGCTGACGCTCGCGGTCGCCATCGCCCTGGCGCAGCGGGCCGGTCCGGTCGTCACCAACATCTCGACCACCCGCGCCATCGACGATGTGGCGGCCCGCTACGGCGCTCCGGTCGTACGCACGCCGGTCGGGCAGTCGTACATTTCGGAAGCCATGCTCGAGCACGACGCGGTACTCGGCGGCGAGGGCAACGGCGGCGTTGCCGTCCCGCGGGTGCTCTGCTCGCACGACGCCGCGTCCGCCCAGGGCCTCATCCTCGAGGCCATGGCCCGTACCGGAGACACGCTGGCCGAGCTTCTGCGCGATCTTCCGGAGTACGCCATGGTCAAGCACGACATCGGCGTGAAGCCCAGCGTGCTCTATTCGAGGTTGCAGGACTTCCGCGATGAGGTCGAGGCAAGCCATCCCGGCGCGGATCTGTCGGACGGGATCAAGGTGAGTCTCGAGGACGGCTGGGTGCACGTCCGAGCCTCGCAGACCGAGTCGCTCATCCGGATCATCGCAGAGGCCACGACCGAAACCAGGGCGCGCGATCTCGTCGAGTGGGCGCGCGACAGGGTGGGCTCGTCATGAGAGCCATCCCGACACTCAAGATCAGCATCTCGGGCGTCCGCGGAGTCGTGGGCGACTCGCTCACGCCTGCCCTGCTGACGCGCTTCGCTCAGGCGTTCGGCACCTACGCTGGGTCGGGAACCATCATCGTCGGCCGCGATACGCGCACCTCGGGCGAGATGGTCCGGCAGGCGGTCTTCGCCGGCCTCCTGTCGAGCGGGTGCCGGCCCATCGACCTGGATGTCTGTCCGGTTCCGACCGTGCAACTGGCCGTTCGGGAGCGGCGGGCCCAGGGTGGCATCGCCATTACCGCCAGCCACAACCCCGCGGAGTGGAACGCGCTGAAGTTCATCGGAGACGACGGTCTGTTTCTCGGATCCGGACCCGCCCGCGAACTGCTCGATATCTACCATCAGGGCGAGTACCTGAAGGTCCCCGGCCCCGCCATGCGCTCGGTTGAGCGGATGGACGGCGCGCTCGACCTGCACATCAGGGCCATTCTGGACGCGGTCGGGCCGCTGCCCCGGAGTACCAGCCGGTTGCGCGTTGGCCTCGATGCCTGCAACGGTGCCGGCTCGCTCGTGAGCCCACGCCTGCTCGAAGCGCTGGGCGCCGACGTCGTCTCCATCAACACGACGCCAGACGGGCTCTTTCCACGCCCGGCAGAACCGTTGCCCGAGAACCTCACCGCCCTCTGCGACCTCGTTCGCGCCGAGCGCTGCGACCTCGGCTTCGCCCAGGACATGGACGCCGACCGGCTTGCCGTCGTCGATCGGACGGGCCGTCCGATCGGCGAGGACTATACGCTCGTGCTCTCGGCGTGGTACGTCCTCCGCGCGACGCCGGGTGTGGTGGTGGCGAATCTCTCGACGAGCGCCGCACTCGACGACGTGGCGGCGAGATTCGGCTCCCGGGTTCTGCGCACGAAGATCGGCGAAGCGAACGTCACCGAGCGGATGCGCGCCGAGAAGGCGGTGATCGGCGGCGAGGGCAACGGTGGGGTCATCTATCCGCGTATCAACTTCGGCCGCGACAGCCTCGTCGGCATGGCACTCATTCTGCATCTGCTGTCGGCGTCGGGGCGGACACTGATTGACCTTCTGAGCGAACTCCCGAGCTACCGCCTCATCAAGACGAAGCTCGAGTGCCCGTCCAGCTCGATTCCCGGTGTGCTGCGGATGCTGAAGCGCGAGTACCGGTCGTTCCCGCTGGACTCTCGAGACGGCGTCAAGGTGACGCTTCCCTCCGGCTGGTTCCTTGTGCGCGGTTCGAACACGGAACCGATCGTGCGGATCGTCGCCGAGGCGGGATCCGATGAAGACGCGCAGCGGATCGTGGATGAGGTCTTCGCGAGGGTGAAGAGTACAGTAGACAGTAGATAGTAGACAGTAGACGGTAGACGGTAGACAGTAGGAGGACGTGCCCCCGTTTCTCGCCCGACGCCATCGCCTGCCCGAGCTCATGGACGATCCGGCGCTCGATCCGGCTGAACACCGGCGCGCGCTCGATGCACTGGGCTGGGCTTCCGTCGTGAGCCTGACGGCGCCGTCCATCTGGCCCGCGATTCACGAGCTCGCCGCCGTCGTTACCGGCCGACCGATCCGTGTGCTCGATGTGGCATGCGGCGGCGGTCATCTCGTCGTGGCCCTGGCCGGCCTGGCCCGCAGAGACGGCCTCGCAATCGACCTCATCGGGTGCGATGTCAGCGCCGTGGCCGTCGACTACGCTCGGGCACTTGCCAGGCGGTCGGGCCATGAGCGAGTTCGCTTCGTCCAGGCCGACGCCTTCAGCGGAGATGAACTCGCACTCGACGGGAGCGGCGAGCCGGGGTCGATCGGGTTCGATGCGGTGATCTCGTCACTGTTCCTGCATCACCTCGACGACGATGCGGTTGTCGCCATGCTGGCTCGCATGAGGCGGGCAGCGCGGCTCCTGGTCGTCGCGTCCGACCTCCGGCGGACCAAGCTGGGCTTTGCCTACGCGTGGGTCGGATGCCGCGTGCTCGGCCGCTCCCGCGTGTTCCGGGTGGATGGGGCGCTGTCCGTTCGTGCGGCGTTCACCATGGAAGAAGTGCGGCGGCTGGCAGACGCGGCCGGCCTCGACCGTGCACGCGTCATCGCTCGCTGGCCACAGCGTCTTCTGCTTTCATGGAGGCGGGCATGATCGCTTCGTTGTTCCCACGGAAGCAGGAATCCACCTTGCCGTTCCATGGACCGTGAGCTTTCACGGCACACGTGGGACGCCATCGTCATCGGGGCTGGCCCTGCAGGTGCCGTGTCGGGCCTGCTGTTGGCCCGTGAGGGCCTCGATGTCCTCATCATCGAGCGCAAGACCTTCCCTCGGACCAAAGTCTGCGGTGGCTGTCTGAACGGCCATGCGATTGGCGTGCTCCGCCGTGCTGGTGTGCTCGACGGCCTCAAGGCGGCCGGCGCACGCGGCTACAGGTCAATGGCCCTCGTCTCGGGCCGTCGCCGGGTGACTCTGGATCTGCCAGGTGGCCTCGCCGTCTCACGCCTGACGTTGGATGGCATGGTTGCGCAGGCGGCGGTCGCCGCCGGGTGCTCACTGCTGACCGGCGCCACCGGGACGGTTCAACCGGACGACGGAACAGTCCGCGAAGAGCGTCGGCTGGTCCAGGTCGAACCCACCGGCCAGGAAGCGGTGCTGGTGGCGGGGCGGGTCGTGATTGCTGCGGACGGTCTCGCCAGGCATTCGCTTCGCCTGTGCGCGGGCTTCGAGGGCCATGTCTGGAGCCGGTCCCGCATCGGGCTCGGGACGCTGGTCGACCCCGGTACTTTCGCGGCCCCGGATCACACCATCCTGATGGCGGTCGGGCGCAGCGGCTATGTGGGCGCCGTCCAGGTCGAGGCCGGTCGGGTGAATGTCGCCGCGGCTGTCGATCCGGGCGAGTTGAGGGCCGCCGGGGCTGCGAGGTGCGTTGCCGCGATCCTCCGCGAGGCTGGCGTCGTCCTACCAGGTACAGTCGAAGACGTTCACTGGCAGGGCACACCGCCGCTCACCCAGCATCTGGCGCGGCCGGTCGGCTATCGGCTGCTGGTCGTGGGCGATGCATCCGGCTATGTCGAGCCGTTCACCGGTGAAGGGATGGCGTGGGCTCTTGGCGCGGCGGAACTGGCGGTTCCCTTCGCCTGCGAGGGCCGCCAGGAGTGGAGTGCGGGTCTCGAGCACCGCTGGCTTCGCGCGCATCGCGAGGCGATTGGCCGCGAACAGCGGTGGTGCCGCATCGTGTCGGGCCTGCTGCGATACCCCGGTGCCGTGCGCACGGTCGTCAGGGCACTGGAGGCCGAGCCCCGCCTGGCGCGGCCGGTGCTGAAACACCTGACCCCGTAAGTCAAGCAGAGTGCCCCATGCCCCTCTTCATCCATGGAATCGGCACCGCCTCCCCGCCGTTCTCGATCAGCCAGGAGCACGCTGCGCGGATGGCCGAGCGATTCGGCTGTCGCGACGCGGAACAGCAGCGTCAACTCAAGACGCTCTACCGCCTGACCCGAGTCCGGCAACGCCAGAGCGTCGTGCTCGAGTCAGACGGCCTCGAGGAAGAACCTCGGCAGTCGTTCTTCCCGGACATGCGGGACGCCACCGACCGAGGTCCGACCACCTCGGCGCGCATGGCTCGCTACGAGGCAGACGCGCCGGTCCTGGCAACCGCCGCAGGCCGGGCGGCACTGGCCGATGCTCGGATCGAGCCGGAGATCATCACCCATGTCGTGACGGTGTCGTGCACCGGGTTTGCCGCCCCGGGATTCGATCTGGCGCTGGTCCGGGAGCTGGGGCTGCGCCGGGACGTTGAACGCACGCATATCGGGTTCATGGGATGCCACGCGGCGCTCAACGGGCTTCGCGTCGCCCGTGCGTACGCGGACGCGACCCCGGACGCCTGCGTGATCGTGTGCGCGGTCGAGCTGTGCACGCTGCACTATCAGTACGGATGGGACCCTGCGCAGATGGTGGCGAACGCGCTGTTCGGGGATGGCGCGGCGGCCCTGATCGGACGAGCGCAGCCGCCAGCCATGCCGAAGGCGGGGACAGAGGCTGGAGCGCAGGACTGCTGGGCGCTCGCGGCCAACGGGGCCACGCTGTTGGAGGATTCAGCCGAGTTGATGACCTGGCGCGTCGGCGATCGTGGATTCGGCATGACGCTCTCCGCCCGCGTGCCGGGCGTCATCCAGCAGCGGCTGCGGCCGTGGCTCGATGGCTGGCTCGCGTCACACGACGTGGCACTCGACCATGTGGCGACATGGGCGCTGCACCCGGGAGGGCCGCGCATCCTCGAGGCCTGCGGGCAGGTGCTTGGCCTGTCTCGAGAGGCGTACGCCGTGTCCCAGGAAGTGCTGGCCGCTCACGGCAACATGTCGTCGCCGACAATGCTGTTCATCCTCGACGTCTTGAGGCGGCGCAACGCCCCTCGACCGTGCGTGGCACTCGGATTCGGGCCCGGGCTGGCCGTCGAGGCCGCGCTGTTCCTGTAAGAGACCGGGGTCAGTCCCGCGCGATGACGTCCGCCACGACTCTGAAGCCGAGGCTGTGCCCGCGATCGACCGGGGTGTGTGTGTAGCGTAGTGCGCAGCGCGCGCTGTTGGCATCGAAATGCCAGCTTCCGCCTCTGATCACGCGTGTCGTCCCGCCGCGCGCGCCCGTCGGATCGACAGCCTGAGCCGGGTCGTAGGGGCCGTACCAGTCGTTGATCCACTCCCACACGTTCCCGTGCATGTCTCTGAGGCCCCAGGCATTCGGGGGAAAGCTGCCCACCGGCGTCGTGCGATCGGGAGGCATGGACGGTTCCTGACCATCGTAGGGGAACCGGGCGTTGTAGTTCGCCTGGTCCGGGGCGAGATCCGGTCCAACATTGAACGGCGTGATGGTGCCCGCCCGGCACGCGTACTCCCACTCGGCTTCCGTGGGCAGCCGGAACCGCATGGCCGACGATCCAGCGCCCAGCCTCGAGAGGAAGTCGTTGACGTCGTAGAAGTTGACGCTCTCGACCGGGCAACGCTCGCATCCGGTGAACTGGCTCGGGTTCTGCCCCATTACCATCCGCCACTGCGCTTGCGTCACCTCGTCGCGGCCCATGAAGACGCGGCGGGTCAGCATCACCCGGTGCTGCTGTTCGTCGTCTCCCCTGCCCCGCTCCCCCACGGGGCTGCCCATCACGAAGGTGCCGGGCTCGATGGCCACCAGGATCATGCCTGTGCTCGGCTCCACGATGAACGATGGCGGACCAGGCGCCACCAGGAGCGAAGTCCCTGCGCCAACGAGGACGACGGTCCCGAGGACCACGACGAGGGTGCGGCGGCGGATGGTCATGAACGAATCTGCCGATCCAGCTGATTCTATCGCGGCTGGCGCGGCAGGCCCGAGCCTCGGTAGGATCGGTGGTCACCGTGACTGATCCAGTGCTGGCCGCGCGCGCGCGCAGGAGGGGCCCGTCGTTCGACGGTCGCAGGCGGACGACCGCAGGAGTATTGCTCCTGTTCCTCGCGCTCACGCTGCTGTTGACCTACCCGCTGTCCTTGCATCCGGCCGACACGAGCCTTCCCCTGGGGCCTGACGGCAATCTCTTCATGTGGACACTGGCGTGGGACGCCCATGCCTTCATCCACCAGCCGCTGTCCATCTTCGACGCGAACATCTACCACCCCGAGCGGAACACGCTGGCGTACTCCGAGAACCTGATCGGCAGCGCACTGGTCGCCGCCCCGATCCTGTGGCTCACCGGCAACCCGGTGCTGGCGCTGAATGTCACGGCGCTCTTGAGCTGCCTGCTCTGTGGGATTGGCGCATACGTGCTCGCCAGGCGGCTCGGTCTCAGCCAGTCCGCAGCGGTTCTGTGCGGCCTCGTCTTCGCGTTTTCGCCACCGCGGTTCTTCCGCACAGGTCAACTTCACCTCGGGGCCGTGCAGTGGATTCCGTTCGCGCTGGCGTCGGCTCACGCGTATCTCGACGACGGGCGGCGGCGGGACTTGCGCCTGACGGCGGCCTTCGTGACACTGCAGGCCCTGTCGAGCGGCCACGGCATCGTCTTCCTCGGCTTCGCGCTGGCGCTGCTCGCGCTGTACCGCATCGGGACGGGCGAGCGCCTCGATCTCGTCAGGCGGGTGAGAGATCTCGGCATCACCGGCACACTCCTTCTCTTGCCAGCAGTACTGGTCTTCCTGCCCTACCGCCGCGTCCAGCAGGAGATGGGTCTGCGGCGAACGCTCGAGAACTGGGCGATCGACCCGGCGAGCTTTCTGGCCGCGCCGACGCACGTACAGACCTGGGTCGTTTCGTGGTTCTCGCAGCAGTCGCGACTGATCGTCGATGCTCAGGCCTTCCTGTTCCCCGGGTATGTGCCGCTGCTGCTGGCGGCAGGCTTCCTGTTCTGGCCGGCAACTCGGGGGCACGACACCGTGTTGCGCGCAAGGCTGGTCTGGGTGCGGGCCCGGGCGATGTTGCCAGGCCTGCTCGAACTGGTAGTCCTGTCGGGCCTGGTGACAAGTATCGTCGTGGCAGCCACCGGCTCAATCAGAATCAGGTCGGGAGATTGGGTGCTCTTCTCGGCGCGCGAACCTCTGAGGCCGCTGGTTACGGCTGGACTGGCGCTTGCCGCTCGGCTGGTCATTCTTCGCTGGTTTCCCTGGTCGCCTGCGGCCCGGTGGCGGCTCGCTCGGGACGCATGGAGGGTCTGGGCCGGGCGCAACCGGCAGAGTGTCGGCGTGTTCTACGGGCTGCTGACGTTCCTGACCCTCCTGCTGTCCGTCGGTCCTCCGCTCGGACTCTGGCCACTCATCTACTGGCTTCCCGGACTCAACTTCATCCGCGTCCCGTCGCGCTTCACGATTCTCGGGATGCTGGGCCTGGCAGTCCTGGCCGGCGCCGGCTTCGATCGCCTGAGCGCCCGACTCTCGTCGCGACGGCGGTTGGCATGGGCCGCCGGTGCCGGCCTGATGATGGTCGTCGAGTTCGCCGCGATGCCCCTCGCGACTGTGCCAGCCGATCTGCGCATCCCCGCCGCAGACCAGTGGCTGTCGACCCGGCCTGGGCGCTTCGCTATCGTGGAGTTCCCGGTGCCCGATCCCTCCAACGCCGGAGCCTCCGCGCGTCTCAACTCCACCTACATGCTGCACTCCATGGCACATTGGCAGAAGACCGTGCACGGGCACTCGGGCTTTCAGCCTCCGTTCCACGACATGCTGTACCGCCAGTTGCAGCGCTTCCCCGACGAGGACACGATTCGCCTCCTCGCCGAGACTGGCGTGCGTTACATCATCGTCCATGCGGAGCTGTATGCACCGGCCCACTGGACGGCGCTGCGGGAGCGGATGGATCGGTCGATCCACCTCAGGCTCGAGCACGTGGCCGGCGAGGGTCGTGTGTATTCGCTTGCAGAACACCACGCTGGTCGCGCCCGCGATTTCAAGTAGCCTCGGCTAGACGTCTTGAAGGCCCGAATCTCATGCAGATGAGTCAAGCTTCCGTCCCCTGCCTTCAAGACGTCTTCGCCCCGCCGCAGGCGGGGCAAAGCCAACACTGTGAACTAGCGAGGCGGAGCCGCCCCGACACGCCTCGGTGGTCTGAGGCGGAGCCTCGCTAGATCAGCGGCCAGATGAGGGCAACGGCGATGGCGGCTCGCGCAACGTGGATCGCGAGCGGGCGTTGTCGCTTCGTCTGGTTCCAGACCCACGCCAGGAAGGTCATCGACACGAACAGGACACCGATCCAGGCGACGGTGTGGAACAAGTCCTGGCGGCCGAGCACCTGCCCCAGGCCTGGTGCCCACAGCGACCCGTACAGCGCGGCCACGTGCACGACGTAGATCATGAGCGACTCCTGCGACAGGGCCTGGATGCTCCTGGGCAGGCGCGGAACCCACCGGCTCGCCGCCACGAACCCGCCCAGGACGAGGAAGATCAGCCCCAGTCGGATCAGGAGCATTGCGGGTCCGGCGCGCCAGGGATCGACCGTCCCGAGGGGCTGGAAGGGCAGGAGAAAGCCGACGAGACCGGCCATCGCCAGCATCCCGCCAAGCCACGCGAGGCTCGCGGCCGGGCGGGCGGGCGAGTGCCCCGCGGCACGGCGCGCGTACGCCATCCCGAGTGCCGCGCCGGCGAACAGGTAGGTTCCCCACGGGAAGAACGGGAAGATCGATCCGGTGTCGCTGGACAGATACGACGCCAGCCACAGGGGCACGCCGTCCACCCAGGTTCGGCTCCACATCAGCGGCGTGGCCAGCGCGATGACTCCCGCAACCAGGGCGCTTGCGACGGCGAACCGCCGGCGTGTCCCGAGCAGGAGGATGAGACCCTGCAGGAGGAGCAGCGACACGGCAACGACTTGCAGCACGTCGACCTGCAAGAACGAGCGCCATCGCTCGTCGCTGGCGAACTCGAGGTGCGCGAAGCGCCCCATCGGGAAATGGATCAAGTAGCCGAGGCCGAGGAAGAAGGAGAAGCGGATCAGCCGCCGCGCCACCCGCCGCCACCGGCCGCGATGGTCGTCCCAGTACTTGTCGGAGGCCACGCTGAAGGCGAATCCCGACAGCAGCAGGAACATGCAGGAGGTCAGGCCGCGCAGGAAGAGCCACGACTGGAAGACCAGCGTCGGTTCATAGACCTGGTCCAGCAACTGGTGGATGGTGTGGCCCTGGACCATGAACAGCACGGCTGCTGCTCGTGCCAGGTCCAGGAAGACGATGCGGGACGTTGGCGGCCGGGCCCCGGCCGCCGCCGGAGCGGCAGACATGGGATAGGCGTTCATTCTACCCTGCGGGGTACAGGCAGCCTTCGTCGCCGCGCCCGCGGCCCCGCGAACGGCGGGGCCAGCCGTGATACCCTTCGGGGTGAGATGTCCACCAGACTGATGGCGGCCGGCTGTGCGCTCGGCCTGATGCTCCTCCTGGTTCCTGCCGCGGGGGCTGAACCCGCGGCCCAAGGCCAGACGCCGCCCTCGGCCCAGGCGACGCCGTCCCAACAGACCGACCAGCAGGGCACGCTGAGCCTGCCGTTCATCGACACGTCCAAGCAGTGGCGGTACGAGCAACTGGGCGAGAACCACTTCAAGCTGACGGGCGACGTGGAACTCGAGAGTGGCGGCACGATGTTCTTCGCCGACGAGGTCGAGATCTTCCGCGATCAGTACAAGATGATTGCCCGCGGCAATGTCGTCATGGCCACGGCCACTCAGCGGATCGGCGCCGAGTGGATGGAGTTCGACTACCGGACCAAGGTCGGGACGTTCTACAACGCGACCGGCAGCGCACGCATGGCGGAGCTGCCGACGCGGACCGTTCTGGGATCCCAGGAGCCCGACATTCTCTTCTACGGCAAGACAATCGAGAAGATCGGCGACCGCAAGTACCGCGTCACCGGCGGCGCCTTCACCACGTGCGTGCAGCCGAGCCCCCGCTGGCAGATCACGTCCGGCTCCGTGGTGCTCAATCTGGATCACTACGCATTCCTGACCAATTCCATCTTGAGGGTCAAGGGTGTGCCGGTCCTCTACATGCCTGCGATCTACTACCCGATCAACAAGGAGGATCGCGCCACCGGACTTCTGATGCCGATCTACGGCTCGTCGTCTCTGCGCGGACACACCTTCAGCAACGCATTCTTCTGGGCGATTGGCCGGAGCCAGGACGCCACCTTCATGCATGACTGGTACTCCAAGACGGGCATGGGATTCGGCTCGGAGTACCGCTACGTGGCGACCGGCGGATCCGGGAACGTCAGTTTCTACAGGCTCAACGAGCACGAATCGGTGTACGCGCACTCGGATGGCACCGAGACGATTGTGCCGGGCCGTCAGAGCTTTCAGGTCCGTTCCTCTGTGACGCAGGCCTTGCCCGGGAGGCTGAAGGCGTACGGCCGCGTCGACTACTTCTCGAGTCTCGTCGCGCAGCAGCAATACACCACCAACGTCTACCAGGCCTCGCAGGTCTCACGGGCCTACGGCGGCGGCGTGACTGGTACCTACGGGCCCTACACGATCGCCGGGGGCCTGGATCGTTCCGAGTACTTCTACAGCGCTCAGACCTCCGTCGTGTCGGGCGCGTGGCCGAGGCTGTCGTTCAACCGGGCCGAGAAGCCGATTGGGCGCCTGCCGCTGTACTCGTCGGTGTCCGTCGAGTGGGCCAACCTGATCCGGCAGTCCGTCTACAGGCGGGACGACAAGCCGACGACCATCATCGACACGGGCGTGCAGAAGTTCGATGTGCTGCCCGCGCTGCGTTTTCCGTTCACGAGAATCCAGTGGCTGCCTGTCACGGCGACGCTGGCCTGGCGTTACACGTGGTGGAACGAGAGCATCCAGGGCGGGAAGCAGGTCGACGCCCCGGTCACGCGGACGTTCTTCGACATGACCGTCCGGGCCTCCGGGCCTATCGTCAATCGTGTGTGGAACACGAACAACGGCTTCGCCGAGAAGATCAAGCACACCATCGAACCGTGGGTGTTCTTCCAGAAGTTCACGAGTTTCGACACGTTCAACCAGATCGTCGCCTACGACCCGAGCGATTACCTCGTTCCCGGTGTCACGCGTGTCACCTATGGGGTGAACAACCGGCTGTTCGCGCGTCGCCTCGATGAGAAAGGGGCGGCACAGACCCACCAGTTCGTGAATGTCACGGTCCGCCAGACCTACTACACCGACCAGCGGGCGTCGTCGGTGGACCCCAATTACGCGTCGTCCTACTACACGGCCACGCGAAGCAATTTCTCCCCGATCTCGCTCGTCGCCAGTTTCTCCCCCAGGCAGGGATTCGACGGGACCTTCCGGGCCGAGTACAACACGAAGACCTACCAGTGGCAGACGCTGGGGGCAGCCGCCACCTACAACCTGCGGGAGGTCTTCAGCACGACGGGCGGGTGGAGCCGCCGGACCTACGGGATCTACCAGCCGGGGTCATCGAACTCGAACCACTACATGGACGCGAGCGTCCTGGCGCGAACCGCGGGCGGTCGCGTCGGCGGAGCGTTCTCGTTCAACTTCGACATCCAGAACCGCTCCTTCCTCCAGAAGCGATTCACGGGCTACTACAACGCCCAGTGTTGCGGCATCGCCGCGGAGTTCCAGACCTACAACTTCAGCGGCTACCAGTATGTGGGCGGCTATCGCCCGCCGGTCGATCAGGACGTTCGTTTTTCGGTATCCGTGACGCTGGCCGGGCTGGGAACCTTCGCGAACTTCCTGGGTGTCTTCGGCGTCGGGCAGGGGTTCAGGTAGGTCGCGGCGGGTGACCGTCTTGCCCGATGGCCGGGTGCATTTCGGATTCAGGCCGGGCTGGCTGGCAGCGACCTAGCGCTTCCACTCCGGGGAAGAGTAGATCTGATTCGTCCGGAGGTTCCAGTCCCACAATCCGACGTTGGCCGCACCCACCGCGGGCCGCAGGCGCGCCTCCGACTCTCTGAGCGCTGCCTCGGCCCGTTTGCGTTCGGTCATTTCGGTGAAGTAGATCGTCAGGCCGTTTGGGGACGGGTAGATGCGGTTTTCGAACCAGAGGTCCCACGGCTTCTGGACCGCCAGTCCCTCGGGTTGCTCGAGAATGGCCAGGATCACCGGGCGCCGCACCTCGGCCTGGGACGATCGATGTGCCTGCGGGTTGCCGCGCCAGAGGCCGTTGACACGAGCAACGGCCAGGTGGGATAATCCCACCATGATCGTGACCCTGGATGCCAAACGCCGTCTCAGCGTTCCTGCGTCGCTCGCCCCGACTGCGCCCGGCGAGTACTTCGACGCTCGCTTCGACCCCGAGGAAGATGCGATTGTCTTCCGACGACTTGCCCTGCGTGGCGATTGGTTCACCATCCTCACGGAATGTCCCGTGAGCATGGACGACGTTCCGCCGCGCCGCCGTGAGCCCGCGCGGAGGAGAAGGCTGTGAGCTGGCTGCTCGACACAGACGTTCTCTCACAGCCAGCCAAACGTCGCGGCGATCCCAAAGTGATAGCGTGGCTGCGGCAAGAGAAGGACCGGTGCTACACCAGCGCCGTCGTCATCGCCCAGTTGGCGTACTGGGTCCGCACGAAGCAGGGACGCCAGCGGGAACAACTGCAGGCGTGGCTCACGAGGCTGATTGACGCGATGCAGGGCCGCATTCACGGCTTCAACGTTTCGGTCGCGCGCGTCTGGGCGGAACAAGAGCACTTGCTCGCGAAAGCTGGCCGCCGCATGCCCGTGGAGGACAGCTACATCGCTGCCACGGCCCGCCGCCACGGACTGACGATCGTCACAGGAAACGACCAGGACTTCCGCCGGCCAGGGCTGAAAGTACTGAACCCGTTCACCGACCTTCCGGATACGGAGTAGGCAACACGAAACCGCAACGCGACGGGCACACCCAGGCTCGTCACTGCGGGGGGCCAGAATTGGTTGACAAATGCAACCGTCTGGCACGAACGCTGCACTATAGCGGGTGTCGCCAACTCCGGCTGCATCGTTGTCTGCGACGATGCGAACCGGCTCAGATCCCTGCCGCCCGCCTTGTCGTGGAAGTGCGAACAAGCCCTGTTGGTTGGCCCACGACTAATGGCCAAAGAACTCTTCCAGAATGGTCCGCAATTCCGGAACATGAACGGCCGCCACTTCCCACACAATGCGCAGGTCGACGGCCGCATAGTCGTGCGCGATCACATTGCGCATGCCGCGCATCCTCCGAAACGGCAACTGGGGCAGCGCCTGCCGTGTCTGGTCGGACAAGTGCAGTGTCGCCTCGCCGATGATCTCAATGCGTCGAATGATCGCGTCTTGTTTCTGAGTGTCGGCGCGAAACGCGATCTCGTCGGTGTCGGCGATGTAGGCGCAGATTAGGCGGGCCGCGTCAAGAATGTCCCGAAGGCGTCCGATCTGATCAGCGTCCATATAACTGTACGGCGGTCGCGAGGATGTGATCTCTGGCGAAGGCGTTGGGCGATTGTTCGAGAGCCTGCAGAAGGACGAAATCCACCGGCGCACCTACGATCTCCTCGGCTTCTCCCGCCATCTCCAGGATCTCGAGGGTTGAAACGGGAGCCGCGTCGTCCAGGGTCACAAGGAGATCGACGTCGCTGCCGGGGCCGGCTTGCCCTCTCGCCGCGGATCCGAAGACATCCAGACGCCTGATGGGGTGCTTTTCGCAGAATGCATGAAGTGCCAAACGGAGGCCGTCCGGGGAAAGAGCCGGCGCAGGAGATTTCACGCCGTCAGCATAGCTGCATTGAAGGGCCGGTTCAACCGAGGGACGCTGCGTGGGGAACGTGCCGTTCTCTCGAGTAGCGAAGGGGTTGGTCGCCGGCAGCGCGATGATCTTGAAGTCGTTGACTTCGTTGTATTCGTAGCTCAAAAAAGTGTGTTCGATTGGCAATGATGGGCCCGCCGATCGCGCCGCCTCCACGGAACTGCTTGTAATCCGGCGTCGTCTTGGCGAACCAGTTCTTGGCGTTCAGCGCGTCGTCTCGGCCGAAGTAGTACGTGGACCCGTCGAAGTTGTTCGCTCCGGATTTCGAGACGACGGTCACGCTTCCTCCCGAGCATTCTGTCGTAGTCCGCGTGTGAACCGATCCAGAACCACACGCAATCCTCATCCGCCTCGGTCGCCAATGCCCGATAGTGCAAGCCAACGCGAACGGACCAGACGGAGCCGATCTTCTTGAACCGGAGTGAACGTTGACCGGCATCCGTCTTGAGGAGCGTGTAGCACCGGTCGGCAAGGTCGCGAACGTCTTTGGACAGACCCTTGTAGCAGCGCCAGAAGCGCGGCGTGGCGAGATGTCTCACAGCGCTTTGGTTCGGCCGGCCCGATGATCTCGTCGCGCCTCGCGGACCATGGCGTCCAGGCGACCGCCAGATTGATCGGACTGGAGCTGGCGGTCCCAGGCTGCGGCGTCATAGTCGACGAACCACTTGCGGAACTTCACGAGGTCCTTCTTGGGAAGGCGCTTCACGGCTCCTGCAATCTCAGCCACGGTCGTCATAGAGACAGGCTACTCCCGCCAATCGTTCTTCGCAACTCTTGCTCGTGGGTCGGTTGGAGTCGGCCTGAGCCAGAAGTACGATTCGCCCCTTGCTCGACGTCCCGGTGGAGCAGGTAAAACCGGTCGTCTTTCACAGCTGTCTGGCCTCAGCGTAGATGTGCTCGCGCAGGTAAGGACTGATTCCGCCGTCCGTCACGAGATCGACGGGACAGCCCAGCAGCGCGGTCAAGTCGTCCCAGAGTGCGACGATGTCGAGCATCGATCGCCCCGGCTCGACGTCGACCAGCAGGTCGACGTCGCTGTCTGGTTGGGCCGTGCCCCTTGCATTCGACCGCGGGCGGAGGCGGATGGCGGAGGGAGAGGGATTCGAACCCCCGGTACAGTTTCCCGTACAGCGGTTTTCAAGACCGCCGCCTTCGACCGCTCGGCCATCCCTCCGCGATCCTCGGATTATACCGCCGTGGCCCCGCCGGGCTAGACGTCTTGAAGGCCAAGATCCGTTGCAGATGAGTCGCGTTTCACTCCGGCCTTCAAGAGGTCTACGCCCCGCCGCAGGCGGGGCATAGCCAACACTGTGATCCAGCGAGGCGGAGCCGCCCCCACACGCCTCGGCGGTCTGAGGCGCAGCCTCGCTGGTTCGTCATGGCATGCGTCAACCCCGGCGCCGCGCTCCGGCGCGGTTGCGGAAGGGATTCACGACCTCGACGCCGTCGAACCGGCGGCCTTCTTGAAGGTCTTCGCTGTCAGGGACAGGCGACGGGCGACAGGCGACGGGCGACAGTGCGGCTGCGGGCGGCAGGCCGCAGCGAGGGAGCAGGCGACAGGCGGCAGGCATCAGGCGTCAGGGGTGGAGACGCGGGCGGGCAGCAGTGCTATCGGGTGTAATGCTGCACCCGGTACTCCAGTTCGCGGATGAGAGCGGGGTTCGCGTTCTGCTCGCGTGCGAGCTGAAGAGCCTCGCGCGCCGTGCCGGCCGCCTGGGGGACGCGCCCGGATTCGGCCTGCGCCAGCGCGAGCGCGGCCAGCGCCATGACGTGGCGTCGTGATGTCAGGGCCACGGCACGCTCCGCCAGCCCAAGGGCCTTGCCTCCGTCGCGCACGGACGGGTCGCGAGAGTCGGCCAGCATCATGGCCAGCCGAACGAGGAGGTCAGGATCGCCTCCCATTCCCGAAAGGGCTCGCTCCAGGTTTGCGACGGCCAGCGCGTCCTGTCCCTGCGCGGCGTAGATCTCACCGAGCATTCGATAGGCTCCTGGATCGTCCGGCAAGTTCGCCGCCGCCCGCTCGACGTGCGGGATGGCCTCGTCGAACTTGCGCTGCTGCGCCAACGCGGCGCCAAGCCGTAGGCGGGCCATCGGATCGTCGGGCGCCAGCGTCACCGCCACCCGCAACTGGGCCTCCGCCTCCGCCACCTTGCCGGCGCTGAGCAGGACACTGCCGTAGAGCACCCGCGGGCGCGGGAAATCGGGGCGCTTGGCCACGGTGTCCCGCCAGAGCGTCTCGCTGCTCCAATAGGCCTCGTTCCGGGCTCGTGTCTCGACCGCCGCCGCTGCGACGACCACGACGGTCGCGGCCAGCGCCGCGACGGCACCCATACGCCCCCCCACGTTCAATCGCCGGGCCGCAACGACCGCGCTCAGGACAATCAGTGCCACAACGGCCGCCAGCGGCAAGTACATCCGGTGCTCGGCCGCGACCTCCGTGACAATCGGCAGGACGCTCGACGAGGGCGCGAGAATCAGGAAGAACCACACCCCCAGGAACGCCACCGGCCAGCGCCGGATCACGCCCGCAGCCGTCACGACGACCAGTGCCGACAGCACGAGGGCCTGCGGCCACACATACGACAGCGTCTCGGCCAGCGGCCAGTCGTACAGGAATACGAGCGACGTCGGCACGAAGGCCTGCCCGAGGTAGTGCACCACGACGTCAGACTGTGTCAGCAGGTACCGCCACGCCGTCGGGGCGGCGAGGCTCAGCGACGGCCCGCGCCGCTCCCCAAGGACCAGGAGAGCGAGGATCACCCACGTGGCTGCCAGCCCGGCGAACAGCACGGCTGGGTGCGATCGTCTGTCTCGAGCCGTGCCGAGGCGCCTGACGCGCGTGAACAGCCACATCCAAGCGGCCACAACCACTGGCGCGCTCACCATCGTTTCCTTGGTCGCCATCCCAAGCCCGCAACTCGCGATGGCAGCGGCGGTCCATGTCTGTGCGCGTTTCCCCTCTGAGGCGCGAATCGCACAGTAGAGCGTGAGCAGGAAGAGCAGTCCCATCAACGATTCGACGCGCTGCACGATGTAGGTCACGGCCGCCGACGTCAGGGGGTGCGTCACCCAGACGAGGGCGATGGCGCCTGCCATCCAGAGCGCTGAGTGTTCGAAGTGCGACCTGAGACGCTCGCTCAGCAGTGTCCGGCGGACGATGCCGAAGAGCACAAGGGCCGCTGCCAGGTGGATCAGGAGATTGCCGGCGTGATAGCCGCGGGCATTGCGGCGCAGGCGGGCCGCCGTATCGGGCGCACCTGGACGGGAGCCAGGACCGTTGGTCTCGAACACGTTGCGCACCTCCGGCGGCGCCAGTGCGTAGTTGATCGCGAGCGACAGGTTCGCGACCGGACGTCCGGCCACGGTCGAGGCCGTCGGCGGGGCGAGTGGCGCCGAGAGTGGCCACAGCGTTCTGATCGTCGGATTCCGCGCGATTGCCCGCACATCGTCCAGCACGAAGACGCCGTCGAAGCTGGTCGCGTAGGCCCAGGTGCCAGCGGCGACGATGACAACGGCGATGACCGGAACCAGCCAGATGGTTGCCCGTGGCCTGGCGATCGCAGCGGTGCCGGCGACCAAACGGGAGTCACCCGAAGTTCTTCGCGCCGATGCAGAACGTCTCTTCGCCACAGGAAAACCGGTCGGCCGATCAGGCCGACTCAACCCTAGCCCTGTCGCCCGTCGCCTAGCGCCCGTCGCCTAGCGCCTGTCGCCTGTCGCCTGTGATCGTGCTGAGCCCTCCCATGTACGGCCGCAGCACCTCGGGCACCACCACCGAGCCATCGCGCTGCTGGAAGAGCTCGAGCAGGGCCAGGGCCGTGCGCCCGACGGCGAGGCCCGATCCATTCAGCGTGTGCACGAACTCGGCCTTGCCCGTGCCGTCGGGCCGGAACTTGATGTTGGCGCGCCGCGCCTGAAAGGCCATGGTGTTCGAGCACGACGAGATTTCCCGATACAGGTTCTGGCTCGGCACCCACACTTCGATGTCGTAGGTCTTCGCCGACGCGAAGCCCATGTCGCCCGTGCACAGCTGCACCGTGCGGTACGGCATCCCCAGGCGCCGCAGTACTTCCTCGGCGTCCGCCGTCAGACGCTCCAGTTCATCGAACGACTGGTCGGGCGTTGTGAAGCTCATCAGCTCGACTTTGTGGAACTGGTGCTGGCGGATGAGGCCGCGCACGTCCTGGCCGTGCGAGCCGGCCTCGCTGCGGAAGCATGGCGTGTAGGCCACGTAGCGGATGGGGAGGCGCCGCCCGTCCAGAATCTCCTCCCTGTGCAGGTTCGTTAAGGGCACCTCTGCGGTCGGCACGAGATAGAGATCCCAGTCGCCTGCGACCTTGAAGAGGTCGGCCTCGAACTTCGGCAGGTTGCCCGTTCCCTGGAGTGCGGCCGCGCTGACCAGGAACGGCGGATCCACCTCGGTGTACCCGTGCTCGCGTGTGTGCAGATCGAGCATGAAGTTGATCAGCGCGCGCATTAGGCGGGCGCCGTGGTGCATCAGTACCGAGAAGCGAGCACCGGACATCCGTGCGGCGCGCTCGAAGTCGACGAGGCCCAGATCGACCCCGATGTCCCAGTGCGCCTTCGGCGTGAAGTCGAAGATTGGCGGATCGCCCCACCGTCGCACTTCCTGGTTGTCCCCGGCACCGGTCCCGGCCGGCACGCCTTCGTGGGGCAGGTTGGGGATGGTCAGCAGGATATCCCGGCGCTGCTGCTCGATGACCTCGAGTTGCTCCTCGACCTGCTTGATCTGCTGGCCGCGTGCCTTGTTGGCGGCGAACAGGTGTGTCGGATCCTGCCCCGCCTTCTTGGCGCGGGCGACCTCGGCGCTGGCTTCGTTCTGCTGCCGCTTGAGTGTCTCGACCTCCGGAATGAGCCGGCGACGCTGGGCATCGAGGGCCGCCAGGGCATCGAGTTCGGCCTGCATCGGCATCCCGCGCAGGGCGAGCTTTTCCCGTACGGTATCGAGGTGGTCGCGCACGAATGTCGGGTCGAGCATAGGTGTTCGATCGTATATCCAAAGCCGGGCGGCTGCGATAGGATCAGCCGAGGAGGAACGATGGCTGCGAAGGTCCGCAAGGTGGTCTTTCCGGTGGCCGGCCTCGGCACGCGGTTCCTGCCCGCGACCAAGGCCCAGCCCAAGGAAATGCTGCCGCTGGTGGACAAGCCGATCATCCAGTACGGCGTCGAAGAAGCCCTCGCCTCCGGCATCAACAACCTGATCCTCGTGACCGGCCGGGGAAAGAACGCCATCGAGGACCACTTCGACGTGTCGGTCGAGCTCGAGACGTTCCTCGAGGCGCGTGACAAGATCGACCAGCTCCAGGAGGTCAGGAAGATCTCGAACCTCATCAAGGTGGCGTACGTCCGCCAGGGCGAGCCCCTCGGCCTCGGCCATGCCGTCCTCGTGACGCGCGAGCTCGTGGGCGACGAGCCCTTCGCCGTCATCCTCGGCGACGACGTGATCGACGCGGACCCTGCAGGACTGAAGCAGATGATCGACGTCTTCGATCAAGTGAACAGTCCCGTCCTGGCTGTCGAGCGGGTCCCCTGGGAGCGCGTGTCGGCCTACGGCGTCGTGTCCATCGAGAGCGAACAGAACGGGTTCTACAAGATCAAGGACCTTGTCGAGAAGCCACCTCCGGGCGAGGCGCCGTCGAACCTTGCCATCATCGGCCGCTACATCCTGACGCCGGACGTCTTCGATGAGTTGGCCGGGACGCGCACGGATCGCACGGGGGAGATTCAGCTCACCAACGGCCTGCGGAAGCTCATCCAGAGGCGACCGATCTACGCGTATGAGATCAAGGGCGTCCGCCACGACACGGGCAACAAGCTGGGCTACCTGAAAGCGACGGTGTACTTCGCCCTCAAGCGGCCGGATCTCGCCGGACCGTTCGCGGAATACCTCCGCGGCCTCGAGTTCTAGTTCTGGCTACTCGGGCGTGACCGCCATCAGTTGTGGACGAACAACACGCGGTCGATCTTCTCGATCGCGAAGGGTCGGTGCTGGCGGTACGCCTTGACCTCTTCGATGAATGCCGCGTCTGCCTCATTGTGGCGGTGGTTGAACCCGACTGCTCTGGCGATATCGGTTCGCGTCACAAAGGCCCCCAGATCGCACTGGCAGGATTCGAACCTGGTCCTGAAGTAACCATACGGGCCCGGCGGCACGTTCTCCTCACGGGCGTGGCTGTGCAGCATGTCGAAGAAGACCACCCCAACGTCAGGATCGTCGAAGGGCGGCAGGGCCGTCTCGACGAAGATCGGCACGTAGTAGTTGTCGGCGTTCGTGAACAAGACGAGTGGACTCGAGACGATCGTGGCCAGCGCGAAGGCTCGTGGACTGTGGCCCCAGTCGTGATGACGGACGGGCGTCTCGGCGTAGAGGATGTCCAGACCAGTCCACCGCCGCAGGAGGTTCACTCTCTTGCGTGAGGCGGTGGACGGACCATCGTGTACGATGACGACCCGAAAGTCGTTGCGGCTCTGTACGGCGAGTGAACTGAGCAATGTATCGATCCAGAACGGCTGCTCGTAGGTCGACACGACAATGTCCAGGCGACAGGAAGTGCCGCGCTGGTGCGAGTGAACGGATCGCATGGTCATGCCCGGCTCCGCTGGCCGCCAGCCTTCTCCTGGGCCACGATCAACGAGGAAACCGCGGTCATCAGCGCCACCGTCGCCCGCTGCAGTTCATCCTCAGGCTGCCTGGCCCAGAACGTCAGACGCTGGCGAGTGATGCGCACCTCGTCCTGAAGATCCAGCCTCGCCTGGTCCGGCGTGACAAATACCCTCGAAATGAGGGCTCGTGTGGCCCGTAGCCTCGGGTACTGCGCGTACACGAGGTCGGGCGGGATGGGAAGCGACGAGTCACCAAGCCGACCGACACCGCCGAACCCGAAGGGCAAGCCGGCATCCACGACGACGCGCGCGATATTGGTGAGGAAGTCGGACACCAGCACTTCGAAATGGCTCGCGAGACCCAGACCCAGGGACATATCGTTCAGACCAACATGAATCTCCGAGACACCTTCGAGTTTCACGAGTTCGCGGATCCGGATCCCGGCCGCCGGCGTCTCGACCAACAATGAGACTTCGGCTCGTCCGTCGACGAGCTCGACGAACCGTGCCGCCTCCGCCACCGTGGTGAACATCGGAAGCATCAGGACGCGGGCTCCCATGGTCAGGCAGCGACTCACCTCCTCGGGCAAACCTTCGTGCATGGGATTCGTCCGCACGAACAACCTCCCGTGCTTCACAGCCTCGCCAACCGAGTGGAGTTGCTCCAGGCGATGGTCGGACACCCAGGACTTCCGCCCCGGCTGTCGCTGCGCCTTGCCGATCCGCTCGAGGTCGAGGCCGATCCTGTCGACGCCGGCTCGATCGGCCCGTGCCGCCAACGCCGGATCGTTCGTGAAGAGCGTGAACTGCACCGTATCGCCAAACGTCATCGGAGGCCTCAGTCCGCTCCCCGCATGGGCCACGGCCGCACCACGTGCAACAGCGGAGCCCCGGAGAGGAAGCGAAACACCTGTTCTTCGATAAAGCGCTCGAGCGTGGCCTGGCGATCGGGCGTGAACACGGCGTTCTTGGGTGTGATGAGCAACCGCGGCGTACTCCAGAACGATGAGCCCGGATCGACCGGCACTGGATCCAGGACGTCGAGCGCCGCGCCGCCCAGATGGCCCGCGCGCAACGTCCGCTCCAGTGCGTCTTGGTCCACCGAGATCCCCTGGCCGACGTTCACAAGCACCGCGTGCGGGGGCATAGCGCAAAGGACGTCTTCGTCGACGAGATGGCAATTGCCCGGGGACGCGGAGACAGCCAGAACGCACAGGTCCGTGCGCCCCAGCGCCTGCCGCCAGGTTGACGGGTCATACACCTCGTCGACCAGGCGATCGCCGGGCCCCGGCTGGCGGCGCACGCCAATCAGCCTCGACACCAGGGGCTGCAACCTCCGCGCGACCGCTTGCCCGACCAGTCCAAGCCCGACGATCATGGCCGTCTCGGGCCAGGGGAGCGTCGCCGGCCTCGGTCCCCACTGCCCCGCCGCCTGCAGGCGAAGCGACTCCGGAAGCCCCCGGACGAGCGCGAGTGCGAGGGCAACGGCATGCAAGGCAACGGTGTCCGCAAAGATGGGACACCGGGTCAGTTCGATGCCGCGGGCCCGCAACTCCGCGCCAGGGAGGTGGCCGGTGCCGGCAGCCGTCGACTGGACCCACCGCAGGCGGCTTGCATGGGGCAAGGCCTGGCGGAGGTAGCGATGTCCGAGAAAGGCATCTGCGTCGCCTGCCAACGCGACGGCCGCTTCTTCCGAATCCGCGACTGCGACACCGACGCCCGCGCCCGCCCCGGCCAGCCGTTTCAGGTGCAGCGGGGTTGGCGCGTCGTTGCTGTACATGATCACGAAGTTCGCCATGCGCCGTCGCCTTGTGTCGAAGCTGTGTCGCCCCGCCCGCTCACCGAGAGGTTCCCGTGCGCTCGAGATTCAGCCGCCGGGCCGGTACGTCACGGCCGCGAGGGCCCGTGCGTATCGGCGCCGGTCCCAATACCTCATGTACCAGGGCCGCTGCCGTCTCCACCATCGCAGCGCCCACCCGTCGAGCCCGAAAGGCGATGTGAGATCGACTTCTCGGGCCATGTCGAGCAAGTCGGCGAAGTCCGCCTCGATCGCCGCCCGGGTCCGCAGCCAGTGGAACCCGTACTGCTGGTTACGATCGACGGATTGCAGCCCGGTCGCCAGTTCGGCGGTACGCGCGAGGACGTAGTCCAGTCCCAGGTGCTTGAAATGGAGCAGACGGACTTCGTCGACCGCCGGATAGCAGACGCGTCCAGCCGGTGACGCCTTGTGGCGTCCGGCAGAGAAGTGGATCTCGTCGATGGCATCCGGTTGAAAGATGGCGACCCGGTGTTGTGGTTCGAACAGCACCCCGCGCCGGACCGTCTCGGAGAGACTCTGGTCGTCGCCCGGAAAAGTCGCGCTGACCATCTCGTAGCCGACCGCCGGCACGATCGTCACGCCAGCCCGCTGACAATCGGCGAGGTAGGCTGGCAGGTTGTGGTGGACGGTGTGTTCATCGACGGCCACGACGATGACCCAGTCGGCCTGCCCCCGGCTTTCCTTCCAGCACTCGTTGTGCAGCTGGCGAAGACTCTCAATCGTCGAGCCGGACGCTCGTCGTTCCAGCGTGCGGCATTCAACGTGTGGGATCTGTGTCAGGTAGCTCGCGCTATCGTCGCTCGAGTGGTCGTCGTACACCACGACACGCTCGGCACACGCGTAGTGCCTGATGAAGAACGGCAGCATCGGTCTGTCGTTCCAGCACGCGGCGTACAGATGGATGCGCATGAGGGGGTCAGGGCTCAATCCAAACGCCCCCTTCCCTTGGCGGCCAGCAGTGTCGCGTTCCGGCCGCGGCCGACGACCTCCAGTCGCTGGCGCAGCAGCGGCGGTAGGGGAGCGGCGGTCCGTTCGACAACCCAACCGGGTTCCGGGGAGTTCAGGAACCGCTCCAGCGCCGGTTCACCGTCGAGGCGCTCCACACGGGGGGCGTCGAGGTAGAAGGCCAGCATCGTTTCGAGTGTGTCTGTTCTGTACACAGCTACTCGTGCCCTCCTGCCATCCGTGCGGTTGATGGTCCGGGCGAACTCGCGTTCCGGGTATAGGCTGACCACCTTCGGCACGGCGAGCGCAATGAGCAGCACGTATGCGGCGACAACTCCGGCCGCCAACAGGACTGCGCTGGCCCGGGTCGCGCCTCGCAGAAGCAGGACGCCACCAGTGAGCATCGCGCAGGCCAAGCAGAGTAGGAAGATTCCGAGTTCGGCGCCGGCACCCACGGGATCGGTCGCCCACGCGTAGCCCGACAGCGCCGTTAAAAGGACAGCCGGCGCGAGTGTCATCCAGGCAGTGAGCCGGTGAGGCTGGGCGGGCCACTCGGAGAGATACCGCCCAACGAGCACCGCCAGCGCGGGCACGGTGGGCAGCAGGTACTTCCCGAAGGTGCGTCCCGGTGACACACCGAAGAAGACGATAGCCCACAGCACGTACAGACACAGGAAGCGTAGCGCCGGGACGCGCGCCCCCTCGCGCCATCCGGTCAACCACGCCGGAAGCACGAATCCGGTCCACGGGATCATGGCCACGAGCGCGAAGCCGGTGTAGGCCGCGATCGGCACGCCGGGCGTGTGAACCGGTGTGAGGTAGCGACGCCACGACATCGCGCCCGTGTACATGTCGAAGAACCCCGCACCCAGTTTCGCGTACACCCACAAATGCCAGGGAAGCACCAGCGCCAGGATGATCACCAGCCCGCCGGCGGCGCCGAGGACAATCGTGCGACCCGGGGGCCAACGAAGCTGCCCCTGCAGCATGGTGACGACGGCGATGGGGGGAATCACCAGAGCGAGGAACACCGGCCCCTTCGTCATGATGCCGAGTCCCGCGAGCACCGCGGCACCCCAGAGTCGACGCCAGGAAGGGGTCATGCGCTTGTCGGCGATGAGCGCGAGCGCAGCCGTCAGGAACAGTGTCAGCGGGATATCGAGTAGCGGCTCACGCGCCTGGTAGAAGAACAGGCCGCTCGTGACCAGCACCCCAACCGCCAGCACGGCCGCTTGGGGTCCTGCCACGCGTAGTGCCAGGATGCCGGTCGCCACACCGACAGCGAGCGCCGCACAGCCGTGCCAGACTCGCGCGGCCACATCGGTCGGGCCCAGCAGCCAGAACGCCCCAGCCATGATCCACATGACGAGCGGGGGCTTGTCGACATCCGAGCCCGGTGCCGTCGGGTCGAAGCGGAGAACAAGGATCTCCCTCGTTTCAACGACGTTGCGGGCAATGCGTCCGTAGTAGGCGGCGTCTCCATCCGTGAGGGGATAGGCCCCGATTCGCCAGAACAGGAGCACCCAGACCAGCGCCCCCAAGCAGACACCGCCCGTGATCAGTTGTAGGTGGCGGCGGACCGGATCTATGACGACAGTACGCATGATGGCCGACTGCCAGGCCTACTGCCGGAGCGGCAACCTCCTCACCAGGGCGGCTGCGATGCGCTCGACCACCCCCGGCTCACCCAGGGCGGCCCGCACCAGCTGATACCCGGACAACTCCGCCCGGCGGGCGTGCTCATCGGTGAGCAGCCGGAGCGCTTGCCACGCGATCCGGGTCCCGGTCACTTCGCTCTGAATCAACTCGGGCACGACCGCCTGGCGTGCCAGCAGGTTGGGCACGGTGAAGGCGGGGATCCGGCTCCTGAGGTCCATGACGTACTCCGCAATCCAGTACGACACCGCGTCGATGCGGTAACAGGCGACGACCGGGACATCAGCCAGCACGGTATCGAGCAGGTTGGTGCCGCTGGCGGCAATGAGCGCGGTGCTTTCCTGCAGCAGCTGCGCGAAGTCTTCCACAATGGTCGCGCCAAGCGCAGGGCGCTCGCCCACCAGCCGCTCGACGTCCGGCCGCAGCGCTTCACTTGCGAGCGAGACGAGGATTGTCGTCACCGCTCCGCTCCCGCGTAACTGGCCAGCAGCATCCAGCATGGGCGGCAAGAGCCGGCGGATGGCGTGGCGCCGGCTGCCGGGTGCGAGGCCCAGGGTGACGCGGTCCGGCGCGTTCGGTTGGTGGGCCGCGGCCGCCACTGATGTGGCGTCATCCCTGATGGGATGTCCCTCGAAGACGACGTCGAGCCCGCCCCGGCGGTAGAGTTCAGCCTCGAATGGGAACGCCGGCACGACCACGTCGGTCAATCGGCGCAGGCGAGCGACCGAGCCTTCGGGATCCCAGAGCCAGGTTTGGGGCGTGACGTAGTAGACCACCGGAATTCCCAGCGAGCGGCCCATCCTCGCCACTGGAAACCCGATGCCGGGGGCATCGATGACGATGATCGCGCGCGGCCGGCGCCGGCGGATCATGCGCTGACACCACCAAAACGCCTGGACGTAGCGGGGCGTGGTCGGCCAGTGATCGAGCCAGCCAATCGTGCTGGTATCGGTGATGTCCCTCCCGACGTCCACCCCGGCGGCGGTCTGCGAGCGCCGCCGAGGCCGAAGATCTCAAGGCCGGGGACGAGCCGGCGCAGTTCCACTGCCAGTCGGGCGCCCCGCAGGTCGCCAGACACCTCGGCTGCGCACATGAACAGCGATGATGCAGACATCGGACGTAGTCGGTTGAGCGCGCTCAGCACTCAGTCCTAAGGACACACATTCGCCGTCGTGCTCGTGCATCGAAGGACGAAGTGGCCGCCGTAATCTAGCACAGCCCGGCCACGAGCTACCGGCCGCCCACGGGTCCGTCAGACGGCTTCGACCAGGCGGAAGGCGGTCCCGCGCTTGCTTGGCGCGTTCGCGTGATGGCCCGCGCCATGTGTCCATACGCGCGGAGAAGCTCACGATCGGTCAGCGTCCGCCCGGCCCGCTGAGTTCTGCGCCGTGCACGCGCTTCCTCCAGTTGCCGGCAGGCCAGCCGGAATCCGGCACCGACTTCCCCGTGCCGCCGCGCCCAGCCCTCGAGCAGCTTGATCGGCAGAAAGGCAAGATGCACCGTGGTCAGCCATGGGTCGGTGAGGTTCTTCCAGGCGAACAGGAAGCGGTTGCGCTCGTGGATGGCATCGATCTCCGCCTGGGAGTGGAGCCGCCCAATAGTCCCGCGGTGCGCGTGATGCACGGTGGAGGCCGGCTCGTATACCGTCCTCCACCCTCGTTTCCAGGCCCGATAACAGAGGTCGAAGTCCTCCCAGTAGAACGGCGCGAAGAGATCGTCGAAGCCCCCCAGTTCCAAGAACCGCTCCCGCCGGTACGCCGTCGCAGCGCCGCAGGCGAACGACACGGGCCATCCGCCAGACTGCTCGGGCACGCCATCCGCATCGAGCCGCTCATGGTAGATCAGCCCGAAGGAGAAGAACGTGCGGTGCACGGCCTCATTCACAACCGCGGATGGTGCCGGACCGTTTCGTAGAATGCGCGGGCTCGCCGCGAACACGTCGTCCGCCGAGCACGCTTCAGCCAGTGGCCGGAGGAATCCCGGCGTCACCCGCACGTCGTCATTCATCACAAGGACGGTTGGATGAACCGAGATGGCCACGGCCCGGTTGCAGTTGGCCCCGAAGTCGAGTCTGTCGGCGGATTGGAGCACGACGGCCTCCGGGCACGACCGCCGCACGAAGTCCTGCATCCCGTCCGTGGTCCCCGCGTCGGCCACGATGAGTTGCCAGCGCGGCAGCCGCCGCAGCTCTGCCGCCAGTGGCGGCAGGGCCGCCTCCAGGCGGTCGCGACCATCGACGGTCGGAACGATGGCGCTGACAGCGAGTCCACTGCCCATGCTATATCATGCCCTCGACGGCCCTCTGGCGCCTCGCGTTGTCTGAAGGAGTGTCCATGCCCTCGATTGTCGCTCATCTTGCCGAGGCCATCGGCGCCCGACTGGTCGGGGACCCCGCCACAGTCGTCAGCAGGATTGCGTCCATCGAGGACGCGGAGTCAGACTGTCTCGTCTTTGCCCAGACGGCTGCCGCCTTCGCGCGGGCGATGGCCACGCCGGCGGGCGCCATCATCGCCGGCGCCTTCGGAGACCAGCCCGAATCTGGACGGGCGATCCTGGTGGTGTCCGATCCGCGGCTGGCCTTTGCGCGTGCGGCTCGCGTGCTGCGGCCGCCCGCGCCGGATCACTCCGGCGTGCACCCGGCCGCCGTCGTCGCGCCGACAGTCACGCTGGGCTTCGGCGTGACGGTCGGCGCATGCGCCGTTATCGGAGAGGGTGTCGTTGTCGGTGATCGCACGACGATCGGCCCGGGTACCGTCATTCAAGACGGGGTCCGGATTGGATGCGACTGCCGTCTGGTTGCCAACGTCGTGGTGTATGCCGGCACCACGCTCGGCGATCGCGTCGTGGTCCACGCCGGTGCGGTGCTCGGGAGCGACGGGTTCGGTTACGTGCGCGATTCAGCCACGGGCCGGCATGAGCCCTTCCCTCAGGTGGGCGGGTTAGAGATCGAAGACGACGTGGAGATTGGCGCCAACACCACCATCGATCGCGGGGCGCTCGGCAGAACGATCATCGGCGCGGGCACGAAACTGGACAACCTGGTACAGATCGCGCACAACGTCCGTGTCGGCCGCAATGTTCTGATGGCCGCGCAATGCGGCGTCGCGGGCAGCTCTCGGGTGGACGATTCTGCCGTTCTCGCCGGTCAGGTCGGCGTTGCCGATCACGTGCACATCGAGTCCGGTGTCGTCTTGTGCGCGCAGGCCGGGGTCCCGTCGAAGAAGACGCTGTACGCCAAGACCAAGGTGTACTGGGGCACCCCGGCGCGGCCGATCAAGGCCGTGATCAGGGAACTCGCCTGGCTCGCGCGGTCGGTCAAGCGTGGCGGAACTGGGTCCACCGAACCGTGAAGTCATGGCCGTTCGCGTCAGTGTCACCATCCCGGCATTCAACCGCGAGGTCGCCCTGGCGGCCTGCCTGAGCGCGCTCGCGCACCAGGACCTCCCGGCAAATCAGTGGGAGGCGATCGTCGTCGCCGATGGGTCGACCGACGGGACGCTGGCCGTTGCCGAGGGTTGGCGCCAATCGATGCCGCTCACAGCGATCGAGTCCGGTGCGCAGATCCATGAAGCGCTCCGATACGCGTCAGGCTTTGCAGCGTCCGGCGTGCCAGGCGCCAGTCTGGGCTCTCGGGATCCTCGATGCACCTGACGGTGACGGTCAACTCGCCCGGCGAGGTGAGCGGCTGGCTGCTGCCGCTGGTTGACGAACTGAAGTGCGCCGACATCAGCGGACACGTCACAGCGGTGCTGACACCCTGCGCCTTTGCGGGCGGACTCGAACGGACGGTGCTGGAGAGGACCACAGGAATCGACGAGGTGACGGCGCTCGGCCCACACCTGCGCGCGCTCGTGCGGGATCGGTGGCTGTCGCGCCGAACCGCACCGCCTGGAAGACACATCGTCCTGCACTTGGGCGGCGACCGGGTCTATTCGTTGCTGATCGCACGACTGCGTGGCGCGCCCGCCTGGGCGTACGGGACGAGCAGCGCGCGGTGGCGGTCCTTCGCGCACTTGCTGGTTCCCGATGCACGCACGCGGTCGAAGCTGCTGGCGCGTGGCGTGCCCGCGGATCGGATCTCCATTGTCGGCCAGCTCGTCGTGGACAGCGTTCCAGCGGCGGGCGATTCGCTCGGGCTCGACCCGACCCTCGGGCTCGACCCCGCCCACGATGACATCGTCTCGCTGCTGGCCGGCAGCCGTCCGTACGAACTCGACTTCATGCTGCCGTTCTACGCTGCGGTGGTCGACGAACTGGCCGAGCGCATGCCGCGCGTCCGCTGCGTCCTGCCGTGGTCAGGATTCGTCCCGCGAGCCGACATCGAGCGGGCATTGGCCGGTTCCGGGGCAGCATGGCGCGAGTCCGCCGGCACGGCAACCCTGGTGACCCCGGCCGGCGTCTCGGTCCCCGTCATCGAGAAGGACCGGTATGCGGCGATGCGTGCGTCACGCATGGCGGTGTCCTTGCCGGGTACCATCACGCTGCAACTGGCCGCACTCGGCGTCCCGACCATTGTCGCGGTTCCGTTGAACCGCGCCGAGACGATCGTGGTGGAGGGGCCGCTCAACTGGCTGAGCCCGCGCTGGGGTCCGAGCCGGGCACTGAAGCGGGCGCTGCTGTTCCGGTTGAACGATCGGCTGAAGTACGTCGCGCTGCCGAACATCATCGCGGACGAGGCGATCGTTCCTGAGCTGCGGGTTGAGATGACGCCACACGATCTGAGCGAGGCCATTGTGCGTCTGCTCGGTGACGAAGACGCTCGGGCGCGGATGTCTGCCCGCCTTGTGGAGGCGGCCGGCCCGAGGGGCGCCGCCAGGGCGGCGGCGGCGCTCTTGATCGGTCCTGATGCACCCAGACGAGCGTGAGCGGCGCGGGCAGCTCGGACAGGATCGCTTGGGTCCGCCAGGCGGCGGCGAGCGGATTGCCGCACGGATAGTCGAGGAGTTCCACCTGTGACGCCGCTCGTTTCCGTGGTCCTGCCGACGCTGAACCGCGCAGACACGCTCCAGCACGTGCTGCCCACGATTACGGGTCAGGACTGCCGGCCGGGCAGCGTCGAGATTCTCGTGTGCGACGGCGGGTCCACCGACGAAACCGCGGACATCGTGGCCGAAATCGACGCGCCGAACGTGCGGCTGCTGGCCGATGCCGGCGCGTCCAGGGCAGCGGCGAGAAACACCGGCATCCGCGCCGCGCAGGGCACGTTTGTCTTGTTCACTGACGCGGACATCCTTGCCGACCCGGGTCTGCTTCGCGCTCATATGGCGGCGCATGCCCGGCATCCCGGCTCGGCTATCGTGGGTCGCGAGATCCAGGTCTCGTCGCTCAACGACGTGTCCTCGGTGCGCGGCGGCCTCCGGCGTCTGCATAGTCTGCACCCCTCGTGGAGGCGAAGACTGTCATGGATGTTCTTCCTGACCGGGAACGCGTCCGTCAGGCGATCGGACCTCCTGCGCGTAGGCCTCTTCGACGAGTCGTTCGCGGCGTACGGACACGAAGATCTCGAACTCGGCTATCGGCTTCAACAGGCGGGAGTCCGGATTCGGTACGACGCCGCGGCCGTGAACTACCACTGGCATCCGGTCGATCACGTGGAGCGGCTGCGAAAGATGGAGTCCGCCGGCGCCGCGACCGTGCGTATGTTCCGGAAGCACCGGGACCCGCGCATCCTTCTGGGGTTGGGGGTCAATCCCATCACCCTGGGCCTCCACATGCTCGTGGGCGTCTGTCCGCCGGCGCGCCGTGTGCTCACCGATCTCGCGCCGCGCAGTGCAGCGGTACGCGCGATCGCCCGGCAGGAGGCATACCTGACCGGTGTCGCCCGAGCGTGGTCGGGGCGGGAACCAGGCCGATGATCGATATGTCCGTCGTCATCGGCACGCGCAATCAGGAGGCGTCGCTCGCGCGCACGCTCGAATCATTCGCGCGGCAAACCTGGCCGGCAAACGGGTTCGAGATCGTCGTCGTGGACAGCGAGTCGCTCGACGGCACGCCCGGCGTGTGCACGGCCGAGCGTTACCCCTTCACTATCCGGTACATCCGCCGGTTCGACGAGGGGAAGTCGAAGGCCAGAAACGTCGGGATCGCGGCCGCCACAGGGCCGTTCGTCCTTCTGACCGACTCGGATGTGACGGCCCATCCGGCGCTCGTCGAGCGGCACGTGGCCGCCCAGCGTGACTTCCCGGGATCGGTCGTCGTCGGACAGCAGTTCATGGTCGACTCGCCTGACGCAGAGCGTCTGGGCGCGCGGCCGTGTCTGAATCCCACGTGGCGGCGAGGTCGCCGGCTGACGTGGCGGCAGTTCGTGACGGGGAACGCCTCACTGAGCCGGCGCCGCCTGGAAGAGGTTGGCGGCTTCGATGAGTGTTTCACCGGGTACGGTTACGAGGACTACGAACTCGGCTACCGGCTGGCGGCGCGAGGCACGGCAATCGTGTTCGAACCAGGTGCCGTCAACTTCCACTATCACCCCGTCGCGCTGGGCGATGATCTCGTTCGCCGGGAACAGGCCGGGCGCGCCGCGGTGCTGTTCGCGAGGCGCCACCCTGCGGTTCGCCTGCGTCTGCACCTCGGACTGACGCCTTGGAATCGTGGATTGTACCGATGGTTCCCTCCCCCGACACTGGGACAGCTTCTGCTCCGCCTCTCGACTCGCGACTCGGCCATCGGGCGGACAGCGAGGCATCTCCTGCTGGAATCAGCGTTCCACCGCGGTGCGATGCGCGCGATGAACGGGTACGAGCACGCATGCGCCCGGCGCGATCGGAGTGTCACCGTCACGTGGTGGGCCGCGCCAGCTTGGGCGCCGATCCTCCAGAACCACCCGTTCATCCAGCGTGTGTGGGCGCCAAGCCCGTCGGCTCCAGCTTGGGCGCTGCTGGGCGAGATGCGCGCGTCCGGCTTCGATGCGGCGATTCTACCCTGGACCACCGGCCGGCAGGTCCTGTTGACCGCGATGGCCGGCATTCCCAGGCGCATCGGTCAGGCCGGTCGGCTGGCGTACAGTTGGCTCCTCACCGACAGCGTGCGCGTTCGATCGGCCCTCGGAGATTGCGCGAGCCACTGGACCGACATCCAGCTCGACTATGCCCGCGCGCTGGGCTGCCATGTCGGCTCCCTGGTTCCACGCCTTCAGGTGACCGACGCCGATGAATCGGCCGCGCGGCGGGTCCTGGGCAAATTCGGCGTCCGCCCGTGCGAGGCGTACTGTGTATTGCACGTGGGCAAGGGCCTGCCGATCGACGACGTGCCGTGGCCGTGCCAACGGTTCATCGAGATCGGGCGGGCGCTGTGGCGGCGCTACGGTTGGCACGTCATTCTGACCGGTTCGGCACAGGAGGCCCGCCGCGTCGGCGAGGTCGAGGCTGGCATCGGCGCCAGTGCCGTGAATCTGGCCGGCCGCACGTCGCTTCGCACGCTGGCCGGCATTCTCGCGAAGAGCGTGGCCTGCGTCGCCGTCGATTCCGGGCCCATGCACGTCGCGGCAGCGCTTGGCGTACGTGTCGTGGGCCTCTTCGCCATCAAGGGTGATGTCGTGGCGCGCTGGCGACCATCCGGGCCATGCGTCCGCGTGGTGGGAACGGCAGGTTGGTCGTGCGCGCGCACGTGCGTCAAGGAACGGTGCCCCGACTATGAGTGCCTGGGCCACATCGCCACGGCCGAGGTGTTGGCGGCGGTCGACGAGTTGGCCGGTCGGGCCGAGCCGCGGAGTGAGTCCTGATGGCATGTCACATCAGCGTACAGCTCTGCACCTTCAACCGGCGTGAGCTGGCGCTCCAATGCGTGAACGCGCTGGGCCGCGTGCACTTTCCGCCGGATGCCTGCGAGATCGTGGTCGTTGACGACGGGAGCACGGATCACACGGCGGACGCGCTCGAAGCGGCGCAGATGCCGATGGCGCTCCAAGTGGTGCGGCAACCACATCGCGGCCTGGCGGCCGCCCGCAACACGGGCATCCGCGCGGCGAGGGGCGAAGTTGTCCTGTTCATTGATGACGACACGATATCCGACGCGAATCTGCTGGCGGAGCATTGGCGGCTGCATCAGCGGCACGGGCGGTTGGTCGTGATGGGCTGGGTCCGCCACGGGTCGGGCGCGGCGTTGGGACCGCGGTTGCCGCGCCTGGCCGATCTCTCGACGTCGTTCTTCTGGACGAGCAACGTGTCGGTTCGCCGGGCGGACCTGTTTGCCGCTGGGCTGTTCGACGAGGATTTCACCGAGTACGGCTGGGAGGATCTCGAGTTGGGCGACCGCCTGCGCGCGCTGGGGTTGAAGCGGCGCCGGTCGTGGCGGGCGGTTGTCGAGCACGTGAAGCCGTCGCGTCGGGCTAGCGACATGCCGCGCATCATCGCGCAAGCCGAGGCAAGCGGGCGCAGCGCCGTCATCTACCTCACCAAGCGGCCAGGATTGCGAACGAGGCTCACGACGGGCTTGACACCCGCGCGGCGGCTCGTGTGGCGCATGCTTGACGGAGCGGAGCCTTGGCTGCATCGCGCCATCGATCCCGACCGCGATCGGATGCTCGGCCCGTCCGAGCGAATCGCCGCATACCTGGTCGGGGGCATTCACTACCACCGCGCGGCGAGGGCGGCCATGGGTGGCCGATCCGCCACGCGCGACGCGAAGGCGGGGTCGACGAGGTAAGCGGCAACGGCTGGGATGAACGCTGCCAGGACCGGGTGGACTCCGACGGCGGCAACAAGGCCGGCAATCAGCACGATGGCGGCAACTTCGCCCGTGGCGGACCGGGTGCGGGCCCGGTTGGCACGAACCGCCCGAACGACGCGCCGCCATATCCTCACGGACATCCCGGGTCGCGTGGGCCCTGCGCCAGACGTCTTGAAGGCCCGAATCTCATGCAAATGAGTCGAGTTTCCGTCCCCGGCCTTCAAGACGTCTTCAGGCGCAGCCTCGCTAGGAACTGTGCATCGTGGAGGCGCCGGTAGAGCGCACAGCGCCCGAGCAGTTCGTCGTGCGTCCCAAGTTCGACCGCCCGCCCCTCGTCCAGCACGAGGATCCGTTCGGCCCGAAGGACGGTGCTCAGCCGGTGTGCGATGACGAACGTGGTTCTGCCGGCGATGACACGGTCGACCGCTTCCTGGACCAGCCGCTCGGTGACCGAATCGAGGGCGCTGGTGGCTTCGTCGAGGATCAGGATGCGTGGATCGCGAACGAGCGCCCGCGCAATGGCAATTCGCTGGCGCTGGCCGGCCGACAGCGACGCTCCTCGTTCCCCGAGGGTGGTGTCCCACCCAGACGGGAGCCGCTCGATGAACTCCAGTGCGTTCGCAGCCTCCGCTGCCGCGCGAACGTCTGCGTCGGTCGCCGCGGGTCGGCCGTAGCGGATGTTCTCGGTAACGGTGTGGTTGAACAGGATGGCATCCTGCGAGACCAGGCCTATCTGCGACCGGAGCGATGCCAGCGTCAAACCCCTGAGATCGACGCCATCCAGCAGGACTCGCCCGCTGGTTGGGTCAAACAGGCGCGGCACGAGGTTCACGAACGTCGTCTTGCCCGCACCGCTCGGGCCGACGACGGCCAGCGTCGTTCCCGGCGCGACGTCGAGATCGATGTCGTGCAGCACGTCTTCGCCGCCTGGGTAGCGGTACGAGACGCGGACGAACGTCACCCGGCCTCGACTGCCGTCGAGGACGACGGCCCCTGGAGCATCGGATACGGTTGACGTGCTGTCAAGGAGGTCGAGCAGCCGTGAGGCCGAGCCGGCAATGTGCTGCCGCCACTGGCCGACGCGCGCGAGGCGGCTCAGGTGGGTCGTCGCGCTCGGCGCCACGGCAAAGAACAGAATGAAGTGCTCACGGCTCATGGAGCCGCTGAGCACGCTGATCCCGCCGAGCACGAGACCCACCAGCATCCCCACGGCCACGACGAACTCGCTGGCTGGGCTCATCAACTCCGCCAAGCTGGCGGAGCGCAAGGCCTCGCGGAAATACGCCCGGTCGAGCCCCCGCATCGTCGACAGTTCGTCTCGTTCCCGCCCGAACACCTGAATCATCCGCACGGCGGAGAGTCGCTCCGCGATGTGGGCATTCAGGTCGGCGAGCCTGTCCTGTCTGGCAATCGCCAGTCTGCGGACGAGATTGCCGGACCACGAGATGAACAAGGCGACCAGTGGTGCCACACACAGTGTCGCGAGCGTCAGCTTCCAGTTGAGCCAAAGCAGGACCACCAGCGCAATCGCGATGGTGAGCGGTGCCTGCACGATCTCGGTCAAAGGCGGCCCGAGGCCTTCCTGGAGGAGGAACACGTCACCCGTCAGCCGCGACAGCAGGCGGCCAGTCCGTGTCCGATCGAAGAAGTCGGCCGACTGGCCAAGGAGATGTTCGAAGACACGGGCACGCAAGTCTCGCACGAGCTTGAAGCTGAAGTTGTGCGACAGAAACAGGCGGCCCGCGACACAGGACGACTTGAACAGCATGACCGCCACGCCGGCAGCCGCGAGAACCGCCAGCATGGACCCGCGGCTGGCAGTCCCGCTCAGCGCGGCGGCAAGGCGGCTGATGTCCAGGCCGAAGACGGATATCGCATATCGCTGGGTGCCGAGCACTTCAGGTCCGACAACGGATACGAGAAGGGAAGCGAACAGGACCGGGAGGACGAGCGTTTCGATGACCGCGTTCGTCGCCAGCAGCGCGAGTGCCAGCCAGAGATCGCGCTGGTGCGGTCGCGCGAAGGTGCTCAGCCGACTCAGGATCTGTCGCGTCGTACGCGGAGCAGCGCCTGCGCTCAAGAGGGTGCTCATCCGTGAAGTCCCCGGCGTTCCCAAAGTTCGCGGGCCGCAAGGACGGCAGCCCTGACGTCGATAGCGTTGTGGCACTGGAAGTCGGGGCAGGTCTCCTTCGCGCAGTGCCGGGGACACTGCCACGCCCCGGTTCGTACCACACGGTATGTGACGCCGTAGGGGTGCCACCGGTCCGGAGGGTAGCACGCCATGGGGAACAGGGCCACGACAGGGACGCCAAGCGCGGCCGCGAGGTGCGCCGGGCCGGTATCGAGGCTGACACAGAGGCGCGCGCGGGCGATGACGGCACACACTTGCCGCAGCGACGTGCGGCCTGCCAGGTTGACGGCGCCATCACCGATGTCCGCCGCGACGCGCGCGACCATCTCCCGCTCGCCGGCGGTACCGGTCAACACGATGCGACACGCGAGATCCCGGCGCAAGTGGCGGCCGATTTCTGCAAACCGCTCTGTCGGCCAGATCCGGCTGCGGATGTCCATGCCTCGACCCACGTGGAGGACCAGGTAGGCCTCGCCCGCCTGCACGCCGTGCCGCTCCAGAAGAGCCGCAGCATCGGCATGCTCCACCGGCGACACGGTGACGTGTGGCGCGAGTCCCGAAATGTCGCAGCCCAGGGCACGTGCGAATTCCAGCTGCATCTCCACGAAGTGCGTGCGCGTGTCACCGAGCGCCGCACCATCGTGCACGCGATCGGTAAAGAGGAACTCGTACTGCATGCGCCCACCCGGCCCCACGCGCCGCGGGACGTCCGCCAGGGCCATGAGCCATGCCTGTCGCGTGTTCGTCCACGGCATCACCACGGCATCGTAGCTGGCCGCTCGCACCTGGCTATAGAGATCTCGCCAGCGTCCCTCTGGACTGGCGGTCCAGACACGGTGGACGCACGGACTGCCCTGAAGCAACGGCGCATGCGCCGGACTCACCCACCACGTGATGTCGCCGCCCGGGAACCGCCGCCGCAGCGCCGCGGCGATTGGCGTGCACAACAGCACGTCACCAAGGCCGCCGCCGGTATGCGTCACGAGGATGCGGCGCATCAACATCGCTTCCGTGATCAGGGCGCTCGCCCCAGTCGCCCGTCGTCGTGCTTCTTGGGCTGTGCTGCGTTCAGCGCCAGCAGCTCGCCCACCGCTTGGATGATGGCCGGCAGCGTGTCTCTTGCGGCTCCGGCCATGAGAATCCGGTGGGGGACCCGCCACGGCGCAAACTGCCTGGAGTTGATCGCGAACCCCTTGGGGGCATACACGGCCACGACCGGGCGCTTGAGGGCGGAGGCCAGGTGCAGCGACCCCGTGTCCCGCGAAACGACCACGGCGCAGCGTGACACGATAGCGGCCCACCGGGGGAAGTCCACGGCCAGCACCCTCACCCGGCCGTCGCCGCCAGGCCAGCGCGCAGCCTCGTTGACTTCTCCTCTCGCGCGCTCGAAACCAGGCAGCCCGCAAAGATCTTCTGCGATGATCCCGTCCGACGGGCCGTGGGTGACAAGGACGGCGCCGTCGGCGCGGATGGACGCCAGCGCGGCGAGCATGGTCCCGACGTGCTCGATCGTCCAGTTCTGGTCGCGCCACTTCTCCGAGAGATGCACGCCGATGAGTGGCTCGTCCGGCAGACCCCCGCGGCTCACGATATCGTCAGCCCAGCAGGCTGCGTCCGGCGGCATCGGAACTTCCAATTCCCCGTCACCCCAACGCAGGCCCGCGGCCTCGACGACCATCCGCGTCAGATCGATCTCGTGGGGGACCTCAGAATGTCGCGCGGCCGCGCGCTCGAGGCGGCAAGCAGACACGCAGGTCAGCAACACTGGCGCGAGGACCCGCTCAAGAAGGCGACGTGCATACACAATTCCCACGCGAATCGGGGCGCCCGTCATTCGAGCCACCGCGTACGCCTCGATGGCGGGATGAAGCACCAGACACAGATCGAATCGGCGACGGCGAAGGGCGGCTGCGACGGCCAATTGCCGGCGCAACGGCCAGCACGTGTCAAAGATCTCGATGTTGTCCGGAACGTCCCACCCCCGAAGTACCGGCGCGTTGTACGGGGACGCGAGCACGGTCAGATGGGCGCCGGGTATCGACTCGCGGATGGACCTGATGGCCGGCATCGACAAGAGGAGATCCCCAACCTTGTCGGTGCGAATGACCAGGACCCGCAAAGAACGTTCAACCACCATCTCAGCTGGGGAGCTGCAACCCCGGCAGATGATAGATCGAGACTCGGGTCTACTGATTGGATTCAGCCGTCTTTGCCGCCGTCGACGCTGCAGCTGAAGCCGCCGGGGCCGCATCCGGCTTCGCTGGCGAGGCGGGCTTGTCTTCGTTCTTCTTGCCGGCGTAGTCGGTCACATACCAGCCGGTCCCCTTGAACTGGATGGCGGGCGCCGAGAGCAGCTTCTGTACGGGGCCTCCACCGCATGCGGTACAGGTGTGGGCGGGCGCGTCGGAGAAGCGCTGGATCAGCTCGAAGCGGTGCCCGCAGGCGCCGCATTCATACTCGTACAGTGGCATAGCGGACCTTGTTCCTGAATGGCTTCAATCCATCACCCCAGCGCCGCGCCCCGCGTGTCGCGCAGCATCAGTTGCCGGTGCACGGGCAGTGGCGGCAACCCGTTGCGCAGGAACGTGTCGTGAAAGGTCTTCAACGAGCAGCCCTTGCCCTGTTCGGCCTTGTAGTCCTCGCGCAGCTTGAGCAGCATCAGCTTGCCTGCCGTATAGACGATGTAGCTCGGGTCGAAGGTCCCGCGCTCCGCCTCGCGCCGTGCACTTCCCTCTTCGAGGAAGGCCTCGTCCCTGAAGAACCGCACGCCCTGCTCCACCGACAGATCCTCGGCATGCAGGCGGATCGCCACGATGAGCCGCGCGATGCGGATCAGGCTCTCGGCCACCTGCCCGAGGCGAATCGCCGGATCCTGCTTGCCGAATCCGGATTCGATCATCATCTGCTCGCAGTAGTGCGCCCATCCCTCCACGGTCGCCGGGGACGCCATCACCAGTGACTTGCGCGCCTTCGACTCGATGCCGCGCAGATGCTGGAAGTGGAGGAAGTGCCCGGGGTAGACCTCGTGCATCGAGATCGACCAGAGCAGTGGGATGTTCACGTCGCGCAGATGTTCCTGCTTCCGCTCGGCCGGCCAGGCCGGGTCGACATCGGTCAGGTAGTAGTACGCTCGCGTCGCCTTCGTCTCGAACGGCCCAGGCGTCCACATGCTGGCGAACGTCCAGCGATAGAACTCCGGCGTGGGGCCCACGACCACGGTCTCGCCGGCGGGCAGGGAGACCAGGTCTCGGCGCTGCAGGAACCGGGCGAGCTCGCCGACCTGCGTGCGGGCCGTCGCCGCGACACCGTCCACCGCGATGTCGCGTTCCTTGATCCGGCGCCAGACCTCCACCGGGTCGCCCGGCTCCACCTTCGCCGCCGCCGAGCGGAACTCCTCCTGGGTCGCGCCCAGCTCCCGAAGGCCGATGTCGAGCAGCCGGTCGAGCGGCACGTCGATCCCGTCCTCGAGGCGGAGCTTCGTGGCGAGCTGCTCGGCGCCAAGCCGGAATGATGCGCGTGCGCGAGGACCGAGATCCTCTTCGACGTACTGGAGGTAGCCCTTGATGGCCTCGATCGCCTCGGCCTGGGCATCGGCCAAATCCCCGAGGAGCCCGAGATCGTCGACGTCGGCGAACGCCCGCGGCAGGTCCGTTTCCACGAAACGCAGGACTCCTCGCAGCGTCTCCAGACTCGTCTTCACGAAAATCCCGGGGGCTTCCTTGATGTTGTCGCGGGCGGCGTGAAGGAAGCGCGGCGCCTGGCGCAGCTTCGACAGCACCCGCCGCGCCCGTTGTTCGGCGGGGGCGTACTCGAACAGCGCTTGTGCGGCAAGGCTCGCTCCGAAGAGTTCGCCGTAGACTTGTGGGTTGCGCTCCCACGAGCGAATCCGTTCCAGCTCGTGCAGCCGTCCCTGAAGGTGAGCGGCGACCCAGGGCCGTTCGATCCGCTCGACCGCCGTCAGCGACTCGGCATTGATCGTCGCCAATCGCCGCGCCAGGGACGCCAGCGTCTGGATGTGAGCGTCGATGCCGCTCCGGCTCAGATCCTCCAGGTGGTCATCGTACGTGTGGATGCCGTCAAAGGTCGCCGCCGTCGGGTTCAGCTCGTGGAGCGTCGCCAGGCAATCGTCCAGGAAGTGATGCAGTGGTTCCGAACTCATCATGTGGCGCATTCAGTCGGTCGGGCCCGGCGCCGCCAGCCCCTCCCGTCGAGTCAATCCGTGTCAACACCCGGAAACCGCCGGACCTGTAATGGTACAATAACCCGGCCCGACGATGCCCGGTTTCCCCGCAGGCGCGCTGTTCCTCGTCGCAACTCCCATTGGAAATCTCGGGGACATCACGCTGCGTGCCCTCCAGGTACTCCGCGCGGTCGACATCGTGGCCGCAGAAGACACGCGCCACACGGCCAGACTCCTCGCCCACTACGGCATCAGCGTCCCGACGACCAGTCTCCACGAGCACAACGAGGCGGCCAAGGCGGCCTCGCTGGTGCGGCGGCTGCAGGCCGGCGGCCGCATTGCGGTCGTCTCGGACGCCGGCACCCCCGGCATCTCCGACCCGGGCTTCCGCGTCGTTCGCGCAGCGTTGGAAGCCGGGTGCCGGGTCGAAGCCATTCCCGGCCCAAGTGCCGTCGTCGCGGCGCTCGTGTCCTCCGGCTTGCCCACCGACGCGTTCGTATTCATGGGTTTTCCCCCCGCCAGAGGCTCGGCGCGGGCCGCTTGGTTCGACCGCCTCCGACACGAAGAGCGAACGGTCGTCTTCTTCGAGGCTCCCCATCGGGTGCGGCGGACTCTGGAGCAGGCACTCGAGGCCGGCATCAGCCGCGAGGGCGCACTCTGCCGCGAGTTGACCAAAGTGCACGAAGAAACGCTGAGGGGCCCGCTCGCCGAACTCGTCACCCGGCTGCCGGCCCGGCCGATTGGCGAGTTTACCGTCGTGCTGGCTGGCGATCGTAATCTTCCGCCGGATGGGCCGGCAGTGCCGCCAGACCGGCTGTACGGGGAATTCTGTCAAATGACAGAAAACGGAGCGTCCCGGCGCGATGCCATCACGACGCTGGCGCGACGGTACAAGCTCCGGTCGCGGGAGGTCTATGCGGCCATCGAACAGATGCGCGATTCTTGACCGGATCCAGGCCATTTGTTAACGTAGCGCCACCCGCGGGTTTCTTTGAGTGAACCGTTCTTGTCCTCGCGTCGAGCGCGGAGCCGATCTATGCCAAAGGTCCGCCGAAGCCCGGCAAAGGCGAAGGCCGCTAAGTCGCTGAAGAACAAGAAGAAACAGAAGCCGGCGCGGCCCGGCGGCAGCTCGAAGACCCGGCCGAAGACCCGGGCGAAGACCAAGGCACAGGCGGCCAAGCAGGCGCGGCGCAGGTCCGGGCCGGCGGCTGCCGCCGGCCTCCTTGCGGGACGGCCTCGACCACCGCTGCCGCCTCCGCCCCCGCCCCGGCGCAGCACCTTTGCCGATGCGGTGGCCGCCTACGACAGGGGCATGCGGGCGTTCCATGCCCGCAAGTTCGGGGAGGCCCGGGAGATCCTGGCGTCGATTCTGACGCTCTATCCGGAAGAGAAGGAGCTGCACGAGCGCGTGCAGATGTACCTCAACGTCTGTGCGCGGCACGTGGAGCCGCCCCAGGCCGCGCCACAGACGATCGAGGAGCGCATCGCCGCCGCGACCCTGGCGCTCAACAGCGGCCGGCTCGACGACGCCATTGCCACCTTGCGAGCGGTCGCCGCCGAGGACGCCGCCAACGATTCGGCTGCCTATCTGCTCGGCGTGGCCTATGCCGGCAAGCAGGATGTGTCCTCCGCGATGACGTATCTGGAACGCGCCGTGAGGCTCAACCCGGAGAACCGCGATCTCATCCGCAGGGAGGCCGATCTCGACGCGCTCCGCCAGAGCGACCAGGTTCAGGCACTCCTCAGCGCACCGCTGTCGGGCCGCAAGCGGAAGACCTAGCCGGACACCAGGATGCTCCACGACGACAAGCTCGGCCAGTTTCGCGCCTCCGGCGTGACCGTCCTCGATCCGCAGACCACCTTCATCGACGACGGCGTCACCATCGGTGCGGGAACGGTCATTCACCCCGGCGTCACCCTCGAAGGCCGCACCACCGTCGGCCGGTCGTGCCGGATCCGTTCGTGGGTGCGCATCACCGATACCACCATCGGCGACAACGTCCTCATCAACGACAGTTGCGTGATTGTCGAATCGGTCATCGACGACGACGCGCGTGTCGGGCCCTTCGCGCACATCCGCCCCGCCTCCCACGTGAAGGACGGCGCTCACGTCGGCAACTTCGTGGAGCTCAAGAAGACGGTGCTCGGCGAAGGATCGAAGGCCAACCATCTCACCTATCTCGGCGACGCCGTCATCGGCGCCGGGGTGAACGTCGGCGCCGGTACGATCACCTGCAACTACGATGGCGTGCACAAGCACCAGACGGACGTCGAGGACGGGGCCTTCATCGGCAGCGACACGCAGCTCATCGCCCCCGTGAAGGTCGGGGCGGGAGCCTATGTCGCCGCCGGTTCGTCCATCACGAAGGATGTGCCGCCGGGTGCGCTCGGGATTGCGAGGGGACGGCAGGTCAACATCGAAGGCTGGGTAAGGAAGAAGACAGGAGACAGAAGACAGAAGACAGAATGAACAGCCCTGCCACGCCTCCTGACGCCGATGTTCCACTCGACAACCGGAAGGGACGTGATGGCGCCTCCGCCCGCGAGAACGTTTGAGGATCTCGTCGTCTGGCAGAAGGGCCACGCCCTGGTTCTTCGCGTGTACAGGGTTACGGCTGGGTTTCCCAAGACCGAGATCTATGGTCTGACCGCACAGATGAGGCAGGCTGCCTCGTCGATACCGGCCAACATCGCTGAGGGGTTCAAGCGGGCCAGCCGCCCCGATAAGGCCCGGTTGCTCAACGTCGCTCAGGGCTCTGCCGAAGAACTCCGATACTACCTGCGGTTGGCCCACGACCTGGGCTATCTCGTTTCCGGGGAGATGGCTGCGGACCTTGATGAGGTTTCACGCCTACTTGACGCCTATCGAAGGAAGATCCTCTCCTCGCAAGCCTGACTATGTCTTCGCCCTCGTCCTCGTCTCGGTGTCTGTCATGGTCGCAGTCGGGGTCCCTGTTCTTGTGTGCTCCTTCTGTCTCCTGTCTTCTGTATTCTGTCTTCTGTATTCTGTCTTCTGACAAGGATCCCCCCATGCTGCGCGTCTCCGTGCCAATGTCTTCGCCTTCGTCCTCGTCTCGGTGTCTGTCACGGTCGCAGTCGGGGTCCCTGTTCTTGTGTGCTCCTTCTGTCTCCTGTCTTCTGTATTCTGTCTTCTGTCTTCTGTCTTCTGTCTTCTGACAAGGATCCCCCCATGTGCGGTATCGTCGCTTACCTCGGCCCCAAGCCCGCGCTCCCGGTCATCCTGGAGGGCTTGCGCAAGCTCGAGTACCGCGGGTACGACTCGGCGGGTATTGCGCTGGTCCGTGAAGGAGAGATCGCCGTCCGGCGCAGCGCCGGCAAGCTCGCCCGCCTCGAGGAGGTTCTTGCCGCGCAGCCCCTGGAGGGCTCGTTCGGCCTCGGCCATACGCGCTGGGCGACCCATGGCCGCCCGACCGAAGAGAACGCCCACCCGCACCGCGACTGCACCGGGCGTCTCGTCGTCGTGCACAACGGCATCATCGAGAACTACCTCGAGCTCAAGCGCGAACTGGCGGAGGAAGGCCATCGTTTCGTCACCGAGACCGACACCGAAGTCGTCGCCCACCTGGTCGAGCGCGAGATGACGCCGGGTGTGCCCCTCGAGGCCGCCACACGGGCGGCTCTCGCCCGCCTCCGCGGCATGTTCGCCCTTGTGCTCATCTCGGCGAGCGATCCCGACAAGCTCGTCGCGGCCCGGTCGGGGCCGCCGATTGTCGTCGGCCTCGGCGAGGGCGAATTCTTCGTGGCGTCCGACATCCCGGCCATTCTGAGCCACACGCGGGACGTGGTCTTCCTGCACGACGGCGAGATGGCGGTCATCACGAAGGCGGGTGTGGTGTTTGCCCGCTTCGATGGATCACCGATCGACAAGGCGCCCCAGCGCGTCGTGTGGGACCCCATCCAGGCCGAGAAGGCGGGCTACAAGCACTTCATGCTGAAGGAGATCTACGAGCAGCCTGCCGCCGTGCGCGACACCATCCTCGGGCGCGTGTCCCTCGAGACGGGGCGCGTCTTCCTGGATGAGATCAATCTGAGCGACGAGGAGCTTTCCCACGTCGAGAAAGTCGTGCTGCTCGCCTGCGGCACCTCGTGGCATGCAGGCCTCGTCGGGAAGTTCCTCATCGAGGAACTGGCCCAGGTGCCGGTGGAAGTCGACTACGGATCGGAGTACCGCTATCGCAATCCTCTCGGCGACGACCGCACCCTCGCCGTTGTCATCACCCAGTCCGGCGAGACCGCGGACACCCTGGCGGCCCTGCGCGAGGCGAAGCGCCGGGGGGCGCGCAGCATCAGTATCTGCAACGTCGTCGGCAGCATGGCCACCCGGGAGAGCGACGGAACGATCTACACGCACGCGGGCCCGGAAATCGGCGTTGCCTCGACCAAGGCGTTCACCTCCCAACTGGTGGCGCTCCAGTTGCTGGCGCTCTACCTGGCGCAGGCGAGGTCTGCTCTCACGCCGGCGCAGGCTCGGCCGCATCTCGAAGGGCTGCTTCACCTGCCCCAGTTGCTGGAGTGGACGCTGAAGGCATCGGCTGGTGTCGAGGAGATTGCCAAGACGTACCATGCGCGCCGCGACTTCCTCTACCTCGGTCGCGGGATCAACTACCCCATCGCCCTCGAGGGCGCCCTGAAGCTGAAGGAGATATCGTACATCCACGCCGAGGGCTATCCCGGCGGCGAGATGAAGCACGGACCCATCGCGCTCATCGACGAACAACTCCCCATCGTCGCCCTCGCGCCCCGCGATCATGTCTTCGAGAAGATGCTCGGTAACATCCAGGAGGCCAAGGCTCGCGGCGGTTCGATCATCGCGCTGACGACCGGCGGCGACGATGCCCTGCGCGAGTTACTCGATCCTTCGACGGATTTCATCCTGACGCTGCCCACCGTGGCGAGGTTCCTGACGCCGGTTGTCTTCGCGCTGCCCCTGCAGTTGCTCGCGTACCACATCGCCGTGCGCCGGGGAGCGGATGTGGATCAGCCGCGGAATCTGGCGAAGAGCGTCACGGTCGAATAACAGATCAGAAGACGGCGCGCCGGGACGCGCTGCTGGGCACGAGTGTGCGGCAGGAGAAGGCGACAGTCGCAGGAGACAGACGAGTGCTAGGCATGCGTTCGCGTCAGGAGAAGGCGAGAGCCGGCCGATCAGGCCGGCGCGGTCCATTCTGTCTTCTGCCTTCTGTCTCCTGTATTCTGACTGGAGATGGACTTCCTCCAGCACCTCAATCCCGAGCAGCGCAGCGCCGTGCTGCATGCCGGCGGCCCGCTGCTGATCCTTGCCGGGGCGGGATCTGGCAAGACGCGCGTGATCGCGTTCCGGGTAGCGTACCTGGTCGGCAGCGGCCTTGCCCGGCCGGGAGAGGTGCTCGCCGTCACCTTCACCAACAAGGCCGCCGAAGAGATGCGCCAGCGCGTGGAGGGTCTGCTGGACCAGAGCTTCGCCGGCCTCTGGATCTCGACGTTCCACTCGCTGTGCGCGCGGCTCCTGCGCCGCGAGGGCCCGGCCATCGGTCTCTCACGCGACTTCGTCATCTACGATTCGTCCGACCAGCTCGCCTTGATCAAGCAGGTCCTGCGCGAGCAGCAGATCGACGAGAGTTTCCTTCAGCCACGTGCGGCCCTCTCGCGGATCAGTCACGCGAAGAACCAGATGTTGTCGCCCCAAGCCGTGGCCGCCGCCCGTGCCAACTATCGCGACGACGTGCTGGCCCGGGTCTATCAGGACTACGTGAAGGCCCTCGCGGCATGCGGCGCAGTCGACTTCGATGACCTGCTGCTGAAGACCGTCGAGCTCTTCGAGGCCTCTCCAGAGACGCGCGCGCGCTACAGCCAGCGGTTTCGCTACGTGATGGTCGACGAGTACCAGGACACGAACCGCCCGCAATACCTGCTCATGCGGCACCTTGCCGGCCAACACCGCAACCTCGCGGTGGTCGGCGACCCGGACCAGTCGATCTACGCGTGGCGCGGCGCGGACATCCGGAACATCCTCGACTTCGAGCACGACTTCCCCGAGGCTGTCATCGTCCGTCTCGAACAGAACTATCGTTCCACGCAGGTGATCCTCGATTCGGCGTCGGCCGTCATCGCCAACAACCGCAACCGCAAGGAGAAACGACTCTGGACGGATCGACGCGGCGGCGAGGCCGTCGTGTACGCGAGGTGCGGGGACGAGCTTCAGGAGGCCGATTTCGTGGCCCGAACCGCCCGCGGGGTCCTCCAGGAGGATCCCGGGCACGTTGTGGCCGTGCTCTATCGCACCAATGCCCAGTCACGCGTCATCGAAGATGCCTTCCGCCGCGAGAGCATCGTCTACCGCATTGTCGGCGGCGTCCGTTTCTACGAGCGGAAGGAAGTCAAGGACACGCTGGCCTACCTGAAGCTCCTGCTCAATCCGCATGACAACGTGAGTCTCAGACGCATCATCAACACGCCGGCTCGGGGGATTGGGAAGGGTGTCATGGAGACCCTCGAGGCGTTCGCCGGCGATGGTCACTTCTCGACCCAGGACGGGGGTGGGGGGCCAGGGACCGGGGACCGGCCCCTCTCTCCCCTGCTCGCCGGGCTCGGGCAGGATCTCCCCAAGGCGTCATTGTGGTCCGCACTCGAGCTGGGCCTGGCTGCGGGACGGTTTCCGGCCAGGGCGGCCGCGTCCCTCCAGGCGTTTCGCGATCTGCTGCTGTCTCTGGCGGACTCGGTGCGTCAGGAGCCGGTCTCCATCGCCATCGCCAAGGTGTTGGACAGGTCTGGCTACCTGCAGGACCTCCGCGAAGATCGCAGCGAGGAGTCCGAGGGCCGCATCGAGAACCTGGCGGAACTCGTTTCGGCGGCGCGCGAGTACGAGGCGCGGGACCCGGAGCCTTCGCTCGCCGCCTTCGTGGACCGTCTCTCGCTGCTCTCCGAGGCCGATGAATCCGAGGGCGCCGCCGACGCGCGGGTGTTGCTCATGACGCTCCACAGCGCAAAGGGCCTCGAGTTCCCCGCCGTCTTCATCATGGGTCTCGAAGAAGGTCTCTTCCCCCACTCGCGCTCGTCAGACGACGACGGCGAGCTGGAAGAGGAGCGGCGTCTCTGCTACGTGGGCATGACCCGCGCCCGCCTGCGTCTGTTCTTATCGAGCGCCGCACGGCGCCGAGTGTTCGGCGAGTACCGGGCCACGGAGCCCTCTCGGTTTCTCGACGAGGTCCCGGCCGGGCTCGTTCAGCGGTACGACTTCATTGGCCGGCCTTCGGCATTCGGCACCTCGGCCGGCCGCGGCTCCTACTACCGGCAGCGGGGGGAGCACCTGCCCGGGTCTCCGTCGCCCCGCTCGGGGCGCGTGCGTGAGGCCCAGCCGCCCTACGCCTACGAGGATGAGGACCAGTCGGTCCACGCGGCGAATGGGATGCGTCTCGGGATGCGCGTGCGGCACCCGCAGTTCGGAGAAGGGACGGTCGTCGGTGTCGAGCCTGCACATGACGACCTCAAGGTCACCGTGCGGTTTGCGAGCGTGGGCGTGAAGCGGTTGCTGGCGAGTTACGCGCGGCTCGAGCGCGCGTAGAGAAGGCCCGGGTCTGAAAGCCCCGGGCCTCCTGTGGTTCGAATCCCGAATCCCGAATCCCGAATCCCGGTGTTCAGAGCGGCTTGATCCCCGTCACCACCCACCGGCCGACGAGGTCCTGGCCGTCGTGCACGCCCTTCAGCGTGGCGCGCTCGATCGTGACGACATACTTCTTCTTAGAGGTCTGGCCGTCCTTCGTCACGTTGCCCTCGATCGTGACCTCGCGCACCGTCAGGGTCCCGTCGTACGCCAGGACGTCCACCGGGTTCCGTGCGTCGAGCGTGCTGATGACGACCACCGGCTGTTCCCGTCTCAGCGTATTGCGTGCCTCGCTGATCTTGCCGGCCCACTCGGCCGTCTGCTCGCGGAGCTTGGCCCATTCGGCCTGAACCTCGGCATCCCGGCCGCGTACGCTCTGGCCCTTGGCTTCGGCCTTCAGGACGCGGTCGATGGCCTCGCCATTCGCGTCCTGGTATTCCTTCTTCCGCTTGGAGAACTCCGCCTCCTGGTCCTGGAGGGCCTTGAGGTCGGCGGCGTGTCTCTTCAGCTCCAGTTCGGTGACCTTGTCCTCGGTCGACGACAGGATGCTGAAGGTTCCCATCTGGCCGTCCCGCGCGGGATCGAAGCCAACGGTGGCGATGTTCGCCAGCGTCATGTTGTCGCCCATCTTCGACGCGTTGAAGTACTTGACGAGGAACGTCTTTTCCTCGCCGCCTCCGCAGGCGGCCACGACGAAGGCCAGCGCCAGGATCAATGCGGGAACGAACAGGAAACGCAGTGTGCTCGGCCGAGGCATGCAGCCCTCCTTCATTCGGCAGGGTTCTCTTCTTCTCGCTCCGCCAGTCGGGCAACCGACACTACTCTATCATCGGTTTCGATCTCGATCAGCCGGACACCCTGAGTCGCCCGCCCGATCGGCCGAATCCCGCTTGTCGGCATCCGCAGCACTTTCCCCTGCTGCGTGATGAGCATCAGCTCGTCTTCCTCGCCGACGTAGGAGATCCCCACGACGAGACCGTTTCGGTCGGACGTGTGGATGCTAATAATACCCACTCCGCCCCTCGACTGCACGCGATATTCGCTAAGCGGTGTTCGTTTTCCGTAGCCCTGTTCGCAGACGGTCATGACCGTGCCGTCCCCGTCGGGCCGGACCACTTCCATGGCCACGACGCTGTCGCCCTCCCGGAGGCTGATGCCCCGGACCCCGTAGGCCGTACGCCCCATCGCCCGCACGTCCGCCTCCGGGAACCGGATGGCCATGCCGTCGCGGGTTCCCAGGAAGATCTCGTTCGTCCCATCCGTCATCTGGACCGCGATGACCTCGTCCTCGCCCGCCACGCCCATTGCGATGATCCCCCCGGCCCGGGGATTGCTGAACGCGGTGAGGGCGGTCTTCTTGACCACGCCCTTCCGGGTCCCCATGAAGACGAAGCGGTCCTCCTGCCACTCGCGCACGGCCAGCAGGGCCGCGATCTTCTCGTCCGGCGCCATCGCAACGAGGTTGGGAAGGGCCCGCCCGCGACCGTCGGGGCCGACATCCGGGATTTCGTGGACCTTCAGCCAGTACGCCCGGCCGCGGTCCGAGAAGATCATGATGTAGTCATGCGTCGACGCGATGAACAGCTGCGAGACGAAGTCCTCCTCCCGGAACCGCATCCCGATCCGGCCCTTCCCGCCCCGTCGCTGATTCCGGTAGCTCGTGATCGCCGTCCGTTTGATATAGCCGGTGTTCGTGACGGTGATGGCCATGTCCTCTTCGGCAATCAGGTCCTCGATCCGGAACTCCCCGTTCGCATCGGTGATGAGGGTCCGCCGCTTGTCAGCGAACCGTCCGCGGATCGCCCGCAGCTCCGCAACCACAATCTCCATCAGGAGCGGTTCACTGGCCAGGATGGCGCGCAGCCGCTCGATGGTCTTCAGCACCTCGACCAGTTCGTCCTGGATCTTCTGCCGCTCCAGGCCCGTCAGGCGCTGGAGCTGCATGTCGAGAATCGCCTGGGCCTGTATCTGTGACAGGCCGAACTGCGCCATCAGGCCCTCGCGCGCCTCCGCCGGCGACCGGGACGCCCGGATCAGGGAGATGACGGCGTCCAGGTGGTCCAGTGCAATGCGCAGGCCCTCGAGGATGTGCGCCCGTGCCTCCGCCTTGCGAAGATCGAACTCGGTTCGGCGCTGCACCACCTCGCGCCGGAACGCCACGAACTCGTCGATGGCCTCCGAGAGAGCCAGCACGCGCGGTCGCCCCCCGACGATTGCGAGCATGATGATGCCGAACGACGACTGGAGCGGTGTGTGCTTGTAGAGGTTGTTCAGGACGATGTCGGGCAGCTCGCCGCGCCGGAGTTCGATCACGATGCGCATGCCGTCGCGGTCCGATTCGTCGCGCAGATCCGAGATGCCCTCGATCGTCTTCGCGCGCACCAGTTCGGCGATCTTCTCGATGAGCCGCGCCTTGTTCACCTGGTAGGGGATCTCGTTGACGATGATGGAGACGCGGTCGCCCTTCTTCGATGTCTCGATCTCCGTCCTGGCGCGGATGGTCATGGTCCCGCGGCCGGTCTTGTACGCCTGCGCGATTCCCTGCCGTCCGACGATGATGCCGCCCGTTGGGAAGTCGGGGCCGGGGATGATCCGCATCAGGTTGAGGAATTTCTCGTCGGCAGACGCCTCCGGGTGCTCGATCGACCAGATGACGCCATCGATCACCTCACCAAGGTTGTGCGGCGGCACGTTCGTCGCCATGCCGACGGCGATGCCCGATGATCCGTTGACGAGCAGGTTCGGGAACGGCGCGGGCAGCACCGTGGGCTCGGTGGTCGTCTCGTCGTAGTTCGGAACGACATCGACCGTCTCCCTGTCGAGGTCGACCATCAGCTCTTCGGAGAGCGCCGTGAGCCTCGCCTCGGTGTAGCGCATGGCCGCCGGTGGGTCGCCGTCGACGGAGCCGAAGTTTCCCTGGCCGTCCACCAGCGTGTAGCGCATGGTGAAGTCCTGGGCGAGCCGCACGAGCGTGTCGTAGATCGGCGCGTCGCCGTGCGGGTGGAAGTTCCCCATCACCTCGCCGACGATCTTGGCGCACTTGCGGTAGGCCCGGTTCGACGCCAGGCCCATGAGCCGCATGCCGTAGAGGACGCGCCGATGCGACGGCTTCAAGCCATCGCGTACGTCAGGCAGCGCCCGCCCGATGATCACGCTCATCGCGTAATCGAGGTACGAGCGCTTCATTTCATCTTCGATGGCGACGGGGATTCGTGCTGCGGTGTCCATTCAGCTTCGCTCTTTCAGGCGACGGGCGTCAGGCGACGGGCGTCAGGGCTGGGTTGCCGCGCGCTCAACGCGCGCGCTCCGTGTGCCCGGGGCCTCCGGCCCCGCGCCGTGTGTGTTCCCTGCAACCGCAATGGTCGAGGGGCGCGACCTCCGATCTGTTCAGCGGCACGCCCAGGCGTCCCGCGCTGTTGGGATGCCCAGCCGTGCCCCAGCGCCTCGCGTTGCCGGAAGCCCCCGCCCTGCGCGAAGCCCACCAAGAAAACCCGGTCGGCCGATGAGGCCGACGCGACCCAGCCCAGTCGCCTGTCGCCCGACGCCTGACGCCTGACGCGCGATCGGCATCAGATATCCAGATTCTTCACGTCCAACGCATTGTCCTCGATGAACTTCCGCCTCGGCTCGACCTGGTCTCCCATGAGCGTCGTGAACATCAGGTCCGCCTCTGTGTGATCCTCCGCACGCACCACGAGCAGCGTGCGTGTCTCGGGGTCCATCGTCGTGTCCCAGAGCTGATCCGGGTTCATCTCGCCCAGCCCCTTGTACCGGTTGATCGCCACGCCTCGCTTGCCGGCGGCGATGAAGTACTCGACCAGTTCGTTGATGTTCCCCACCTGGACCTCGGTGCCTTTCGGGCTGGCGCCTGGCCGGACGGCGGGCGCCTCGTCCGCGGCGGTGCCTGCCTCGCCCGCGACGTCCGCTTCCGCCGGCGCGCCGCTGTGCGTCAGCACGGTCGCCGGCCACGGGAGGTCCTTGATGTCCTGGAACGCCTGATGAAGCGCCCGGTAGTCACTCGACGCCGCCAACTCCGCGTTGACGACCACCGGCCGGCCATACCCGCCCTGGCGGTCCTCGACGATCAGCTCGTGCAGGTTGTGCTCTTCATCGAAACGCACCCGCACCGCGAAGCCCTTGCCTCGCAGGGTCTCGGCGACCCGTTCCACGGCCTCCGCATCGGCGAAGAACGTCTTGTCCTGGATGTCGGCCCCGATCAGGGCTCGGACCACGCCGGGAGACTGACCGCGGCGCTCGATGCTCTGCATCCTGCGTTCGAACCCGATCGCGCGCTGCAACAGCCGCTCGAGATCTTCGCCAGTGATGCTGGGCCATGCATCGCCCACTTTGACCGTGCGTCCCTCCACCGCTCGCCGGATCAGGTACGCATCCAGCTCGCGGTCGTCCTTGATGTAGGTTTCGTGCTTGCCGCGCTTCGCCCGGTACAGCGGCGGCTGTGCGATATAGACGTAGCCCTGGTTGATGAGTTCGGGCAGCTGCCGGTAGAAGAACGTCAGCAGGAGCGTCCGGATGTGCGACCCGTCCACATCCGCGTCCGTCATGATGATGATGCGGTGATACCGCAGTTTCGTCAGGTCGAAGTCTTCTGCCCCGATCCCGCAGCCCAGCGCCGCGATCATGGTCCGGATCTCGTCGCTGCCCAGCATCTTGTCGAAACGCGCTTTCTCGACGTTGAGGATCTTCCCCTTCAGCGGCAGGATCGCCTGGAACCGGCGGTCTCTTCCTTGCTTGGCCGAGCCTCCCGCGGATTCTCCCTCGACGATGTAGAGCTCACTCCTCGCCGGATCCCGCTCCTGGCAGTCGGCCAGCTTGCCAGGAAGCGTGCTGTTGTCGAGCGCGCCCTTGCGCCGGACGAGATCTCGGGCCTTGCGCGCCGCTTCGCGCGCCCGCGCGGCATCGACGGCCTTGGCGATGATTCGCTTCGCCACCGCCGGGTTCTCCTCGAGGTGCCCCCCGAGCTTCTCGTTGATGATCGCCTCGACGATGCCCTTGACCTCGGTGTTGCCGAGCTTGGTCTTGGTCTGGCCCTCAAACTGCGGCCTGGGAATCTTGACGCTGATGACGGCGACGAGGCCTTCGCGGATATCATCTCCGCTGATGCCCTCGTCGAGATCCTTCGCCAGGTTGTTCTTGCTCGCGTAGAAATTGACCGTCCGCGTGAGGGCTGCGCGGAAGCCGGAGAGGTGCGTGCCTCCCTCGTGCGTGTTGATGTTGTTCGCGAACGAGTACACCGACTCCGAGTAGCCGTCGTTCCACTGCAGGGCGATCTCGGCGACGATTCCGTCCTTGTCGCCACGCATGAATATCGGGTCGTCGTTCACCGTCGCCTTGTTCGTGTTCAGGTGCTTCACGAACGAGACGATGCCGCCGTCGTACTTGAACGTGTGCCGCTTGTCCTCGCGCTCGTCCTCCAGGGAGATGCGCACGCCCGGGTTGAGGAACGCCAGCTCGCGGAGGCGTTGCGCGAGCGTGTCGAAGGAGAACTCCAGCGTCTCGAAGATCTCGGCGTCCGGCAGGAACTGGACCTTGGTGCCGCGGCGCTTCGTCGTGCCCGTCATCGCCAGGCCGTTCACCGGCCGGCCGCGTTGATAGCTCTGCTGGTAGACCTGTCCGTTGCGCCAGATCTCCAGATCCAGGGTGGCCGAGAGCGCGTTCACCACCGACACGCCGACTCCGTGCAGGCCGCCGGAGACCTTGTAGCTCTCGTTGTCGAACTTGCCCCCGGCGTGCAGGACGGTCATCACGACTTCGGCGGCACTCTTGCCGCTGGTGTGCATGTCGACCGGAATCCCGCGCCCGTTGTCGATGACGGTCACGGAGTTGTCCGTGTGGATCGTCACGCGCACATCGTCACAGTAGCCGGCGAGGGCCTCGTCGATGGCGTTGTCGACGACTTCATAGACCAGGTGGTGCAGGCCGAGGGGTCCGGTCGAGCCGATGTACATCGCCGGCCGCTTCCGGACAGCCTCGAGCCCCTCCAGCACCTTGATCTTGTCTGCCGAGTAGTCGAAGTCGCCTCCCGGCCCGACCGTTTCGTCCTCGGACCAGGCCTCGGCCGTCCGCGCTCTCGAATCGGGAGCACCGACGGGGGCGTCTACTGTGTCCTGGACTTCTTGTTGCGCTGGCTGGGTGTTCTCGTCGAATGCCATCAAACCCTCATGGGCATCACGACGTACGTATACTCGTAATCCGTGGTCCCGACCGGGCGCATGATCGTCTGGCTGGTCTCGTCTCTAAAGTCCATCGACACCGCGTCCGACTGGACTGCATTGAGGAAATCGAGGACGTACTGTGCGTTGAAGGAAATCTGCAGCGCCGATCCGCCGTACTCGACGCCGATCTGCTCGTGGGCTTCCCCGAACTCCGGGCTGTGCGACGCAACGTCCACGTGGCCGGCCTCGAGCGTCATCTTGACGGCGCGTGAGCGCTCATTCGAGAGCAGGGCCACGCGGCGAACGGCACTCAGCAACCGGTCGCGTTCGAACTCGATGCGCTTGTCGTTGTTCCGGGGGATGACACGCTCGTAGGCCGGGAACTGTCCATCGATCACGCGGGAGACGAGAACGCGGCCGTCAATCTCGAAGAACAGATGATTGTCGCTCTTGCTGAACGTGATGTCGCCCTCTCCCTCGGCCAGCAGCCGCCCGAGTTCGAGCATCGTCTTGCGGGGGAGTATCGTCTTCGATTCCACGCTCGCCGGATCGGCGGTGCGCGGCGCCTGGACGAGCGCCAGGCGGTGGCCGTCGGTCGCCACGAGGATCATCGTATCCGCTTGCAGGACGAAGAGACCCCCGTTCAGGAAGTAGCGCGTGTCTTCACCCGTGATCGCGAACTGCGTCTTGCCGATCATCTCGCGCAGCGCCTTGCGCGCGATTGCCGTGCCCACTCCCGCCTCGGGAACCACCATCGTCGGGAAATCCTCCCGCGGCAGCGTCTGCATCCGTGACTCAAAGCGATCCGCTGCCACCTTGACCGTGCCCGCCTTCTCTTCCTCGATGCGGATGTCGGTCTCCGGAAGCTCCTTGACGATTTCGTAGACCTTCTTCGCAGGCAGTGTCAGCGAGCCTGGTCTGCCAACCGATGCGGCGCAAATGCTGCGCAGTCCGACTTCGAGGTCCGTCGCGGCCATCGTCAGTCCGTCGCCGCTCGCCTCCATGAGCACGTGCGAGAGCACGGGAATCGTGTTCTTGCGTTCGACGATGCCCTGGAACAACTGGAGTTCCTTCAGGAGGTCGGTCTTTCGAACGACGAGTTGCATGGTGGCGTGCCCCCCGGACACCCAGGGCCCTGACGCGCACTGGATCTCCTGGAAAGAAGGGAACTAACGTAAACAAGAAATTATACCTAATACAAGGGCTGTTGAAAAGCCCGAAAGAGAGAAATAAACGCCAGACAGACAATAACTTAGCGGCGCTCAACTCCTGCGGATCTCGGGCTCCGAAGCGGAGCTTCAGCGAAGCTGGTCTATGGATGAATTCTGCATCCACATGCTGTCCACGGGGGACCAACAGAGGGACCTGTTGAACCGACGTCATGAGGCGTGTGGGTGACCTCCCGAATCCCGGATCCCGAAGCCCGAATCCCGGACAGGGCCGAAGGTTCCCGGCTATCGCAGGCCCTCAATGAGGCTGTTGATGGTGCTGTTGAAATCCCTGTCTCGCGTGCGGAGCGTCTCGATCTTGCGCAGCGAGTGAATGACCGTCGAATGATGCTTGCCGCCGAAGTGGCGTCCGATCTCCGGCAAGGACGCGTTCGTCAACTGCTTGCAGAGATACATCGCGATCTGGCGTGGCATGGCGACAGACTTCGAGTTGTTGCGCGAACGCAGATCGTTCACCTTCAGTTGGTAGTAGTCGGCCACGGACTTCTGAATCATGTCGATTGTCACCGCCCGCTCGTCCTGGCCGATCACGTTGCGTAACACCTCCTGCGCCAGGGCGACGGAAAGCTCCTTCCCGCTCAGTGATGCATAGGCAATCAAGCGGATGAGCGAACCTTCCAGCTCGCGGATGTTCGACTTGATCTTCTCCGCAATGTGGATGGCGACGGCGTCCGGGAGCGGAACGCCCTCAGCCTCGGCCTTCTTCTTCAAGATGGCGGTCTTCGTTTCGAGATCCGGGGGCTGAATGTCGGCGATGAGGCCCCATTCGAACCGCGATCGCAGGCGCTCCTCGAGCGAGGGAATCTCGTTCGGGGGACAGTCGCTGCTGATCACAATCTGGCGCTGCGAGTCGTAGAGCGCGTTGAAGGTATGGAAGAACTCGTTTTGCGTCCCCTCCTTGCCCGCCAGGAACTGCACGTCGTCGATGAGCAGGACATCCACCGAGCGGTAGCGCTCGCGGAAGTCGATGATGCGACCGTTCTGGACGGCGTTGATCATCTCGTTCATGAAGCGCTCGGCCGAGATGTAGGTGAGCTTGAAGCGAGGGCTCTGCTTCAGGACGTAGTGCCCGATGGCGTGCATGAGGTGCGTCTTCCCCAGGCCAACGCCGCCGTACAGGAAGAGCGGGTTGTAGGACCGTGCCGGGGCCTCGGCGACGGCGCGGCACGCCGCCTCGGCAAACTGGTTCGATGGGCCCACCACGAAGGTCTCGAACGCGTACCGGGGATTCAGCCCCGACCCCGATGTCGGCTCCGCTGACAGCAGCCCCAGTTGAGCTTCCGGCAGCTCGGACTCGAGGTCGATGGGTGGCGACGCCTCGACGGGGACCGGCACCTCGCCGGGGGCCTCGGTCATGTACACAACCTGAGTTCCGGCCCGCTTGACCTCGGCCAACGCCTCGGCAATCAGGCCGGCATAGTGCTTCGTTAGCCAGTCCCGGAAGAGGTAGTGCGGCACGCGCACGGAGATGGTCGAGCCCTCGTCCGAAACGAGCGACGTTGGCTTGAACCAGGCGTAGAGGGTGTACCGATTGACCTTGGTCTCGATACGGCTCAGGACCTCGTCCCACACGTTCGTGCTGTCCATCGGCGGAAGGCGTCCTGCTAAGACAACTAGAATGTACAGGTTACGGATTTTCGCCCGCCGGCGGGGACAGTAGGGCAAGGAATCCGCAGCACGACGCAGCAAAACCCCATGATTTCCGGCCTGCGCCTGGGTTTCGCCTCCGGTCTTTTCCACATATTTTTCCACAGGTGTGGAAAAGTACGCCGGGGCGCTCAACAGGGTGTAGGGACTGTAGCACAGCCTTGGGGCCGCCGGCCAATGCTTCTTGCCGTGCGAAGTTGACCTGTGTGCAATTGCCCGGTAGTATGAAAAGTTCCTTATGAAGCGAACATTTCAGCCCAACATTCGTCACCGGAAGAAGACGCACGGGTTTCTGACCCGCATGGCCTCCAAGAACGGGCAACTGGTCATCAAGCGCCGCCGGGCGAAGGGCCGCAAGCGCCTGACCGTGTCGTCGGAGTAGGGGCCCGAAGGGGGCCGTGTGGCGCCCATCGAATCCCCGCCGGGCCAGCCGCCGACGCCGGTGCCGGGCTCGCAGCGGTTCCTGCCTGTCGAGCGGATCCGTCGCCGGCGGGAGTATCAGACGATCTACGACACCGGCACGCGACTCTCCGGACGTTACATGACCATGTTCCTGGCGGGCAACGCCGCGGGATGGCCACGTCTGGGCATCGCAGCCACCCGGAAGCTCGGGTGCGCCGTCGAGCGCAACCGGGCGAAGCGGATGGTCCGTGAAGTCTTCCGGCAGAACAAGCCGCGCGTGGCGCTGGACATCGTCGTCATCCCGAGGCGGACGCTGCTGGAAGCGAGATTCGAGGCCATCGAGGCCGACTTTTGCGGCCTGCTGCGCCGCCGGATACGCAAGAACCGTGAAGAGTGATCCTCCTGCCGCACACGTCGTCGTGGGGGCCCTGAGGCTCTACAAGCTGCTGATCTCGCCGTTGTTCGCGGGATCCTGCCGGTATCTCCCCTCGTGTTCCGACTATATGGCGGAGGCCGTCAGCCGGCACGGGGCCCTGGCCGGTGTCGTCCTGGGCCTCAAGCGCCTTGCCCGCTGCCACCCGTGGGGTGGGTCCGGGCTGGATCCGGTCCCGGACAAGCCGCGAGGGGCTGTGGGCGCGACTCCTGGACTGATGTCCTGCGCCGGAGCCGCAGACGACCCGGATCCCGGATCCCGAGTCCCGAGTCCCGGCATGTGTCACTGCCGCTGATATGGAAAAACGCGTCCTCATCGCCGTCGTGCTCTCCTTTCTGGTGCTGTATCTGTACCAGTCGTTCCTGGCGCCTCCACCTCCCAAGCCGCAGCCGGCGCCCGCCCAGCGGCCCGAAGCCGGGGACACGAGCCGCGTGGCGGGGCGCGGGTCCTCCCGGCCGCCCTCCGCAGAGCAGGCCCAAGCGGCAGCGCCCGTGGGGCCATCCGAGCCCGGGCCAGCATCCCGGGTGGGGGAAGGCGCCGAGCGGGACATCGTCATCGAGAGCGCGACCGTTCGAGCCGTCTTCTCCAACCGGGGTGCCCACCTGAAGAGCTGGCGCCTGAAGACGTATCGCGACGACCAGGGCGAAGCGGTGGATCTGGTGCCTCAGAACCACGAGAGCGCGACGCGGCCGTTCATGGTCGAGACCGGCGACGGCGATCTCGATGCCCGCATGAACACGGCGCTGTTCAAGGCAGACCGCATGGGCGTGATCGGCGAGGAACCGGACGGCACGGTGACGCTCGGTTTCGAGTACGGCGACGAGGGAGGACTCTCCGTCCGGAAGACCTTCACCCTGACACCGGCGACCTACATGATGAACGTGAGCGCCGATGTGACCGTCAACGGGGAGCCGAGGAATGTCTCACTGGCCCTTGGGCCTGGTCCGGGCGACATCGAGAAGAGTTCGGGCACGAGCTACGCCCAGAAACCCCAAGGGACGCTGTTCCATGCCGGCGATGTCGTGCGCATCGACGCGAAGTCCGTCGTGACGCAGCCGGTCCGCGAGGGCGAGTTCCGGTGGGCTGGCGTCGACGATCAGTACTTCATGTCGTGCGCCCTGCTGGACGGAGACACGGCCCGCATCGAGTACGAAGCCGTGGCGGTGCCGGATGGCGCCGGCAAGACCCATAACTTCGTGAGCTACAGCGTCAATCCCACGGGCCAGGGGGCCAGCGTCCGGTTCTTCGTGGGGCCGAAGGACTTCGACCTGCTGCAGAGCATCGACCCGCAGCTCGTGAAATCGGTCAATTTCGGGATGTTCGCGTGGCTGGCCGTCCCGCTGCTGAAGGCGCTCAAGGGCATCAACGCGTACATCGGCAACTATGGCTGGTCGATCATCGTCCTCACGTTCCTGATCAACCTCGTCCTCTTCCCGCTGCGCCACAAGAGCTTCGTCTCGATGAAGAAGCTGCAGGCGCTGCAGCCCGAGATGAAAGCGATCCAGGACCGCTACGGGAAGCTCAAGGCCGCCGATCCTGCCCGCCAGAAGATGAACCAGGAGCTGATGGAGCTCTACAAGCAGCGCGGGGTCAACCCGGCCAGCGGCTGCGTGCCGATGCTGCTGACGATGCCGGTGCTGTTTGCCTTCTACTCGCTGCTCTCGGTGGCGATCGAGATCCGCGGCGCGCCGTTCGTCTTCTGGATCACCGACCTCTCGCGGCATGACCCGTGGTATGTGACGCCGGTCATGATGGGGGCGACGATGGTGCTCCAGCAGCGCATGACGCCGTCGACCGCGGATCCGATGCAGCAGAAGATGATGATGCTCATGCCGATCGTCTTCACCGGAATGTTCCTGTGGGCGCCGAGCGGCCTGGTCATTTACTGGTTCTTCAGCAACCTGTTTGCGATCGCGCAACAGTGGGGCACGAATCGCCTCACGGCCGCCGTTCCGGTGAAAGCCGTGCGGCCGCCGGCGGAGAGGCGGATCAAGGCAGCACAGAAGGCAGGAGACAGAAGACAGGAGACAGAATAGGGTGTGGCCCGAACGGCCGCCCACCGGTCTCGTCGCCCGTGAGGTGCCGATTGCTGAGGTGCTGATCGCTCAGCGCTCGTCTGTGGTCCTTCCCTCGCGGGTCCTGTCGCCGGACAGCCCACCGCTGCTCAGACCCACAAACATGACCACGGCTGAGGGTCTTCCGCCGCGGCGGGCGCCCGTCCGGCGCCACCCGCTCGGGATCACCGTC